>NZ_CP123228.1:604382-1208764 GCF_029855045.1 Piscinibacter sp. XHJ-5
CTGAACCGCTATCGCGAGCTGTTCGAGCACGCCGGCATGCGCATCCGCAAGCTGGAGCCGACCACGCGCCTGCCGGCGGAAAAGGTCGCGCTGATCGAGCCGCACCTGGCCGCGCCGCTGCGCGGCGTGTCGGCCGAGGAGCTGTCATGGATGGGCTTCTGGATGGTGCTGGAGCCGGACGGCGACCGCGCCGGCCTCGCCCAGCAGCGCCGCGCCGCATGACTCCGGTGCGCCCGTCGCGCCGCCCCTTCTTCGCCCACTTCCCATGAAGATTCTTTACCACCACCGCACGGCGTCCAAGGACGGCCAGGCGGTGCACATCGAAGAGCTGATCGGCTCGCTGCGCGCCCTCGGGCACGAGGTCCGCGTGGTCGCACCGACGCCGTCGGACGGGCAGGAAATGGGCGCGGAGGTCGGCTGGGTGCAGCGGCTGCGCGCCTCGCTGCCGAAGGCGATCTACGAGCTGCTCGAGCTGGCCTACTCCGCCGTCGCGTATGCGCGGCTGGCGCGGGCGGCGCGCGAGTTCAAGCCCGACGTGATCTACGAGCGCTACAACCTCTACCTGCTGGCCGGCCTGATGCTCAAGCGCCGCACCGGCCTGCCGCTGCTGCTCGAAGTGAACGCGCCGCTGGCGCATGAGCGCGGAAAGTTCGGCGGGCTCGGGCTGCCGCGCCTGGCGCGCTGGGCCGAAGGCGTGGTCTGGCGGGGCGCGGACCACGTGCTGCCGGTCACCCGGGTGCTCGCACAGGATGTCGCGGCGCGCGGCGTTCCGCAACAGCGCATCGTGGTCATCCCCAACGGCATCAACGAGGCGCACTTCTCCCGCGTGCCGACGCCCGAGGCCGCCAAGCAGGCGCTCGGGTGGCCCGGCGCGCTGGTGCTCGGCTTCACCGGATTCGTGCGCGAATGGCATGGCGTCGATCGGGTGCTGCATTGGATGGCCTCGCCCGCAGCGCCCGCCACCGCGCGCCTGCTGATCGTGGGCGACGGGCCGGCGCGGGCCGAGCTCGAGGTCCTGGCGGAGCGGCTGAACCTGCGCGAGCGCGTGCGCTTCACCGGCGTGATCCCGCGCGAGCGCGTGCCCGAGCATGTCGTCGCCTTCGACATCGCCCTGCAGCCGGCCGTCGTTCCCTATGCCTCTCCGCTCAAGCTGTTCGAATACCTTGCCCTGAGCAAGGCGATCGTCGCGCCGCGCCTGCCCAACATCGAGGAAGTGCTGACCGACGGCGAGAACGCGGTGCTGTTCGGCAACGACGAGCCGCAGGCGCTGGAGCAGGCGTTGACCCGGCTGTGCACCGACCGTGCCCTGCGTGAACGGGTGGCGGCGGGCGCCGGCGCCACCATCGCCCGCCTCGGCCTCACCTGGACACGCAATGCGCAGCGCGTCAGCGCACTGGCGCGTCCGGGTGCGGCTGCGCCGGTGGTGGCCGAAGGTGCCGGCGGCTTGAAACGATGAGCGTGCGGGCCAGGAGACTAGGGCGAGGTCTTGGCGCGCGCCTTGCCGGTGTCGAGCTCGGCCAGGCGTCGCTTGAGCGCGGGGGCATCGGGTGAGAACGACAGCCCCTGTTCCAGCACCTCGCGTGCCTTGGCGGTGTCTCCGGTCTTCCGGTAGTAGTCGCTCATGTGCGCATACGGCGGCCAGTAGTCCGGCTTCAGCTGAACGGCGCGCTCGAGCGAGAAGATGCCCAGCGGTCCGCGTCCCAGCCGGATCAGGTTTTCGCCCTTCTTCGACAGCACCTCGGGCAGCAGCACGAAGTCTTCCGGCGCGCGCTGGATCACCCAGTCGAATTCCTCGATCGAATAGTTGAGATACGCCATGCGAACCGCCTCATTGCGCGCCAGCAGCACGCCGCGGTTGGTCTTCATCAAGCCCCAGCAATAGTGATGCATCGCCTCGAACGTCGGCCCGAGCACGGCCTTCCAGCGCTGGCCCTGTTCGGGGTCGGAGCCGCCGGGCACCTTCTCGCGAAAGATCTGCGTGTACTTGCAGTACGGCGGCAGCATGGCGACCTCGCGCGGGTCGTAGGCGTCGATGCTGGCCGGGTATCCGGGAACGTCCTGGGCCGACGCGTTCCAGCAGGCGGCCAGCAGCAGGGCCGGTGCCCATGCGCGAAAACTCGGGGTGCGCAACAGACGGGCAGCAGCGGTCATGGTGACTCCTTTCGCGGCAAGTACACTCGGCGGCCTCGCGCGCGGCGCGGGGCCGTGCGGACCGTGCGTTTGCGATCCGATCCTGCCTCGGTGAAGTATCGCGTATTCCCGTCCGCCGATGCGACGCACAGGGCGTCCAGACCCACATGATGATTCGCACCTACACGGCGTTCGCGGACATTCCGCACGACGTCCGAAGCCAGCTCTCGCATCCGCACGAGGCCGACTTCTTCCGCTCGCTCGACTGGTTCGAGCTGCTCTTCGAGACCAGCCTGAAAGCCACCCACGCGCCGCGCATCTATGTGGCACTGGCGGCCGACGGCGGCGTGCGCTGCTCGCTGTACTGCGGCGTCACGACCGACTCGGCGCGCACCTTGGTGAGCCTGACGAACTTCTACTCGCTGAGCTACCTGCCGGGATTCGCACAAGGCGAGCGCGACCCCGCGGCGCTGCGCGAGCTGGTGCAGCACATCGCAGCGGAGCGCCCGGCGTGGAAGGCACTGCGCCTGAGCACGCTGATCGACGAGGCGCCCGAGTCGGGCTGGCTCGTCGAAGGCCTCGAGGCCAGCGGATTTCGCACCGAGCGCTTCTTCCAGTACGAGAACTGGTACGCCAACGTCGCCGGGCAGACCTTCGAGGACTACTTCGCGCAGCGGCCCTCGCAGCTGCGCAACACCGTCACGCGAAAGCAGAAGAAGCTCGAAAAGACGCATCGCACCGAGATCCGCATCGCGCGCAGCGACCCGGCCGAGGCGGCCGCGGTGGTGCGCGACTTCATCGCGGTGTACGAGAGCAGCTGGAAGCAGCCCGAGCCGTTTCCGGACTTCATTCCCACACTGGCCGCGCGCTGCGCGGCGCTCGGCATTCTTCGGCTGGGCGCGCTGTATGTCGACGGCCAGGCGGCGGCCGCGCAGCTGTGGATCACCGCCGGTCGCAGGACCATCATCTACAAGCTCGCCTACGACGAGAAGTTCGGCCCGCTGGGCGTGGGCTCCATCCTTTCGCGCGAGCTGTTCCGCGTGGCGATCGACGAAGACCGCGTGGAGGAGATCGACTACGGCGTGGGCAGCGATGCCTACAAGAAGGACTGGATGACGGCGGTTCGCCACATCCGCGGCATCGAGGCCTTCAACGCCTCGACCGCGGCGGGCTTCGTTCTGGCCGCCTGGGCGCGCACCAAGTCGGCCGTCAAGAAGTGGCGGGGCGAGGCCAAGCCGGCCGGGGCGCCGACGTGAAGCGCGTCCTGATGGTCGCGTTCCACTTTCCGCCGGTCGCCAAGTCCAGCGGCATCCAGCGCACCTTGCGCTTCGCGCAGTTCCTGCCCAGCCTCGGGTGGCAGCCGACCGTGCTGTCGGTACAGCCGCGGGCCTACGACCGCACCAGCCCCGAGCTGCTGCGCGACATTCCCGAATCCGTGCCCGTGGTGCGCGCCTTCGGCTTCGATGCGGTGCGGACGCTGTCGGTGGGCGGACGCTATCCGGGCTTCATCGCGCGTCCTGACCGCTGGTGGCCGTGGCGTCTGGGGGGCGTGTGGGAAGGCCACAAGCTGATGCGCGAGCAGCGCTTCGATGTCCTCTGGTCGACCTTTCCCATCCCCACGGCGCACCAGATCGCCGCCAACCTGCACCGGCGCACCGGCACGCCGTGGGTGGCCGACTTTCGCGATCCGATGGCCCAGGACGGCTATCCCGAGGACCCGGCCACCTGGCGCGCGTTCAAGGCGATCGAGGAGCGCACCGTGGCGCAGGCGGCCCGGTCGGTGTTCACCACGCCGGGCGCGGCGGCGACCTATCGCGACCGCTATCGCGAGGTGCCGCCGGAGCGCTTCGTCATCATCGAGAACGGCTACGACGAGCCGACCTTTGCGGCCGCCCAGGCGCAGCCGGGCGACAGCGGCCCGCTGCTGCCGGGCCGTCTCACGGTGCTGCACAGCGGCATCGTGTATCCCTCCGAGCGCGATCCCACCCAGCTGGTGCAGGCGCTGGCCTTGCTGAAGGCGGAGGGCACGGTCAGTGCGTCCACCTTCTGCCTCCGCTTTCGTGCCAGCGAGCACGATGCGCTGATCCGCGAGCTCGCGGACCGCGCCGGCGTGAGCGACCTGATCGAGCTGCTGCCGCCGGTGCCGTACAGCCAGGCGCTGGGCGAGATGCTGCGCGCGGACGCCCTGCTGGTCATGCAGGCGTCCAACTGCAACGCGCAGATTCCGGCCAAGCTCTACGAATACCTGCGCGCGCAGCGACCCATCCTCGCGCTCACCGACCCGGTCGGCGACACCGCCCAGGTCGTGCGCGACGCGGGCATTGCGGACCTGGCGCCGCTCGACTCCGCGCCGGCGATTGCCGAGCTGCTCGGTCGCTTCGTGGGTGCGGCGCAGCGGCGCGCCGCCTGGGTGGCGTCGGCCGACAGCGTGCAGCGCGCTTCCCGCCAGGCGCGGGCGGCCGAGCTGGCCCGCCTGCTCGATGAAGTGGCCGGCACGCCGCGGCACCCCCCAGAGCAAGCGGTGCCGGTTACCCGGCCGAAGGGCTAGCATCCGCACCGACTCGTGTCGCCTCGGGACGCGGGGCCGTCGTGCCGCAACGGCGGCCCGGGCGCAGGACACGCCGGGGTACGTCCCACGACGAACGATGCTGGAGCCCACATGAAGCCCGTCTCGAACGGCGCCCTCGTCACGAGCATGACGAAGGCCCACTACGTCCCATTGGACGGCCTGCGCGGGCTGGCCATTCTGCTGGTCGTCTTCTATCACCTGTTCCTGCCGCACCGCAGCTTCCACGGCCAGGACTCGGGCGTGCTGCTGCAGATGGCGCAGATGGGCTGGATGGGCGTGGACCTCTTCTTCGTGCTGTCGGGCTTCCTCATCACCGGCATCCTGCTCGAGACGCGCGCCCAGCCGCACTACCTGCGCAACTTCCTCGGCAGGCGCTTCCTGCGCATCTGGCCGCTCTACTACCTCAACCTGCTCGCGCTCATCGTCATCATTCCGATGATCATGCCGTCGCCGCCCGCGGAGCTGCAGGGCATGCAGGACAAGCAGGGCTGGTTCTGGCTGTACGCGGCCAACTGGCTGTTCGCCTCCGAGGGCGGCTTCGGCAAGACCTCGGGCGGCTACTTCTGGTCGCTGGCGGTGGAGGAGCAGTTCTACCTGGTGTGGCCGCTGGTCGTCTACGCGCTGTCCGAGCGCGGCCTGCTGCGCACCAGCCTCGCGCTGCTGGGCCTGTCGCTGATCTCGCGCATCGTGCTGGTCCACATGGGGGTCAGCACCGGAACGCTCTACACGATGACGTTCACCCACCTCGACGGCCTCGCCGTCGGCTCGTGCCTCGCCATCTGCGCGCGCTCGCCGCAGCTGTCCGCCCGCCTGGTGCGCATGGTGCCCGTGGCCGCCGCGCTGGCGGCCCTCGCCCTGGTCGCGATTCGCCTGGCCGACCGCGACTTCTTCTTCTGGAGCCGTCAGATGGCGACCTACGGCTACACCTGCATCGCGATCCTCTCAGGCGCGCTATTGGTGCAGGTGCTGCGCAGCGAGCGTTCGAGCTGGCTGAGCCGGCTGTTCACGAATCGCTTCATGGCCAGCTGCGGCAAGTACAGCTATGCCCTCTACCTGGTGCATGTGCCGGTCGCCGGGCTGCTGTTCCCGCTGAGCATGCGCGCCCTCAAGCGCTTCGAGCCGACGCTCGGCTACAACGGCATGTTCATCGTGTTCCTGATGACGGCGTTCGCGCTGTCGTGGGGCCTGTCGGTCGCCAGCTGGTACCTGTTCGAGAAACGCATCCTCGCGCTGAAGCGCTATTTCGACTACGACCGTCCCGAAGCGAACGCATCGCTGGCGGCGGCCCCGGCGAAGACCAGCTAGCGACCTCGCGTCGCGTGACGGATGTCACGTCAGGTGCCGCGCGCCCCATGTCGACGTGCGGCCTGGCGCATCAATCCCCAGAGCAGGCGGTGCCCCGGCACGGCACGAGGCTGTAGCATCCCCCGTTCACTCTGCACCGCAGCACGGGCCGGCCGCGCCCGCCACTCACCACGGATAGCCGCATGGGGCAAGACGCCACTCTCCTGCATCACCTGCCTCTGCTTGCCGCACGACGCCATCCCGAAGCGGTCGCGCTGTACCACGACACGACCACCATCAGCTATGGCGAGCTGACCGGGGAGATCGAGCGCTTCGCATCGGCGCTTGGGGCGCTGGGCATCGGCCGCGGCGAGCGGGTGGCTGTCTTCCTCGACAAGCGTCCGCAGACCGTCGTCGCCTCGTTCGGCACGGCGGCGCACGGCGCGGTGTTCGTGCCGATCAACCCGTTGCTCAAGCCGGACCAGGTCGCGTACATCCTGCGCGACTGCGGCGTGCGCGCGCTGGTCACCTCCACCGAGCGAGTGCCCGCGCTGACATCGGCGCTGGCCGGCTGCCCCGAGCTCGCGCACCTGATCGTCGTCGGCACGACCTTGCCGGCCACCGCGCCGGAAGCGGTGGCGGTTCATTCCTGGGCTGCCGCTCTCGACGCGCCGCCGCGTCCCGCCCACCGCGTGATCGACACCGACATGCTGGGCATCCTCTACACCTCCGGCAGCACGGGCAAGCCCAAGGGCGTCGTGCTCTCCCATCGGAACATGGTGGCCGGCGCGAAAAGCGTCGCGTCCTACCTCGACAACCGCAGCGACGACGTCCTGCTGGCCGCCTTGCCGCTGTCGTTCGACGCGGGCTTCAGCCAGCTCACCACCGCTTTCCATGCCGGCGCTGGCGTCGTCCTGCTGAACTACCTGCTGCCCAAGGACGTCGTGCAGGCCGTCGCCGCGCACCGCGTGACGGGCATGACCGCGGTGCCGCCGCTGTGGATCCAGCTCACCCAGGTCGCCTGGCCCGATGGGGCCGGCGAGCACCTGCGCTATTTCGCCAACACCGGCGGCCGCATGCCGCTGGAGACGCTCACCCGCCTGCGCGCCTTGCTGCCGAAGGCCAAGCCTTACCTGATGTACGGCCTGACGGAAGCCTTCCGTGCCACATACCTGCCGCCCGAGGAAGTGGATCGGCGGCCCGATTCGATCGGCAAGGCCATACCGAACAGCGAGATCCTGGTGCTGCGGCCGGACGGAACACCCTGCGACGCCGACGAGCCCGGCGAGCTGGTGCAGCGGGGCGCGCTCGTCGCGCAGGGCTACTGGAACGACCCGGAGAAGACGGCCGAGCGCTTCCGTCCGCTGCCGGGTCGCGAGTCCGGCCTGGTGCTGCCGGAGATCGCGGTGTTCTCCGGCGACACCGTGCGTCGCGATGAAGAAGGCTTCCTGTACTTCATCGGCCGTCGCGACGAGATGATCAAGTCGTCGGGCTACCGCATCAGCCCGAACGAAGTCGAGGAGGTGCTGTATGGCACGCAGCTGGTCGCCGAATGCGCGGCCTTCGGTGTGCCGCATGCAACGCTGGGCGAGGCGGTGGTCGTGGTCGTCGTCGCCGGGGATGCGCACACCTTCGACCTGAAGCGCCTTCAGGCGCTGTGCCGCGAGCGCATGCCGGCGTACATGGTGCCCGCCACCATCGACGTGCGCGAAGGCCCGCTGCCGCGCAACGCCAACGGCAAGATCGACCGCAAGCTGCTGTCGACCGACTTCCGCGCCGCTGCCGAGGTCCCAAGATGACCACTCGCCATCCGTCGTCGGACCGCTTTCCGGTGCGCAACGGCGAGCTCACCGTCGGCGGCATGCCGCTGTCGCGGCTGGCCGCACGGGTCGGTGCCACGCCGTTCTATGCGTATGACCGCGCGCTGCTGAAGCAGCGCGTCGAGGAGCTGCGTGCGGTGCTTCCATCCGCGATCAGCCTGCACTACGCGATGAAGGCCAACCCCATGCCGGCCGTGGTGTGCACCATGGCAGGCCTGGTCGACGGGCTCGACGTCGCCTCGGGCGCCGAGCTGCGCGTGGCGCTCGATGCGGGCATGGACCCGCGAGAGATCAGCTTCGCCGGGCCCGGCAAGTCGGAAGTCGAGCTGGCCCAGGCGGTGGCCGCGGGCATCCTGATCAACATCGAATCCGTGCGCGAGGTGCGGCTGCTGGCCGACATCGCCTCGCGCCTGGGATGCCCGGCGCGTGTGGCGGTGCGCGTCAACCCCGACTACGAGCTGAAGTCCTCCGGCATGAAGATGGGTGGAGGCCCGAAGCAGTTCGGCATCGACGCCGAGCAGGTCCCCGAGGTGCTGGCCGAGATCGGTGGCGCCGGGCTGGGCTTCGAAGGGTTTCACATCTTCTCGGGGTCGCAGAACCTGCGCGCCGAGGCCATCTGCGAGGCGCAGACCAAAGGGCTCGATCTCGCGGTTCGTCTCGCCGCTCACGCGCCGTCGCAGGTGACCACCGTCAATTTGGGCGGCGGCTTCGGCATTCCCTACTTCCCGGGTGAGCGACCCCTCGACCTGCCGGCAATCGGTTCGCACCTGCACGGCATCGTCGAGTCGGCGGGTGTGCGCCTGCCCGGGGCCGAACTCGTGATCGAGCTGGGACGCTTCCTCGTGGGCGAGGCCGGGGTCTACGTGGCGCGCGTGATCGATCGCAAGGTGTCGCGCGGTGAGGTGTTCCTGGTCACCGACGGCGGACTTCATCATCACCTGGCCGCCTCCGGCAACTTCGGACAGGTCATCCGCAAGAACTATCCGGTCCAGGTCGGCACGCGGGGGCACGATGCGCCGCGCGAAGTCGCCTCGGTCGTCGGGCCCTTGTGCACGCCGCTCGATCTGCTGGCCGACCGCATGGAGTTGGCGGCCGCGCAACCGGGCGACCTGATCGTGGTCTTCCAGTCCGGCGCCTACGGACGATCGGCGAGCCCGATGCAGTTCCTCAGTCACCCGGCAGCGCTGGAGGTGCTGGTCTGAGCGCGTAAGTCACCGCGAATACGTAAAATTTTCACTTTGCCCGGCATTCCTATGCAACCGCCTGTAAGCATTCCGGACCATTTCCGGATCCGCGTTACAAAAGGCGGGAAGCGTGGGCGGATGATTGCCGTAAACGCCTTCACGGTGGCCGGTTGTGCTGCCACCGCAAGAAGCAAACGAGCACGTTGGGGCAGGGAAATTCGTATGAACAGGAACCATTTGTGGGCGGCCATGCTGGCTGTGGCGTCTCTGGGCGCTTGCGGCGGTGGCAGTTCGTCAGAAGCGACCGGCGATGCAGTCGGCGGTGCGCCCGCCCCCGCGCCTGCCCCGGCGCCGTCTCCCTCACCCACGCCCGCACCAACGCCGATTCCGGCGCCGTCCCCGGCCCCCACTTCCATCAGCAGCATGCAGGCCGGGCAGTGGATGGAGCTGCCCAACACCAAGATCCGCTCCGTGCTTCCCAACCCGCTGCCGCAAGGCAATCCGGAAGACGTGGTGACCGCCTGGGGCGGCGGTGCGGTCGACACCGCCCGCAATCGCCTCGTGGTGTGGGGTGGCGGGCATGCCAACTATTGGGGCAACGAGGTCTACGCGCTGGACCTGCCGACCTTGTCCATCCAGCGGATCGTCGATCCGAGCCCGCTGACCTCGCAGTCCAACTGCGCCTCCGCGCTGCCCGACGGCACGCCGGTGTCCCGCCACACCTACCATGGCCTGGCCTACATCGCGCATGCCGACAAGATATTCAGCGTGGGCGGATCCATGACGCCTTGCGGCTATCTGGATCCGGCCACCTGGGCCCTCGATCTGGCGGGACGCCGCTGGGCGCTCAAGGTCACGTCGTCGCCCGTCGTGAGCCACGGCGCCATGGCCGTGTACGACTCCGTGACCAAGCTGGTCTACGTGAAGGACCAGTTCTCCTTCCACAGCTACTCGCTGGAGACCAACAAGTACACCAAGCTGAACAGCGCCGAGATGTACGTCGACTATCACGTGACGGCGGCCATCGACACCAAGCGCCGCAAGTTCGTGATGATCGGCGACGGCGTGCAGGTCATCGACCTCACGACCAACCAGATGACGAAGATGACGACGACCAACGCGCCGGGCTTCGTCACCTCGCGCAACTCGCCGGGGATCGCCTACGACCCGGTGGCCGATCGCATCGTCGCGTGGCACGGCGGCGGCAACGTCTACGCCCTCGACATGGACACCGGTGCCTGGACGCAAGTCGCCACCAACACGGGCCCGACGGCGTCGGCGTCCGAGTGGGGCACCTACGGCCGCTGGGGCTACGTGCCGCAGTACGGCGTGTTCGTGCTGATCAATCACATCGACCAGAACGCGTGGGTCTTCAAACTGAAGTAAGGCACGCGCTCCGGCGACGGCGGGGCGAGCCGTGCGACCGGTACCTCCGAGACTCCACGACATGACACCGTTTCCCACGCCCACGCCGCAAGGCACCCGCTCCTCGCGCCCTTCGGCCCGCTTCATCGCCCTGGCCGTGGCCGTTCTGAGTGCCTGCGGCGGAGGCGGCGCATCCGACGCCGCCCCCGACTCCAGCGGTACGCCGCCCGCGCCGACTCCCGCGCCGAGTCCTTCACCAAGCCCTTCGCCCAGCCCTTCGCCCAGCCCTTCGCCCAGTCCGGCGCCCACGCCTGCACCGGCTCCCGCACCGTCCCAAAACCTGCAGATCGACCTGGTCAGCGCGGCAGGTGGCACGGCTCTGCCGTACACGGTGGGCCAGGCGCTGAAGCAGGGTCAGGTGCCGAACGGGTCGGTGCTGAGCGCGAGCGCGGGCACGATGCAGTTCGTGGTGAAGAACCGGTGGCCGGACGGGAGCGCGAAGTTTGCGATTTTGTCGGGGCACACGGACCTGACGGCCAACACGTGGAAGACGATCGGGCTGAGCGTGGCGAGCGCTCCGGCGGCCACGGCGGCGGTGAGCACGGCGGACCTGAAGGCCACGGGGGTGACGGCGAGCGTGCAGTTTGGCTCGTTCGGCACGGCGGGCTGGAGCGCGGGCGACTGGGACACGCCGGCGCAGACGGTGGTCAGCGGCCCGGAGATGTCGGCGTTCACGTACCGCAAGGCCATCGGCGGGGATGCGCACCTGGTGGCATGGCTGGAGGTGCGCGCGTACAAGGGCGGGCGCGTGGAGGTGATGCCGTGGATCGAGAACGGCTACCTGAAGGTCAGCGCGCCGACGGCCAAGAGCGGCACGGCCACGTTCACGCTGGGGGGCACGCAGCGCTTCAGCCAGGGGCTGAGCCTGCTGAACCACCAGCGCGCGGTGCTGGCCAGCGGCACGACGCTGACACACTGGCACGGTGGGGCCGATCCGCAGGTGACGCCGCGGCATAACACGGCGTACCTGGTGGGCACGCGCATGGTGCCGAACTACCGGGGCAACACGAGTGCGAGCAGCACGCTGTTCTCGCGCCTGGTGACGAGCTACACGCCGCTGGCGCAGTCGAACTTCCAGAGCGACATGGGCGCCACGGGCTACGACCCGGCGATCGGGCTGCTGCCGGAGTGGGACGTGGCGTACCTGACCAGCGGGGGCGATCCGCGGGCGCTGCGCGCGGTGCTGATCAACGGCTATGCGGCCGGGCGCTACGGGATTCACTACCGCGACGAGACGACGAACCGGCCGCTGCGCTTCAGCAGCCATCCGAACCTGGTGATGAGCGACGGCTCGGGGGTGGTGGGCATCGGCTCGTCGAGCACGGGCGCGTACACGCCCACGCCCTCGGGCACGGCGCCGCCCGTGTACGACTCGCCGCACCATCCGTCGATGGGCTACATGGCGTACCTGCTCAGCGGCTGGAACTACTACCTGGAAGAGGCGCAGCTGCTGGCCACGGCCAACTACCTGAAGAACAGCGACAACATCCGCAAGTTCAGCAAGGGGGTGATCGAGACGGCCACGGGCTCGAACGCCACGCGCGGGGCGGCGTGGGCGCTGCGCTCGCTGGTGCAGGCCGCGGCGATCACGCCCGACGAGGACGCGCTGCACGCGGAGTTCGTGGGCAGCGTCAACGAGAACATCAACCACTACCACGGCCGCTATGTGGCCACGGCCAACAACCCGCTGGGCATTGTCGAGCCGTACCAGCACTACACGAGCAGCGACCCGTGGTCGGCCGCGTCGTGGATGGACGACTTCTTCACGGGCGCGTTCGGCTACCTGAAGGAGCTGCAGGTGTACGACAGCGCGCAGCTGAGCAAGCTCGACGCGTTCCTGGCGTGGAAGTACAAGGCGGTGGTGGGGCGCCTGGGCGGCAGCGGCGACAGCGAGTACTCGTACCGCTATGCGGCGCAGTACACGATGAACGTGGCGCCGAGCAACGCGGCGAACTTCGTCAGCGGCACGGGGCCGTGGTACAGCTCGTGGGGCGCGGTGGCGCGCTCGATGGGGCTGGGCACCTCGGGCAACACGGGTGAGCCGCTGGAAAGCGGCTACCCGACCTCGCCGGTGGGCTACTGGGGCAACATGATGCCCGCCATCTCCTATGCGGTCGACCACGGCGCGAGCGGCGCCGCCCAGGCGTGGAGCCGCATCACCTCGGCCTCGAACTGGGCCGAACAGCTCGCCGGCTACAACGACCAGCCCGTGTGGAGCGTCCAGCCGCGCAGCCGCTGAGCGCCCGGCGCCGGCGCCTCAGGCCGCCGGCGTGCCGAACACGCGATCGCGGTGCTCCGCGGGCACGGCCCGCGCCAGCTCGCCGACGAAGCGCGCATGAAGCCGATAGCCCGGTGTCGCCTCGCGACCGATGGACGACACCCGCACCAGCATGCCGTCGCGGATCTCGCCGCGCAGGGCCGAAGCCCATTGGCGCCAGCGGAACGCGTCCTCGTCAGCCACCACGGAATCGCCGAGCACCGTCCAGTAGGTGATCGGCTCGGAGCGGCCCACCATCCTCGCGTGCAGTTGAGTGGCCGTCAGCGTGCGCACACCGGCAGACAGCGGCGCGCGATGCGTGTCGGTCACCTCGAAGCCGCTGGCCGCATAGCAGATCTCCGGCCTGTGCACCTGCAGCGCGGGGGACTGCTCGCTGCCGTAGGCCACGCAGAGCATGATGCGCTCCCCCTGCGCGTTGTAGTACGTGCGCTGCAGGAGCTGGTCATAGACGCCGTACAGCTTGCCCTGCTCGTCGGGCGGCTGCACGAAGAACTGCGTCGCGTCGTCGGAGCGCCAGCCGTCGAATTCGCGCGGAAAGATCGCCGCCAGCGGGATCCTGGCGCGCGCCTCGTCGCGGCGCCGCGGCCGGGCGACCTCGGCCAGCACGGCGCTCGCGCCCATCGTCAGCACGAACACCATCGCCTTGCGGCGCGTCGTGAGACCGCTCATTGCGAGAACCTCTTGGGCAGGATCCAGCTCAGCGCCCGATCCACCGCCATGATGAAGACCAGCGCGGCCATGAACAGCACCAGGCCGGCGAAGCCGTGGAAGAAGCCCCGACCCACGTCGTCGCCGAGGTGATAGGTGACCAGCGCCAGCACGACCACGCGCACGACGTTGGCGCAGAAGGAGACGGGCACGATCAGCAGCGCCAGCAGGGTGTTGCGAAGCGCCGACCGATAGCCCTTGAGGTTGACGTACACGAGGCCCAGCGCCTCGAGGGTGAACATGGTCTGCAGGCCGGCGCAGGCCGTCGACACCAGCAGCTCGTACTGGCCGATGGTGATGATCACGCCCGAGCGTCCGATCGGGTAGCCGACCGCATGCAGCAGGTGCGTGGTCACCGCCGACACGCCGCTCTTCAACGGGCCGGTGAGCGTTGCCACCAGGGTGTAGGGCAGCGGAATCACGAACATCAGGAAGAACAGCGGGAACCACGCTGCGCGCAGCGCGGCCCAGCCCTTCCAGCCGACCAGCAGCGCGGCCACCACCAGCACCTGCGACACCAGTTCCATGCGCAGCACCTGGTGGCTGCGCCCGAAGACATACAGCAGCGCGCCGAACGCCAGCAGCAGCCCGGCGGGCACTACCCGTGCCGCGTCGGGCAACGCAACCAGCGTGGCTCGCTGCCGCCAGAACAACCAGCCCGCGATCGCCAGCACGAGCAGCTCGTGCCCCTGCGCGTCGGCCGCTGCACGACCGACGGTGAAGTCCCAGTAGGTCGGCCCGTAGGCGACAGCCAGCGCGGCCAGCACTGCGCCGAGCAGCAGCCGATCGGTGCGCGCGCCGGACGCCGCGATGCCGTCGGGCAGCGTGCGGGACGAGGTATCCACGTCGATGTGTCCGTCGAGGCGTCAGCGCGCCGACGCCGAGGCGCCTGCGTCCGGGGCCGAGGCCGCGGCCGAACCGGACGCGGCGAACTTGCCCTTGTATTCGATGCGTGCCGACTCGCGCAGCGACTTCAGCGCCGCCTGGGCGGCCTGGCGCTTGCGCTCGTTGGTGAGGAAGGACGTGATTGCCGGCTTGGCCGCTTCGCGGGTCAGCGGAGCGGGCGTTGACGACACCAGCGTCAGCACGCGCGCGCCGCCGGGCTGCGGCAGCATCAGCGACTGCCCGTCGCGCAGCGCGGACAAGCGGCTCAGCAGGACCAGCGGCACATCCTCGGGCGACACGCTGACCTGCCGGCTGCTGACGCGCAGGTGCGCATCGCGCAACGCCTCGGCAGCGCGCGCGGCGTCGGGAGCCGCCTCGACGCGGGGCTTGACTGTGGTCAGCTCTTCGGCCGTGCCCTGGACCAGCGTCTCCTGCAGCGAATAGAAGCGGCGCTGGCTGAACAGGGCCGGCTGGCTGTCGTAGTACCGATCGACCTCGTCGCTCGAAGGCAATTGCGCCTTCTCGGTGACGACATCGTGATAGGCCTTGGCGAGGATGTCGCGCTTGGCGGCCTCGATGGCCTGAACGATGCGCGGGTCCTTGTCCAGGCCCTGGCTGCGTGCGCCCTGGGCGGCCAACTCCTGGTCGACCAGGCCGTCGAGCACGCGGCGCGCCACCGCGTCGGCCCGCTCCGCAGGCACCGGCGGTTGCCGCTGCAGCACATGTTGCAGCTGCGACAGCGAGATCTCGCTGTCGTTCACCTTGGCGGCCACCTGCGTCGCGTCACCGCCCACGCGGCTGCAGCCCGTGAGCGTCAAGGCGCCCGACAGCACGAGCATCAGGGACAGGGGGATCGAAAGCGACACGCGTTCGGAAGAAGTACTGCGAAGACGGCACATGGCAGGCGTGGCGCGTGCCATGTGCCGGGCGGCTGCTGCACGCGGAATTCGAACGGAGCGCAAGTATCACGCAGCGGAGTGCGCGTGAGCCTGCAGACGCGGCGCATGCAGCCAGCGATCGGGGCAAACCGTGGCGAATCGCACGCGCGATGCGCCACGCTGTCGCGCCATGGACACCGGCGGGCGGCGGTGCGCCCGGGCGGCGATTACGACGACTTGCGGCGACCGCCCCAGACCACCGCGCCCAGGCCGAGCGCAAGCATGGCAAGCGTCTGCGGCTCCGGCACCGGCGTCACGACGCCGCTGGTGGTGAGCATGCCGATGTAGCCGACGCCGCCGTAGCCGGAGTGGGTGTCGGTCACGTTGCCGCTGACCTCCAGCATGTAGTCACCCGCCGTCAGGCCGGTGAAGGTCCAGCTCTCCGACCACAGGTTGTTGATGTAGCTGACCAGGTTGCCGCCCGAGAGGGTCACCGACGTCAGGTCGATGTTGAGCCGGCTGGACCAGTCCCACTCGATCGTGGTGGTGGTCGCGCTGGTCGGCGCCTGGCTGAGCGTGAAGGTGTAGCAGTCGTTGAAGGACTGGGCCGAGTTGAAGTCGTTGCCGAAGAAGCTCCCGCTGGACGGGCCGAGCGTGCCGAGCGAGAAGCTGCTGGTGCAGGTAGCCGCCATCGCAGGTGCGCCCGCACACAGGGCAAGCGCAAGGGCAAGGGATTTGAGTTTCATGAGTGCTCCCCGGAAGGGCTTGTTGCTGGCATGTCACAAAATGTGCCACAGCCTTTCGCGAAAGTGCACCGGCCCCGGGCCCCCTGTTCACGGGGAAATGCGGGCCCGCCATGCCAAGGTGAGCACCGACTCGGAGGTTTCGTCGGGGTTTTCCGCAATCATCCCGGCCTGCGCCGCTGTCCTGCTCCTCGTCCATGACGCTTCCCAAGATTCCTCGGTCGTATCGCATGTGGCTCAAGGCCAGGCTGCTCGACGCGCGTGCGCGATGGGTGCAGGCGTTTCGTTCCTACGACCAGCCCGAGCTGCGCGCCGCGTTGGATGCGCTCGGTGTGCGCAGCGGAGACAGCGTGATGCTGCACAGCGCGTTCGGCCGCGACCACGGCTTTCGCGGCTCGATCGAGCAGCTCACCGACGCCTTCATCGACACCCTCGGTCCCGACGGTCACCTGCTGATGGTGTCGCTGCCGTATCGCACGTCGTCGCTCCAGTACCTGCAGAAGCTCAAGCAGTTCGACGTGCGCAAGACGCCGTCGATGATGGGCCTCGTGTCGGAGTTCTTCCGGCGCCGTCCCGGCGTGCTGCGCAGCGTGCACCCCACGCACCCGGTGCTGGTGCATGGCCCGCGCGCCGGCTGGTTCGTCGACGACCATCGCGACTGCCTGTATCCCTGCGGCCCGGGCAGCCCGTTCGACAAGCTGCTGCAGGCCGACGGCCAGGTGGTGTTCTTCAACGTGGCCTTCGACACCTTCACCTTCTTCCATCACCTGGAGCATCTGGTCAGCCCGCAGCTGCCGTTCGCGCTGTACACCACCGAGCCGTTTCATGTGCCGGTGATCGATGGGCAGGGCGTGGCCGGGACGGTCACGACCTATGTCTTCTCGCCGGAGGCCATCGCGCGGCGGCGTTTTCCGAAGCTCGAAGCCGCGTTGCGGCAGCGCGGACTCATCCGGGAGCAGCGCGTGGGCAACAGCCGGCTGCAGGCGATCCGCGTGCGCGACGCAGTCGATTGCGTGATGGCGATGACCCGCAACGGCGAGTTCTTCTACGACCTTGCGGCAGCCGCGCCGCAGGCCGGCCCCCCTTGATTCGGTGTTCGGTCGGAGGGTGGCGTTGGGCTATCCTCGCGGCTCTTCACACGCCTTCGAGCGCAACCCGTGTCCATCCTTTCCCACCGGCGTGATTGCCATGGCTGACAGCGCGTCGTTCCTCGATTTCGGCGGCCGCTGGGTCGTCGTCACGGGCGCGTCGTCGGGCCTCGGGCGGGCCACCGCCGCCGAGCTCGCTGCGAATGGCGCGCGGGTGGTCCTGGTAGGCCGCGACCAGGCGCGGCTGGCGCAGGCCGCGGCCGAGCTCGGCACGGCCGAACACCGCGTGCTGCCGCTCGACCTTGCCGCCCACGACTCCATCGCGCCGGCGATCGCCGCCTTGCGCAAGGACGTCGGCGCGCTCTACGGGCTGTGCCACGCGGCCGGCATCGTCGAGACCCGGCCGCTCACCGCCAATACGGTGTCGGTGGTGCAGTCGCAGCTCGACGTCAACCTGCTGGGCGGCCTGGAGCTGGCGCGCGCGGTGTGCCGGCGCGACGTCATGACGCCCGAAGGCGGCAGCCTCCTGTTCATCTCCTCCGTCTACGGGCGTGTCGGCATGCCGGGACAGATCGGCTATTGCGCAAGCAAGGGCGCGATCGCCGCCGCCGTGCGCGCGATGGCGATCGAGCTCGCGAGGCGCCAGATCCGCGTCAACTGCCTGTCGCCCGGCCTCGTGCTCACGCAGATGACCGAGCAGGCGCTGGGACTGCTCTCGGCCGAGCATGTCGACAAGCTCAAGGCCGCGCATCCGCTCGGCGCCGGCCAACCGCAGGACGTCGCACGCGCTGCCGTCTTCCTGCTGTCGCCCGCGACCCGGTGGATCACCGGCGCCGACCTCCCTGTCGACGGCGGCTTCACCGCTCAATGAGCGCCCACGGAAATCGCACGATGAACCTGCAAGACGCCTTGGCCTGGATCAGCGAAGTATTCGAGGAGTCGCCCGGCCGCATCGCCGCGTCGACGCTGCGCAAGGAGATCCCCGGCTGGGATTCGCTCGGAACGCTGTCGCTCATCGCCGCGCTCGACGAACGCTTCGACATCCACCTGTCGGAGCAGGACATCGAAGCCTTGCAAAGCGTCAACGACGTGTTCGACGTGCTGCGCCGGCACGGCGCGCTCGAGGGCTAGTGTCGTGAGTTGGAAATACGTGGCGTTTCGACGGGCCCAAACGGGGATGAGCGCAAGGCGCGGAGTCGGGTCCATACCGGGGGTATGGACCCGACTCTGCAACGCGGCGATCGCCCCGTTTGGGCCCGCCTTCGGTTCGACCAGATGGCGCCCTCGGTCGCCTGCGCGAAGGGGCCAATACGTCCAGTATTGGCCCCTTCGCGCAGCCGCCCGATCATCACCATCTGGTCGAATCGAAACGCCACGTATTTCCAACTCACGACACTAGGCGCGGACCGGAAGGAGCCGACGTGCGATTCATCCTCATCGACCGCATCGTGTCGCTGGTGCCCGGCGAGAGCGTGGTGGCCACGCGCACGGTGCCGGCGGAGGACGACTACTTCCAGGACCATTTCCCCGGCTTTCCCGTGGTGCCGGGTGTGCTGCTGACCGAGACCATGGGCCAGGCTGCCGCCAAGTGCCTCGATGCCGAGCGGCGTCCGCGCGGCAAGGCCATGCTCGCGCGCATCCTGTCGGCCAGCTTCCGCCAGTGGGTGCGTCCCGGCGACGAGCTCACGCTGCGCGCCACCGTGGTCTCCAACGAGGAGCGCTTCGCGACCGCCGAGTGCGAAGCGCAGGTCGGCGGTCGCACCGCCGCGCAGGCCAAGCTCTTCTTTTCCTTCATGCCGATCGAGAACTTCGCGCCGTCGTTCCGCGACCAGGTGCTCGAGGACTATCTCGCGGCGCAGCCACGATGAACGACACCTTCGGTCTTCAGGGGCGCTGCGTGCTGGTCACGGGCGGCACCCGCGGCATCGGCCGTGCCATCTCGCTGCGACTGGCCCGCGCCGGTGCGACCGTCGTGGCCAACTACGCCCGCAACGACGGCGCCGCCCAGGCGCTGCGCGAGCAGGCCGTGCAGGAGGGGCTGGCGATCGAGGTCCTGCGCGCCGACCTCACGCTGCCCAAGGGGCTGGCGGCGGTGAACGAGCGCATGCAGCAGGGCGGCGAGCTGCCGATCTCGCTGGTCCATTGCGCGGCCACCGGGGTGCACCGTCCGTTCGACCAGCTCAGCGCCAAGCATTGGGACTGGACCATGGCGCTCAACGTGCGCGCCTTCTTTGAGCTGATGCAGCAGCTGCTGCCACTGCTGCGCGAAGGCTCGGCCGTGGTGGCCGTCTCCTCCGCCGGCGCCGTGCGCGCCGTGCAGGCCTATTCGACGGTCGGCGCGTCCAAGGGCGCGCTCGAGGCCTTCGCGCGGCATCTCGCCGTCGAGCTCGCCCCACGCGGCGTGCGCGTCAACATTCTTTCGCCGGGCAGTGTCGAGACCGATGCCTGGGCCGCCTTTCCCGACAAGGAAGCGCGCCTGGCCGAGGCGATCCGCCGCTCGCCGCGAGGCCGCATGGTCGATCTCGACGAGGTGGCGCACGCCGCGCAGTTCCTGTGCAGCCCGGCCTCGAGCGGGCTGATCGGCCACACGCTGGTCGTCGACGGCGGCGCGCGCGTGGTCGACTGATTGCCCGTCTCGCGCATCACGTCGCAGAGGTTTCGCATGAGCCGCTCCAGCATCGAAGGTGTCCGCATCGCCGGCGTGTCGACCTGCGTTCCCCCGCAGTCCGTCAGCAACCTCGACCCCAACCTCGGCTTCGATCCCGAAGAGGTGCGCAAGGTCGTCGCGATGGCCGGGGTCAAGGAGCGGCGCATCGTCGGCGACGGCGTCACGGCCGCCGACCTGTGCTTCGAGGCTGCCGAGCAGCTGCTCGATCGCATCGGCTGGTCGCGCGAATCGGTCACCGGCCTCATCTTCGTCACCCAGTCGCCCGACTACTTCCTGCCTTCGACCAGTTGCATGCTGCACCAGTGGCTGGGCCTGGGCGACGACTGCGCGGCCTTCGACATGGGCCTGGGCTGCTCGGGCTACCCCTACGGCCTGTACCTCGCGGCGGCAATGCTGCGCGCGGGCGGCCAGCAGCGCATCCTCATGCTGCATGGCGAGACGCCGAGCCGCTTCGTCGACGACGGCGACCAGGCGACCAGGCTGCTGTTCAGCGACGCGGGCTCGGCCACTGCGCTGGAGAGTGCGCCGGGCGCCGCCGCGGCGCACTTCTGCCTGCACACCGACGGCAGCGGCCACGCCGGCCTCATCATCCGCGGCGGCGCGTTCCGCGACCGCCGGCCGGCCGATCCGCGCGACCTGGCGCTGCGCATGGACGGCGCCGGCATCTTCAACTTCACGATCAAGCGCGTGCCGCCGCTGATCCGCGACGCGCTCGAGCTGTCGGGACGCTCGGTCGAGCAGATCGACAGCTTCGTCTTCCACCAATCCAACCGCTTCATCATGAAGCACCTGATGAAGAAGAGCGGCCTGCCCGAGGCGCGCGTGCCCATGACCATCGAAGACATGGGCAACTGCGGCGGCCCGTCGGTGGCCGTCACGATGACGCGGCTGCTGCCGGCGCAGCGCGAGCGCGACATGACCGTGATGCTGCTCGGTTACGGCGTCGGCCTGTCCTGGGGCGCCGCGGTGGTCGACATCGACGCGCAGGCGCCGCTGATGCACGCCGACTACGCCGGCACGCTCGAACGCCGCGGCGCCGCACTCGCGGCCGCCTGAGATGTGCGGCATCGCGGGCCTGTACGGCCCTGACCGCTCCCCGCCCCGGCAGGACGAGCTCGAGGCGATGGTCGCGGCGCTGCATCACCGCGGCCCCGACGGGCAAGGCATTCGCATCGACGGCCCCGTCGGGCTGGGCCATGCCCGCCTGAGCATCATCGATCTCGAAGGCGGGGCCCAGCCGCTGCACAACGAGGACGGCAGCATCTGGGTGGTCTTCAACGGCGAGATCTTCAACTACGTCGAGCTGCGCGAGGTCCTGGTTCGCCAGGGGCATCGCTTCCACACCCGCTCGGACACCGAGGTGCTGGTGCACCTGTACGAGCAGCACGGCGACGACTTCGTCCAGCAGCTGAACGGCCAGTTCGCCCTCGCGCTGTGGGACGGCCGCCGCCGGCGCCTCGTGCTGGCCCGCGACCGTGTCGGCATCCGGCCCCTGTTCTACACCTGGGCCGGTGGCCGACTCGCGTTCGCCTCCGAGGTCAAGGCTCTCTTCACGCTGCCGGAGGTGCCGCGCAAGCTCGATCCGGGCGCGATCGCATCGACCTTCAGCTACTGGTCGGCCTTGCCGCCGGCCAGCGTGTTCGAGGGTGTGTCCGTGCTGCCGCCGGGTCACCTGATGACGGTCGAAGGCGGCCGGGCGCAGGTCCGCCGCTACTGGGACTGGGCCTTTCCCGGCCACGCTGCCGGCGAAGCCCGGTCGGAGGAGGACTGCGCCGAGCAACTGCATGCGCTGCTGGTCGACGCCGTGCGCCTGCAGCTGCGCGCCGACGTGCCCGTGGGCGCGTATCTGTCGGGCGGGCTGGATTCGTCGGTCATCACCGCGATCATCCACAACCACACCCGTACGCCGCTGCGCAGCTTCTCGCTGACCTTCGAGGACGCCGAGTTCGACGAGAGCGCGCACCAGCGCGCGCTGGTGGCGCATCTGCGCACCGATCACACGTCCATGCAGGCGACCAAGGGCGAGATCGGCAGCGCGTTCCCTCGCATGGTCTGGCATGCCGAGGCGCCCGTCGTGCGCACGGCGCCGGTGCCGATGATGCTGCTGGCCGACAGCGTGCGCGAGGCCGGCTACAAGGTCGTGCTCACCGGCGAGGGCGCCGACGAGGCCTTCGGCGGCTACGACCTCTTCAAGGAGGCCAAGGTCCGGCGCTTCGCCGCCCGCACGCCGCAGTCGCGCTGGCGCCCGCGGCTGCTGGAGCGGCTGTATCCGTATCTCGCCAACTCGCCGGCGGCGGGACAGGCGTTCACGCGCCAGTTCTTCGGCACGGGCGCCGAGGCGCCCGATGCGCCGCACTTCGCCCACATGACGCGGCTGGCCACCACGCGCCGCATCCTCGGCTTCTTCGCCGAGGACTGGCGCCCTCGCGTGCAAGCCTGGGACCCTCACCGTGCGCTGGCCGACGGCTTGCCGCCCGAATTCGACGGCTGGGCGCCGCTGGAGCGCGACCAGTACGTCGAGGCGCATACGCTGATGTCGGGCTACCTGCTGTCCTCGCAAGGCGACCGGATGGCGATGGCGGCATCGATCGAGGCGCGCTATCCGTTCCTCGACCACCGCGTCATCGAGTTCGCCTGCCGCCTGCCGCCGCGATTCAAGCTGCGCGGCCTGAACGAGAAGATGCTGCTGAAGAAGGCGATGCGCCACGAGCTGCCGGCCTCGATCGGCCAGCGCACCAAGCAGCCGTATCGCGCTCCCGACAGCGCCTGCTTCTTTTCCGGCGGCCGGCCGCTGCCGTACGTCGAGGAGCTGCTCAGTCCCGCCAGCCTGGGTCGCGCCGGCCTGTTCGATCCGGGCGCCGTCGGCAAGCTGGTCGAGAAGTGCCGTGCCGGTCGCGCCATCGGCTTCGGCGACAACATGGCCTTCGTCGGCGTGCTGTCCACCATGCTGCTGCACGAGCAGTTCATCCGTCCCTCGATGGGCGCAGTGCCCTGGTGCTGAGGGGGGCCGCATGTCGCTGCATCACGCCTTCGAGCAGGCCGCGCGCCGCCTGCCGCACAAGCCGGCTCTGGTGTGCGGCGAGCGGCGACTGTCCTACGGCGAGCTGCAGCGGGCAGTGAGCGCGCTGGCCCACGCCTTGCGCGAAGACGGCGTCGCGCCGGGCGAGCGGGTCATCGTGTTCCTCGAGAACAGCGTCGAGTTCGCGGTCGGCGTGCTGGCGGTGCTCGCCGCCGGCGCGGTCGTGGTGCCGATCAGCCCGCTGGCAAAGGCCGACAAGCTGCGCTTCGTCGCGCGCGACACGGGCGCGGCCGCGATGCTCACGCATGCCATGCTGGCGCCGGCCTGGGAGCCGGCGCTCGACGACGTGGTGGCCGACGTGCGCAGCATCCGCGTCGCGGGCGTGTCGCAGCCGTCGGCAGTCGACGCACGCGTGCGTGCGTGGCCCGAGGCCGGCGCGTCTCGCGACATGGACGAGCCGTTGCGCAGCGACGCCGATCTCGCGGCGCTCATCTACACGTCGGGGACCACCGGCGTGCCCAAGGGCGTGATGCTGACGCATGCCAACCTGCGCAGCGCGTGGGATTCCATCCAGGCCTACCTCTGCCTGCGAGAGGACGACGTCATCGGCCTGGCCCTGCCCGCTGCCTTCAGCTACGGCCTGAACAACCTGCTCATGGGCCTGTCCGTGGGCGCCACCGTGGTGATCGAGCGCGGTGCCGCCTTTCCGGTGAAGCTCGCGCAGGTGCTCGCGCGCGAGCGCGTGACGGTGTTTCCCGGCGTGCCGACGCTGTTCGCGTCGCTTCTCGCACTGCAGAACCTCGACGCCTTCGACTTCAGCGCGCTGCGCCTCGTGACCAACGCCGCCGCGGCCCTGCCGGAGCCTCATCTGCATCGCATCCGCGCCCTGTGGCCGCAGGCGCAGCTGTTCGCGATGTACGGCCTGACCGAATGCGTGCGCGCGAGCTACCTGCCGCCTGCGGAGATCGACCACCGCCCGGGCAGCGTGGGCCGCGGCATCGCGCACCAGACGCACTGGCTGGTCGACGAGCACGGCCGGCGCCTGCCGGACGGATCGATCGGCGAGCTGGTCGTGAGCGGCGCCCACGTGAGCCCCGGGTACTGGCAGCGTCCCGAGGAGACCCGGCAGCGCATGGGTGTCGATGCGAGCACCGGCGAGCGGCTGCTGCGCACCGGCGACCTGTTCCGCAGCGACGCCGAGGGCTATCTGTATTTCGTCGCCCGCCAGGACGACATCATCAAGACGCGCGGCGAAAAGGTCGCGCCGCGCGAGGTCGAGAACGTCATCTACCAGCTCGATGCCGTGACGGGTTGCGCAGTCGTGGGGGTTGCGGACGACGCGCTGGGCCAGGCGGTGAAGGCCTATGTCACACTGCGGCCGGGCTGCACGCTGGCCGAGCGCGACATCGTCAAGCATTGCCTCGCCCGACTCGAAAACTACATGGCGCCCAAGTTCGTGGAGATCGTCGACGAACTGCCGCGCACCGAGTCCGGCAAGATCCGCCACGCCAGCTTGCGCTGAGAACGCGCTGCACGAACACAAGCTATCGCCGCAGGGGAAGACATGGATCAGGTCAAGGGGGATATTCGGCGCTTCGTCGAGGACAACTTCATCATGGGCGCGCGCACCGCGCCGCTCGCCGACGGCGACTCATTCCTCGAGCATCACGTGCTCGATTCCACCGGCTTCCTCGAGCTGATCGCCTTTCTCGAGGCGACCTACGCGATCAAGGTCGAGGACAGCGAGATGATTCCCGAGAACCTCGACAGCCTGGACAGCATCGTCCAGTACCTGTCGCGCAAGCGCGCCGGCTGACGGGAGCCTGTGCCGATGAGCGCCACGCCACGCCCCGGTCCCGACGCGCTGCAGCTCGACTGCGCGGCCGAATCCGAACGCATCACCCGCTGGATGGTCGACATGCTGGCCAACCGCCTGCACCGGCGCGGCCTGGTGGTGGCGATCTCCGGCGGCATCGACAGCTCGGTGTGCGCGGCGCTGGCCGTGCGCGCTGTCGGGCCCGGGAAGGTCTTCGGGCTCCTGCTGCCCGAGCGCGACTCCAGTTCCTTCAGCACCGAGCGCGGGCGCCTGCTGGCCGAGCATCTGGGCATCGCGCACGAGACCTTCGACATCGCACCGGCGCTCGAGGCGCTGGGGTGCTACCGCCAGCGCGACGAGGCCATCCGCCGTGTGTTTCCTGCCTACGGCGAGGGTTGGCGCAACAAGATCGTGATCGCCGGCGGCACCGGCGGCGGCATCAACTACTTCAAGCTGGTGGTCGCGACGCCCGACGGCATCCTGCACGAAGCGCGGCTGCCGCTGCGCGAGTACCTGCAGATCGTCGCAGCGACCAACTTCAAGCAGCGGGTGCGCAAGACCATGGACTACTTCCATGCCGACCGACTGAACTACGCGGTCATCGGCACGCCGAACCGGCTGGAGTACGACCAGGGGTTCTTCGTGAAGGTGGGAGACGGGGCGGCCGACCTGAAGCCGATCGCCCACCTGTACAAGACGCAGGTGTATGCGATGGCGCGCTGGCTGGGACTGCCGGAGCCGATCTGCAGCGCGCAGCCCACCACCGACACCTACACGCTGCCGCAGGGGCAGGACGAGTTCTACTTCGCGCTGCCCTATGCACAGATGGACGTGGCGCTGTGGTCGCTGAACCACGGCGTGAGCGCCGCCGGGCTCGGCGAGGCGCTCGGCGTGGATGCGGCGAAAGCGCAGCGCATCTACGACGACATCGAGGCCAAGCGTCGCGCCGCCCGCTACCTGCACGGCGTGGCCGAGACCGTCGAGCCGGTCGGCCCTTCTCCGCTCTGACATGAAGCTGGCCCTGACCCTGCGAGCGCGCGAGGTCCGCGATCTGTTGCGCCTGCCGTCCCAGGCGCGCGCCGAACGCCGTCGCGACCGGGCGGGACTGCCGGCCCATGACCCTGGGAGCGAGCAGGTTCTTCCGGCGCTGATGGACTGGCTGAGCCTCGCCCAGGACGCGTCATCGAGCGCCGACGGCGGCGTGGCGCGCGACTACAGCCTCATCAATGGGTGGGCTTCGTCGTATCCCGAGACGACCGGCTACATCGTTCCGACCTTCCTCGAGTATGCGCGGCGCACCGGCCGCGCCGACATGCGCGAACGTGCCCGACGCATGACCGACTGGCTGGTGCGCATCCAGCTGCCGGGCGGCGGGTTCCAGGGCGGCAAGATCGACTCGCGGCCGGTGGTCCCCGTCACTTTCAACACCGGGCAGATCCTGCTCGGGCTCGCGGCCGCGCAGACCGAGTTCGGCACCTATGCCGGGCCCATGCGCCAGGCCGCCGATTGGCTGGTGCAGACGCAGGATCCCGACGGCTGCTGGCGGCGCCATCCGACGCCGTTCGCTGCCGCGGGCGAGAAGGAATACGAGACCCACGTGGCCTGGGGCCTGTTCGAGGCAGCGCGCATCGAGTCGGGCTGCGGCTACGGCGAGGCGGGCCTCGCCAACGTGCGCTGGGCGCTGAGCTCGCAGGGCGCCGACGGCTGGTTCCCGAAATGCTGCCTCGACGAGCCCGCGCAGCCCCTGACCCACACGATCGCCTATGCCTTGCGAGGGGTGCTGGAGGCCTATCGGTTCAGCTCGGATGCCACATTGCTCGATGCCGCCCGCCGCACCGCCGACGGCCTGCTCAGCGCACTGGGCCCCGAGGGACGTCTGGCCGGGCGGTTCCGGCCCGGATGGCGGCCGGCCGTGGACTGGGTCTGCCTTACCGGAACCGCACAGACCGCGCACTGCTGGCTGCTGATGTACCAGTTCACCGGGGAAGCCCGCTACGCCGAGGCGGCAGCGAAGGCCAACCGCTTCGTGCGTCGAACGGTGTGCATCGACGCCCCGCCGCAGACGCGCGGCGGCGTCAAGGGATCGTTTCCCGTCGACGGCGACTACGGCCGCTACGAGTACCTGAACTGGGCCGCCAAGTTCCTCGCCGACAGCCTGATGCTCGAGATGGACCTGCGCGGACGCTGATCCGCAGGTCGAAGCTTCACTTCGGCATGCAGGCAGCGAAGTCCTCGAAGGCGCCGTAGGCGGGCGGCGACGCGCGCGTGGATCCGCAAAGGTCCGGCGAGGCTCCGGCTGGGCCTCGCCTCCTGGGCGCCCCGTCGCGCCAGCCCAGGTCCAGTGCCGCCGCGTTGCGGTACAGGCCGCGCTGCGGGTGGTGGCCGAAGTACAGCGCCACGATGCCCGTGTCCAGGTTGTCCTCCGCATGCAGCAGGCCGCCGTCGCGCGTGCGGATGGCGCCGTCGACGAGATTGCCCGCGACGTCGGCGCTGCTCTGCGCGAAGCGCACCGAGATGCCGCCGGTGTCCAGCAGCGTGTTGTGCATCACGCGGCTCATGGCCGCCCGATTGACGTAGATGCCGTCGTCGGAGCACGAGGCGACGAGGTTGGACTCGACCACGCCGCCGTCCTGCTCGGTGATGCAGCGACCGTCTCGGCAGTGGTCGCGGCCGGTTCCGCCGCCGCCCAGCGACAGCCCGACACGCCAGCCCGGTGTGCCGCGCAGCAGCGCTTCGCACAGCACCACGTTGCCCTCGAAGCGGTTCTCCGTGCCGCCGCCCTTCGCGAAGGCGCCGTAGCTGATGCGGTCTCCGCCGGCCTTGACGAAGTCGGCGATCAGGTTGCGCCGGATCGTCCAGCGGCTCGCCGCCACCAGGTCGATCGGGGTGACCGGGTTGTCGGTGCGGCGCACGCTGCCGTTGGCGAGCGTGTTGCCCTCGACGAGCCCGTCGTCGGGGAAGCGCCCGCCTTCGCCGTTGACCTTGATGTGCGCATTGAAGTCGTTCAGCGTGTTGTTGCGAGCGATGAAGTGCGCGCCCGCGCCGACCACGTGGAAGGCATGCTCGCAATCGCCGTGTTGCGGGCACACGCCGCGCAGCGTGAGGTTCTCGAACACCCAGTGGGGCGCGGCGACGACGAAGCCCTCCGCTGTCTCGAACTCGAGCGTCACGGTGGAGGGTCGCGCTGCCCGCACCACGATGGGCGCGTCCGCCCGGCCTGGCTGCCGCGCGGCCAGGGTGGCATGGAAGCGATAGACGCCCGGCGCGAAGGTCAGCACGTCGCCGGCGCGCAAGCGCTCCATGGCCAGCATGGCATCGTCCGCGGAGCTCACGCTGATGGCGGTGCCGCCCGGCGAGCCGGGTGCGGCCTCGGGCTGGGCGCCCACGCGCAGGCGCGGAAGACCTTCGGCGCGCGCATCGCCGCGGTCCAGCAGCTCCAGCAGCCGGGCGATGCGCTCGCCCGCACCGGCGACCAGCGGATGGTGGTCGGATACCCGGTGCTGCAGGTAGGGACCCAGCGTGCGCGGCGGCACGTCGATCGCGGCGGCAACGCCGGCGATCATCGCGATGCCGGCTGCCAGCGCCAGCATGATCAACGCGACCAGGTTGCGCAGGCGGGCGGGCGATGCGGCCGTGCGCACGGGCTGGCGTCGGTGGGCGCGCATCAGGACTGAACGGCTGGCGCGCTGCGCACCTGGCCGAGTTGAATCGAGAGCACGGCGAGCAACAGCAGCAGGAACGCCACCCGCGGGACGTCGAGCAGGCTGCTCACCAGGCCCACGGTCAGCGCGCCGAGCAAGGCGGCGAACAACACCGCGGCGGCCCGCACGCCGCGGCGCCATGCCGCGCGCAGGCGCGCAGCCGCCAGCGCGAAAGTCGAGGCAAACAGCATCAGCCCCACCATGCCTTGTTCGATCAGGACCTCGAGACAGAGATTGTCGATGTGCCAGGGCACGAAATAGTGCTGTGCCGCCGGCAGCCAGCGCGCGAGGTGCTGCGAGAAATCTCCGTTTCCCAGCAGGTTCACGCCGCCC
This sequence comes from Piscinibacter sp. XHJ-5, assembly GCF_029855045.1. GTDB lineage: Bacteria > Pseudomonadota > Gammaproteobacteria > Burkholderiales > Burkholderiaceae_C > Albitalea. The sequence goes on from NZ_CP123228.1 coordinate 632,912, forward strand.
GCATCGCGCAGCACCAGATTGTCCAGGTCCGCATGCGCATCGGCATCGAGAACTGCGATGGCGAACACCTTCATTCGTGGGGGAAAGAAGCCGGCGCGCGGCGACCCGCCTTCCAGGGCCGCCTCGACGTGCTGCCAGCGGCCGTCGTCGCTGCGGCCCACGTCGAGGATGGCGCGGCGGCACGCGTCTTCGTAGAGCAGATGGATCTCGCACACGCTGAGGGCGAGCCGAACCGGGCGCGTGGTGCGCACATCCAGACCGGCGCGCATGCCGCCGTCCTGGCTCGCGGCAATCCGCTGCGTCAGCATGTACATGCCGGCGAGGGTCTCGTTGTGCGCCGGCGGCCCCGCGAGCCTCAGGTACGGGTCGGCGGGCGTGTCGACGATGCGCGCCTGGCCCGGCAGCGGATGCTCGGCGACACGGCTGCCGTAGACGGCGGGCAGCCGGCCCAGTCCCTCACCGCGGAGCCAGTCGAGCGGGCCGTCCAGCAAGTCGATGCCGGACTGCCAGTGCGCCAGGCGGCTGCCGAAGTCGAAACTGCTGCGCTGCAGCCGCAGGCGCATGAACGAATCGGAGCCGAGCACCATCGCGGCTTGGAGCAGCAGCGTCGCGACCAGGCACCAGCCGGCCACTCGGCGCCAGCGCGGCGGATTTCCGGCAGGCCGCCGGTGCGACAGCCACGCCAGCGCCGCCAGGGACACCGTCACCGCGAGGTAGACGCCGCGCGAGAACGTGGTGAGGCACGCGTACTCCACCAGCAGCGCCAGCATGGCCGCGGCGCACCAGCGCCCCGGCGTGGCAGCGCGAAGCACCGCCCAGGCGACGAAAGGCGTCGCGATCGCGAGGTAGCCGTCGATCGCGGCGCCGCCGACATGCATCTCCCAGAAGAGCGCGACCGTGCGGTACGGCGCTGCGAAGTCGAACAGCCCGGGATAGGCTGCGCGCTCCCACAGCACGGCCGCGGCGACGATGCCGGTGCCGACCGCCATGCCGGCGGCGATGCGGCCGACGGTCTGCGTGACCGATCGGTCCAGCGCCTGTCGCAGCAGGGGCGCCAGCAGGCCGGCGTGGAGCATCCCCTTGGCGACGCGCCAGGCGTTGAGCGGATCGGCCTGCGTCTGGTGCCAGTCCAGGCGCCACGCCGTGTCGGCGGCCAGTCCGCGCCAGAGCGAGACGGCGAGCCATACGGCCCACGACCAGGCGAGCGCGGCAAACAGCCGATCGGACGCATCTGCCCGCATGGCCGATGCCTCGGCTGGCGCTCGCGGCGTGAGCGCGAGGCGGGCATACCCGCCTGCCAGGGCGCCCAGCACGATCAGGTCGAACTCCTCGACCACGATCCAGCCGGTCCACGGCGCGAAATTCATCGCTGGCAGGCACGCCGGAAGCACGAAAAGCCACAGGCCGTCGAAGCGTGTGGCCATGAGGATCCACAGCAGGCTGACGAGCAGCGCCGCATGCGGCGCCACCGGGTGATGCCAGCCGATGAAGGCCGCGGCGAGCGCGGCCGCGGCGGCCATGACCGCCCACGGCCAGCGCACGCTGGGCGCGGCATGCAGCGCGTGCGCCCGGCCGCTCAGCACGTCGACGCCGGGCGCCGCACCGCGGATTGCCGTGGCCGTTCGTCGTGCATCCCTTCATTTTAGGGGCGCACCCCGGCCGGACCCATGCTTGAAGGCCCGCGGCGGCGCGATCCGCAAGAGGCGCTTGGCATACTCGGGCACCATGGCCTGCCAACCCGCACCGTCACTTCAGCGTCCGAGCCCCCCGCAAGAGCGGCGGCCGGTCGGCGCGTGGCGGACGGCGGTGCATTGAGAGCGGGCCGACGCCGATGTACGAATCACGCTTTGGCATCACCGGGCCGCCGTTCCAGCTGAGCCCCGACCCGAGCTTCTATTTCGACAGCCGCGGCCACCACCGTGCGCTGGCCGAGTTGCGGCGCGGACTGGGCGAAGACGCCGGGTTCATCGTCGTCAGCGGCGAGATCGGCGCGGGCAAGACGACGCTGGTGCGCACGCTGCTCGAGGAGATCGACCCGGGCGTGCTGTCGGTCGCGCACGTGGTGAGCACGCAGCTGAACGCGCAGGAGCTGCTCGGTGCCACGCTGATCGGCTTCGGCCTGCCGGTCGACGACTCGACCACCGAGCACCTCGTCTCCCACCTGCTGCGCTTCCTCGTCAAGCTCGACAAGGAAGCGCGCCGCGCCGTGCTCATCGTCGACGAGGCGCAGAACCTTCATCGCGATGCGTTCGACCAGCTGGTCGCGATCGCGACGCGGCGCGGTCCGCGCCGCCTGCCGTTCCAGGTCTGCCTGGTGGGCCAGCCGGAGCTGCGCGAGCTCATCGAAGCCCCCGATCTGGCGGGCTTGCGATCGCTGGTCAGCGTGTCCTGCCACCTCGGGCCGATCGACCTGGAGGAGACGGGCGCGTACATCGAGCACCGCCTGCGCAAGGTCGGCTGGAGCGGCAGCCCGAGCTTCGAGCCCGGTGCATTCGAAGAGATCCATCGCTGGACCAACGGCATCCCGCGGCGCATCAACCTCCTGTGCAACCGCCTGATGCTGTCGCGCTTCCTGGCGTCGGAGACGACGATCGACGTGCCGACGGTGGCCACCACGGCACGCGACCTTCGCGCCGAGATCGGCGAGCCTGGCGACGAGCCGCCGCCGTTGGCCCTCGCCGGTGCGGGGGCGCCGCCGCGCAGCGCCGCGCGCGCACCCAAGCTGCAAACCCCGCTGGTCGCTCCGATGGAGCCCGGGCCGTTGCTGTGCGTGGTCGCCGGACGCGCCGACCACGTGAAGGCGGCCGCGCTGATGCGCGCGCTGGCCGGACGCCCCGACCTGCCGGCCGCCAAGCTCGTGCGGGTCCACAACGACGACGCGCTGGAGCTGAGCAGCGCGTTGTTCAGCGGGCTGGATGTCGGCAAGGGCCTGATCAGCCTGGGCATCGCCCCAGGTCCGTCCGACACGCGGTCGCCCGAGCTGATGAACGTCTTCGAGTTCGTCGTCGACCATGTGCTGCCGCGCGCCGTGATCGTCTTCGACGGCAGCGAGGCAGCACTGGCCTGCGCTACGGTGGCGCAGGCCAAGGACGTCCCGATCGTCCACATCGGCGCCGGGCTGCGGGCCGACGAGGGCGCGCAGTCCGCCACGCGTCAGGCCACGGACCGGCTCGCCGACCTGCTGTACACCACCGACGCGCAGGCCAGCGAGACGCTGGCGCGCGAGGGCATCGAGCCGGAGCGGGTGCATTGCGTCGGCAATCTCCTGATGGACGGCATGCAGATCGCGATGCGCTCGCTGATGAGCGCCACGCTGAGCCGCGTGGGAATGCATCCGGCCGAGCCCATCATCGCCGACCGCAGCGGCTACGCGCTGGTGGTGCTGACCCAGCCGGTCAACATCGGCGAACGTCAGTCCCTGATCGACCTGCTGGCGATGCTGCGTGACGTGAGCCGCGACGTTCCGCTGGTGTGGCCGATGACCCCGCGCATCGAAGGCCAGCTGAGGAAGTTCCGACTCGACATCTCGGACGAGCGCATCACCTGCCTGCCCCCGCAGAGCTATCCCGACTACGTCGCGCTGCTGCGCGGTGCAACCTGCCTGCTCACCGACTCCTGGAATGCGCAGGAGGAGTCGACAGCGCTCGGCGTGCCGTGTCTCACGCTGGGAGCGTTTCCCGAGCGAGCGATCACCGTCTCCATCGGTTCGAACGTGGCCGTCGGCCGGAATCGAACGCTCGTCACCCGGGCGGTGTGGGATTGCATGTTCAACGGGGGCAAGCGCGGGCGTGTGCCGGAGCTGTGGGACGGCAAGACGGGCGCGCGCATCGCCGGCTACCTGGGCGCCTGGCTGTCGGTGGCCCCCACCGATCGACGCGCTCAGGCGTGACGTTCGGGAACATCGGCGCAGCACCAACGAACTGGGGGGGTGGCAGCACCACCCCGCAGTCAAGGGCTCTCACGTTTCACGCCGCTGCACGGGTAAGTAAGTGCTTCGGTCGCTGGTCTGTTCGATGAGCTCTGTGGTTCGACCCCTCAGGTGAGGGATTCACGGTGGAGGGCCCCTGCGTAGACTGCGTGACTCCGAGGGGGAGAGAGCGTTTCGACGCAACTCTTACACGTATCCAGCAAGTCCGCGGCACCTACGCGGCAGCTTCTGAAGGGGGGTCTGTGATGTTGAAGATCTTTAAGCATCACATCCCGGTGTGGTCGGTGCTGGAGTTGGTCGCGGACAGCTTGCTTTGCTTCGCCGCCGTTCTTCTGGCCGCTGCCCGGCTGCCGGGCGCCACCCTCGATCCCCAGCGCCACGCCTTTCCGTCTTCCGACGTTCTGCTGTGGGCAGCGGGCTTCGCAGGCTTCATGGCCCTGCTGTACTCCTTTGTCGGCCTGTATCGCCAGGGCGCCATCCGGGTGAGCCTGCGCGCCTTGTTCGGCCGTGGCCTCGTGGCCTTGTCCATGGGCTCGTGCATTGCGTACGCGGCCCTGCAAGCCGATGGCAATCGCGACTACGCGCTGCTGTTGCTGCTCTACGCGGTGCCCGTGATGGCGGTTGGCGTCATTGCCGTTCGCAGCGTCGGCTACCTGGCGCGCCGTGCGGCCGTCGGCGCGCGCCGCGTGCTGATCGTCGGCACCGGCGCCGAGGCGCTGAGTGTCGCGACCGATCTGGCCGCTGACAGCGCCGCTCGCCACCTGCTGGTCGGCTTCTACCCGACGTCGGCCGACGAGCCTGCGGCTTCGCTCGCCGGCATCCCGGTTCCGATCTTCCCGATGCAGTTGTCCATCGACGATGTGGTGCAGAAGCACCGTGTCGACGAAGTCATCGTCGCGGTGCGCGAGCAGCGGGGCGGCGGCGTGCCGATGGACCAGCTGCTCGCATGCCGCATTCGCGGCATCCCGGTGCTCGACCTGGCGGGCTTCTTCGAGCGCGCCAAGGGCGAAGTGCCCACCGACAGCCTGAAGGCGAGCTGGCTCGTCTACGGCCACGGCTTCGTGCAGGACGGAGTGCGCACGGCAGTCAAGCGCGCGTTCGACCTGGTGATGTCGTTGGTGCTGCTGCTGATCGCCTCGCCGATCATGGTGATCACCGCCATCGCGATCAAGCTCGACAGCCGCGGCCCGCTGATCTATCGGCAGGAGCGCGTCGGGCTCGGCGGCCGGTCGTTCATGTGCCTGAAGTTCCGCAGCATGAGCGTCGATGCCGAGAAGGACGGCGTGGCCCGCTGGGCGACCAAGAACGATTCCCGCGTCACGCGTGTCGGCGCCTTCATCCGCAAGTGCCGCATCGACGAGCTGCCGCAGTTGATCAGCGTGCTGCGCGGAGAGATGAGCCTGGTGGGTCCGCGCCCGGAGCGCCCCTCCTTCGTCCAGCAGCTGCAGGCGGAGATCCCGTTCTACGACATCCGTCACAGCGTGAAGCCCGGCGTGACCGGATGGGCGCAGGTGCGCTACAGCTATGGAGCGTCCGTCGAAGACGCTCGCCGCAAGCACCAGTTCGACCTGTACTACGTCAAGAACCACTCGCTGTTCCTCGACCTGCTCGTGCTCGTGGAAACGGTGAGCGTGGTGCTCTTCCGCGAAGGCGCTCAGTAAGACCACCGGCCCGCACGCCGCCTCGAGCGGCGCGGGCCTGTGCTCATCTCATCGCGGCATTGATGCCGCGGCCCGGCCGACTGGTCAGCGTGGCTTCAGTCACGCGCCGCCGCCACGCCGCGTGCGAGAATCGCGACCCCGTTCGACGCCAGCGCGTACCAGCGCGGCAGCCTTCGTCGGCCGACGCGCCTCCAACGCAAGATGTACGAATCCCATTTCGGCCTCACCGCAGCGCCGTTCAGCCTCAATCCCGATCCGGCCTTCTTCTTCGGCAGCCGCGGCCACAGCAACGCGTTGTCGTACCTGAAATTCGGCGTCTACCAGGGCGAAGGCTTCGTGGTCGTCACCGGCGAGATCGGAGCGGGCAAGACGACGCTGGTGCGTACGCTGCTGTCTGAACTCGACCGCGACCGAATCGTGGCGGCGCAGATCGTCAGCACGCAGCTGGAAGCGGGCGACCTGCTGCGCTCCGTCGCCCTCGCGTTCGGCATCGCACCGAAGAGCCTGTCCAAGGCCGAGCTCATCGCCACCATCGAGGCCTTCCTGACGCTGCTGGTCACCGAGAACAAGCGCGCCCTGCTCATCGTGGACGAGGCACAGAACCTCAACCGCGAGGCGGTCGAGGAGCTGCGCATGCTGTCGAACTTCCAGCTCGGCAGCCAGGCGCTGCTGCAGAGCTTCCTGGTGGGGCAGCCCGAGCTGCGGGTGCTGCTCACCTCCAAGCCCATGGAGCAGTTCCGTCAGCGTGTCATCGCGTCATGCCACCTCGGCCCGATGGACGAAGCCGAGACGCGCGCCTACATCGAGCATCGGATGCAGCAGGTCGGCTGGACCGGCAACAATCCGGCGTTCGACGATGCCGCTTTCGCGCGCATCTTCCACTGGACGGCAGGCATTCCGCGGCGCGTGAACCTGTTGTGCAACCGGCTGCTGCTGGGCGCCTACCTGTCGTCGCAGGACCTGGTGGATGCCGCCACCGTGGACACCATCGGCAACGAAGTGCGCAGCGAAGTCGGCGACGCCGCGACGCGCCCGGGCCCGACCGAGGTTCGTCGTCCCGCCGCGGGTGATGCGGCCATGCCGCCTGCGGCCCCTTCTGCGGCGGTGCAGAGCCTGGCGCCCGCCGTGGGCCCGCTGGTCGTCGTGGCCGCCAGCGACTTCGACGACGTGAAGCTGGCGGCGCTGCTGCCGGCCCTCAAGCAGCACAAGGTGGCGCCCCGCATGGTGCGCGTGACCATCGGCGAGAAAGCGCGCTATGCGCTGAACCAGCCGCTGCACCGGCACTTCGGCGTGGACGTGCCGGTCGTGGCGCTGGAAATTTCCGAAGCCGATCCCACCGAGCAGATCGCCTCGGTGATGAAGCAGTTCGCGCAGCTGGTCGACGAGCATCGACCCGACGCCGTGCTGGTGATCGGCGGGAGCGACGGCGCGCTCGCCTGCGGTCTCGTGGGCCGCAAGAAGGGGTGCCGCATCGTGCACGTCGAAGCCGGTGCGCGCGCTGCCGCGGTAGGCGTCGACGAAGCGGCCAACAGCGTGCTGCTCGACCGCATGGCCGACGTGTTCTACCCGGCCGAGATGCCGGCCTACGTGGCGCTGGTGCGCGAGGGCGTGGGCGACGCGCACCTGCAGCACGTGGGCAGCCTGCTGGTGGACGCGGTGCAGGCCGCCGCCGGTGCGCCCGCGGCCTTGCCCGCGATGTCGCAAGAGGCCTCAGCCGTCGTCGCGCGCGGCTACGGGCTGGTGATGCTGAATGGCGCCATCATGGCGGGCGACAGCGAATCCATCACCGAGCTGCTGAGCAGCCTGCACGAGATCAGCCGCGAAAAGCCGCTGGTGTGGCCGATGCCCCGCCACATCGATGCCAGGCTCGAGGCACTCGACCTGTCGAGCCTCGCGGCACACGAGCGCATCCAGCGGGTCGACCCGGTCGGCTTCATCGAGAGCGTAGGCCTGGCCCAAGGCGCCGCCTTCATCGTGACCGATTCGCGCGACGCGGAGCTCGTGGCCGGCATCCTGAAGCGGCGCTGCCTGTGGGTCGATGCGCCGCATCCGGGCGCGTCGGTCGGCCGGCACGACGCCGTCAAGCCTTCGGGAGCGGGAGCGGCCGAGCGAACCGCCGAGCATCTGGCCCACTGGTTGTCCGGGCGCGGCAAGGCGGCGTCGCACTGACCGCGGCGGCCGGCCACGGTGTCCTCTCACCGCACCGCGTTGGCGACGTACCACTCCACGGCTTCGGCCAGTCCGGCTTGCACGTCATGCGTCGGTTCGTATCCGAGCAGCCGGCGGGCCTTGTCGATATCGGCCATCGAATGGCGCACGTCGCCGGCGCGGAAGTCGGCGAAGGTGGGAGGTGCCACCTGCACCGTCGGCGCCACTTGCTGCAGCGCGCGCGCGATGGCCGCGTGCAGCTGCTTGAGCGTCGTGCGATCGCCCACCGCGACGTTGTAGACCTGGTTCAGGGCCTCGGGGCGGTCGACCAGCGCCGCGCGCAGATTGGCCTGCACGGCATTGGCGACGTAGCAGAAGTCGCGTGAGGTTTCGCCGTCGCCGTTGATCACGCATGGCTGGCCGGCCAGCATGGCCGCGACCCAGCGCGGAATCACGGCCGCATAGGCGCCCATCGGGTCCTGGCGGGAGCCGAAGACGTTGAAGTAGCGCAGTCCGATCGTCGCCGTTCCGTAGCAGCGGCCGAAGACGTCGGCGTACAGCTCGTTGAGGTACTTGGTGACGGCATATGGCGACAGCGGCCGGCCGATGTTGTCCTCGACTTTCGGCAGGGTGGGCGAGTCGCCATAGGTCGAGCTGGAGGCGGCGTAGACGAAGCGTGTGCTGCCCGCGTCGCGCGCTGCCACCAGCATGTTGAGGAAGCCGGTGGCGTTGGCCTGGTGGGTCGTCAGGGGATCCCGGATCGATCGGGGCACCGAGCCCAGTGCGGCCTGGTGCAGCACGAGCTGCACGCCTTCGCAGGCGGCGGCGCACGCGCGAGGATCGGCGATGTCGCCCTCGATGAAGCGGTGGCGCGCCCACGCGTCGTCGCCGACGCGGCGGCGAACCTCGTCGAGGTTGGCGCGATGGCCGGTGGCGAAGTTGTCCAGGCTGGTCACGCTCTGGCCGGCCCGCAACAGAACCTCGAGCAGGTGCGAGCCGATGAAGCCTGCGCTGCCGGTGACGAGCCAGCGCCGCGGCCGTGCCGCCAGCTCGGCGACCAGCTCATCGTGCAGTCGCATCACAGACGCCAAACGTGGACTCCCTGGGCCTCCAGCGCCTGCTTGTCGGCGGTGCACTTCACGTCGCCGTAGACGCCGCCAGGCACCAGCTTGGCGAGCACCTGGGACGTGGAACGCTCGACCAGGCTCTTGTGCGCCACGGCCGCGACGATGGCGCCGGCGCGCGGCAGGTCGTCCCATGCCACCAGTTCCACGCCGTACTCGTGCCGCGCCTCGGCGGGCGTCGCGACGGGATCGTGCACGTGCACGGTGAGCCCGTAGCTTTGCAGCTCGCGAATGACGTCGATCACCTTCGAGTTGCGCAGGTCGGGGCAGTTTTCCTTGAAGGTCAGCCCGAGCACGATGACGTCGCCGCCCTTGACCTGCTGGCCGGCATTGATCATGCACTTGACGGTCTGCTCGGCGATGTACTTGCCCATGCCGTCGTTGATGCGGCGCCCCGCCAGGATGACCTGCGGGTGGTAGCCCAGCATCTCCGCCTTGTGCGTGAGGTAGTACGGGTCGACGCCGATGCAGTGGCCGCCCACCAGGCCCGGGCGGAACGGCAGGAAGTTCCACTTCGTGCCGGCGGCCTTCAGCACATCGAGCGTGTCGATGCCGATGCGATGGAAGATCAGCGACAGCTCGTTGACCAGCGCGATGTTGAGGTCCCGCTGGGTGTTCTCGATCACCTTGGCGGCCTCGGCCACCTTGATGCTGGACGCGCGGTACACGCCGGCCTTGATGATGCTGCCGTACATCTCGGCCACCAGGTCCAGCGTCTTCGGGCTGTCGCCCGAGACGACCTTGGTGATCGTCGTCAGCGTGTGCTCCCGATCGCCGGGATTGATGCGCTCCGGCGAATAGCCGACGAAGAAGTCGCGCTGCCACTTCATGCCGGAATGCTTTTCGATGACGGGGATGCACACCTCCTCGGTCGCGCCCGGATAGACCGTGGACTCGAAGACGATGGTCGCGCCCCGCTTGAGGTTCTTGCCGACCGAGGTGCTTGCCCCGATCAGCGGCGAGAAGTCGGGTGCATGCGCGTCGTCGACCGGCGTGGGAACGGCGACCACCACGAAGTCGGCGTCGCGCAGGGCGGCGGCGTCGGTGGTCGGCATCAGCTTGCTGGAGGCCTGCAGCTCCTGCGTGCTGACTTCCCCGGTCGGGTCGGTGTGGCGACGATAGGCTTCGATCTTTTCGGTGGACAGGTCGAAACCGATCGTCGGGTATTTCTTGCCAAACTCCACAGCCAGCGGCAGGCCCACATAGCCCAAGCCAACGACGGCGACCTTCATACGTCTGCTCCCCTTCTCGGTGCGTGCAATCCCATGACACCTGCGGCACGACAGGCGCGCAGGCGGACTCGCGCAGATTGTCGTTGTGGCTCGCCCGCCGGACCACCCCCGAACCGTAGGGACTTGGCCCGAAATCCGCACATTGTTGGCAAACCGCCCCACTGCTTCGCGTGGCGCCGGTGCGTCGGCCCGGCCTGGAGATGGGCGGCTGCTAAGCTGCGCGCCTTCGGGTCGGACGGGGCAGCGCGGTATGAGAGGCGAGATGGCGCGCGGCGCCGCGTGGATGGTTCTGTTCCGGCTGTTCGATCGCTCGGTCGGCATCGTGAGCACGACGGTGCTCGCGCGCCTGCTGGTTCCCGCTGACTTCGGCCTCGTCGCAATGGCGATGTCGGTCATTGCCATCATCGAGTTGGCCACCGCGTTCAGCTTCGAAGTGGCCCTGATCCAGAAGAACGACCCGCAGCGCGAGCACTTCGATACCGCCTGGACGCTCAATGTCCTGGTGGCGCTGGCAGGCGCGGCCGTGACGGCCGCGCTGGCCCACCCGGCCGCGGCCTTCTACGGCGACCCCCGGCTCGTGCCGGTGATGTTCGCGATCGGTGGCGCCTGGCTGATCACGGGCTTCGAGAACGTGGGCACGGTGAACTTCCGGCGCGAGATGAACTTCTCGGCCGAGTTCAGGTGGATGGCGAGCAAGCGCGTGATCGCCTTCGTCGTCACGCTGATCGCCGCGTTCACCTTCCGCTCCTACTGGGCGCTCGTGATCGGAACCGCCACCGGGCGCTTCGCCGGCGTGGTGCTGAGCTATGTCATGCATCCGTACCGGCCGCGCCTGGCGCTGTCGCGTGCTCGCGAGCTGTTTTCGTTCTCCGGCTGGCTGCTGGTCAACAACCTCGCCGGCGTGCTGTTCGGCCGCCTGCCGCACTTCTTCGTGGGGCGCGTGTTCGGGGCGCAGCAGCTGGGCGCCTACACCGTCGGCTCGGAGATCGCGCAGCTCGCGCACACCGAGCTGGTGGCGCCGATCAACCGCGCGATGTTCCCGGGGTACGCGCGCCTGGTGGACGACCCGCCGGCGTTCCGGCGCGTGTGCGTCGACGCGACGGCCGCGATCCTGCTGGTCGTGCTGCCGGTGAGCGCGGCGGTGGCCGTGCTCGCGGCGCCCATGGTCCGCGTGCTGCTCGGGGCGCAGTGGCAGCACGCCGTGCCGATCATCCAGATCCTCGCGTTCGCGGGCGCGTTGACCGCGCTGATCTCGAACAACGTGTCGGCCTACCTCGCGCTCGGGCGGCCACACCTCGCAACGTTGATCTTCGTCGCGCGCGTCGTCGTCTTCGTGGTGGCGATCGCGCTCCTGGGCAGCAGCCACGGGGCCACGGGAGTGGCCTACGCGGAGTTGCTGGCGACCTCCTGCAGCCTGGTCGTGAGCCTGCCCATTCTCTTCGGTGCGCTCGGGCTGCGGGTGAAGGACTATGTCGCGATCATGTGGCGTCCCCTCATCGCGAGCGCGGCGGGCTACGCGGCCGTCAGGCAGCTGCTGCTGCGGCTCGGCAGCGAAGGCACGTTCGGTGAGGCGGCCCTGCAGCTGCTGGCCGGCACGGTCGGGGGTGCCGTCGTCTATCTCGTGTCGCTGTGGCTGCTGTGGATCGCCGCCGGTCGCCCGGCAACGGTCGAGCCGATGATCGCCAGCCGCGCGATCGGAGCCCTGTCGGGCTGGCGATCGCGCAGCGCCTAGCGCCGATCCGTCACTGCGACCACAAGGTGGGCCGACCGGAGGACACCCATGACGGGTTGTGGCCCTTGCCGGACTTGTCGGAGATGTCGCTGGGTGTGGGATTGAGGTTGAGGTACCAGATCGAGTTGCTGCCGGCGGTGGTGCTGCGCGGCGAGTTGGCCTCGGTGACGAGGTCGGCCACCGACAGCGCCGAGGAGTACAGCTGGATGCCGCGCAGCACGCCGCTGAGGCGCTCGTTGCCCAGGTTCCAGGGCGCATCGCCGAAGGTCAGCGCGGGGTTCGACGGCGCGGGCGAGCCGTAGCTGCGATCGAGCGTGACGCGGATGACCTTGCTGGTGTCGGGCAGGTCCCAGTAGAACTCGTGGACCTTGTTGGTGCCGTTGTCCCACACGCGCAGCGCCTGCGATTTCCACACGCCGTAGCCGAGCTGGGTGGAGTTGCCGTTGGCGTCGTTGACGAAGTCGTTGCCGTAGATGGACAGCTCCCACTTGTGGCTGCTGCCGCCGGCGCCGCCGTCGGGGTACGGATGAGCGCCGTAATAGGAGGCGCCGGTGAAGGGGCCGTCGGGGCCCCAGAAGAAGGTGGTGTAGTAGCCGGTCTGCTGGCGCAGGTTGACGCGCCAGATGTAGGTGGCCGGGTACATGGGCAGCAGCGCCGAGCCGGTGAAGCGGAAGCGAACGTCGCTCGACGTGCTGCCGTTGGAGGGGAAGTTCAGGCCGGTGGCGGGGGCGGGCGCCGGTGCGGGCGCAGGCGCGGGGGCCGGTGCCGGTGCGGGGGCCGGGGCGGGGGCGGGGGCGGTTGCCGGTGCGGAGGTTTGCACCTCGCATGCCTTGACCGTTCCGTGGGCCGGATCGCTGCCGAAGAAGCTGTTCGTGCATTGACCGCTGTTGTAGACCGACTTCTGCACCCAGCTGGAGCCGGCGCCATAGCGCACCGTCCGCGTCCCGCTCACGGTGAAGGATGATCCTTCGGTGGCGATCCTCGTCCACCCGGTCGCAGGTGCTGGCGCGGGAGCAGGCGCCGGAGCGGGGGCGGGTGCCGGAGCGGGGGCAGGCGCGGGGGCGGGTGCCGCCTGGCACGACTTCACCGTGCCTTGCGCGGGATCCTTGCCGAAGAAGCTGTTGGTGCACTGGCCCGAGCCCGTGACCGACTTCTGGACCCAGCGATAGTCCGCGCCGTAGCGGACCGTCCTGGTTCCGCTGAAGCTGAACGACTGGCCCTCGCTGGCAATCGTGGTCCACGTGGTGGTGGCCGCTGCCGTCATGGTGCGCTGGCTGCTGTCCGAGGCAGTCGCGTCGGTTGTCGAGGTGTCTTCACCACCGCCGCCGCATGCGGTCAGCGCGAGACAGGCGAGTGCCTGGGTGACCGCGGCGGCGGCCGGCTTGCGTGCAAATTTCATGTCCAACGACCTTCTTTATTGAGCTGCACCGCGCCCGTCGATCGACGGGCGGGCTGGCTCTCCACAACGACTTTCGAGCTTCTTGACGGCATGAACCTGCCCATGGGCAAAGGCATGCCGCTGTCGATGCTTCGCGACAGGAACGGGGTAACCGGGGAACTGGGGAAACGGTGCGGGCCGAACCTGCCGCGAGCCGCCTTGAGGCGTTCACGACAAAAATCGACCCGACCCCGACAAACTTAGAAGCCTTCCGAAATTCCCTCCGTCGGAATGCATCGACGTCCACTGTAGGACGGCGCCGCGCAGGCAGGTTTCCGAACGTTGCTCAGCGCATCCGTGCCGTTACTGTCCTGACCACAGGTTCGGCCGATCCGAGGACACCCACGACGGGTTGTGGCCCTTGCCGGACTTGTCGGAGATGTCGCTGGGCGTGGGATTGAGGTTGAGGTACCAGATCGAGTTGCTGCCGGCGGTGGTGCTGCGCGGCGAGTTGGCCTCGGTGACGAGGTCGGCCACCGACAGCGCCGAGGAGTACAGCTGGATGCCGCGCAGCACGCCGCTGAGGCGCTCGTTGCCCAGGTTCCAGGGCGCATCGCCGAAGGTCAGCGCGGGGTTCGACGGCGCGGGCGAGCCGTAGTTGCGATCGAGCGTGACGCGGATGACCTTGCTGGTGTCGGGCAGGTCCCAGTAGAACTCGTGGACCTTGTTGGTGCCGTTGTCCCACACGCGCAGCGCCTGCGATTTCCACACGCCGTAGCCGAGCTGGGTGGAGTTGCCGTTGGCGTCGTTGACGAAGTCGTTGCCGTAGATGGACAGCTCCCACTTGTGGCTGCTGCCGCCGGCGCCGCCGTCGGGGTACGGATGAGCGCCGTAATAGGAGGCGCCGGTGAAGGGGCCGTCGGGGCCCCAGAAGAAGGTGGTGTAGTAGCCGGTCTGCTGGCGCAGGTTGACGCGCCAGATGTAGGTGGCCGGGTACATGGGCAGCAGCGCCGAGCCGGTGAAGCGGAAGCGAACGTCGCTCGACGTGCTGCCGTTGGAGGGGAAGTTCAGGCCGGTGGTGCCGTTGTCATCCGGCAGGCTGATCGTGATGGTGGCCGACCTGCTGCCCGTGCCGCCCGGGCCCTGGCATGTCAGGGTGAAGGTGCTGGCGATGCTGAGGATGCCGGTCGACGCGCTGCCACTGGTGGGCTTGCTGCCGCTCCACGCGCCACTGGCCGTGCAACCGGTCGCGTTGGTGGACGACCAGGTGAGCGTCGCGCTGCCACCGGTCAGCACGCTGCCGAGATTCGACGACAAGGTCACCGTCGGCGCGGCAATCGGTGCTGGAGCAGGGGAGGGGGCGGGCGATGGCGATGGTGCGGGCGATGGCGATGGTGCGGGTGATGGCGATGGTGCGGGTGATGGCGATGGTGCGGGTGATGGCGATGGTGCGGGTGATGGCGATGGTGCGGGTGATGGCGATGGTGCGGGTGATGGCGATGGTGCGGGCGCAGGAGCAGGAGCAGGAGCAGGAGCAGGCGCAGGAGCAGGCGCAGGAGATGGCGCGGGCGATGGAGCAGGCGATGGGGATGGCGATGGCGCCGGACCAGGCGACGGCGCCGGACCCGCAGCGGGAGGTGGCGCCGCGGCGATGGGACTGGTGTCGGGCGAGCCTCCGCCTCCGCCGCAAGCGGTCAAAAGCGCGCATGCCAAGGCATGGACTGTGGCCGTCGCCCGAGGACTGAGCCTGATGTTCATCCCGTACCATTCCAGCGTTGGGATACGGGCCTGCCCGCATCGAGGCCGCGATTATCGGACCCGGTTCTTGCCGTCCGCTGTCAACCCTGGCTTCTGCCAAGAAGAAAATACACGCTTCACAATCGGTTTCCCATTTCTGGCGGGCCGCCCCACTTCACGTCGCAGACATGAGCGCAGATCGCACACGGCAGGACGCGAACGAGCCCCGCAGCCGGCGTGCCTTCCTCGAGCATCTGGCAGCCACCACCGCCGCCGGCGTCTGCGGTGTGCCCGCGGTGTCCCGGGCCGGTGCACCGCCGCACCTCGGACTCGACTTCCCCGGCTCGGCCGCGGTACGCAGGACGATGCGCTTCCGCTTCCTCGATCCGCTGTCCATCTATCCCGCCACCTACATCTGGTCGGCGTATCCGCGCCGCCAGGCCGGCTACTACACCGCGTTGTTCTGGGGCAACGACGACGGCAAGGGTGACCTTCGCACCTTTCTCTGGACGCCCTCTGGCGACGCCGACAGCTACTACGGCGCGCATCCTTATCCCAGCCCGCGTCCCCACGGCACCAACCACCATTGGGAGATCTCGGTGGTGCAGGACGACTTCGTGAATGGTGCGGTGGAGTACGACCGCTGGCATCGTCAGGCGCTGCGCGTGTGGGCCGACCGCAGCGGCAAGTACCACGAGTTCTACTGGGACCTGCCGTTCACCGACCGCAAGCACCGGGTGAGCCACAAGGCGCCGCCCGCGTGGGGCAACCGCATGCCGCCCGTGCCGACGCTGACATGGGGCGACGCCCCGTGGGCGCCCGGCAAGGAAGTCTGGAACGGCGTCCTGCGCGGCATCCAGGTCTACGAGCGCTGCCTGACGGTCGGCGACATCCTGCGCGAGTCTCGATCGCCCCGCTCCACCCCGGCGGGGGCTGCCAGCCTCTGGTATCTCAACCTGGACCCGACTCCTGACGACCTGTCAGACAAGTCGGGCCGCGGCCACCATCCCGCTTGGGTAGGCGACGAGCGTCCGCAGCTGTGGACCGGCACGCAGCCCGCCGGCTGATCGCGGCCGCCGCTACGACTGGGGCGGCGGCGTCTCCGGCCCGTCGACCCGGCGCAGCCAGATCTCGCGCCAGTAGGTGTTCGATGCCCGCGGGCAGGCCAGGCGCATCGGCGTGCACTCTGCCCGGCAGTACACGTCCTCGAGCTGGATGCAGGCACTCTTCATCTGCATCATCTTGCCGGTCTGCTCGTTGATCAGCCGGCTGACGCGCATCTGCACGCGATGGCGCTCGCCCGAGTACTTGGCCATCTCCATGTCGTAGCGCATGCCCCGGTTGAAGCCGCTGCGCGTGATCGTTGCCTGGATTTCCTTCGGCGACTTCACCTCGACCCAGTCGCCGGGCTTCAGGTCGAGCACCTCGTGCGGTGTCGGCTTGCCGTCGGGGATGGTGCCCGTGCCGACGGGGAAGGGCTTGCCGCCGGTCAGCCGCTGCCAGCGGTCGTAGAGGCCGACGAGCAGCCGGTAGCCCACGCCGAGGCCGACCAGGCGCCTGTACCAGGCGGCCACCAGCAGCTTGGCGATGTGCAATGCCCCGTGGTTGCCCGTGGTGACGTCGCGCACGTACTGGCGCACGTCCCACCAGCGCAGCAGCGTCGTCGCCTCGTACAGCGAGGTCGTCTGGCACACATAGGCAGGATCGGGCTGCCCGGCTTCGCCTGGCTTGAAGACCGCCCGCTCGACATCCTGGGGCGTGCAGGCCGTCGTGCCGCTCACCTGGGACGGGACGTCGTCCTCGCGCCGCAGCCAGGCCTCCTTCCAGAAGAAGACGCAATCGGCCTCGCAGCCTCCGTGCGCCGCGCCGTTGCAGCGACCGCCTTCGAGGTGCACCGCATCGAGCATGCGTCGCCCGCCGGTCTTGTTGATGGTGTCGCAGGTCTTGTGCGCCACCTTTGCCACGCGCATGCGCTGGCCGCAGAACGCGAGCATTTCCGGCTGGAACGGCAGGTTGTCCAGCCGCGCATTGCGATCGAGGGTCGCGAGGATCTCCTCGCGCGACCGCACGACCACCCAATCGCCGGCGTGCAACCCCAGCTGCCGCGGCCACGAAACATTCGATCCACTCATCGAGACACTCATCCTTCCGATCGATTGGTCACGCTTGCCGGCGGCGCGGCAGGAAGCGGCCGCCGAAGCGCTCGGACACGAAGCCGTGAAGGCGGTCGATGACCGCGCGTTCGGCACCTGCCGGCCGGCCGGCCAGCGTCCACAAGCCCAGCACCAGCGCGCCGTACACGGCCACGCCGGCGGCCATCCCGCCCAGCAGCCAGGCCACCACCATCACGAAGTGCATGCCGCTGTCGTAGGCCGGCATGGCCCAGCGCAGCAGCGCCACGGTCACGAGGGCGCTGATGAAGGGGCGGGCGATGGCCCGCGCGAACACCATCGGGCCGACGCCCAGTGCGCGCCGGATCTGGAACAGGTACACCGGCGTGACCAGCGTGGTGGTGACGAGCGCGCAGTAGGCGGCGCCGACGACACCGAAGTGCGGCGCGAACAGGGTGAGCAGCAGCGCCAGCACCATCACGTAGCTGACATTGGCGAAGCTCACACGCCCGGGGAAGCCGCGACCCATCAGCACGGCGCTGATCGACGCGTGGAACAGCAGCAGTGCCCCGTTGAAAGCCAGCGTCTCCATCAGCGGCACGGCCGACAGCCACTTCTGCCCCAGCACCACCGGCACGAGATAGGGCGCGACGACGAAGATCACCGCGGCGGCCGGCAAGGTGAGCATCGCCAGCACGCCCAGCGCTGACGCGTAGGCGTTCTGGACGTCCTGCGGTTCCATCTTGGCGAAGCCGGGCAGCAGCGCGCGGTTGATGGGCGCGCCGATCTCGCTCGACGGCAGGTGCGCCAGCTCGTAGGCGACGTTGTACGAGCCGAGCGCGGCCGGCCCGAAGAGGCGGCCGATGAAGAAGTCGGACGAGCGTTCCTTCAGGAAGCCGATCAGGTTGTTGAACAGCAGCCAGCGGGAGAAGTGGAACAGCTCGCGAAAGCGCGACAGCGTGAAGCGCGGGCGGAACGGGTGCATCAGGTAGCTGATCACCGTGCCTGCCGTCTTGGACACCAGGGTGCCCACCACCAGCGCCCAATAGCTTCGCAGGATCAGCGCCAGCGGCACGACGATCATGAAGCCGATCAGCTTGCGGCTGACCTGGAAGCGAAACTCGCGGCGGAAGTCGAGCTCCTTGCGGAACGCGACGACGCCGATGTTCTCCGCGCCGGCGATGAGCGGACCGAAGGCCAGCGCGCACACCACCCAGGCGACCTCGGGCTTGTGATAGAAGTCCGCGATCGGAATGGCCATCGCCAGCATCAGCAGGGTCACGCACAGGTTGAGCAGGACGTTGCAGGTCCACGCCGTGTTGTAGTGCTCCTCGGTGGCGCCCTGCGTCTGGATGATCGCGACGTCGAAGCCGAACGCAGTCAGCAGCTCCGCCATCGCGATGAACGACAGCGCCATCGCCACGATGCCGAAGTCCGAGGGACCCAGCAGGCGCGCGAGGATGAGCGTGCTGATGAGCCCCAGTCCCCGCTCGACCAGCTTGAAAAGAACCATCCAGATGGCGCCGGTGGCCATCCTGCGTTGAACGCTTTGGGACATGTCAGGAGCGTGGGTCAGGCGCCGGGGCGAGCAGCCCGGCGGATTCGAGGTCGCGGGCGCACTGCGCGAGCAGGCCGAACTCGATGCCCGATCGCTCCGCGATGTCGAGCAGCGAGGCTTCGCCGTCGGATTGGTTGAGCAGCCACAGCAGGCCCATCTGCCGGTCGGCGACACCGTCGTAGTAGCCACCGGTCTGGCGGTAGAGCCCGCGGCGTCCGAGCTGCGGCTCGCCCTTGGGCGAGAGATTGAGGTAGCGGCGATCGCCCTCCAGCACCTCGAAGATGCGCAGGCACGCGCGCCACGATTCGGCCAGTGCGCCGGCGGACATGAGCTCCAGCGAGTCGGCGGAGGTGTGCTCCTGCGGGTACTCGCCGGTCAGCGCGCGGTTGAGCCGGCCCACGGGCAGCTTGATGCCCGGCGTATTGAACTGGCGCTCGTCGAAGCCCCAGGGCGAGAAGTCGATGGCGCCGGCATCGGGATAGCAGGCGCGCAGCACCACCGCCGCGGCGCGGTCGATCGTGGCGCGGCCGCTGCGGCTGCGGTGGTAGTGCAGCGGGCCCGCATCGCCCAGCATCGCCAGGACCAGCCCGTGGCGGATGTTCTCCAGGCGCGATTCGTTGAGCGCCATCCAGGCGATCGAGCCGATGGTGGCGGGCGCGAACACGAAGCGGTACGTGTAGCGCGTGTCGCGCTCGCGCAGGAAGGCGGCCAGCTGGGCAGCCACCACGATGCCGCTGAGGTTGTCGTTGCACAGCGAGGGATGGCAGGTGTGGGCGAACACCAGCACCTCTTCGTCGCTGCGGCCGCGGTGGACGAACTCTCCGAGGGTGAGCGAGCCGTCGTGCAGGCGCGACCGGATGACCGCGCGATAGTGGCCGTCGGGCATGGACAGGCGCTCGCGCTCGCTCAGGCAGAAGCCCCAGTCCTCGCGGTAGTAGGACGAGCGGAATGGAATCCAGTCGGGATGGTCGGGCAGCGTGTGCAGGCGCTCGCGCAGCGCCTCCAGCGGCATCGTTGCGTCGACCGGCACGCTGTAGCCCACCACGTGCAGGTTGTGGCGGCGGAATTCGGCGAAGCGCCGTCCGCTCTCGTGCTCGAGGTAGGCCTCGGTCACCGACCACTCGCGCGGCACGGTCCAGTCGAAAACCGGCGTGCCGGTGGGCACCTCGGTGAGGGTGAGCGGCGCGAGGCGCGACACGCGGTGCAGGGTGTCGCGCACGCCGGGGCCGGTGATGCTGCGGCACAGCGGATACAGCTCCTCCATGAGCTGCAGCATGGTCGAGCCGGCGGCGCCGAGCTCGGCGTCGCTGAGGCTGATCGTCTGAAAGCCGGCCATGACTAGCGCCGCACCGATTGCCCGATGGCGTCGACGACGTCGCGTCCGAGCTCGGGTGCCTTCCAGTAGGCCTGTCGCAGACTCCACTGCACCGCCCGCAGCGTGTCGCGCCGCGACAGGTCGGAGGCCAATGCAGCGTGCAGCCAGCCGCCGGTCTTGCGCCACGCCGGGAACAGCGCGCGGCGCGTCTTCACCGGATAGTGGTGGCGGTGCAGGGCTTCGGCGCTCATCATCTGCGTGGCGGTCTCGCGGTCCATGCGGCGGTAGAACATCGGCTCGTCGAGCAGTTCGATCTTGCCGAGCAGTGCCAGATGGCCGACCAGCACGACGTCGGCGCCGACGTAGTGCTCGATCAGCCGCGTGCGCGCGAGCGCCGCGGTCCGCATGACGCCGTTGAGGATGTTGTTCAGCGGCAGCTTGGAGCTCACCGCGATGAACCGATCCACCGGATCGGGCTGGTCGAACGCGATGTCGCGGTCGTAGTCGGTGTAGTGGTTCAGGTCGCCCTGGAACAGGCGTGTGCGGGGCGCCACCAGCACCGTGTCGGGATGGGCCTCCAGACGTGCCACGCAGTGCTCGAGGAACTGCGGCGCGCACCAGTCGTTGGAAGAGGCCCACTTGAAGTAGCCGCCGCGGGCGCGGCGGAACACCGCGCTGTAGTTGCCGTTGGCCCCGATGTTCTTCGGCTGGCGGATGCCGATCACCCGCGCGTCTCGCCGCGCGATGTCCTGGATGACGTCCCAGGTGCCGTCGGTCGATGCGTTGTCGCTGACCAGCAGCTCGAAGTCGGCCACCGTCTGCTGCAGCAGGCACTCGATCGAGGCGGCGATGGTCTGCTCGGCGTTGTAGGTGGGCATGCCGACGCTGACCAGCGGCCGGTGCGACGGCGGCGCAGCAGTGGCGTAGGTCGGGTCCGCACTCATGGCATCAGCCCCATTGCGGCGCCAGGCGCAGCTTGCGCCCATGGAATGCCTCGGCCAGGCCGCTGGGCGAGCGGCATTCCAGGCCGCGCAGGCGGGCCAGCGCGACGAAGTTCTCGTCGGCGAACCAGCTCTTGGAGCGCTGGCTGCCGAAGTGGCGCAGCAGGTGCTCGGACTTGCGCTGCGCGGTGGACGCCGTGAGCGGCACGAAGACGTTGGGCTGCCCCAGGTCGCCCTCGTACTTGAGGATCTCGTATTCGAGGATCACGTGATCACGCCAGGTGTTCCAGCTCAGCTCCGCGGCCAGACGGTGGTCCTGGTGACGGTCCTCGAGACGGTGCGTGAGCACGATGTCCGGCGATGCGCGGCGCTTGAGCGATTCGAAGAAGCCCTTCACGGCCTCGTACTGCGAAGGCAGGAAGCCGTCGGCGAACTCGCCGAGCACGATGTCCACGCTGGCGGCGCGACGCAGCAGCTCGGTGGCGCTGCCCTTCGCCTCGGCGGCGCGCTCGCCGGTGGCCGACAGGACCACCCAGGTCACGTGCAGCGGGCGGCTCGACTCGAGCCAGGACATCAGCGTGCCGCCGCATCCGATCTCGAGGTCGTCGCTGTGCGCGCCGATGCACAGCAGGCGCAGCGGCGCATCGCCGTCGAGCGAAGCAGTGAAGTTCAGCATGCGGGGAAACGGCGCGGGCTTCGCACCTTCACGGGGCCGGTTGCTTCCACACCATCCACGGACAGTTGCCCTGCGCCTCCAGGCGGTCGAGCATGATCTTGTCCTTGAAGGTGTCCATCGCCGCCCAGAAGCCCGGGTGTCGATGGGTCCAGAGCTGGCGCTTGTCGATCAGCCGCCTGAACGGCGCCTCGACGAGCTCCTCGCCCTCGCGGATGTACTCGAAGATCTCGCTGCGCAGGCAGAAGAAGCCGCCGTTGATCCAGTAGTTGGAGTCGCCGACGCTCTCGATGGCGCTGACCATGCCGTCGTCGTCCATGCGCATCGCGTGCAGGCTTTGCGAAGGCCGGACGGCGACCGCGCCGGCGATGACGTTGCGGCGCTTGAAGTCGTCGATGTAGGTGTCGAGCCGCAGGTCGCACAGGCCGTCGGAGTAGTTGGCCAGGAACATCTCCTCGCCCTTCAGGTGCGAGCGCACGCGCATCAGGCGCTGCCCGAGGTTGGCGTGCATGCCGGTGTCGACGAAGGTGATGCGCCAGTCCTCGATGTCGCGCGTCAGGGGCTCGATCTTGCGACCGCCTTCGGACATGACGAAGTCGTTGGACATGCACTCCGTGTAGTGGAGGAAGTAGTCGCGGATCAGGTCGCCGCGGTAGCCCAGGCAGAGGATGAAATCCTTGTGCCCGAAGTGCGCGTAGTAGCGCATCAGGTGCCACACGATCGGACGGATTCCCACATTCACGAGCGGCTTGGGAATCGTCTCGGAATGCTCGCGCAGCCGGGTTCCCAGACCGCCGCAGAACAACACGACCTTCATGGCTGGCCCCCGCTCGAGGTTGCTGGGTGGGTGCAGGCGCCGGTCACCGTGCGCTCCAGAAGAGATCGTCGTCGATCTGGCCGGTGCGCTGCAGGTACTTGAGCTGCTTCAGCCGGGTGAACGCACGGTACTCGTAGGTGTCCTGCGAGAACTCGATGCGCTCGAAGAGGCGGCGCAGCTCCTCGGCGCCTTGCTGCGCCGTCCAGCGCGCCTTGTAGCCCGGCAGCCTGGCGGCGATCTTGTCGAACGACACCCGGTAGCTGCGGTTGTCCTGGCTGGGCGGGCCGGCCGTGACGTCGCAGCCGGGGAAGGCTTGCGACACGATCTGCGCGATCTCGCGGATGCGGTAGTTCTCGCTGCTCGCGCCGACGTTGAACACCTGGCCGTTGATCGCGTCGGCGGGCGCCTCGGCGGCGCAGCGCATCGCCTCGCAGATGTCCTCGATGTGAACGATGGGCCGCCACGGGCTGCCGTCGCTGACCATCGCGATCTTCTTGCGGATCCAGGCCAGCGCGCTCAGGTCGTTGAGCACGATGTCGAAGCGCATGCGCGGCGACGGGCCGTACGCCGTCGCGTTGCGCAGGAACACGACCGAGAAGCGGTCGTCGGCCATCGGCAGCAGGTCGCGCTCGACCATCACCTTGCAATGCGCGTAGGCGGTCTGCGGATTCACCGGGGAAGTCTCGTCGAGGAAGTCGCCGGTACCCACGCCGTAGACGCTGCATGACGACGCATAGACCAGGCGCCGCACGCCGGCTTCGCGCGCGGTCTTGGCAATGCGCACCGAGCCCTCGTGGTTGATCTTGAACGTGATCTCGGGCCGGTTCTGGCCCAGCGGGTCGTTCGACAGCTCGGCCAGGTGGATCACCGTGTCGAAGCCTTCGAAGTCCTTGGCGGTGACGGTGCGCAGGTCCTTGTAGGTGGTCTGCGGGCCGAACGGCAGGCCCACCGGATCCAGGTACAGGCAGCCGTCGCGGTAGAAGCCGGTGTCCAGGCCGTGCACCTCGTGGCCATGGGCGCGCAGCCAGGGCGCCAGGCGCGCGCCGATATAGCCTTCGGTTCCGGTGACGAGTATTTTCATGGTGGGCAGTCGTGTGCTGGAGGGCGGGGCGGGCTCAAAGAACGCGGACATCGGGAATGGGCACCACGAAGCGGCCGCCCCACTCCGCGATGTAGGCGGCGGCGCGGGAGATCTCGTCTTTCAGGTTCCACGGCAGGATGAGCACATAGTCGGGACGCGCCTCGCGCAGCTGCTCGGGCGCAAGGATGGGAATGCGCGTCCCGGGCGTGAACTTGCCCTGCTTGTACGGGTTGGCGTCGACGGTGAAGTCGAGGAAGTCGGTGCGGATGCCGCAGTAGTTGAGCAGGGTGTTGCCCTTGCCGGGCGCGCCGTAGCCGACCACCTTCTTGCCCTGCTGCTTGGCGTCGATGAGGAAGGCGAGCAGCCGGCGCTTGGTGGCCACCACCTGGTCGCCGAAGCTGCGGTAGCGCTCCAGCGTGAGGAAGCCGTCGTCGATCTCGCGCTGGCGCAGAGCCGTCACGCGCGATCCCACCGGCAGCGCCGCGTTCTCGGCGTGACGGCCGTAGATGCGCAGCGAGCCGCCGTGGGTCGGCAGCTCCTCGACGTCGAAGAGGGTCAGCCCGTGATGGGCGAACACCTTCTCCACCGCCACGAACGAGAAGTAGCTGAAGTGCTCGTGGTAGATGGTGTCGAACTGGTTCTCCGCCATCAGCCGCTGCAGGTGCGGGAACTCCATCGTGATGACCCCGCCCGGCGCCAGCAGCCGCTTCATGCCGGACACGAAGTCGTTGAGATCGGGCACGTGCGCCAGCACGTTGTTGCCCAGCAGCAGGTCCGGACGGCCGTGCTCGCGCGCGATCTCGCCGGCCGTCTCGAACCCGAAGAACCGGGTGGTGGTCGGCACGCCCTTGTCGACGGCGACCTTGGCCACGTTGGCGGCCGGCTCGACGCCCAGCACCGGCACGCCCGCGGCGACGAAGTGCTGCAGCAGATAGCCGTCGTTGCTCGCGATCTCCATCACCTTGCTGCCCGCGCCCAGGCCGAAGCGCTCGATCGCCATGTGCGCGTAGCGGCGGGCGTGCTCCACCCAGCTGGTGGAGTAGGACGAGAAATAGGCGTACTCGGTGAAGATCTCCTGCGGCGAGACGAACTCCTGCAGCTGCACGAGAAAGCATGCATCGCACACGTAGGCATGCAAGGGATAGAACGGCTCCATCTCGTGCAGCTGCTCGGTGGTGATGTGCGTCTGGCACAACGGCGACATGCCCAGGTCGACGAACGACGTGCGCAACGGCGCCGCGCAGAAGCGGCAATGAAAGCTGCGGCGTGGCGCCGAAGTGGTGGAAGTGTCCATGCTGATCGGGTGCATTGAACGGATGGCACGCAACCCCTGTGGCGAGAGCGAGAGCGGCACGGCGGCCGGCACGACGCCATCGTCGCGCCGTCCGGCCGGTCCACTGAGGGGAACGGGTCGTCGCCCGTTCCTCTTCACGCTCGTCCCCTGGCTTCGCTACCCGCTCGTGAGGTGGTCAAGCGCCAATGATGGCATCGATGAAGTGACTTAGATACCCGTGATCCCTCAAGCATGGGGGCGCACATGTCGCGAAATGGGGCCAGTTTCACGTTCTAGGGATCTGGCTGCGAACCGCGTGTGCCGCACGTGGCAGCGCCGGTGATAATTCGCCGCCGCATGCCATGGCCGCAAGCCGGGGCCCGCGCGGCGCGACCCGCCGAGCGGGCCGAAACCGTGCACGGTCCACTCCGGACTCCTGCGGGATCTGCCCCAGTCCTCCAGACATGACATCGACCAAGATCGGCTTCGTGTTGCCGTCCCCTTCGGACCATCCGCTGCCGAGCACCCGCATTGCCGTGCTCAACATGCTGCCGTTCCTGAGGGCGGCAGGCTTCGATCCGCAGATCGTGTTCGAGCCGCCGGTGAGCAACGCGCGGCCCGAGCTGCCCGGCCTCGCTCAGCGCCTGGCGAGCGAGGGCTTCGGCATCGTCGTCTTCCAGAAGGTCCACGGCGCAAGCGCCGAGGCGACCGCCCGCGCGCTGCGTGCGGCCGGCATCAAGACCGTGTTCGGCGTGTGCGACGTGGTCGACGCCGCGATGGTCCAGGCGACCGACGCCACGGTCGCGGTGACGGACTACCTGCGATCGCTGTACCCGCCGTCGCTGCAGCACAAGATCCATGTGGTGCACGACGGCATCGAAAACCCCGAGATCTGCAAGACCGACTGGGGCACGCACAAGGCCGACCGGCAGCGGCCCTTGCGCGCGGTGCTGGTCACCTCGATGTCGCTGGCCCATCTGCCGGTCATCTCGCGTCCGCCGGACTGGCTCGAGGTGTGCATCGTCGGCGACTATCCGCGGCCGTCGCAGCTGCTGCAGCGCATGCGCGAGGTGCGCTGGAAGATCCTGAGCCAGCGCCGCGACGAGCGGCTGGACTACCTCGGCTTCCTCACCGATCGGCGCATTCGACGCGTCGCCTGGGATCCGGTGGGCGTCTACAGCCATCTTCGCGAAGCCGACGTGGGCATCATCCCGGTCGACCACGAGCCGTCGGCGTCGGGCGTCGTCGACGTGCCGAGCTGGATGGTGAAGTCGGAGAACCGACTGACGCTGAAGATGTCCATAGGGCTGCCGGTGGTGGCCTCTCCCATCCCGTCGTACGAGGCGGTGATCGAGCAGGGCGTCAACGGTTTTCTCGCGCGCTCGCCGGCCGAATGGTGGGATCGCCTGGACGCGCTGCGCGACCCCGCGCTGCGCCAGCGCATCGGCGAAAGGGCGCGCCGCAGCGTGCAGGCCCGCTATTCGATGAACGAGCAGGCGCGCCGGCTGCTGGCTGTGCTGCACGACCTCGTACACGGCCGATCCGCGCCTGTTGCGATGGAGCCGGGTGCATGAAGCCCGCGCGGCACTCAGCCGAGGGATGGCCCGGGCCTGAGGCCGCCTCCTAAAATGCTGCGCTTCGAATGCCGGGCGCCTGCCAGCGCCTCGGCCCTTTGCGCCCAACACCGATCGGACTCTGCGTGAACGTCGAACAGGAAGTGATCAAGACCCTGCGATCCGTGCTTCATCTCGATGCGGCCGGCGTGTCGCTCGACGCCGACACGGCCTTGCTGGGCAGCATCGCGGAGCTCGATTCGATGGCGGTGGTGTCCATCCTCACCGCTCTCGAGGAGCGCTTCGGCATCGTCGTCGACGACGACGAGGTCGACGGGCGCACCTTCGCCACCGTCAGCAGCCTGACCCGCTTCGTCCAGTCCAAGCTCGACCAATGAGCGCGTCCCGGCCCGTGGCGCAGCAAGCGGCATTCGTGCGCGGCGCCGTGGGCACGCGCTGGCGGCTCGTGTCCGAGCCTGCCGACGGCGATTGCGTCGGCACCGTCGTCGCCGTGCACGGGTTTGCCGAGGAGATGAACAAGAGCCGCCACATGGCCGCGCGCATGGCGCGCCTGCTCGCCGCCGACGGCTGGCGCGTGGTGCAGAAAGACCTGCTCGGCTGCGGCGACAGCAGCGGCGACTTTGCCGACGCCACATGGCCGGCCTGGGTCGCCGATGTCGAGGAGGAGCTGGTGCAGGCCGACAGCGGCCGGCCGGTGTGGCTGTGGGGCACGCGCGCCGGAGCGCTGCTGGCCGCCGCGGTACTGCCCCGTCGCCCCCAGGCCCACCTGCTGCTGTGGCAGCCGGTGCTGTCCGGCGCCCAGCACCTGCAGCAGTTTCTGCGCCTGCATGCCGGTGCGCGCATCGTCGGTTCCGGCAAGTCCCCGGCGTCATCCTTGTCGCCCGCGCAGCAGCTGCGCGCCGGCACGCCGGTGGAAATCGCCGGCTACGAGCTGACCCCCGCGCTCACCGGCGGCCTGGAGGCCGCGACCTTCGACGTGCCGGCCGACTTCAGCGGCCGCATCGCCTGGTTCGAGCTCGGCGACGAGGCCGGCGAGCTTTCGCCCGCTGCGGCGCGTGGGGCCGAGCGCTTGCGTGCTCGCGGTGTCGCGGTCGAGACCGAAACGCTGGCAGGACCCCCGTTCTGGCAGACGCAGGAGATCGAGGTGTGCGAGGCGCTGCTGCTGCGCTCGCAAGCCGCCGTGGACGCCGCGGCATTGGCCACCACGCTGCCGCTCGCAGCGCTCGCGGAGTCGCCGCCATGAGCGCTGCGGCACCGGTCGAGCAGGCGCTCGGCTTTCGATGCGGCGAGACGCAGCTGTGGGGCGTGCTCGCGCGCCCCGCGCAAGGCGGCGAGTCGGCCATCGGCGTCGTCATCGTCGTCGGCGGGCCGCAGTACCGCGCGGGCAGCCACCGGCAGTTCGTGCTACTGGCGCGCCGCGTGGCCGAACACGGATTCGCCACCCTGCGCTTCGACTGCCGCGGCATGGGCGACAGCGATGGCGAGCAGCGCAGCTTCGAGGACATCGGCCCCGACATCCACGCGGCGATCGACGCCCTGCGCAGGGCCTGTCCCGCGGTACGGCAGGTGGTGGTGTGGGGCCTGTGCGATGCCGCTTCCGCGGCCATGATGTACGCCGTTTCGCACGCCGACGTGGCCGGCATCGTGGCCGCCAACCCGTGGGCGCGCAGCGAGGCTTCGCTGGCGGCCGCACAGGTCAAGCACTACTACACCGCGCGACTGGCGCAGCGCGAGTTCTGGATCAAGCTGCTGCGCGGCGGGCTCGACTGGCGCGGCTCGATCGGCGCGCTGCTGAACAATCTCCGGCAAGCCCGGTCGCTGTCCAGTCGCCCCGCGGCGCCGCACGCGGACCTCTCGTTCCAGGCGCGCATGGCGCGCGGCCTCGCGGGGTTTCGCGGCCGCATGCTGCTGATCCTGGCGAGCAACGACCTGACCGCCAAGGAATTCCTGCAATACACCGAGTCTTCTGCCGCCTGGCGCGGGCTGCTCGCTGACGCCAAGGTGCAGCGGGTCGAGGTATCGGACGCCGACCACACGTTTTCCTGCCGGGCCTGGCGCACGGAGGTGGAGAACGCCACGATCGCATGGCTGCGTAGCCTGGCGCCGTCAAGCTGAGCGCGCTGCGCCCGTGCCGCGGGGCGCGTGCGCCCAAGAGAAACACGACGAGGAGGACCCATGAGAGGCTTGTGCGGTTGGTTCGCGAACCGGCCGGTGGACGACGGCGCGCAGGTGGTGCCGCGCATGCTGGCGAACTATCACGGCACGGTGCAGGACATCGTCTCGGCCCACCAGCCGCAGGCCGGCCTGGCTGCGTTCGGCGCGCCCGCCCGGCCCGTGCTGCTCGAGCACGACGGCTTCGTGTTGCTGGTCGCCGGCCATCCTCGCCTTCGCGGCAGCGACCGCTCGGCGATCGACCTGCCGGCGCTCGTGCGACGCCTGCGCGAAAGCGGAAAGGACGCATTGGCCGCGCTGGGCGGCGACTTCGCGCTCGCCGCCTGGGACGGGCAGCGCCAGCGCGGCCTGCTGGCCGTCGACCGCCTGGGCATTCACCAGCTGATGGTGGCGCGCCCGGCCGCCTCGCTGGTGTTCGGCTCGACGCTGGACCTGCTGTTCGGCCACGAGGGCGTGCCGCGCCAGCTCTCGCCGCAAGGCATCTTCGACTACCTCTACTACCACGTCACCCCGGGCCCGGACACCATCTACGCCGGCCTGCAGCGCCTTGCGCCGGGACACTGCATCGAGTTCGGCCCGCAAGGCGCCGGCCCGGCGGCGCCGTACTGGACCATGCGCTTCACCGAGGAACGCGGCCGCAGCGTCGACGAGCTGAAGCAGGAGTTCGTCGGCCTGCTGCGCGATGCGGTGCGCGAGGCCTCGTCCGGGGTCGACGCCTTCGGCGCCTTCCTGTCCGGCGGCACCGACAGCTCGACCGTCAGCGGCACGCTCGGCCAGGTGAGCGGCCGGCCGGCACGCACCTTCTCCATCGGCTTCGACGTGCCGGGCTACGACGAGACCGAGTACGCGCGCATCGCCGCACGCCACTTCGGCACCGAGCACCACGAGTACTACGTGACCCCGAACGACGTGGTGGAGTCCCTGCCTCGCATCGCGGCCTCGTACGACCAGCCCTTCGGCAACGCGTCGGCCGTGCCGACCTACCACTGCGCCCGCGTCGCCCGCGAGCACGGCGTGACGCGGCTCCTCGCGGGCGATGGTGGCGACGAGCTGTTCGGCGGCAACGAGCGCTACGCCAAGCAGCACCTGCTCGGGCTGTACCAGCGGGTGCCGGCACCGCTGCGGCGGTTCGTCGTCGAGCCGCTGCTCGCCGCCCCGGGCGTCGGCGCGGTGCCGCCGCTGCGCAAGCTGCGCAGCTACGTGGAGCAGGCGCGCCCGCCCATGCCGCTGCGCTACGAGTCGTACAACCTGCTGCAGCACTTCGGCGTGCCGCAGATGTTCACGCCCGAGTTCCTCGCCACGGTGGATGCGCACCATCCGTCGTCGCTGCTGGCCGATGCCTACGCGCCGTTCAAGGACGCGAGCCTCATCAACCAGATGCTGGCCATCGACATGCGCTTCATCCTGGCCGACGGTGACCTGCCCAAGGTCTCGCACATGTGCAACCTGGCCGGCGTGGACGTCGCCTTCCCGCTGATGGACGACCGGATCATCGACTTCTCCGGCCGCCTGCCCGACGAGCTGAAGCTGCGCGGCACCCAGCTGCGCTGGTTCTTCAAGCAGGCGCTGCTGGACTTCCTGCCGCCCGAGATCATCACCAAGAAGAAGCACGGCTTCGGGCTGCCGGTGGGCCATTGGCTGATTGCGCACGAGCCGCTGTTCGACCTGGCGAACGACAGCATCGAGCGGCTGCGGCCGCGCGGCATCGTGCGGCCCGAGTTCGTGCGCCAGCTGCTCGACGTCAAGCTGCGCGAGCACCCCGGCTACTACGGCGTGATGGTGTGGGTGCTGATGATGCTCGGGCTGTGGCTCGACTCGCGCAAGCTCTGAGCGGGGCTCAGGCCGGCACCACGCTGCGGTCGGGACGCCGCAGGTTGCCCAGCAGCCGCGCGCCGTAGAGCCAGCGCGCGCGGTCCCACGGGGTGAAGCGCGGCAGCTGGAAGCGGTCGGACTGCGCCGAGGCGGCGCCCCAGGCCGTCGACACCGCCGCCCGGAAACCGCAGGCCTGCGCCATCGCGACGTGCTCGGCGGCGTAGTCCTGCCCGGGCACGCCGTTGGGATAGGCGAACAGCTCGACCGGCTCGCCCAGCAGCTGCTCCAGCGCGCGCTTGCCGCTCGCCATCTCGTCGCGGGCCTGCTGCGCGTCGAGTCGGGTGAGGATGGGATGGCTGACGGTATGCGCGCCGATGTCCATTCCCAGCGTGCGCAGCCGGCGCACCTGCTCGGGCTGCATCATGAGCGCCGGCGAGGGCCGTCCGCCGGCGGCCGCCACGATGGCATCGGTGGCGGCATCGCGCTGCGGCTGCTCGAAGTGCTTGATGGCCTTGAGCAGGGCCGCAATGGCGGCTCGCCGCTGGCCGGCCGAGCCGACCGGGTGCCGCCCGAGGCCGGCCGCGCTGACGTCGAGCGTGTCGCCTTCGCAGGCGCGCACCGCTTCGATCACGCGGTCGTTCCACATGATGCCGCCGCCCAGGTAGCCGGTCGAGATGAAGAAGGTGGCGGTCATGCCCAGGCGCGCGAGGATGGGTGCGGCCAGCTCCTCGTTGTCGGCATAACCGTCGTCGAAGGTGATGGCGAGCGCGCGCGGCGGGATCGTGCCGGCATAGAGCCTGTCGATGGCCGTGCCCAGCGGCAGCACGTTGAACCAGCTGCGCACCCAGCGCATCTGCGCCTCGAACTCCGCCGCATCGGGCTCGTCGGGGGACAGCGGGTCCGGGCGGGGCAGCACGCGGTGAAAGATGAGGATGCTCAGGCGGCCACGCTTGCCGGCGGGCGACAGCAGGGAAAGAGGCAGGCGCAGCACGATGTGAGATGGGCGATCGAGGGGGACGGGGACTCAGGGACGCAGCTGGGGCCGCGCGATCGGCTGCAGCGCGGGGCCGCCGATCGGCGGGCGCACCGTGCCCATGGCGCCGCCCAGCTGCAGGGCCGAGACCAGCGCGGCGAACATCCAGAACTGCACCTCGGCCATCAGGTAGTCGGTGGCCGAGCCGGCGACGATGACCACCATCAAGGTGCCGCAGGTGGCGGCGCTCAGGGTGATGAGGCCCGGATCGACGCCGCTCTGGTTCATGCGACGCACCCTGAGGCCGGCGGAGAAGAGCCATCCGATCAGCACCAGGAACAGCACGAACCCTGGAAAGCCCTGCTCGACCAGCGTCGACATGAGGGTGTTGTGCGAGGTGCGGGCGGCATCGGGATCGTCAATGCCGTTGTCGCGGGCCAGCCACTTGCGGTCGAGGTAGAAGGGGCTCAGCGTGGCCGTGCCGCGGTAGCCGGCGCCCAGCGGATAGTCGGCCGCCATGCGCAGCTGCGCCTTGTACAGCTCCATGCGCGAGCGCGCGCTCATGTCGGCGTCCTCGCTCTCCTCGACGACGTCGCCGATGGTGAACATGCGGTCGATGAACACCTTGTCGACGACGACGGCGAAGCCGACCAGGCCCGCCAGCGCCAGCAGCCAGAACTGCTTGCGGTGGGCGCGTGCCTTGCAGAACATCAGCGTCAGCGATCCGGCAAGCAGGCCCAGGAAGGCGCCGCGGCTGTTGGCCAGCACGAAGCCGTTGCCGATCACCGCCATCACCGCCAGCAGGCCCCATCGCTTCCAGCCTTTCTCGGACAGGAACAGGCCGAGGCTTGCGATGACGCCGGTGGCCAGGTACATGCCCAGCGTGTTCGCGTCGTCCAGGCCGGGACCGCCGACGCCGTCGAGGCGGCCGCCGTCGCGCCCGATGAACTGCGCCATCAGGCCCAGCAGCGTGCAGCCGGCGACATGCGCCAGCAGCAGGTTGCGCAGCATCTCCTTGGTGTCGATCAGCCGGTAGACGATCCAGAACGCGATCAGGTACTTCACGAACTTGGTGGCGCCTTCGAGGTGCGTCTCGAGGTCCAGCGCCCACGCGCACTGGAACCACATCCAGGCGGCATAGATGCTCAGGATGATCGCCGGTGCGTTGGCCAGCCACAGCGGCTTGGCCTGGAGACGCCCGCGGTGAACAACCACCGCGAGCACGGCGACCACGGCGGAGATCAGCGACCAGCGCAGCTCGGGCAGCATGTAGACCCACCAGCGCGAGGGCGGGTGCACGTAGATGGTCGCCAGGTAAAAGTAAAGGCCCCAGATCGGATGGCGCTTGAACGCGTACACCGTGCACAAGGCACAGAAGAGCACGTAGGCAAGGGCGGCGAACATCGACGGACCTCGGCGACTGTGGCGGACCCTAGGCCGCGGCCGTTGCGACGCGCACGCCGCCGGCCGGGCGGATGCTGCGCTCGATGATGCCGTCGAGTCGGCTCATCGCACTTCCCCAGGCGTGGTGCGACTGCACACGGGCGCGGCCGGCTTGCGCCAGGCGCTCGCGTTCGCGGCGGTCGCCGACGACGCGAAGCACGGCGTCGCAGATCTCGTCGACCGAGTCGGCGGCCAGCAGGTGCTCTCCCGGCACGGCATCGACGCCCTGCGCCGCGATGCGGCTGGCGATGACCGGCACGGCCATCGCCATCGCTTCGAGGATCTTGTTCTGCGTGCCGCGCGCAATCGCCAGCGGCGCGATCGTGAGGGCGGAGCTCTGCACGAAGGGCCGCACGTCCGGCACCGGGCCGGTGACGGTCACGCCCTCGATGCGACCCAGGGCCAGCACGCGCGCCGTCGGCGCCGCACCGACG
This sequence comes from Piscinibacter sp. XHJ-5, assembly GCF_029855045.1. Lineage (GTDB taxonomy): Bacteria > Pseudomonadota > Gammaproteobacteria > Burkholderiales > Burkholderiaceae_C > Albitalea. The sequence goes on from NZ_CP123228.1 coordinate 666,029, forward strand.
ATCTGCAGGCGCAGGGACGGGCGCGCCTGGCGCAGGCGGGGCCACGCGCGGGCGCAGAAGTCGACCATGCACTGCTCGTTCGGGAAGTAGTCCATGCGCCCGACGAAGGTGATGACGTCGGGGTCGAACGCTTGCGCCGACGGCTGGAAGAAGGCCATGTCGACGCCGTTGGGGAACCAGTCGACGCGCTCGCGCACGCCCAGCTCGGCGAGCGTTTCGACCTCACCCGGCGTGGCGACGGTGACCTGCTCGAAGCGGCCCGCCAGCCGCCGCTCGGTGCGCGCCATGCGCCAGGCCTCCCAGCGGTAGCCCAGCGAGAGCGGCCAGGGCTTGTGCGGGACGTAGTCGGCCCACTTGCGCGAATCGACATCGCAGTAGTCGATGATCTTGGGCAGGCCCTCGACGTGCGCCACGTACCGGCCCACCGCCGAGCAATGGGCAAACACCAGATCGACGCTGCGCCGCGCCAGGCGGGCGTCGATCTCGCGTTGCAAGGCGGTGCTGTGGAAGAAGGCCTCCGAGGCGGAAACGGGGGTCGGCAGCGTCAGTGCCATCTTCGCCGCCTGAACCGGATTATGGACGCGGAACGTGCGGTGCTCGCGGCAATACGGCGCGATCCCGGCTGCTTCCCTTTCCTCTTCGGCACTGCGTGCCAGCGACAGCACGCTCACCTCGTGGCGCTGCGCGAGGTGACGGATGACGTTGAACGCCCGCACCTTGCTGCCGAAGGTCGGCGGGTACGGGAAGCGATGGGCGAGGAACAGGATTCTCACGACCGACTCAAGCGACCCGCGCCAGGTGCGGCACCGGCCGCTGGGCCGGCACGTCGCTGCTCGCGCCGGTGGCGTTGACCTTGCGCAGGAAGGCCTCGAACATCATCAGGCTCCACAGCGGCTGGCTGTAGTCGCGCCGACCGGCGAGATGGTCGTCGACCAGGCGTTGCAGGTAGCTGCGGTCGAAGAAGCCGGTGCGCATCAGCTCGCCGTTCATCACCGCGTCGCGCACCCGGTCGCGCAGCGGCCCGCGGAACCAGCGCGCCAGCGGCACCGCGAAGCCCATCTTGGGGCGGTACATGATGTTGTGCGGAAGGTGCGGCTCCATCGCCTTCTTGAGCACCCACTTGCCTTCGTTGCCGCGCACCTTGAGGTCGCGCGGCAGGGTGGCCAGCCATTCGACCAGCGGGTGGTCCATCAGCGGCTCGCGCACCTCGAGTGCGTGCGCCATGCTGGCGCGGTCGACCTTGGTGTTGATGTCGCCCACGAGGTAGGTCTGCAGGTCGATGTACTGGATGAGGGCCAGCGGGTCGTCGGTGCCGGCGCGCTCGGCGTGGCGGTGGAAGACCTCGCTTGCGTTGTAACCCGCCAGGCGACGCTTGAACTCCGGCGAGTACAGCGCATCGCGCATGTCGTTGCGGAACACGGAGATGCTGTGGAAGTACGCCTCCACCGAGGTTCGCGCGAGCGCCTGGAACGTGGACTTGGCGCGCAGGAAGCGCGGTGCGCGGTCGAGCTTGGGATAGAGCCGGCCCAGGGTGCCGAACAGCGGGCGGCGCACGCCCAGCGGCAGCACCGAGCGCAGCCGCTCCTCGTGCAGGTGGAACAGGTAGCGCCGGTAGCCGCCCATGTTCTCGTCGCCGGCGTCGCCGGACAGCGCCACCGTCACGTGGCGGCGCGCGAGCTGGCACACGCGGTAGGTCGGGATCGCCGAGCTGTCGGCGTACGGCTCGTCGTACAGCGCAGCCAGCGTGTCGATGAGGTCGAAATCGTCGGTCTCGACACGATCGACGAAGTGCCGCGTGCCGTAGCGGTCGGCCACCTGCTGCGCGAAGCGCGTCTCGTCATAGGCCGGGTCGTCGAAGGAGATCGAGCAGGTGTTGACCGGCTCCGCCGACTGCTGGGCCATCATCGCCACGACGGCGCTCGAGTCCACGCCGCCGGACAGGAAGGCGCCCAGCGGCACCTCGGAGATCATGCGCAGGCGCACGCTCTCCTTGATGCGCTCGACCAGCTCGGCCTGGGCGTCCTCGGCCGAGACGAGGTTGTCGCCGGTGAAGCGCACGTCCCAGTACTGGCGCGGCTGCGGAGCCGCCTGGCCGCGGCGCAGGCACAGCGTATGGCCGGGCGCCAGCTTGAGCGCCGAGGTGTAGATGGTGCGCGGCTCGGGCACGTAGCCCAGCGCGAAGTAGTCCTCCACCGCGCGCGGATCGAGCTCGCGCCGCAGCCCGCCGTGCGCCAGCAATGCCTTCAGCTCCGAGCCGAAGAGCCACGTGCCGTCGGGCAGCTCGGCGTAGTACAGGGGCTTCACGCCCAGGCGGTCACGGGCGAGGAACAGTGTCTGCTGGCGCTCGTCCCACAGCGCGAAGGCGAACATGCCGCGCAGCCGATCGACGCAAGACTCGCCCCACTGCTCCCATGCATGCACGATCACCTCGGTGTCGCTGCGCGTGCGGAACACGTGGCCCAGTGCCGTGAGCTCGGGGATCAGCTCGCGGTAGTTGTAGATCTCGCCATTGAACACGATGACCACCGAGTGGTCCTCGTTGAAGAGTGGCTGCTGGCCGGTCTTCAGGTCGATGATCGACAGACGCTTGTGCCCGAGCGCGACGCCGGGCGCCAGGTGGGTGCCCGTCTCGTCGGGTCCGCGGTGGTGCTGCGATTCGTTCATGCGCAGCAGCACGTTGCGATCGAAGTGGCGCGTGCCGCGCGAGTCCCAGAGTCCGACGATGCCGCACATGTGAGCGTTTCCTAGGTGAAGCGGTGCTGCAACGCACCGCGGGCTGCGGCCTGGGCCAGCAGCCGGTCATACAGGTCGCCATAGGCGGCGACCATGCCGTCCAGGCTGAAGCGACGTTCGACGTCATGACGGGCGCGCCGGCCGCGCTGTCGGGCCGCATCCGGATCGCGCCAGTCGTCGAGCAGGGCCCGTGCCATGGCATCGACGTCCTGCGGCGGCACGAGCCGGCCGGTGGCGCCGTCCTGGAGCAGCTCGACGTTGCCGCCGACGCTGGTCGCGACGATCGGCAGGCCGCTGGCCATCGCTTCGAGGATGGTGTTGGAAATGCCCTCGGCGAGCGAGGGCAGCGCAAAGGCGTCGAGCCCCCGCATGATGTCGGGCACGTCGCTGCGGTCGCCGGCCAGCCAGGCGAGCTCGCCCACGCCGGCGTCCGCCAGCACACGCTCGACTTCGCTGCGCAGCGGTCCGCTGCCGGCCAGCACCAGCCGCAGGTGGGCCTTGGCCTGCGGCGCCCATTCGAGGGCGCGCACGAAGGCGCGCGCCAGCAGCACCTGGTCCTTGATGGGACTCAGCCGCCCGACCGTGCCGATCAGCCACAGCGTGCTGCCGGCGAAAGGGATGCCGGCGATCGGCGGCCGGGCGCCGCTGGCCGGACGGAAACGCTGCGTGTCGACCCCGTTGTAGAGCTGCACCACCCGCTCGGGGGCGACGCCGATGTTGTCGAGCAGATAGCGCTGGAGCTGCTGCGACAGCGCGACGTACTGGTGGACGAAGGGCCGATAGACGCGGCGGGTGATCCGGAACTTGACGCTGCGCCCGTCGGGGTCGCCGATGTCCCAGCCGTGCTCGCCGTGGATGCGGACCGGCACCCCGGCCCAGGCCGCCGGCGCCGCCATTTCCAGTGCACCGAGGTTGCGCGTGTGCACGACCGCCGGCTGCAGGCCGCGCAGCACGCCGCGCATGCGCGGAAAGGTCCACAGGCCCTGGCCGGGCGGCTTGTTCAGCGCGACGAACTGCACGTCGTCGCGCTCGATGCGGCGGCGGAACTCGGTGATCTCGGTCAGCGCCACGATCGCATGGCGGAACCGGTCGCTCGGCAGGCGGTTGATCAGGTTGACGACGCCGTTTTCCAGCCCGCCGGTGTCGAAGCGGTGCAGGACGTGGGCAATCAGCGGGCGCGGGTCGGGCTTCACGGCGTTCATCCGAGGTGTCGCGCGAGCATCGGCCCGACGGCGTTGACCACGCCGCGCGGCAAGCGGCGCCAGGTCTCGATGGCCTTCTGGTACCGGGGGTTGGACGGGTTGTTCTGCGGCACCGAATCGCGCTTGAACAGCTGGTACTCGTAGTGCAGCGGTGCCGGCTCGAAACCCCAGTTCTTCTTGAAGTCGAAGGAGCCGGTGTCGCGCTTGGAGCGGCCGTAGTCGAAGACGCGCAGCTTGCGCTCGCAGGCGCGGCGCATGAGCTCCCAGTACTTGAAGTCGTTGGCGGCGAGCTCGCGCGCGTCGGTCAGGTCGCCGGCGTAGTAGGGCAGGACCTCGTCGCGGAAGTAGAACGACAGCACGCCCGACACCGCCTTGCCCTGCGGGCTCAGCACGGTCAGCACTTCGCAATCGGCGCCGAACACACGGTCGAGCGCCTGGAAGTAGCGCCTGGACTGCGGCGGCGTGCCGTGGCGGTGCTGGTTGTCGGCGTAGAGCTCGAAGAAGCGGTCGGTGCCGCGGTCGATCTCGCTGCGCAGCTCGCGCTGGATGCCCTTGCGCACCATCGCGCGCTGCTTGCGCGGAATGGCCAGCATGTTGGCCTCGACGTCGGGCAGCAGCTCCTTGCGGAACGTGACGTACAGCTCCGTTCGCGGCCAGCTCGGTTCGGCGGACGCCACGTTGCGCAGCTCGAGATGCTCGACGCCCAGCTCGCGGGCGAGCTCCACGGCCGCGCGATGCAACTCGCGGGTGGCGTCAGGCTCGCTGGCGGCCACGCCGCCATAGACGGCGAAGGGCAGCGACACCAGCGAGTGGCCGAACAGCAGGCTCTTCAGCTGCACCAGCGGCAGCACGCCGACGATCTGCTCGCCGCGCTCGGCCAACAGGTAGTGCGTGCGGTGGCGGAACACGTCTTCGTAGATCTCGCGCCAGCCGATGCGATGGAAGAAGCTTGCCTGCGCGCAGGTGAAGACGAAGCGGTCCCAGCGATCGCTGTCGGATTCGCGAAAGGGGCGCACGCTCAACGCGGCGGCGGCACCCGCGGTGTGGAGGTCGGCGAGGTTCACGTTAGGGCCAGTGCAAAGACCTCGTCGACGCGCCCCCAGTGGAAGTCGCGCAGCAGCTGCGCGAGTCGCGATTCGGTCTTGTCGAGGTTGACGTAGTGGCGAAAGCGCGTCTTCAGCGGGGTGCCCGGCACGCGCGGCTGCTGGGGATCGATCTCCCACGGATGGAAGTAGAAGATCGCCGGACGGAGGTCGACCCGGTTGACCCGACGGATGGCCCAGCGGCTCAGGGCGTAGGGCGCGAGGCGGAAGTAGCCACCCCCGCCGGCGGGCAGGTTGCGGCCGAGCACCCGGGTCGTGGTCACAGGGATCTCGGTCAGGCCGGGACGCGGCTGGTACGGAAAGCGCGGCGCGTCCGGCATGCCGTAGTGGTCGTGCTGCACCGGGTAGACGCTGGAGCTGTAGCGGTACCCCGCCTCGAGCAGGACGTCGAAGGCCCAGGGATTGCTGTAGCCGATCGAGAAGCTCGGTGCGCGATAGCCTTGCACACGCCGCCCGCCCAGGTCCTCGAGGAGTCCCTTGGCGCGATGCACGTCCTGCATGAACTCGTCGCGGCTCTGCTCGCTGGCGCGCAGGTGGCCGTATCCGTGGCTCGCCAGCTCGTGGCCGGCCGCGACGATGCGTTTGACCAGGTGTGGATAGCGCTCGGCGACCCAGCCCAGCGTGAAGAAGGTGGCGCGCGCGTGGTGCCGTGCGAACAGCTCCAGCAGGCGCTCGACGTTGCGTTCCACGCGGCATTCGCGCTGGTCCCAGGACGAGCGATCGATCAGCGGCGCCAGCGCCGAGACCTGGAAGTAGTCCTCGACGTCGACCGTCAGCGCGTTCATGAGCGTCAACGGACGCTGCGGCGCGTTCATGCCGCCACCTCGCTGCGCAGCGCCGGCATGCGCAGTGCAAGCCAGTCGGCCAGGTGCGCCGCGATGCGGCCTGCGGCGCGCCCGTCCCACAGCTCGGGTGCCCGGCCGCGCTTGCCGCCGCTGACGAGGATGTCATCGACCAGGGTGAGCACCACGCCCGCATCGCGCGGCACCAGGGTGTTGGTGCCTTGCTCGATGGTGATCGGGCGCTCGGTGTTGGGTCGCATCGTCAGGCAAGGCACGCCGAGCGAAGTGGTTTCCTCCTGCACGCCGCCGGAATCGGTGATGACCAGGCGGGCACGGCTCAGCAGTCCCACCATCTCGAGGTAGCCCTGCGGCGGCAGGCAGGCGATGCGGGCGCCCGCCAGGCGTGGGGCGAGGTCCAGGCGGTCGATGTTGGCCTTGGTGCGCGGATGCATCGGCCACACCAGCGGCAACCGCTCGCCGACGCGTCGCAGGATGTCCAGCAGCTCGGCCAGGTTCGCCGGATCGTCGACGTTGGACGGCCGGTGCAGCGTGAGCACGCCGAAGCCGGGTGCGCCGTCCAGCCAGTCGGCGCCGACGCCCTCGCGCGCCAGCGTGGTTTCCGGTGGCACGGCCTTCTTCAGCGCGGCGTGCAGCGAATCGATCATGAGGTTGCCGACGAAGTGCGCCCGCTCCGGCGCGATGCCTTCGCGGGCCAGGTTGTCGTGCGCGCTGCGCTCGGTCGTGTAGAGCAGGTCGGCGATCTGGTCGGTGACCAGCCGGTTGATCTCCTCGGGCATGCCGCGGTCGAAGCTGCGCAGCCCCGCCTCGACGTGCACGACGGGCACGTGCAGCTTGGCGGCGACGAGCGTGCAGGCCATGGTGGAGTTGACGTCGCCGACGACGATGACGCACGAAGGCTTGTGCTGCAGCATCACCGGCTCGAAGCGCTTCATCACCTCGGCGGTCTGCACGGCGTGCGAGCCCGAGCCGACCTCGAGGTTGACGTCGGGCGCGGGCAGCTCGAGGTCGGCGAACAGGCGATCGTTCAGCGCGAAGTCGTAGTGCTGGCCGGTGTGCACCAGCACCGCGCGCGGCAGGCGCGGCTCGGCCCGGATGGCGCGCAGCAGCGGCGCCATCTTCATGTAGTTGGGTCGCGCACCGACCACGCAGATCAGCGGTCCGGCGTCGAGGGCGACGTTCATGCTCAAGCTTCGTCCTTGCTCTGGCGGGCCGTCGTGGCCGCGCAATGCTTCAAAACAGATGGTCCAGGCCTGCGAACACGGCGGCCTCGCGTCCCTCGGTGGCGACGTTGGAGTCGAGCTCGCGGTAGCGTGCGCCGCCGAACACGCTGGTCTTGGGCGCGGCCTGCACGGTGAGCTGCAGGCGCGCCGTGCGCTGGACGGAGCGGTCGATGCCCTGCAGCGCGCGCACCTTGCTCCACTCGGCCGAGGCGTTCAGGCTGGCGATCGGGCTCAGGCGGTGACTTAGCGACACCGAGGCGCCGTGCTGGTTGTTGTTGCCCAGCGGCGTGCCGGTCGCCAGCGAGCCCCCTTCGGGCGCGTCTTCGGTGCGTGTCTGGAAGGCGCCGAGCGACAAGGTGTTGCGCATGCCGATCAGCACCACGCTGGCGGTGCGCTGCGTGACGATGCTCAGGCGTTGCGCGTAGACGTTGACCGGGCGCAGCGTGCCCGCGGGCAATCCCTGGCGGGTGATCAGGTCCTGGACGATGCGCGCGCGCTCGACCGGATCGGGAAAGCGCGTCGTGAAGGCTGCATCGAGCAGCGCCGCCACGTTGCTGGTGACCGGCAGGTCGAACAGCGCCTGCGGCGTGGTGTCGAGCGTACGCGAGACCAGGACATTCCAGGCCACCTGCGGCATGCGGTGATCGAAGCTGAGGCGCCACGAATTGCCGAAGAAGCGCTTCTCCTCGAAGGCCGACAGCGTGGTGCGCGGCGAAGGCTGCCAGCGCGCCTGCACGCCGTAGATGTTGCGCTCGTTGTCCACCGCGACCAGGCTGGTGCGCTCGCGGCCGACACGCACGCCGGCGGTGAGGTCGGGGCCGAAGGCGTAGTCGATGCTTGCCCGGGCGAGATCCTGCCGCAGCGGCTCCTGGACGCCGTCGCGGTAGCGCGTCTCGTTGCGCTCGGCCTCCAGCCGCCAGCCGAACGGATGCGGGTCATGCTCGAAGAGGAACGAGTGGCGGCCGAAATAGCCTTCGGCTTCGGAGCTGGCCGCCTGGGTCGAGCCGCTCTGCCGGGTCCAGCTGTTGTCGCTGCGCAGCCGGTAGCGCGTCTCGGCGCTGATCGCCGACTCGATGCTCGGTGAGAAGCGCACCACCCCGGTGGTCAGCGTGTTGCGGGTGGTGCCCGACTCGGGGCGGGGACCGAAGGGGTTCTCGCTGGTCTGGATGGCGCGCACGCCGGCATCGAGGAAGAAGAACCGCTCGATCGCCTCGAGGCGCGCGTTGAGATCGGCCTCGGGCAGCAGTCGGCTCGGTTGCGTGTCGCGGGCGGTGGTGACGCCGTTCAGCGCCGCCGTGCCGCTCAGGCGCAAGCGGGCGCCCTCGGCGCGGATGGCGATGTGCGGACGCACCTCGAGCAGGAGGTCGTCGCGGCCGCCACCGGCCACGCCGAGCTCGGGATTGCTGCTGAAGGTGAGCTGCGAGCGCAGGCCGGTCTCGAGGTTCCACTTCTGCGCCATCGCCGGGCTCGGCATCGCGCCCAGCCCGCCGACGACGGCCGCCGCGGCCGTCGCGAGCGCATGGCGCGCGAGCCGGCGCTCGGCCGGCGGCGTGCCGCGGCCGGCGCCCGACGCGCCGCCCTCAGGCGTCGACCGGGCCGTAATAGCCATAGTAGAAGCCGACCTCGGAGCGGCTCGCCTTGTTCAGGAGCGGCATCACGACCGGGCACGACTCCAGGGTGGCCATCGCCTGCATGACAGATTTCTGGGGCGTGCGCTCGGCTTCGACGACCACGATGACCTGCCCCATGTGACTGGCCAGCACGCGCGACTCGGTGGAGGGCAGCAGCGGCGGTGCATCGAAGATCAGGATGCGGTCGGCGTAACGGCTGGCCATCTCGTCCAGCAGGCGAACCATGCTGTTGCTTGCCAGCAGCTCGGTCGCCTGCCCGCGCGGAGCGCCGGCAGGCAGCAGGCTGAGCCGCTCGATGTTGGTGCGCAGCATCACGTCGGACAGCGCGACCGACGGATCGGCCAGCACGTCGAGCAGGCCGCGGGCCGGCGTGACGCCCAGGCGCGGCAGCACGGCGGGGCGGGACACGTCGGCGTCGATCAGCAGCACGTGCTTGTCCATCTCCATCGCCATGCTGATGGCGAGGTTGACGGTCACGAAGGTCTTGCCTTCGCCCGGCATCGAGCTGGTCACCATGATGAGGTTGGCCCGCTCCACCGGAGCGGCCGAGCGGCCGGCGACGTTCATCAGCAGCGGGCGCTTGATGACGCGGAATTCGTCGGCGATCTGCGCCCGCGGGGTTTCTGGCGTCAGGTAGCCCATGGCGCCGAGGCGCGTGAGGTCGATCTGCACCTGCTTGGAGTGCGCACCGCCGGCGGCGCGGGCGGCCGGACGGATCTCGTGCACCGCGGGCGGCAGCCGATCCAGCGCACCCGGCGTGGTGACGCGGGCGTCCTCGAGCCGGCGCGCCGCGAGCGCCTGAACGGTGTCGTCCGGACGCTTCAAGCCGGCGGCGGCGACGGCGCGATCGGGCACCTCGATGCCGCTGCGACGAAGTTCCTCCAGTCGACGTGCCGCTTGTTCAATGATGCCCACAGATGCCCCTCAAGCCCGAACGTTCAGCGAGACCCACACGATCCAGATGCCGCCGATCATGATCAGCCCGCCCAGCGCCGTGCCGAAGGCGTAGAGCTCCTTGCGGGCGCGTCGCAGCATGCCATCGTTCATCAGCATCGAGACGCTGCCGAGCACCGGCCTCTGTGTCGCATTGCGCAGCAGGCGCGAGTTGTCGAACGTGGGCACCAGCTGCACCATGACGAAGGTGGCTGCCACGCCGGCCGCCAGCGCGGCCAGGAGCACCAGCGGAGCCAGGGCCATGCGGTTCGGGAAGACCGGCTGCGGCGCCGTGCGCGGCGGGTCGATCACCCGGAACTGGGCCGATCGCGTGGCATCCACGTCCTCGGACAGCGACGCCTTCTCGCGGCGCGACACCATGGTCTCGTAGGTGCGGCGAATCACGTCGTAGTCGCGGTTCAGCTGCGCGAGCTCGGCCTCGACCTGCGGCACGCGGCTGGCCGAGGCGCGCAGCTGGCTCAGCCGGGACTGCATGTCCGACGCGCGCACGCGCAGCGCGGCGACGTTGGCTTCCGACTCGGCGAGCGCGAGCTTGACCTGCTGCAGCACGGGATTCACCGCGGTGGGGGCGGTGCGCGGCTTGCTGGCTGCGGCACGCTGGCGCGCTTCGAGCTCCTGCTGGCGCTGCTCTTCGAGGCGGGCGATCAGCCGCTTGGTCGCGACGACGTCGGGGTGCAGTTCGGTGTAGCGGCGCAGCAGGTCGTCCAGCTGCTTGCGCTGGCTGTCGAGGCGGGCGTCGTATTCCGATACCTGCGCGACGGTGGTCGAGGAGACATCGGGCAGCAGCGAGGCGGTCTCGCCGCTGAGCTCGCGCTTGAGGGCGTCGCGCGACTGCTCGGCGGCCCGCAGCTCGACCGTGAGCTTGCCCATCTCGTCGGTGAGCGCGGACATGCGCGCGAAGTAGTCCTTGCCGCCCGAATCGGCAACGCCGAGGTTGCGCAGCTTGAAGTCCTTCAGGCGGTTCTCGGCCTCGGCCAGCCGGGCTTCGTAGTTCTTGATCTGGTCGTCGATGAAGCCGCGCGCCTGCTCGGCGTCGCGGCGCTTCGCGCCGGTGTCGGACTCGAGGAACAAGGACACCAGGTTCTGCACCACGACGCGGGCGCGCTCCGGGTTGGTGTCGCGATAGCTGAAGTTGAAGACGTTGTCGCGCCCGCCGCCGGCCACCTTGATCTCGCGCATCAGCGACTCGATCATGCGGTCGCGCGCCATCGGCGCCATGCCCTCGGTCTCGAGGTTGGACTTGCGCATCAGCAGCTCGACATTGGGCCGCGTGATGAGCGTGCGTGCCAGCAGTCCGACGGTCTGGTCGATGTCGGGCTCGACCGCGAGGTCGCGCATCAGCGGGCGCAGCACGGTCTTGGTGTCGACATAGACACGGGCACTGGCCTCGTAGCGGTTCGCGATCAGCATCAGCCCGACCGCGCCCGCGATGCCGACGACCCACGCGGCGAGCACGCCGATCCAGCGGCGTCGCCACATGGCGCGCGCGATCTCGAGAACTTGTTGGATCAGCTGATCCATGGGGACTCCACTTCCTTGTCGACGGTCGGGCCTGCGCGCGAAGGCGTCAGAACCAACCCTGCGGGACGATCAGCACGTCGCCGGGGCGGACGTCGACGTTGGCGGAGATGTCGCCACGCTTGAGCAGGTCCTTCAGGCGAACGCTGTACTGCTTGCCGCCTTCCTTGCCCCGCACCAGCACGGCGGCGTTGCCGTCGGCGAAGTCGGTCAGGCCGCCGACCTGGATCATCACGTCCAGCAGCGTCATGCCCTGGCGGTACGGGATGGCCTGCGGGCGCGTCGCTTCGCCGATGATGCGGATCTGCTCGCTCGCCGCGCCCTGGAAGGTGTTGACCACCACCGACACGACCGGGTCGCGGATGTACTTGGTCATCGCGCTCTGCAACGCCGTCGAGAGCTCCTGCGGCGTGAGCCCCGCGGCCTGCATGTCGGAGACCAGCGCCGTCGAGATCTTGCCGTCGGGGCGTACCGGAACCGTGGTGGACAGTTCGGGGTTGCGCCAGACGATGATGTTGACCGAGTCGAGCGGACCGATCTTGTAGCTGTAGTCGGTGGTGGCCGCCTCGATGGGTGCGGGCGGATAGCGGTTCATGGCGCAGCCGGCCATGACGACCATGGCCGTCAGGGCCGCGAGAAAACGAAGAGCCCGGTTGGCGGAATGGGAAATCGCATGCGCTGCCATTGAATTCCTCCCGTCTGAAGAGATCACTGATGTTGACGACGCCATCTCACCCTTGCGTTCCTGCCTTGACGGGTGGGCTCGATGAACACGATGTGCAGCGGCGTTGGGGCGCGACCGAAGGGCGGACTCACACCCCGGCACATTGGCCTGTTCGTTGCAAGCGCGAAGCATACGCGCGAAAAACGACAAGGTAACGACCCTGAACAAGGGGGGTGCCGTCGCTGTGTGATGTCGCACGCTGGACGTGGCGGGAACGCCATCTGCCGTCCCTTCATGCGGTGCAGACATGCGGGGTTTCCCGCGCGGGCGTCGCGATACAGTCGCCCGTCATGATCCATCACCCCACATTCCGCCGGCGCATCAGGCACGCGGCAGCCGCAGCGCTCGCCGGCCTGGCGTTCGCCACGCCCGGCATGACCGGCGCGACGGCCGCCAAGCCCGTCAAGCCGCCGGCCAAGGCCGTCCGCAAGGCGCCGCCGGCGCCGCCCGAAGCCACATCCGAGCAATTGGAGGCGGCGCAGCTCGTGTACCTGGGCCGCTATGTCTGCGAGTTCGGCCAGGCCATCGAGGTCGAGGCGAACTCCCGGCATCAGGGGTACGTCGACGTGCGCCACGGCAAGGCCGTCTACCTGATGAAGCCGGTGCTCTCGTCCACCGGCGCAGTGCGGCTCGAGGACATGAAGGGCGACACCCTGATGGTCCAGATCGCCAGCAAGTCCATGCTGATGAACGTCAAGGCTGGACGCCGCCTGGTCGACGACTGCGTGAGCGCGCGTCAGCGCGAACTGAACGAGGCCGCCGCGCGCGCCCAGGCGGCCGATGCCGCCGCGAGCGCAGCGTCCGCGCCCGCCGCCGCGGCGTCGGAGGCGCCCGTCGCAGCCTCGGAGCCGGCGCCGAGCCGCTGAGTCGCCTCTCCCGGCGTCGCCTCAGCGGGTCCAGGGCGCGACGGCTTCGGCGGCCAGCCCGTAGCGGCGCACCGCGTCGGCCAGCACCGGCCGTTCGCAGACACCGTCGCGCACGAGCGCCTGCAACGCCGCCAGCACGACGTGGTGGCGGTCCACCTCGAAGAAGCGGCGCAGCGCGGTGCGCGTGTCGCTGCGGCCGAAGCCGTCGGTGCCAAGGGTCATGAAGCGCGCATCGACGTACTCGGCGATCTGCTGGGGCCACGCCCGCACGTAGTCGGTGGCGGCGACCACCGGCGCTGCGCCAGCCAGCAGGCGCTCGACGTGGCTGACCCGGTCGATCGAGCCCGAGCGCAGGCGGTTTTCGCGCTCCACCTCGCGGGCATCGCGGGCCAGCTCGCTGAAGCTGGTCACGCTGAACACCTCGCTGGCGACGCCCCAGTCGGCCTGGAGCAGTTCGCCGGCCGCGATGACCTCGCGCAGGATGGTGCCGCTGCCGAGCAGTCGCACCCGGCCGCGCGGCGCGGCGACATCGTGGGAAGCGATGCGGTACATGCCGCGCAGCAGGTCGGCGTGCTGCTCGGCGGCGAGCGAGGGATGCTCGTAGCTCTCGTTCATCAGCGTGAGGTAGTGGAACTCGTCCCGACCTTCCTCCAGCATGCGGCGCATCGCGTGGTCCAGGATCACCGCCACCTCGGCCGCGAAGCAGGGGTCCCACGAGCGGCAGTTCGGCAGCGCGGTCGCCATCACGAGGCTTTGCCCGTCCTGGTGCTGCAGGCCCTCGCCGCCGAGCGTCGTTCGTCCGGCGGTGGCGCCGAACAGGATGCCGCGAACCCGCTGGTCGGCCGCGGCCCACAGCAGGTCGCCCACGCGCTGGAAGCCGAACATCGAGTAGTAGATATAGATGGGCAGCATCGGCAGGCCGTGGACGCTGTACGACGTGCCGGCGGCGATCCACGAGGCGGTGGCGCCGGCCTCGGTGATGCCTTCCTCGAGCAGTTGGCCGTCGCGCGCTTCGCGGTATGACAGCATGGAGCCGGCATCCTCCGGCTCGTAGAGCTGGCCGTGCGGCGAATAGATGCCGATCTGGCGGAACAGGCTCGCCATGCCGAAGGTGCGTGCCTCGTCGGCCACGATGGGGACGATGCGCGGCCCGAGCGTGGCGTCCTTCAGCAGCGCGCTCAGCATGCGCACCGCGGCCATCGTGGTCGACATCTCCTTGCCTTCGGCCTGGAGCGCGAAGCCGCCCCACGTCGCGAGAGGCGGCACCGGCAGCGCCGGTGCGTCGCCGCGGCGCGCAGGCAGCGGCCCGCCGAGGGCGGCGCGGCGTTCCTGCAGGTAGCGCATCTCCAGGCTGTCGGGCTCGGGCTTGTAGAAGCGAAGCTGCGCCAGATCGTCGTCCGACAGCGGCAGCGAGAAGCGGTTGCGGAACGCCTTCAGCGCGTCGACGTCGAGCTTCTTGGCCTGATGCGACGTCATGCGCGACTCGCCCGCGCCGCCCATGCCATAGCCCTTCTTCGTCTTCGCCAGGATGACGGTGGGGCGGCCCTGGTGCGCACGGGCGGCGGCGAAGGCCGCGTGCAGCTTGCGGAAGTCGTGGCCGCCGCGCTTGAGCGCATCGACCTCGCTCTCGCTCATGTGCGTGACCAGGCGCTGCACCTGCGGGTCCTGGCGGAAGAAGTGCTCGATGTTGTAGGCGCCATCCTTGGCGCCGAGCGTCTGGTACTGGCCGTCGACCGTGGCGGCGAGCCGGCGCAGCAGCACGTGGCTGCGATCGCGCGCGAAAAGCGCGTCCCAGTCGGAGCCCCAGAGCACCTTGATGACGTTCCAGCCGGCGCCGGTGAACAGCGACTCGAGCTCCTGCACGATCTGCCCATTTCCGCGCACCGGGCCATCGAGGCGCTGCAGGTTGCAGTTGATGACGAAGGTGAGGTTGTCCAGCTGCTCCCGGGCGGCCAGCGTGAGGCCGGCGATCGATTCCGGCTCGTCCATCTCGCCGTCACCGAACACGCCCCACACGTGCCGGTGCGCGGTCTTCAGCAGTCCGCGATGCTCCATGTATCGCATGAAGCGCGCCTGGTACACGGCGTTGAGCGGCCCCAGCCCCATCGAGCCGGTGGGAAACTGCCAGAAGTCGGGCATCAGCCAGGGGTGCGGATACGAGCTGAGCCCGGGCCCGCTGAGCTCCTGGCGGTAGTGCGCGAGCTGCTGCTCGTCGAGCCGGCCCTCCAGGAAGGCGCGTGAATACACGCCGGGCGCCGAATGCGGCTGGAAGAAGACGAGATCGGCATTGCGCGGCGCCTCGTCGGACGACGCGTCGCCGCGGAAGAAGTGGTTGAAGCCGACTTCGAAGATCTCCGCGGCGGAAGCGTAGCTGGCGATGTGGCCCCCCAGCTCGCCATAGGCCAGGTTGGCCCGCACCACCATCGCCAGCGCGTTCCACCGCATGATGGCCGTGAGTCGCTCCTCGACGTTCAGGTCGCCCGGATACGGGCCCTGCTGCTCGACCGGGATCGTGTTGCGATAGGCCGAGTACGGCTGCACGTGCGGCACGATGCCCAGCCCCTGCGCCTGCTCCTCGAGCCGCTCCAGCAGGAACAGGCCGCGGGCGGCGCCGCCTTCGCGCACCGCGGCCTGGAGTGCGTCGAGCCACTCCTGGGTTTCCCCCGGGTCGCTGTCGCGCGCGGCGGCGACGAGCTGGTCGAGCAAGGTGACGGGTTCGCGTCCGGCCATGTCGGGCTCTCCTTGGATACTGCGTCAACGCCGACTGTAGACCGGCAGCGTCATGCGGGCAGCGGAGCCGTCATCGGCACCTGCCTGAGCACGCAACGTTTGCGGATCCTGCGCACGCCAGGCAGGCAGGGACCGCGCCGTACAATCCCAAAGTTTTGCCGGTGGCGTTGGGCCCCGGCGTCAAAGAGGACGTCCCAAGTGTTCATTTCCGAAGCCTTCGCCCAGACCGCGCCGGCCGCCGCGGGCGCCGCTGATTCGCCGTTCGGCAGCATCGGGGGCATGCTGCCGATCCTGTTGATGTTCGTCGTCCTTTACTTCGTGATGATCCGCCCTCAGATGAAGCGGCAGAAGGAGCACAAGGCGATGATCGACGCGCTGGCCAAAGGCGACGAAGTCGTCATTGCCGGGGGTGTCCTCGGGAAGGTCTCGAAGATGGGCGAGAGCTATCTCCACGTCGAGGTCGCCCCAGGCGTCGAGCTTCAGGTGCAGCGCGCCTCCGTGATCCAGGTGCTTCCCAAGGGCACCATCAAGTAACCGACGAGCGTTGGGCGGACGGTCGCCAGCGCATCGCGCGGCGGCCCGCTGCGCAGGAAAGGCGTCATGAACCGCTACCCCTTCTGGAAATACGCGATCCTCGCGGTCGCACTGCTGATCGGCCTGATCTACACGCTGCCCAATTTCTTCGGGGAGGCGCCCGCCGTCCAGGTGAGCAGCGGCAAGGCGACGCTCAAGCTCGACAGCGGCATGGCCGCACGCGTGCAGCAGATCCTCGCGCAGGGCGCACTGCAGCCCGACCTCGTGCAGTTCGACGGCAATTCGGTGAAGGCGCGCTTCGCCGATGTCGAGACGCAGGGCAGGGCGAAGGACGCGCTGAACAAGGCGCTCAATCCCGATCCCAACGACCCGAGCTACATCGTGGCGTTGAATCTGCTGTCCCAGTCGCCGCGCTGGCTCACCTCGCTGCATGCGCTGCCGATGTATCTCGGACTGGACCTGCGCGGCGGCGTGCACTTCCTGATGCAGGTCGACATGAAGGCCGCGCTGACCAAGAAGGCCGAGGCGCTCACAGGCGACATCCGCACGCTGCTGCGCGACAAGAACCTGCGCCACGCCGGCATCACGCGCGACGGCAACAACGTCGAGATCCGGTTTCGCGACCGCGAGACGCTGACAGCCGCCCAGAACCTGCTCGCCGACCAGCTTCCCGACCTCCAGTGGAGCGCCGCCGCGGCAGACGGCAGCGACTTCAAGCTCGGCGGCGTGCTCAAGCCCGAGGCGGCGCGTCGCGTGCAGGAGACGGCCGTCAAGCAGAACATCACCACCCTGCACAACCGCGTCAACGAGCTCGGCGTGGCCGAGCCGGTGATCCAGCAGCAGGGGCTCGACCGGGTCGTCGTCCAGCTGCCCGGGGTGCAGGACACGGCCAAGGCCAAGGACATCATCGGGCGCACCGCGACGCTCGAGGTGCGCCTGGTCGACGACAGCACCGAAGCCGCCGCGGCGGCCGCCGGCACCGGACCGGTGCCGTTCGGCACGGAGCGCTACGTCGAGCGAGGCGGCGCGCCGCTGGTGGTCAAGCGTCAGGTCATCCTGACCGGCGAGAACCTCACCGACGCGCAGGCAGGATTCGACAACCAGACGCAGGAGCCCGCGGTGCACCTGACGCTGGACGCGAAGGGCGCCCGCATCTTCCGGGACGTGACGCGCGAGAACGTGGGCAAGCGGATGGCCATCCTGCTGTTCGAGAAGGGCAAGGGCGAGGTCGTCACCGCGCCGGTGATCCGCTCCGAGATCGGCGGCGGCCGGGTGCAGATTTCCGGGCGCATGACGACCACCGAAGCCAACGACACCGCGCTGCTGCTGCGCGCCGGTTCGCTGGCCGCGCCGATGGAAATCATCGAGGAGCGCACCATCGGTCCGAGCCTGGGCGCCGACAACATCAAGAAGGGCTACGACAGCGTGCTGTACGGCTTCATCGCCATCGCGGCATTCATGTGCGCGTACTACCTGCTGTTCGGCGTGTTCTCGACGCTCGCGCTGGCGCTGAACCTGCTCCTGCTGGTGGCCGTGCTGTCCATGCTGCAGGCGACCCTCACCTTGCCCGGCATCGCGGCCATCGCGCTGGTGCTCGGCATGGCCATCGACGCCAACGTGCTGATCAACGAGCGCATCCGGGAGGAACTGCGTGGCGGCGCGTCGCCGCAGGCGGCGATCCACGCCGGCTACGAGCGCGCCTTCGCGACCATCCTCGACTCCAACGTCACCACGCTGATCGCCGGCCTGGCGCTGCTGGCCTTCGGATCCGGTCCGATCCGCGGCTTCGCGATCGTGCACTGCCTGGGCATCCTCACGTCGATGTTCTCGGCGGTGCTGTTCTCGCGGGGCCTGGTGAACCTCTGGTACGGGCGCCAGAAGAAGCTCAAGGGCGTGTCCATCGGCCAGGTGTGGCGCCCCCAGGCCGACGTGCCGGCCAAGAGCTGAGCCCGGCGGCGACCGCTTACCGATCGAAAGACGCAGATGGAATTCTTCCGGATCAGGCGCGACATCCCGTTCATGCGGCACGCGCTGGTGTTCAACATCATCTCGCTCGTGACCTTCCTCGCGGCGGTGTTCTTCCTCGCCACGCGCGGGCTGCACTTCTCGGTGGAGTTCACCGGCGGCACGCTGGTCGAGATGAACTATCCGCAGGCGGTCGACATCGGCAAGGTGCGCGCCACCGTCGAGGCGCTGAAATTCGGCGACGTGCAGGTGCAGAACTTCGGCAGCCCGCGCGATGTCCTCATCCGGGTGCCCGTGCGCGGCGACGTCACCCAGGACGTCGTGGTGGCGCGCGTGTTCGGCGAGCTCTGCACGGCAGAGCGCGGGACCGTGGCGACGCGGCAGGTCACCACCGAGAAGGGCGAGTCCGTGAGCCGCCGCGTCTGCGCTACCGCCGACGGCGCGGAGCCGGTGAAGCTGCAGCGCAGCGAGTTCGTGGGCCCGCAGGTGGGCAAGGAGCTTGCCGAAGACGGCGCCAAGGCGCTTGCCTTCGTCGTGGCCGGCATCATGATCTACCTGGCGTTTCGCTTCGAGTGGAAGTTCTCGGTGGCGGCGATCATCGCCAACCTGCACGACGTCATCATCATCCTGGGCTTCTTCGCCTTCTTCCAGTGGGAGTTCTCGCTGTCCGTGCTGGCGGCGGTGCTGGCGGTGCTGGGGTACTCGGTCAACGAGTCGGTCGTCATCTTCGACCGGATCCGCGAGGCCTTCCGCCGCTACCGGAAGATGAACACCCATGAGGTGATCGACCACGCGATCACCAGCACGATGAGCCGCACGATCATCACCCACGGCTGCACGCAGATGATGGTGCTGTCGATGCTGCTGTTCGGGGGGCCCACGCTGCACCATTTCGCCGTCGCGCTGACGATCGGCATTCTGTTCGGCATCTATTCGTCGGTGTTCGTGGCCGCCGCCATCGCCATGTGGCTAGGCGTCAAGCGCGAGGACCTCGTCAAGGCGGGCGGGAAGGAAATCGATCCGGACGATCCGAACGCCGGGGCGGTGGTGTAGAGTTCAAACCACCTCATCCCCGCGAGCACTTACTCCAGACCCATGGCGACCACCGCCAACTCGATGGCACTGGCCGCACAGGCGCGGCGAAGCTACGTCGAGGGATTGCTGAACGGGCTTCCGAGCGTCGTGCAGGCGGTCGATCAGGGCGCGCGCATCCTGCTCAGCCAGGTGTCCGATCCGGCGACCAACATGCGCCGGCGCGACACCGTCGACGATCTGCAGAAGTTCCAGGGGCTCTGGCTGCATGCGGCAGTGGGGGCGCTGCGCGGCGTCCTGCAAAGCGGCGGCACGTCGGCGGTCAAGCCGGCCGACCTTCCACCCGCAGGCAGCCGCCTCGGCGCGAGCTCCACTGGCGGACTGAGTCTGGTCGACAACGAGACCATCGAGAGCGAGATCCTGAGCTCGCGCCTGGCGCTCGCCATGATGGACCGCGCATCGTGGGAGTTCACCGACATGCGCTCGCGCATGACGATGCTGGAAGGCCGGGACGAGCTCGAGACCAACGATATCCTGCGTCCGCACGTGCTCGCGCGCATCGTGGCCAATGCCTGGCGCGCCGCGGGTCTCGGCAACGATGCCTGGCGCACGCTCCAGACGGTGCTGCACGACGAATTCGCGCACTTCGCCGAAGAGGCGTATCACGAGATCAACCGCTGGCTGATCGAGCAGCGGGTGCTGCCCGAAGTCGACCTCCGGCCCTTCATCCGCCGCTCCCGCAACGCCGCCTGGTCGGCGTCGGCGGGCGCCACGACAGCAGCCTTCGTGCACTCGGGCCCGACGTCCCCGTCGACGGAGCCGGGCCGCACCGGTGTGCATGAGGAAACCCGCCTCATGACCCGGGCCGCCGGTCTGGCGCGCGGTGGCGATCACGCCGAAGCAGTGCTGGGGCGACTCAACAAGCTCATCGGCCGGCAACTGCCCGAATTCGCCAGCACGCAGCAGTCGCGTCCGCCATCGCAAGCTTTGCGCACCGCCATCACCGATGCGCAGCAAGGCATCGCCAAGCGGTTGGCCAGCGCCACCGTACCGGGCCGGCTGGCTGGGGCGCAGGTCAGCACGCCGATGCTGCTGGAGGAGCTGCATCAACGCAAGCAGCAGCTCAAGCAGGCCGCCGCCACCCCGGTGGAGAGGGCGACCATCGAGATCGTCGCCCTCCTGTTCCAGAGCATCCTGACCGAGGAGCGCATCCCGGCCACGGTGCGGGTCTGGTTCGCCCGGCTGCAGATGCCGGTGCTGCGGGTGGCGATCAGCGAACCCGACTTCTTCGCCACGACGGATCACCCGGCGCGCCGCCTCATCGACCGCATGGGTGCTTGCGTGATGGGCTTCGATGCGACGATGCGCCACGCGGGCGACGTGGTCGAAAAGGAGATCAAGCGCGTGGTGCAGGTCGTCGAGGCCTACCCCGATACCGGCCGCCGCGTCTTCCAGACCGTGCTCACCGAGTTCGAGAAGTTTCTCGAGCACTACTTCAAGAACGAGAACGAGGCGTCGCGCAAGGGCGTGTCGCTGGCGCAGCAGGTGGAGCAGCGCGAGACGCTGGCCATCCAGTACACGATCGAGCTGCGCAAGATGCTGAACGAAGTACCGGTGCAAGAGGGAGTGCGCGAATTCCTCTTCCACGTCTGGGCCGACGTGCTGGCGATGACCGCGGTGAAATCGGAGCCCCAGAGTGAGGAAACCAAGACCATGAAGCGGGCGGCCGCCGATCTGATCTGGTCGGCCAGCGCAAAGGTGTCGCGCGAGGAGCGCGCCGAAGTCATCCGCCGCCTGCCGCCCCTGCTGAAGACCCTTCGCGACGGCATGCAGAATGCCGGCGTACCGGCGCACAAGCAGGATGAGCACATCCAGAAGCTCAACAATTCGCTGGCCGCGGCCTTCACCGCGAAGGCTGCCGCGATTCCGCACGACCGGCTGGAAGACCTGATGGCCCGGCTCGAAACGCTCGAGGAGCTGCTGCCGGACGCCGAAGACGTCGAGATCGACGAATCGCTGGTGCTCGACCTGTCCGGCCACGAGAGCTCCGAGCTCGAGGTCGTCGGGGAGGGCGGCTCGATGCCGACCCCGGCCATGCTGTCTTGGGCGCGCGAGCTCCAGGTCGGAAGCTGGTTCATGCTCGATTTCCGCGGTCGCAACGAAGCCGTGCAGCTGGCGTGGCAGGGACTGCGCAAGCAGCTGACGCTGTTCGTGTCGCCGCAAGGCCGAGGCATCCTGTTCCAGCAGAACCGCCTCGCGGCTTTCTTGCAGGCCGGTCTGCTGGTGCCGGCCCAGGACGAGTCGCTGACGGTGCGCGCGACCCGCAGTGCGCTGGCCAAGCTGGACGTCGATCCGGGGCGGCTGCTGAACTGATTCACCGGCGCAAAAGCAAAAGCCGCCCGAGGGCGGCTTTTTCATGGGGTGCCTGCCGATCAGTGGATCAGCCGGTCTTCCTCGTCGACGAACAGTTCATCCAGGATGAGCGCATCGGGCTCCTCGCCCAGGCTCCAGAACACCATCAGGACGATGATCTTCAGGTCTTCGAGATCCAGCGGACCGCCGGAAATGGCGTTCGCGCGGTCGATCACCATTTCGCGCATCGGCGGTGGCAGCACGCCGGCAGATTCGAGGAAGCTGATGAAGCCGATCGACGCTTCGCCGAGGTGCTCCTGTTCCGCCTTTGAATAAACCCGCAGGCTGCTGGCCGCTTGCTCCCCGACGTAGGACTCTGCCGCGCCGGCCAGCCCGTCGAGCCAGGACAGGGCTTCCTGGATTTCTTCCGACTCGAAGCCGACTGCGGACAGTTTTCGGGTCAGCTGCGCGTGGTCGGGACAGGCGTCGGGACGCCAGTAGTTTTCGTACAGGTAAACAAGTACGTCGAACATGAACCCACTATACCCCAGACACGTCGGCCGACCACCTCAAAAGACATCGCTTGCAGCGGCGCATTGCGTGATGACGGTCAGCCTGTCGCGACCCGCTGAAACAGCTGCCCCGGCAGTCGCGCGACGTGGCCTTCGAGCTCCAGTTCGAGGAGCCGGGCGTTCAGGTCCTGTGCCGGCCATCCGGTGCGCGCGACCAGCGCGTCCAGGGTCACGGGATCGTGGCCCAGTGCCTCGAGCAGCGGATCCGCCAGGCGGTCGGCGGCACCGGATGTGCCGCCGGCGGCCGCAGGCGTGCCGCAGCCGAGCTCTTCCAGGATGTCCTGGGCGGTCTCCACCAGCTTGGCGCCCTGGCGAATGAGCGCATGGCAGCCGCGCGCTTGAGGAGCATGAATCGAGCCCGGGACGGCGAAGACCTCGCGACCCGCTTCGACGGCCAGCCGTGCCGTGATCAGCGAGCCGGATCCGAGCGCGGCTTCGACCACCAGCGTGCCGCGTGACAGGCCGGCGATGATGCGGTTGCGCAAGGGAAAGTTGTGCTGCAGCGGCGGCGTGCCGAGCGGGTACTCGCTCACGATCAGGCCCTGGTGAGCGATGCGATGGGCCAGCTCGCGATGCTGCCGGGGGTACACCCGGTCGAGTCCTGTTCCCACGACGGCTATCGTGGCCGCGGATTCGAGAAGCGCGCCCTCGTGCGCTGCCGCGTCCACACCCAGCGCGAGCCCGGACACGACCGTCAGACCTGCACGGCTCAACGTGCTCGCGAAGGCCTTCGCGTTCGAGGCGCCCTGCGGGGTCGGATTGCGGCTGCCAACGATGGCAATCGCCGGCGCGTGAAGCAGCTCGGTGCGGCCCTGTGCGTACAGCAGCAGGGGCGGGTCGGCCGTCTCCAGCAGCAGGGCCGGATAGGCAGGGTCGCCCAGCGTGATGACGTGCCGCTGCGAGTCACCTGCGAGCCACTCCCATGTGCCGTCGACCAGAGCTTCCAACCCGGGGACCTGCGCCAGGGACGCAGCGGCGCCGGATCCGACGACATGGCGTCGGGCAGCCTCAGAGGCGGCGATGACGGCGTGCGGCGAGCCGAAAGCCGCGAGCAGCTTGCGGGCGGAGTCGCGTCCGACTCGCGGCGCTTCGAGCAGCCGCAGCCATGCGACGAGCTCGTCGCGTGCGATCAAGGCTGCGTGAAGCGGTCACCCGGCTTGACCGGGTCCTTGACGGACAGGATCAGCGCGTACGACATGCGGTCGAACACCCGGAAGACGAATAGCAGGCCATGCCGCTCGTCGGGCAGCTTGATCGTCGGGCGCGACGCGTCGGTCTTGTCGATGACCCTCTCGCCGGAGCGCCAGAGCGCCAGCACGTGGCCGCGTTCCATGCCGTCGCGGGCGCCGCGGTTCAACGCCACGATCTGGTTCTGGCCAGCAGTCATCGCGTCTCCGTACAGCGACACGATCTGTCCGGCCATCGCCGACGCCGGCGCATGCGGTGCGTAGTTGGTGAACTCGCGCGGCGGCAAGGGCGCGAGCCGATCCCCGACGTTCGCTTCCTGGCGGATGCTGGTGACGGTGAAGGTCGCGGGGATGATCTCGGGCTTGCCGTCGCTCCCGGTGCGGGTCTCGCCCGGACGAACGGATTCGGTGGCACCGACATAGGCCGCTTCGTACCCCAGGATTTCGCCGGTTTGCGGATCCTTCAGCGCCTTCGGCTCGCGGAAGATGCGAAACGCGGTGCTGTTGCCCAGCTCGCCTCTCACGTACGCGGTATCGCCGCGCGACAGCAGCACGCGGCCTTCCTGGGTCGCGACGATGCGAGGTGCCAGCGCGAGCTCATTGGTCTCGAAGATCACGGCCTCGGTCAGGAACGGCTCGATCAGGTGAAACGGGATCGAGGGGATGCCGTCCGCGTCGAGCGCGGTGCCGCGTGCGCGCGGCGACAGCTTGACCGTGTTGCCGTCGACAGGCTGGCCGACGCGCAGGCGGGCCCGCCCGCCGGCTTTCTCGAGGAACAGGATCTGGCCGGGGAAGATCAGGTGCGGGTTGCGGATTTCGTCGAGGTTCATCCCCCACAGCTCGGGCCAGCGCCACGGGCTCTTCAGGAACAACCCCGAGATCGCCCACAGCGTGTCGCCGCGCTTGACGGTGTACGAATCGGGCGCGTTGGGCGCCAGTTCCGACAACGGCACGCCGGCAGAGGCAACCTGCTGTGCGGTGCCTCTTTGCTGCGGGGTGATGGGAAAATTGGGTTCTGCCGCGAGGGTCGCGCCGGCGATTGCTCCGAAGGTGATGCCGACAGCAGCCAGGCGAACGGGGTTGGCAAAACGGTTGCGACGCGTCATCAAGTTGGGGTCTCCGGACGCGACAGGTGGAGCGGCCTCTCGCGGGATAGGTTGCCGTGGGGTTGTTCCACCGGCGGCGCCTGACCAGGCCGCTCTTCGGCGAAAATTCCTCATTCAGTTTCGTAGATTCTGCCTGTAAACCCTTGATATCGCAACGAAAGTGACCCAGGGACGACTGGCGTGTGAGACCTGTCACGCGCTGTCGCGTTGCGTGGTGTCCACATGTTCCGGCGTGCCTGAGGCACGCGAAACTTCTACTTACCAATGGCCAAGCTCCACATCCTGCGTTACCCCGATCCCCGGCTGCATACCGTCGCCAAGCCGGTGAAGCAGGTGGACGAGCGCATCCGCAAGCTGGTCGACGACATGCTCGAGACGATGTACGACGCCGACGGCGTCGGGCTGGCCGCTACCCAGGTGGACGTGCACGAGCGCGTGATCGTGATCGACACCTCGGAAAGCCGTGACGACCCGCGGGTGCTGATCAATCCCGAGCTCATTGCAAAGAGCGAGGAGATGAGCTTCAGCGACGAGGGCTGCCTGTCGGTGCCGCAGATCTACGACAGGGTCAAGCGCCATGCCCGCGTCACGGTGCGCGCGCTCGATCGCGACGGCAGGGAAGTCACCTTCGACGCCGAGGGCCTGCTGTCGGTGTGCGTTCAGCACGAGATGGATCACCTCGTCGGCAAGGTGTTCGTCGAATACCTCAGCTCACTGAAGCGAGACCGCATCAAGACCAAGATGCTCAAGAAGACGCGCGACGAACAACGCGTCTGAGCCCCCCATCCGATGCGAGTCGCCTTCGCCGGCACGCCCGAATTCGCCGAAACAGCGCTTGCGCGGTTGCATGCCGCAGGTTTCACGATCCCGCTGGTGCTGACCCAGCCCGACCGCCCCGCCGGCCGTGGCATGAAGCTTCAGGCATCGCCGGTCAAGGCGTTTGCTGTCGGGCACGCGATCCCGGTCGCACAGCCGCGCAGCCTGCGCCTGGATGGCAAGCACCCGCTAGACGCCCAGGCGTCGCAACTTGCCCTGTCGCAGGCGCGTGCCGATGTGCTGGTGGTGGCGGCCTACGGCCTCCTGCTTCCGACCTGGGTGCTCGAGCTGCCGCGGCACGGCTGCATCAACATCCACGCGTCGCTGCTGCCGCGCTGGCGTGGCGCTGCGCCCATCCACCGCGCCATCGAGGCAGGCGATGCGCGCACCGGCATCACCATCATGCAGATGGATGCCGGCCTGGATACCGGCGACATGCTGCTCGCCGAAGCCATCGACATCCGCCCCGAGGACACCACCGCGACGTTGCACGACCGGCTGGCGGCGCTCGGCGGCAAGCTGGTGGTCGAGGCGCTGGAAATGCTCGGACGCGGCGCCCTCCGGCGCACGCCCCAGCCGCAAGCAGGCGTGACCTACGCGCACAAGGTGGACAAGGCCGAGGCGGCGATCGACTGGCGCCAGCCGGCCGAAGCGATCGAGCGCCGCATCCGCGCCTTCGATCCGTTCCCCGGCGCCACCACGACCCTGGATGGCGAGCCCATCAAGGTGTGGCGCGCCGAATCGGCAGCACAGGCCGGCGAGCCCGGGACTGTCCTCGAGGCGCAGGACGACCGCCTCACCGTCGCATGCGGAAGCGCCGCCCTGCGACTGCTGGAGCTGCAGCGTCCGGGCGGCAAGCGCCTGCCCGCGCGGCAGTTCCTGCAAGGAAAGCCGGGATTGGCGGGCCGCCGGCTCGGCGTCTGAGCCGTTGAACTCCGGCCGGATGGCCGCATCTCACGACACGGTTCATCCCGTTCCTGGAGCACCACCCCACCATGTTCAATCTGTTGAAGACGGCCGTCCTGATGGCGGCCATCACCGCGCTGTTCATGGCCATCGGCGCCCTGCTCGGCGGCCGCTCCGGCATGATGCTGGCCCTCGCCATCGCGGTGGCGATGAACTTCTTCAGCTACTGGTTCTCCGACAAGCTGGTCCTGCGCATGTACAACGCGCAGGAGGTCGACGAGAGCTCGGCGCCGCAGTTCTACCGGATGGTGCGCGAGCTGGCGCAGCGTGCGCAGCTGCCGATGCCGCGCGTGTACCTCATCAACGAGGACGCCCCCAACGCCTTCGCGACGGGCCGCAATCCCGAAAACGCCGCGGTCGCCGCCACCACGGGCATCTTGCGTGCGTTGTCCGACCGCGAACTGCGCGGCGTGATGGCGCATGAGCTGGCGCACGTGAAGCACCGCGACATCCTCATCAGCACCATCAGCGCGACCATGGCCGGCGCGATCGGCATGCTGGCCAACTTCGCCATGCTCTTCGGCGGCCGCGATGACGAGGGCCGCCCGACGAATCCGATCGTCAGCATCCTGGTCATGCTGCTGGCCCCGATCGCGGCCAGCCTGATCCAGATGGCCATCAGCCGCGCCCGCGAGTTCGAGGCGGACCGAGGCGGGGCCGAGATCTCCGGCGATCCGCAGGCACTGGCTTCGGCGCTGCAGAAGATCCAGCGCTATGCGCAGGGCATTCCGCTCGAGACCGCCGAACGGCATCCGGAGACGGCGCAGATGATGATCATGAACCCGCTGTCCGGCGGCGGATGGAAGGGGCTGTTCTCGACGCATCCGTCCACCGAGGAGCGGGTCGCCCGCTTGCTGGCGATGCGCTGACCATGCGGGCGCGGTGCCCTCAAGTCGCCGCGCCGGCCGCCGATATCCGGGGCAGAACTCCGCCGCCTGCCGCCATGTTCCGCCCCGCCGTTCTCATCGCCGCTTTTACCGTCACGCTGCTGTCCGGCTGCGACATGCTGGGCATCGAGTCGCCGGAAAAGGTGGCCGCCGCCCGCGAGGCCGAGGGCAAGGCCGTCGGGGGTGCCTGTCGACACGCGGGCCGCGCCATCGAAGACTGCTACACGCTCAACAAGCGCATCGACAAGGCGGCGATCTTCGCCGGCTGGCGCGACATGAACGACTACATGCGAGAGAACAAGATCGAGGCAGTACCGCCGGTGCTGATGGCCCAGGCGGCAAATCCCAAGGCCGCACCGGACGCCAAGGCCGACGCAGGCAAGGCTGCCGATCCGAAGGCGGCCGACGGTGAATCCGACAAGGCAAAGCCGAAGGGCAAGGATCACAAGGCCGCCGGCTCCTGAGCCGATGTCGCGCCTTTATCCCCGGCCAGGCCGGCCTCGTCGCGCCGAGACGCAGTCCGTCGCATGTCGCCTGACGCTGCCCGTCGCAGCGCGCACAGTGGCGGCATTGCACTGAAGACGAGGCTGCCATGAAACCTTTCCCGTTCTGCTTCTTCCGGCGATTGCTGCTCGGTGTGCTGTGTGCGGGCTTGTTGTCGGGCGGCGCCGCTGCGGCCGGCGTCACCGGTTCCGGCAAGGCGGCCAGCGAGGCGCGGCCGGTATCCGCCTTCGACACGATCGTGCTCAAGGGCGCCATGCACCTCGTGCTGCGCCAAGGCTCGAAGGAAGCGGTGGAGGTGCGCGGCGACGACAACCTGCTGCCGCTGGTCGAGACGACGGTTCGCGGCAACACCCTGGAGATCGCCACCCGGCGCGGTGCCAGCTACTCGACGCGCAATGAGCTCGTCGTGACGGTCGAGGTCGTCAGGCTGAAGGAACTGGCGCTCGCCGGCGCGGGCGACGCCGTGGGCGACCGCCTGAAGACCGGCCCGCTGAAGCTTCGCATCGAAGGCTCGGGCGACCTGCGGCTGACCGAACTCAGCGCCGACACGCTGGTGATCGACGTGGCCGGCAGCGGCGACGTCACGGTCGGCGGCCGCGCCGGCAAGCTCGACGTCTCGATCGCCGGCAGCGGCGACGTGACCACCCGCGAGCTTCAGGCCGACGACGTCAACATCAGCATCGCGGGCAGCGGCGGAGCCCGCGTCAACGCCCGCAAGACGCTGGCGGTGTCCATCGCCGGCAGCGGTGACGTCGACTACACCGGCGAAGCGGCGGTCCGGACCGCGATCGCAGGGTCCGGAAGCGTGCGCAAGCGATGAAGCGGTATGCCCGGCCCGGCAGGGTTTTCCCGGAGCTGGGACAATGACGCGATGAATTCGCTTCGCGCCGTGGTGCGCCATCCGCAGTTCCGCCACGGTGCGATCGACATGTCCGGCGTCAGCCTCGGCATCGCCGCCTGGGGTCTCGTGACCGGCGTCGCGATGGTCAAGAGCGGCTTGTCGGTCCCGCTGGCGCTGCTGATGAGCCTGACCGTGTTCGCCGGCAGCGCGCAGCTCGCTGCCGTGCCCCTGATGACCGTCGGCGCGCCGATGTGGGTCATCTGGGCCACGGCGCTGTGCGTGAATCTGCGCTTCGTCATCTTCAGCGCGCAGTGGCGCCCGTACTTCAAGCGCTTTCCGATGCGCCAGCGGCTGGCGCTGGGCTACCTCACCGCCGACCTGAACTACGTGCTCTTCATGAAGCGCTTCCAGGAACCGCGCGACGACGAGGGGCAGATCGAATACTTCCTCGGGGGCACGGCGCTGAACTGGTCGTCGTGGCAATTCCCGTCCATCGCCGGCATCCTGCTGGCCGACGTCATCCCGACCGAATGGGGCTTGGGCTTCGCCGGCGTGCTCGCCCTCCTGGGCTTGACCTACTCGATGCTCTCCGACAAGGCCACCACGTTCGCGGCGGTCGTTGCCGGCGCGGCTGCCGTGGCCGCGTTCGCACTCCCGTTCCGGCTGCACATCGTGGTGGCCATTGCAGCGGCAATCTGCGTGGGCCTGATGATCGACGGCGGCGGCGATGCCGGACGGCGCATCCGCCACGTGCTGCTCGGCAGTGACGGCAAGCGTCGCGGCGAAACGCTGGCCCCAGGCAGGAGGGTCGCCTTGTGAGCGGCGCAGAGGCAGTCGTCACCATCCTCGGTCTGGCATTGATCACGCTGGTCACGCGGTCGTTTTTCCTCATCTCGGACCGCGAGCTGGTGCTGCCCGGCTGGGTGCAGCGCGGCCTGCGCTACGCGCCGCTCGCCGCGCTGGCAGCCGTGCTGGCGCCTGAGATCCTGATGACGCAGGGCCACCTGATCGACACCTGGAAGGACCCGCGCCTGTACGCCGTGGCGGCGTCCACGGCCTACTACTTCTGGCGCCGCGGCATCCTCGGCACCATCCTCACCGGCATGGCGGTGCTGGTCCCGCTGAAGCTTGTTGTGGGCTGGTAGGCGCGCCATCTCTAGAATCGACGGGTTGCCCTTCATCCGCCGATTCCCATGAACGTCCTCCGCTTCGAAGACCTGGTCGCGCAAGGAAAAGTCGCCGGCCAGCGCGTGTTCATCCGCGCCGATCTCAACGTGCCGCTCGACGACGCCGGCCGGATCACCGAGGACACGCGCATTCGCGCATCCATCCCGTGCATCGAGATGGCGCTCAAGGCCGGCGCAGCGGTGATGGTCACTTCCCACCTCGGCCGGCCGACCGAGGGCGAGTTCAAGCCCGAGGACTCGCTGGCGCCGGTGGCACACCGCCTGGGCGAGCTGATGGGCCGCGACGTGCCGCTGGTCGCCAACTGGGTCGAGGGCGTGGAGGTGAAGCCCGGCCAGTTCGTGCTGCTCGAGAACTGCCGTGTCAACAAGGGCGAGAAGAAGAACAGCGAAGAGCTGGCGAAGAAGATGGCCGCGCTGTGCGACATCTTCGTTCACGACGCCTTCGGCACCGCGCACCGCGCGGAAGCCTCCACCTACGGCATCGCGCAGTTCGCCAAGACCGCTTGCGCGGGGCCGCTGCTCGCGGCCGAGATCGATGCCATCAGCAAGGCGCTGGCCAACCCCAAGCGTCCGCTGGCAGCCATCGTCGCCGGCAGCAAGGTCAGCACCAAGCTCACCATCCTGCAGTCGTTGGCCAGGAACGTCGATCAGCTCATCGTCGGCGGCGGCATCGCCAACACCTTCATGCTGGCCGCGGGACTGCCGATCGGCAAGTCGCTCGCCGAGCCCGGCCTGGTGGGCGATGCGAAGGCCGTCATCGACGCGATGAAGGCCCGCGGCGCGGCCGTGCCCATTCCGGTGGACGTGGTCACCGCCAAGACCTTCGCGGCGGACGCGGCGCCGACGGTCAAGGCGGCGGACCAGGTGGCCGCCGACGACCTCATCCTGGACATCGGGCCGCAGACCGCGGCGCAGCTCGCGGCCCAGCTGAAGGCCGCAGGCACCATCGTCTGGAACGGCCCGGTGGGCGTGTTCGAGTTCGACGCGTTTGCACACGGCACCGAGACCATTGCCCGCGCCATCGCCGCCTCCGACGCATTCAGCATCGCCGGCGGCGGCGACACGCTGGCGGCGATCTCGAAGTACGGCATCGAAAAGGACGTCGGCTACATCTCCACCGGCGGCGGCGCCTTCCTGGAGGTGCTCGAGGGCAAGACGCTGCCCGCGTTCGAGATCCTGCAGAAGCGAGCCCAGGCTTGAGGCGGTAACCCGCTGAAACTCGCGCCGACCATAATCGCCGCCTTCGAAGAACAGGAGACACCATGGCCCGCGCCACCAAGATCGTCGCGACCCTCGGACCCGCATCCAGCTCGCCCGAGGTGCTGACGCAGATGATCCTCGCGGGCGTCGACGTGGTCCGCCTCAACTTCTCGCACGGCAAGGCTCAGGACCACATCGACCGCGCGACCATGGTGCGCGACGTGGCGAAGAAGGCCGGCAAGGAAGTGGCCATCATGGCCGACCTGCAGGGCCCGAAGATCCGCGTCGGCAAGTTCGATGGCAACAAGACGCTGCTGGAAGTGGGCTCCAAATTCGTCCTGGACGGGGCCTTCACCGGGCTGGGCAACCAGGAGCGGGTGGGCCTCGACTACAAGGAGCTGCCGCGCGACGTGAAGCCCGGCGACACGCTGCTGCTCAACGACGGGCTGCTCAAGCTCACCGTCGACGCGGTGCGCGGCGAGGAGGTGCACACCACGGTGGTGGTCGGCGGCGAGCTGTCGAACAACAAGGGCATCAACAAGGCGGGGGGCGGTCTCACGGCGCCGGCGTTGACGGCCAAGGACATGGAAGACATCAAGACCGCGATGAGCTTCCAGTGCGAGTACCTGGCGGTCAGCTTCCCGAAGAACTCCACCGACATGGAGATGGCGCGACAGCTCGCCAACGTGGCCGGCGAGCCGTGGCGGCACAAGCCCGGGATGATCGCCAAGATCGAGCGCAGCGAGGCGATCCCCGTGCTCGAGTCGATCCTCAAGGCCAGCGACGGCATCATGGTCGCGCGCGGCGATCTGGCGGTGGAAGTGGGCAATGCGGCGGTGCCGGCGCTGCAGAAACGCATGATCCGGATGGCGCGCGAGATGGACAAGGTGGTCATCACCGCGACGCAGATGATGGAGTCGATGATCGTCAACCCGGTGCCCACGCGCGCCGAGGTCAGCGACGTCGCCAATGCGGTCCTCGATGGCACCGATGCGGTAATGCTGAGCGCCGAGACGGCGGCCGGAAAGTACCCGGTCGAGACCATCGAGCAGATGGCGGCGATCGCGCTCGAAGCCGAGCGCGCAGAGGACGTGTCGCTCGACTCGGATTTCACCAACAAGCGCTTCGGCCGCATCGACCAGTCGATCGCGATGGGCGCGCTCTTCACAGCGCATCACCTCGGCTGCAAGGCGATCCTGGCGCTCACCGAGTCGGGCTCCACCGCCCTGTGGATGAGCCGGCACAAGATCAAGGTGCCGATCTACGGCCTCACGGCGCAGCCCGTCAGTCAGCGCAAGATGGCCCTGTATCGCAACGTCTCGCCGATCCTGATGCCCAACTACGCCGACCGCGACGAGGCGCTGGCGCGAGCCGAGGCGCTGCTGGTCGACCGCGGCGTGCTCAAGCCCGGCGACACCTACGCCATCACTTGCGGCGAGCCGATGGGCTATCCCGGCGGGACCAACATGCTCAAGGTGTGCCGGGTCGCTTGACGTCGCGGGGCATGGACAATGCCGCCATGACGCTCACCGCCGCCGACATCCACGCCGCAGCCCGGCGCCTGCAGGGGCAGGTGCTGGACACGCCCTGCATGCCGTCGCGCACGCTGTCGGCCATCGCCGGCTGCGAGGTGTTCCTCAAGTTCGAAAATTTGCAGTTCACCGCGTCCTTCAAGGAGCGCGGCGCGCTGAACAAGCTGGCGCAGCTCACCGACGAGGAGCGCGCGCGCGGCGTGCTGGCGGTGTCGGCCGGCAATCACGCGCAAGGCGTGGCCTACCACGCGCAGCGCCTGGGCATTCCCGCGACCATCGTGATGCCGCGCTTCGCGCCTGCGGTGAAGGTGGAAAACACGCGCCGCTTCGGCGCCACTGTCGTGCTCCAGGGCGACACGTTCGACGACGCGCGTGCCCACGGCCTGGAGCTCGCGCAACAGCGCGGCCTCACCGTGGTCCATCCGTACGACGACCTCGCGGTGGCGGCAGGGCAGGGCACGATCGGCCTGGAGATGCTCGCCGAACAGCCGTCCATCGACACGCTGCTGGTGGCCATCGGCGGCGGCGGGCTGATCAGCGGCGTGGCGACCGCGGCGAAGTCCATCCGGCCCGAGGTGCAGGTGATCGGCGTGCAGACCGAGCGCTTCCCGGCGGTGTGGAACGCGATGCACGGCCAGCGCAACGAATGCGCGCAGGCGACGATCGCCGACGGCATCGGCGTGCGCGTGCCGGGCTCGCTGACCCTGCCGCTGATTCGCGAGCGCGTGGGCGACGTGCTGCTGGTCGGAGAGGACGACATCGAGCAGGCCATCCTGATGCTGCTCGAGATCGAGAAGACCGTCGTCGAAGGCGCGGGCGCCGTCGGCCTGGCCGCGCTGATGAGGCACCGTGCGCGCTTCCGGGAACGCAAGGTCGGCCTGATCCTCTCGGGCGGCAACATCGAGCCGCTGGTGCTGGCCGAGATCATCCAGCGCGGCATGGTGAAGTCGGGGCGCCTGGCGCGGCTGCGCTTCGACATCCGCGACGTGCCGGGCGCGCTGGCGGACGTGGCGGCGCTGCTCGGCAAGCTGGGGGCCAACATCGACGAGGTGCAGCACCAGCGCGCCTTCACGTCGCTGTCGGTGGAGCGGGCGCAGATCGAGGTGGTGGTGCACACGCGCGGCGCCGCGCACATCGACGAGATCCTCGCCGCGGCGCGCGCCCACGGCTACCACGCGGAGCGGATGAACTAGGGCCGCACGCTGGCGACCATGCTCGCCACCGCCGGCGACATGTTCACCGGCACCAGCTCGAAGCCCGGTTGCTGGGCGGCGAACACCCGGAACAGCTCATCGGCGAAGCCATGGCCGATGTGAGGCACCCCGTCGAAGTCGACCTCGGCACGGCGGAACTGGTGCAGGCGCGCCGTCACGCGTCGGGCCTGTGCCCGCGACTCCAGGCTCGCCAGCGAGGAGGTGATGAGTCGCAGCGGCACGACGGTACGGTCGAAGCTCGTGCCGGCGCCATCGGCGCTCCAGGCGCCCAGCACCGACTCGAGCGTGCGGCAAGTGTCGAGCGAGATCGCGGCGTACACCGAGGTGCCGCGGTGTTTCAAGGCGCGCTGCGGCTGCCAGGCGCCGCCCTCCCAGTGGCGACGCTGGAACGCATGTTCGTTGGCGTGCAAATCGAAGACATCGGCCAGCCGGGAGGTGAAGAACAGGCCGCGACCGGTGTGTCGTTGCGGCTGGCTGGTGAGCTTGCCCTTGCTCAGCTCCAGCATTGCCAGCGTCGGGTCTTCCAGCGCGAAGGCCTCCTTGATCTTGTCGAAGACGCCACGCCCGTCGTCGGAGACCAGCAGCTGCACCTGGGTCGGCGTCTGGCGCACCGACACCGCGACGTGGCTGCCTTCGCTGTGGTCGATCGCGTTGTTCAGCAGCTCGCAGAACGCGTGCTGCGTCATGCGCCTCACGGGGTCCGGCAACGCGAAGCAGGGCGCGAAGT
Source organism: Piscinibacter sp. XHJ-5 (assembly GCF_029855045.1). GTDB lineage: Bacteria > Pseudomonadota > Gammaproteobacteria > Burkholderiales > Burkholderiaceae_C > Albitalea. The sequence goes on from NZ_CP123228.1 coordinate 700,135, forward strand.
CGCGCGACCAGGGCAGGTCTTCCTCGAGCCCGGCCATCGGATATCGATGCGCGACCTGGCGCAGCAAGCCCGGCGCGTGGTGCGGCTTGCGGGCTGTGCCTTTCTGCACCAGCCACTGCAGCTCCACCAGGCGCTGCAGCGCCTTGCCGGCGGTACGCCGCGACACGCCGGACTTCGCCGCGACGTGATCGGCGAGGTCGTGCGGGTGTCGCAGCGCCGCTGCGGTGATCCACAGCGTCAGCGTGTTGATGTCCAGTCGCGCCATCTCCGTACCCCGCCGTTCTCCAGGCCGTCCAGTGTGGTGCGCGCCGCCTCGCGACTGAGCCGGAAAAGCGGCGGACTTCCGGCCTAGTTCGCCGGGAGAGAGCCGGCGCGAAGTGCAAAACCCCCTTGCCCGGACGTGCCCTCGACGCCGGTGCGACGAGGTCGCGCCGATAAAATGCGGCGGTTACGGCGCGGTTACGGCCGACACTCGGCTCCTGCAGCATCGCACCGCGCAGCTCCGTCAACTCCTGGGACCACCACCATGCCACTCGTTTCCATGCGCCAGCTGCTGGACCATGCCGCCGCCAACGGCTACGGCATTCCGGCCTTCAACGTGAACAACCTCGAGCAGGTGCAGGCCGTGATGTCGGCCGCCGACGAGGTGGGTGCGCCGGTCATCCTGCAGGCCAGCGCAGGCGCCCGCAAGTACGCCGGCGAGCCCTTCATCAAGCACCTGATCCAGGCGGCGCTGGAGTCGTACCCGAACATCCCGCTGGTGATGCACCAGGACCACGGCCAGAGCCCCGATGTCTGCGAAGGCGCGATCAAGCTCGGATTCAGCTCGGTGATGATGGACGGCTCGCTGCAAGCCGACGGCAAGACGATCGCCAGCTACGACTACAACGTCGACGTCACCCGCAAGGTCGTGGAGATGGCGCACCGGCTGGGCGTCACCGTCGAGGGCGAGCTGGGCTGCCTGGGCTCGCTGGAGACCATGCGCGGGGACAAGGAAGACGGCCACGGCACCGAGGCGACCATGACGATGGACCAGCTGCTCACCGACCCCGAGCAGGCCGCCGACTTCGTCAAGCGCACGCAGCTCGATGCGCTCGCCATCGCCATCGGCACCAGCCACGGCGCCTACAAGTTCAGCCGCAAGCCGACCGGCGACATCCTCGCCATCGGCCGCATCAAGGAGATCCACAAGCGCATCCCGAACACTCACCTGGTGATGCACGGCTCCAGCAGCGTGCCGCAGGACCTGCTCGAGCAGATCCGCCAGTACGGCGGTGCGATGAAGGAAACATACGGCGTGCCGGTGTCCGAGATCCAGGAAGCCATCAAGCACGGCGTTCGCAAGATCAACATCGACACCGACATCCGCCTGGCCATGACGGGTGCGATCCGCAAGTACTTCGCCGAGAACCCCGAGAAATTCGATCCGCGCGACTACCTCAAGCCGGCGCGCGAGGCCGCCAAGCAGATCTGCAAGCAGCGCTACGTGCAGTTCGGATGCGAAGGACAGGCCGGCAAGATCAAGCCCGAGCCGCTCGCGACCATCGCGACGCGCTATGAGAAAGGCGAGCTGACGCAGCAAGTCACGGCCTGACGCTCGAGCGCGAGATGGCAGAAGGGGCGCCGCGCAGGCGCCCTTTCCTTTTGGGGCGCCAGCGATGTTTTGCCATCGTTCCCCCCAATGGGTGCTCACTACAATGACGCTCGCTGTTCCGACTCGTTGGGAGGCGCCGAACCGCGCGCCGAGAACACCATGACACACGCCTTGCTGACCTCGTCCATCACCTCGCTGCCCTTGCTCGCGCGCGGCAAGGTGCGCGACAACTACGCCGTCGGCGACGACCGCATCCTCATGCTCGCAAGCGACCGGCTCAGTGCATTCGACGTGGTCATGGGCGAGCCCATTCCCGGCAAGGGTGAACTGCTCACGCAGATGGCGCTGTTCTGGTTCGGGCACCTGCAGCACATCGTGCCCAATCACCTCACCGGCGATGATCCCGAGAGCGTCGTGCTTCCCGAAGAACGGGCCCAGGTGCGCGGCCGCTCCATGCTGGTCAAGCGGCTGAAGGGCTTGCCGATCGAGGCGGTGGTGCGCGGCTACCTCGCCGGCAGCGGCTGGAGCGAATACCGCGAGAGCCGGTCGGTGTGCGGAGTGACGCTGCCACCGGGCCTGCAGAACGCGAGCAAGCTGCCCGCGCCGATCTTCACGCCGGCCACCAAGGCCGAGATCGGCGAGCACGACGAGAACATCAGCTTCGAGCGCATGAGCGAGATCGTCGGCCCCGCGCTGGCCGCGCAGGTGCGCGACACGGCCATCCGCCTGTACACGACCGCGGCCGAGATCGCGCTGCGCAAGGGCATCATCATCGCCGACACCAAGTTCGAGTTCGGCCTGGACAGCGATGGCACCCTCACCTTGATGGACGAGGTGCTGACGCCCGATTCGTCCCGCTTCTGGCCCGTCGAGGGCTACGAGGCGGCGTTTCGCGAGGGCCGCAATCCACCCAGCTACGACAAGCAGTTCGTGCGCGACTGGCTCGAGCAGGCGACGGTGAACGGTCAGCCCTGGGGCAAGAAGGCGCCGGCGCCGCCGCTGCCGGCCGACGTCGTCGACAAGACGGCGGCCAAGTACCGCGAGGCGCTGACGAGGCTGATGTCATGACGTCAGGTGCGCGATCGCGCCTGCTGGCGCGGCTCGATGCGGCGATCGCATCGGCGTCCAACCCCATGGAGGGCGCCTGCTGCCAGGCCGAGCGTGCCGGCCTGCTGGCGCGCCTGGGGCGCTTCGACGAGGCAGCCGATGCGATCTCGCAGCTGCGCGCGCGCCACCCGACTTCGCAGAGTCCCGCGCTGACGGTGTGGATGTGCCTGGCCGAAGGCATGCTCGACCACTACCGCAGCCAGGCCGCCTCGGCGCGCGACCGTATCCATCGCGCCTATGCCTTGAGCGCGGCGGCGCGTCTGCGCCCGCTCATCGCGCTCAGTGCCGCGTGGCTGGCGCACATGGACTATGTCTACGACGACCTGCCCGGGCTCGCCCGCCACGTCGCCGAGGCGTGGCAGGAGGCCGAGCCGGAACATCACTCCGCACGCGCTCGTGCGGCGCTGGTGGCGGCGCAGGCTTATCACTGGGGTGGGCGCCTCGACCGCGCCCGGCCGTGGTACCAGCGCGCGCATGAACATGCCACGGCCGAGGGCGACGACACCACGCTGAGCGCGCTGCTGAAGAACCGCGCCTGGATCAGCGGCAATCAAGCGCGCATGGCCGCGATATTCGGCGACGGGGGAGTTGCTTCCGACGCCGCGTCGATTCGCCAGGCGCAGCTCAGCGCCGAATCGAGCGAGCACTTCGATGCGCACGTGGGACGCATGTCGCTGCGGTCGCTGGGACCGGTGATGCGGGCTCAGCTCGTGCTGGCGCAGGGCCAGTACGCCGAGGCGTTGCCGACGCTGGAGTCGTACCTGGCGCAGGCGCTTCGCGAAGGCAGCGACTACACCATGCCGGTGCTGCACTCCGACATCGCGTGGTGCTACATCCATCTGGGCCAGACGGACAAGGCGCTGGCCAGCGCGCGTGCGGCAGAGGCGAGCTTCGTGCCCGACTGCGAGGAGGAAGACCGCGCGGCCGCCCATGGCCGCCTGCGCCAGGTGTTCGCTGCGCTCAAGCTCGATGCCGAGGCTCACGCGCACGCCGAGCAAGCGGCCGCGCAGCTCAAGATCCTGCGCGAGGAGCAAGCGCGCCTGGTATCACTGCTGGACGCGGCGCTGAAGCAGGTGGTGCTCTAGGCCGGCGGCGAGCACGTCGACCGCCGATGCCGGGCAAGTCTCAGAAGAGCGCCATGCTGAGCTTGCGCCGGTACTGATCGACCAGCGGATCGGAAGGCGCCGCTGCGGTCATCTTGCCGGCCACCTCGAGCGTGCCCTTGGGCGCCGCCGCCTCTGCCTTGGCGGGCGCGGGCTTGCTCATGAGCTCGAGGATGGCGACATAGGTCTTGCGCGCCAGCTCGTCGTTCCACCCCTTGTCCCGCATGACGATCTCGAGCAGCTCGTCCATCGCCTGCGTGAAGCGCTGCGCGGCGAAGTGCAGCTGCGCGAGCTCGTAACGGGCCTCGAAGTCGCGCTTGTTCGCCGCGACTGCCTGTGCGAGCTGCTCGGGCGAGCGGGCCGAAGCTGCCTTCTCACAGGCGGCCAGCCAATGGCCGCAGGCAGCCAGGCGCGGGTCGAGAAGCATCTTGCCGGCGACCGGCTCGTATGCGCGCCGCGCGTCTTCGATGCGCCCGGCGAGCAGCAACGCACGCAGGTAGTCGTAGCGGGCGGCGTCGTTGCCGGGATTGATGGCCACCGCCTCCTGCAGCCGCTCGAGCGCGCTTTCGGTGTCACCTTCGGCCAGCAGCTCCTCGGCTTCCTGAACGCCTTCGTCGGCGGCCATCTCCTCCGGACTCGGCACGTGCTTGTCGAGGAATTTGCGGACCTCGCCTTCGGGCAACGCGCCGACGAAGCCGTCGACCGGCTGCCCACCCTTGAACAGCACGCAGAACGGAATGCTGCGCACGCCGAACATCTGGGAGAGCTGGCCGGCAATCTCGGGCTGCTCGTCCGAATTGAGCTTGGCGAGCTTGAAGCGGCCGGCGTAGGCGACCTCGAGCTTTTCGAGCACCGGACCCAGCGCTTTGCAGGGTCCGCACCACGGGGCCCAGATGTCGAGCAGCACCGGCTGCTGCATCGACGAGTTGATGAGGTCGGCTTCGAAGTTCTGCAGCGAGATGTCGATCATGGGCTTCGTTGGGGCGCCGGCGGCGGACCTGGGCAGGTGATGCCGCGCCCCTACAATTCAAGGTTCATCAAGCACTGGAGCGTTTTCGCAATGAGCCGCGCCCCCGTCGTGGTCGGTGTGGTGATGGGTTCCAGCAGCGACTGGGAAACCCTGCGCACCGCGACCGAGATTCTCGCCGAGTTCGGTATCCCTTTCGAAGCGCGTGTCGTCTCCGCCCACCGCATGCCGGACGACATGTTCGCGTATGCCGAGACGGCCGCGCAGCGCGGCCTGAAGGCCATCATTGCCGGCGCCGGCGGCGCTGCCCATCTGCCCGGCATGCTGGCCGCAAAGACGACGGTGCCGGTGCTCGGCGTGCCTGTCGCGAGCCGCCATCTGCAAGGCGTCGACTCGCTGCATTCCATCGTCCAGATGCCCAAAGGCATCCCGGTCGCCACGTTCGCGATCGGCGCCTCGGGCGCGGCCAACGCGGCGCTGTTCGCGGTGGCCATGCTGGCCAACGAAGACGCGCAGCTGCGCGGCCAGCTCGAGGCCTATCGCGCGCGCCAGACCGAGGCGGCGCGTGCGATGTCGGCCGAGCTGAAATGAGCCGCTCCTTCATCGAGCCCGGGGCCACGCTGGGCGTGATGGGTGGCGGCCAACTCGGACGCATGTTCGTGCACGCGGCGCAGCAGATGGGCTACTTCACTGCCGTTCTCGATGCCGATCCGGCCAGCCCGGCCGGCCTGGTGGCGCACCACCATGTCCGCAGCGGCTACCTCGACGAACCCGGCCTGGCGCGGCTGGTGGAACTCAGTGCGGCGATCACCACCGAGTTCGAGAATGTCCCGGCGGCGGCGTTGCAGTCGCTGGCTGCGCATCGCCCCGTCGCGCCGGACGCGGCGGCAGTGGCCATCTGCCAGGACCGAGCCGCAGAGAAGGCGCACTTCGCCGCCCACGGTGTGCCTTGCGCGCCCCACGCGGTGATCGAGACCTCGCAGCAGGTCGCCGCCGTGAGCGACGACCTGCTGCCGGGCATCCTCAAGACATCGCGACTCGGCTATGACGCCAAGGGCCAGCATCGCGTGAACACGCGCGCCGAGCTCGCCGCTGCGTGGCAGGCGCTGCAGCAGGCGCCCTGCGTGCTGGAGAAGCGGCTCCCGCTGGCCTACGAGGTGAGCGTCATCGTCGCCCGAAGCGCGGGCGGCCAAGTGGTGCACTTTCCCCTGCAGCAGAACCTGCACCGCGACGGCATCCTCGCAGTCACGCAGGTGCCGTCCCCCGATCTCACGCCGGATGTGCAGCAGCGTGCGGTCGAAGCGGCCGAGCGCATCGCGGCCGGCATCGGCTATGTCGGCGTGCTGTGCGTGGAGTTCTTCGTCCTGGCCGACGGCAGCGTGGTCGCCAACGAGATGGCGCCGCGCCCCCACAACTCGGGCCACTACAGCCTCGACGCTTGCGACGTGTCGCAGTTCGACCTGCAGGTGCGCGCGATGACCGGCGCGCCGCTGGTCGCGCCGCGGCTGCATTCGGCTGCCGTCATGCTCAACCTGCTCGGCGACCTCTGGTTCCGCAAAGGCGACCAGGAGGCGGCGCCGCCGTGGCGCGACGTGCTCGCGCTGCCCGGCGCCCATCTGCACCTGTACGGCAAGCTGACGGCGCGGCGCGGCCGCAAGATGGGGCACCTCACGCTCACCGCCGCGACGCCGGCCGAGGCGCGCGAGACGGCCCTGCGGGCCTGCGCCCTGCTCGGGCTGGCGCCGTTCTGAGGTCGACGTGCGACTGGACGCCAGCGATCAGCACGTCGTCGAGCGCGCAGCGGCGGCCCTCGCTTCGGGCGAGCTGGTCGCCTTTCCGACCGAGACGGTCTACGGGCTGGGCGCACGCGCAGACGACGATGCCGCAGTGACCAAGGTGTTCGAAGCCAAGGGTCGCCCGGCCGATCATCCGCTGATCGTGCACGTGGCCGATGCCGAAGGCGGACGGACGTTCGCGGCCCAGGTTCCGCCCGTCGCCGTGCGACTGGTCGCGGCGTTCTGGCCGGGACCGCTGACGATCATCGTGCCGCGTGCCGCGGGTGTCGGCACCGCCGCGGCCGGCGGCCAGGCCACGATCGGACTGCGCTGCCCGTCGCATCCGGTGGCGCGCTCGCTGCTGCAGGCGGCGCGTCAGGCCGGCGTGCCGGGCATCGCCGCCCCGAGCGCCAATCGCTTCGGACGCCTCAGTCCGACCACCGCCGAGCACGTCGTCGCCGAATTCGGCGATTCGCTGATGGTCCTCGACGGCGGCGCCTGCGAGGTTGGCATCGAATCGACCATCGTCGATTGCTCGCGCGGGCATCCGGTGCTGCTGCGACCCGGCGTCCTGACGCGCGCGCAGATCGAAGCGGCGGCCGGCGAGCCGCTGCGCGATCCCGATGCCGCCGCGCCGCGCGCTTCGGGCACGCTGGAAGCGCATTACGCGCCGCGTGCGCCGCTGCGGCTCATGCCCACGCCGCAGCTTCACACGGCTTTGCAATTGCTCGGCCCGGCGCCTCTGAGGCTGGCGGTATATTCGAGACCCCTGCCTGTCGGCACGGGATCGGGCGTGCGCCACCGCGTGATGCCCGAGCGGGCCGCCGAAGCGGCCCATGAGCTGTTTTCCGTGTTGCGCGCGTTCGATGACGAGGGCGTCCAACTCATCTGGGTCGAAGAGCCGCCGTCCACTCCCGACTGGGAAGGCGTGCGCGATCGCTTGCGCCGCGCCGCGGCGTCGTGACCTTCGATCCTCCTGCATGCGAACTGGAGATGCGAATGAGTGGGTGGGGTAAGGCTTGGGCGCTGCGTTGGATCGGCGTGCTGGCGGGCGCGCTGATGGTGGCCGCGTGCGGTGGCGGCGAGCAGGTCGAGAAATTCGTGCCGGGACGGGTGCTGGCCTTCGGCGACGAGAACAGCATCATCGAAAGCGACGGGCGCAAGTACACGATCAACTTCCTCGCCGCGCCGACAACCGAGGTGCCGTCGCCCTCCATCGACTGCAAGGAGCTGCAGATCTGGGTGCAGATCCTGGCCAACAGCTATTCGGTGCCGTTTCCGCAGTGCCCGGTCACCGGCATCACGACGTCGCCGAGCCGCATCCTCGCCACGGTAGGCGCCACGGTCGCCACCGTGGCGACGCAGATCGACAACTTCCTGCTGACCGACAGCTTCGCCGGCACCGACCTCGTGACCATCATGGTGGGCACGCAAGACGTCCTGGAGCTGTACAGCGCCGTGGAAGCCGGCACGATGACGATCGACCAGGCAGCCCTCGAGGCGGAAGCCCGGGGCACCAAGCTCGCGGAGCACGTCAATCGCATCGCCCAGGCGGGTGCCAAGGTGCTCATCTCGACCATTCCCGACGTGGGGCTGACGCCGTTCGGCCGTGACACCAGCACTCGAGCCACCCGCACGGCCGAAGTGAGTCGCCTCAGCGATCGCCTCAACTCCAAGGCCCGCGTGGGCCTCATCAACGACGGCCGCATGATCGGCCTGGTGCTGACGGACCAGTCGTTCGACCTGAGCGTCAAGGCCGCACAGGTCAACACCAGCGACCCGGCATGCGACGACCTGCACCTGGCAGACGTGCGCACCTGCACCAGCCAGACGCTGCGCACGAAGGATGGCGTCGCGGCGACGGCAACGAGCTATCTATGGGCGGACAACCTGCACATGTCTCCCGCGGGGCACACGAGCGCCGGCACGCTGGCGGTGCAGCGCGCCGTGAACAATCCGTTCTAACCCTCGCGCCGGTTAGGCAGCGCTCCCGAGGATCGAGGCGGGTTTCCCCGCTGCGGGACGGCGTGGAGCGGCCCCTATAGTGAAGCCCGAAAAAGCGAACGAACGTTCGCTTTTTTCACGACAGATTCACAAGGGGCATGCATGAAACAGATCAGATCATGGGCTTGGTCGGCCACCATCGCGGCGCTGTTGCTGGCGGCGTGCGGCGGCGGCGACCCCGAGGTACCCGGCACCGGTTCGCCTGCGGGTGCACCAACCACCAAGGGAACGTTCACCTCGGTCGTGTCGTTCGGCGACAGCCTCAGCGATGTCGGCACCTATGCGCCGGCCACCTCGCTGACCGGCAACGGCCTGGCGCCGTATTTCGGCGGCAAGTTCACCACCAACAGCGCCACCGGCACGGTCTGGGTGGAGAACCTCGCGACCTCGCTGGGTCTGCTGGTCACGCCGGCCATGGTGGGTTTCGGCACGAGCTCGGTGCCTTGCCCCGCGGCGCAGAACCCGGCACTCGCGGGCACCTGCACCGCCTACGGCCAGGGCGGCGCGCGGGTCACCAATCCCAACGGCATCGGCAAGACGGGCGGCGCGCTGACCGTGCCGGTGGTCACGCAGATCGCCAACCACCTGTCGCGTTTCGGCAGCTTCAAGGACTCGGACCTCATCCTGGTCTACGCCGGCAACAACGACGCGCTCATCCAGTTCAGCACCTTCGCCACCAAGGCGGCGCAGGCGCAGGCCGCCTTCACCGCCGGGCAGATCACCCAGGACCAGCTCAACGGTGCGCTGTTCCAGGCGCAGACCGAAGCGCAGGCGGAGATGAAGCTGGCGGCGCAGGAACTCGCCGGCTATGTGCGCAGCGAGATCCTGGCCCACGGCGGCAAGTACGTCGCGGTGATGCTGCTCAGCGACATCGTGGACACGCCGTTCGGGCAATCGCTGCCGGCCTCCGCGCGCCCGGTGCTGACCGACCTGTCGCGCATCTTCAACCTCTGGCTGCGCGAAGGGCTCACGGGGCAGCCGGTGCAGCTGATCGACACCTTCACGCTGTTCAAGGAGGCGTACACGAACCCGTCGCAGTTCGGCATCGCCAACAACACCGTGCCCGCGTGCGACCCGGCGAAGATCAGCGCGATCACCAGCGGCGCGGTGACCGACGGCTCCTCGCTGTTCTGCAACAGCACGGTCGGCGCGCCGTACAACGGACTGCGCACCGGCGCGGACGTCAACACGTGGCAGTTCGCCGACGGCGTGCATCCGACGACGGGCGGGCACAAGCTGCTCAGCGACACCTTCAGGGCGCAGCTCGCCGCCTTCGGCTGGCTGTGAAGCGCACCACTGCAACAGGAGAAATCGAATGAGAACCAGACTTCCCGCGCTCGCAGTGGCCCTGGCCGCGCTGCTGGCAACCGGCGCTGCCGCCGCGCAGGAGACGAGCTTCAAGCAGAACGTCGCGAAGTTCGGCCTGAGCGACTACACGACGAACTCCAAGACCAACGGCGTCTCGGGCATCGGCGTGCCGCCGGGCGCCGACGCCGAGACCGGCGACGCCACCACCGTGATTGCCGTCTACGAGCGTCTGATCACGCCCAACCTGGGCGTGGAGCTGGTGCTGGGCGTGCCCCCGCGCATCAAGGCCGACGCCAAGGGATCGGTGGCTTTTCTCGGCAGCGACATCCTCTCGGCGCGCAATGTCTCGCCGACGCTGCTGGTGCTCTACCACTTCGGCCAGCCGGGCGACAGGTTCCGTCCGTCGCTCGGCGCCGGCATCAACTACACCAAGTTCACCGACATCAAGTCGAGGCTCGCCCCCAAGGTGGAGATGAGCGACTCCACCGGCTGGGCGGTGCAGGCCGGTCTCGACTACGCGCTGACCAAGGAGTGGGGACTGTTCGCGAGCGTGGCCGCGCTGCAGGTGAAGAGCAAGGTGGTCGCTTCCGGCACGACGGTGCTGACGAGCGAGATCGACTTCCGCCCGGTCGTCTACTCGTTCGGCGCGTCGTACAAGTTCTGAGGCGGCGCTTCGTCGCGACATGCACAAGGCCCCGCCGCGGCGGGGCCTTGTCTTTGCGGCTCACTGATCGTTCAGCCGCTCGGGACGTCCGTCGGACGCGGTCCATTGCACCAGCGCTTCGATGGCCGCGCGGGCCCCATGCGGCTGCGGATGATTGACGATCGCGACGAGCACGTAGCGCTTGCCGCTGGTCGACAGCACGTACCCGGCCACGCCGGTCACATCGCGCAAGGACCCGCTCTTCAGGTGTGCACGGCCCAGATTGGCGCGTGTGCGCAGCATGGTGCCGTCGGTGCCGGTCACCGGCAGCGAGCTCATCAGCTCCGACATGGCCGGGCCGCTCCACATGCTCTGCAGCAGCCGCGCGAGAAGCAGCGCCGTGGTGCGCGACTGGCGCGACAAGCCGGAGCCGTTGTCGATCACCGTGCCGTGCGCGGCCGCGCCGAAACGCGTGACCAGCCACTGCTGCAGCACCTCGCGCGCCGTGTCGGGCGTGCCGGTTCCACGCTGCGTCTGCGCGAGCGTCAGGAACAGCTGCTGAGCCATCACGTTGTTGCTGTACTTGTTGATGTCGCGCACCAGTTCGGCGAGCGGCGGCGAGACCAGCGAGAAGCTCGGCGGCACGGCCGGCGACGCATCGTCGCGCACGACGCCGGTGATCGTGCCGCCCATCTCGCGCCACAAGCCGATCAGCAGGCGTTCGTTGTAGCTCTTCGGATCGGCGTAGGCGATCGGCCACTGGCGCTCGCCGCATGCGAGCGGATAGCCGCCGGTGAAGCGCAGCCGCGACGGATCGGTGAAGTCGGCCCTCAGCGCCGCGCGCCAGTCGTCGCAAGGCGCCGACGAGAGCGGCACGGTGTTGTCGGCGCGCACCCCGGCAAGCGCAGGCTCGACGACGATGCTCGCGACGCCACGCGCCGGATCGGGAGTGAGCGTGATCACCAGCGAGCGGTAGTTGAGCAGCAGCGCATCGGCTTGCACGTTGTGCGGGCGCAGCGGTTCGCCGTCGAAGTCGCCCGGATTCGCCTCGGTGTAGGCGAACGCGCTGCGGTCGAGGACGATGTCGCCGCGAATCTCGCGCACCCCGAGCTGCTGCACCCGTCGCAGCAGCAGCCAGACGCGCTCGATGACGAGCTTGGGATCGCCCGTGCCCTTGATGACGAGATTGCCTTCCAGCACGCCGTCGCGGATCGTGCCCTGCAGCCAAACGGGGGTCACCCAGGTCCATGCCGGTCCCAGCATCTCGAGCGCGGCGCCGGTCGTGACGAGCTTCATCAACGATGCGGCATTGACCGGACGGTCGGGCTGCCACGACAGTCGCGGGCGGCTGGCGCCCACTTCCTGCACGACCGCGACGAAGGCGTCGCGCGGCACCTTGGCGCGCTCCAGCGCGACCTCGACTTCCGCGGGCAGCGTTCGGGACGCGGCTGCCAGCGGCGAGATCAGCAGTGCGACGCACGCGGCAAAAGCTGCGAAAAGGCGCATCGTGGCTGGCATGCATGGATGATCGCACGCGGCGCCGGCCCTAAACTTGCCGCATGAAGACCCTGCTCGCCTTCGACACCGCCACCGAGAGGATGAGCATCGCGCTCGCCGCGGGCGGCGAAGTGCGCGTGCACGAAGCCGCGGGTGGTGCGCAGGCCTCGGCCGCACTCATCCCCGCCATTGTCGAGCTGCTTGGCAAGGCCGGCGTGGCGCTGGAGCAGGTCGATGCGATTGCGTTCGGTCGCGGGCCGGGCGCATTCACCGGCCTGCGCACCGCATGTTCGGTGGCCCAGGGACTGGCCTTCGGCGCGGGCAAGCCTGTGCTGCCGGTGGACACGCTGCTCACGGTGGCCGAGGACGCGCGCGTCGGCGAGCATGCGCAGCGCTGGTGGATCGCGATGGACGCCCGCATGGACGAGATCTACGCCGCTCACTACGCCTTCGATCACGGACGCTGGAGCACGCTGGTGGCGCCGATGCTGGTCACGCCCGACATGCTGAACGAACGCTGGCGAGCCGAGCCTGCGCAGGCTGTCGCCGGCTCGGCGCTGGCGGTGTTCGGCGAGCGCCTGCGCACCGGCGGCGCGAGGCGCAACCCCGAGGCCGCGCCGCATGCGCGCGCCATGCTGCCGCTCGCGCAGAGGCTCTGGGAAGACGGCGGGGCGGTCGACGCCGCGCAGGCCTTGCCACTGTACGTGCGCGACAAGGTGGCGCAGACCACCACGGAGCGCGATGCCGCGCGCCTGGCAAGGCAGCCCGACATGCCCGAGGGCGCACGATGAACGCGGTGCTGCGCAACGAGCATCGCCTGATGCCCATGACGGTGGCCGACCTGAATGCCGTCGTCGCGATCGAAGCCGCGGCTTACGACTTTCCCTGGACGCGCGGCAACTTCATCGACTCGCTGGCCGCCGGCTACCTGGCGCGCGTGCTTCGCGACGCAAGCGGCCATGTCGCCGGCTACTTCGTCGCGATGAAGGGCGTCGACGAGATGCACCTGCTGAACCTGACGGTCGCGCCGGTGGAGCAAGGACGTGGACATGCGCGCCGCATGCTCGACGAGCTCGTGATGCTGTGCGAATCGACGCACGCTCGCCAGCTCTGGCTCGAGGTGCGCGAGAGCAACGAGCGCGCGCGCCGGCTGTACCTGCGCTACGGATTTCGCTACATCGGCGTGCGTCGCGGCTACTACCCGGCGCTGCACGGTCGGCGCGAGGACGCATCGGTGATGAGTCTGGGGATCGCGGGGGACGACGGCGATGTGGACTGAGCGGCAACGGACGATGCTCGCGGAGATGGGCATCCGGCTTTGGCCGGATGCCCATCTCCGCGAACGGGGCGCGCTGCCTGGGCAGGAGGATCGCTCCCCGCTGCCGCCGTCCGCGAGGGCGGAGGGCAAGGCCGAGCCCTTGCCGGAGCACGTGGTGGTGCCGCAGCCAGCGTCTGCGATCGCGGCGCGTGGTGTCGAATCGATGGATTGGGCTGCGCTGCGTCAGGCAGTGGTCGACTGCACCGCCTGCAAGCTGTGCTCCAGCCGTCGCCAGACCGTGTTCGGGGTCGGCAACGTGCACGCGCACTGGATGATCGTCGGCGAGGCGCCCGGCGAGCAGGAGGACATCCAGGGCGAGCCTTTCGTCGGCAAGTCCGGGCAGCTGCTCGACAACATGCTGCGTGCGCTCGGCCTGAGCCGCCACGAAACCCCGCCGCCCGGCGGCGAGGGGTCGCCAGCCGATCCGGCGCGGCAGGTGTACATCGCGAACACGCTGAAGTGCCGCCCGCCCGGCAACCGCAATCCCGAGCCCGACGAGCTGGCCAAGTGCGAGCCGTTCCTGATTCGCCAGATCGCGCTGGTCAAGCCGCGGATCATCCTCGCGATGGGCCGCTTCGCCGTGCAGAGCCTGCTGCGCAGCAACGAGCCGATCGGCCGTCTGCGCGGGCGCGTGCATCGCTACCAGGGCGTGCCGCTGATCGTCACCTACCACCCGGCTTATCTGCTGCGCAACCTGGAGGACAAGGCACGGGCATGGGATGACCTGTGCCTCGCCGCCGAGACGGCGCGGGCCGCCGCCGAATGAACGGCGTGCCGCAATCGCCGCCGACCATCGTCGGCGCCTGCGGCGCAGGCAGCGGCCACGCCGAGCTGCTGCGCCTGCTGGCCGACAACGTGCCGGCGCTCATCGCCTACTACGACGCGCAGACGCTGACCTGCCGCTTCGCCAACAGCCGCTATGCGGCGACCTTCGGCTGGGACAGCGAGTCCATCGTCGGCCACACGTTCGCCGAGGTGATCGGCGAGGAGGCGGCCCGCCTGATCCAGCCGCACGTCGACCGCGTGCTGAAGCAGGGCCTGCCCGCGTCCTACGAGCGTAAGCTCCAGTCGCCGCAGGACCGCCGCTACATCGAGGTCAACCTGCTGCCGCACTTCGGCGAGGCCGGCAGCGCGATCGGCTGCTTCGTGCTGGTGTCCGACATCACGAAGTTCCGCCTCGCCGAGATCGCGCTGCGCGAGTCGGAAGAGCGCCTGGCGAAGTTCATGCAGGCCAGCACCGAGGGGATCGTTTTCCACAAGGAGGGCTTCATCACCGACGCCAATCCGCCGCTGCTGCAGCTCACGGGCTACACGCTCGACGAGATTCGGGGACGCAATACGCTGGAGTTCATCGCGCCGGACCACGTCGCGAGGGTGGCTTCCGTGATCGCCTCGGGGCAGGAGACCGCGTACGAGAGCGTGCTGATCGACAAGAAGGGCCAGCGCATCCCGGTGGAGTTCATCGTGCGCACGATGCTTCACAACGGCGAGCGCCTGCGCATGACGATCGTGCGCGACCTGCGCGACCGCCATGCGGCGCAGCAGCGCATCCATCACCTGGCGCACCACGACACCCTGACCGGGCTGCCGAACCGCAATGCGTTCATGGAGTACCTCGATCACCTGATGATCGGCGCGCGCGAGACCGGCAGCCAGATCGCCCTGCTGTTCATCGACCTCGACCATTTCAAGCGCGTCAACGATTCGCTCGGGCACCTGGTCGGCGACACGCTGCTGCGCACGGTGGCGTCGCGCATCACCGCCAGCCTGCGCGGCACCGACATCGTGGCGCGCTTCGGCGGCGACGAGTTCATGGTGCTGCTGCCGCAGATCGTGCAGCGCCAGGACGTGGAGGAGGTGGCGCACAAGCTGCTGCAGGCCATCGAGTCGCCGGTGCATGCCGATGGCCGGCCGATCTCCGTCACCGCGTCGACCGGCATCGCGCTGTTCCCGCACGACGGCGCCTCGCCGCAGGAGCTGATCAAGCACGCCGACACCGCGATGTACCTGGCCAAGGCGCGCGGACGCGCCCAGTACCGCTTCTTCGATCCGGAGATGGCGAGCTCGGCCTACGCGGCGCTGGTCATGGAAGGCGAGCTCGCGCAGGCCCTGGAGCGTGGCGAGTTCGAGCTGCACTTCCAGCCGCAGGTCAGCGCGCGCGACGACTCCATCGTCGGCGCGGAGGCGCTGATCCGCTGGCATCACCCGACCCGCGGCCTCCTGCAGCCGGCCGCCTTCATCCCGGTGGCCGAGCAGCAGCGGCTGATGCTGCCGATCGGGCAATGGGTGCTGCGCGAGGCGGCGCGCTGTGCAGCCCGCTGGCATGCCGAAGGATTGGGCGTCGCTCCCGTCGCCGTGAACCTGTCGACGATGCAGTTCCAGTCCAACGGCTTCAACGAGGCGGTGGCGCAGGTGCTGAGCGAGGAAGGCGTCGACGGGCATCTCATCGAGCTCGAGCTGACCGAGCGCATGCTGATGGACGATCTCGGCGAGGTGAGCGCCAAGCTCAGAAAGCTCGCCGAGCTGGGCATCCGGGTCTCGGTGGACGACTTCGGCACCGGCTATTCGTCGCTCGGGCATCTGAAGGAACTGCCGATCGACAAGATGAAGATCGACAGCTCGTTCGTGAAGGACCTGCCGGGCAACCGAGGCTCGACCGCGATCACGCGCGCCATCATCCAGATGGCGCGCAGCCTGGGCATCACCGCCATCGCCGAGGGGGTCGAAACCGAAGGCCAGCGCTCCTTCCTCGCCCTCAACGGCTGCGACGAGCTGCAGGGCGAGCTGATCAGCAAGCCGCTGCCGGCAGCCCGGTTCGAGCAGTGGGTCCGGCAGCGGCGGACGGTTCGTCGCTGACGGGCGCGGCTACTTCTTCTTTTTCTGCGGGCGCGTCCAGCCGCTGATCGCGACCTGCTTGGCGCGGGCCACCGTGAGCTGCCCGGCGGGCGCATCCTTGCTGATCGTGGAGCCCGCACCGATGGTCGCGCCTTCGCCGACCTTGATCGGAGCCACCAGCACGCAGTTGCTTCCCACGTGCACCTCGGGGCCGATCACCGTGCGGTGCTTGTTGGCGCCGTCGTAGTTGGCGGTGATGCTGCCGGCGCCGTAGTTGACGCGCTCGCCGACATCGGCGTCGCCCAGGTAGGCGAGATGGTTGGCCTTGGCGCCGCGGGCCAGCGTGGAGTTCTTCACCTCGACGAAATTGCCGATGTGCACCTCCTCGCCGAGATCGGCGCCCGGACGCAGGCGTGCGAACGGCCCGACCAGCGCGCCGGCGCCTATGCGCACGCCGAGCGCTTCGCCGTCCATGTGCGTGAACGGATGGATGACCGCACGCGGCGCGATGACGGCATTGCGGATGTAGCAGTGCGGGCCGACGCGGGCGCCTTCGCCGATCTCGACGCGCCCTTCGAAGACGCAGTTGACGTCGATCTCGACATCGCTGGCGCAGACGAGCTCGCCGCGAACGTCGAAGCGGGCCGGATCCGCGAGACGCACGCCGGCGTCCATCAACGCTTCGGCGCGCCCGAGCTGGTAGCGGCGCTCCAGGTCCGCCAGCTGCGAGAGCGTGTTGACGCCCAGGACTTCGGTCTCGTTGGCCGCCTGCGTCGCCACCACGTGAACGCCGTCGGCCACGGCCATCGCGACGATGTCGGTGAGGTAGTACTCGCCCTGCACGTTGTCGTTTGTCAGCCGCGCCAGCCAGCGCTTGAGCGCCGCCGTGGGCGCGGCCATCATGCCGGTGTACGCCTCGCGGATCTGGCGCTGCGCCTCGGTGGCGTCCTTGTGCTCGACGATTCCGAGCACCTCGTTGCCCGCCGCATCGCGCACGACGCGGCCGTAGCCGCTGGCGTCGCCCAGCGCGACGGTCAGCAGCGAAAGCCGCTGGCCGCCGCAGTCGTCGATCAGGTGGCGGGCGGTCGCGGCTTCGATCAGCGGCACGTCGCCGTTGAGGATCAGCGTGGTCCCTTCGTCGTGCAGCAGCGGCACGGCCTGCTGCACCGCATGGCCGGTGCCGAGCAGCGGCTCCTGGCGCACGAACTCCAGTCCGGGCGCGCGCACGGCGGCCTCGACCTCGCCGGCGCCATGGCCGGTGATCGTGATGATGCGATCCGAGCCCAGCGCGCAGACGGTGTCCAGAACATGCTGCAATAGGCTCTTCCCGGCGAGCTGGTGCAGCACCTTCGGCCGCGCGGATCTCATGCGGGTGCCCTTGCCCGCGGCCATGATGACGATGTCCAGAGCCATGCAGATGTCCTTGTCGAGAAGCGTGATTATCGGGGTGCTGGCACTGGCCTTGGGGCTGCTGTCGGGCTGCAGCGCGCTGCGCTTCGGCTACAACCAGGCGCCCGAGCTGGTGTACTGGTGGCTGGACGGCTATGTCGACGTCGACGAGACCCAGTCGCCGCGGGTTCGCGAGCAGATCCGCGACTGGTTCCGCTGGCATCGCCAGACCCAGCTGGCGGACTATGCCCAGTGGCTGGCCAGGCTGCAGCCCCAGATGGCGGATCGACTCACGCCGGCCCAGGTATGCCGTCTGCAGGACGAGGTCACGACGCGCATGACCGCGGCCTTCGACCAGGCCGTGCCGGCGATGGCCGAGTTCGCGCGCACCCTCAGCGACGAGCAGATCGGGCACCTGCAGCGCAAGCACGCGAAGACCAACGCCGAATACCGCAGCAACTTCCTGCAGGACGACTACGACGAGCGCCGCAGCGCGTCGGTCAAGCGCATCGCCGAGCGTGCGGAGACCCTGTACGGGCCGCTGAACGAGGCGCAGCGCGAGCGCATCGGGCAGCTGCTCGACGCGTCGCCGTTCGATCCGCAGGCCTGGCTGGCCGAACGCAAGCTGCGCCAGGAGGATGTCGTGCAACTGCTGCGCCGCATCCGCTCGGAAGGCACGCCGGCGCAGGCGCAGGCGGCCATGCGCCGCCTGTACGCCCATGCGTTCCGCTCGCCGCGCGAGCCGTACCGCCTGTATCAGGAGCGGCTGGCCCTGTACAACTGCGAGTTCGCCGCCGAGGTGCACAACCTGGCGACGCCGGAGCAGCGGCGCCGCGCGGTGGCCAAGCTCAAGTCCTGGGAGGACGACCTGCGCGCGCTGGCTGCCGAGCCTACGAGGTGACCTGCGTCACCACGCGGCGCGGGTTGCTGGCGCCCGCGCTGGGGAAGTCCTTGAGACCTGCCTCGAACATCGCGCCGAGCAGCGAGTTGATCGACGACGAATAGCCGTCGTTCGTGACGCGCACCTCGTACAGCGGCTGACCCGAGGGTCGGTCGCGGATCAGCATCGCGACCTCGCGCTCGTAGGTGGGCGAGTCGTAGAAGAAGGGATGGCCGAAGCGCGAGCCGTACCAGGGATGCCAGAACGGACGGCCGTAGAAGCGGTGGACGTACAGCCCGCCGCGCCACCAGAACGGATCGTCATAGGGCGAGCGGTCGTTCGGCGTGACGCGCGCTCCCAGCGTCACGGTGACGTCGGCGGCCTTGGGATCGGCCGCGGGCGTGAAGCCGGCCTGTTGCAGCGCCCGGGCGGCCGCGTCCTCGAGCAGCTGGGCCTGCTGGGGCACTGTCTGCTGCGAGGGCAGCCGCTCGAAGGCGTACGTGGTGGGCTTGCGGTCGGCCGGCCAGAGGCTGTAGGTCGACACGTCGTTGCTGAGCTCGCGCATGCCGGCGCAGCCGGTCAGCGCGACGGCGGTGGCCAGGGCCATCATTGCTTTCCACATACGCACCTCCTGCAGCAGAAGTCGACGCTCGGGTCTCAGTCGTCGTCGCGGTGCAGCCTGATCGCGCCCGTGGCCGGGGGCCCGCAGTCGTCCTCATCGTCAAACGCCCGGTCGCCGCCGGGGTTGACCACCCCGGTCGATTGGAGCGTGGTGAACGGGTACAGGTTCCTGTCCATCAGGTGCGAGGGGACGATGTTGCCCATGGCAGTGAACAGGTTATCGATGCGGCCGGGAAACTGGCGGTCCCACTCGCGCAGCATCTTCTTGATCTGCACGCGCTGAAGGTTGGCCTGGCTGCCGCACAGGGTGCACGGGATGATGGGGAACTGCCGGTGCGCGGCCCAGCGCTCGAGATCGGTCTCCGGCACGTAGGCCAGCGGGCGGATGACGATGTGCCGGCCGTCGTCGCTGACCAGCTTGGGCGGCATGCCCTTCATGCGGCTGCCGAAGAACATGTTCATGAACAGCGTCTGCAGCATGTCGTCGCGGTGGTGGCCGAGCGCGATCTTGGTCGCGCCCAGCTCGCCGGCGACCCGGTAGAGGATGCCGCGCCGCAGCCGTGAGCACAGGCTGCACATCGTCTTGCCTTCGGGGATGAGCCGCTTGACGATGGAGTACGTGTCCTGCGCCTCGATGTGGAAGGGGATGTCCCGGCCGGCCAGGTACTCGGGCAGCACGTGCTCCGGAAAGCCCGGCTGCTTCTGGTCGAGGTTGACCGCGACGACGTCGAAGCGCACCGGCGCGCGCCGTCGCAGGTTGAGCAGGATGTCGAGCAGCGCGTAGCTGTCCTTGCCGCCCGACACGCACACCATCACCTTGTCGCCGTCTTCGATCATGTTGAAGTCGGCGATCGCCTGGCCCACCAGGCGGTGCAACCGCTTGGACAGCTTGTTCGTCTCGTGGGCCGCCTTCTTCTCGGCGGCGGCCTGGCCCTGGGGATCGAGGACGGCACTCATCGTTCAGACTTTCTTCGCTTCGGCCAGGCCGAACACTTCACAGCCGACCGCATCGCAATCGGGATACACGTCGGGCTTCTCGGTGGACACCCGGGCGGCCTTCACGCGCGGGTGGGCCAGCATCAGCGCCAGTATGTCGTCGCACAGTGTTTCCTGCAGGTGGATGTGGCCTTGCTTGACGCGCAGCGCGATGGTGCGGCGCATGAAGTCGTAGTCGACCACCTCGTCCAGCTCGTCTTCCTGGGGCGTCGACACTGCCAGCGGGATGTACAGGTCGACGTTGATCAGCACGCGCTGCTCGCCGCGCTTCTCGAAGTCGTGCACGCCGATGTTGATCCACACCTCGTAGTTGCGCAGGAACAGCCGCCGGCAGTCCATCAGGCTCGGGTGGTGCAGCAGGCTGTCCATGTCAGGCTTTCCGATCCGGGTTGGCAATGAACAGCACGTCGCGCGGCTGCCGCTGCAGATGCTGGCCGCCGTCGACGAGCAAGGTCGTGCCGGTGATGGCCGGGGACTCGATGAGGAACCGCACGGCGCGCGCCACGTCCTGCGGCGTCGAGGAGCGCGCGAGCGGCGTCAGCGTGCGCGCCGTCTCGAACTCGGCGTCGGTCATCGGCCCCGATACCAGCGTGACGCCCGGCGCCACGCCGCACACCCGCAGCTGAGGTGCCAGCGCCTGCGCCAGGATCAGCGTCGCCGCTTCGAGCGCCGCCTTGGACAGGGTGTAGGAGAAGTAGTCGGGATTGGGATTCCACAGCTTCTGGTCGATCAGGTTGACGACGCAGCCGACCTCGGGGCAACCCCGCAGATGCTCGTGCAGCGCCTGCGCGAGGATCACCGCCGGGGCGACGTTGGCGCGCCAGTGCTTGTCCATGGCCGCGTGGCCGAAGGTCGACGGCGCGTCGTACTCGAAGGTGGAGGCGTTGTTGACCACCGCGTCGAGGCGCTCGAAGTGCCCGATGACGCGGGGGACCAGCGCGCGGCACGCCGCCTCGTCGGCGAGGTCGGCGTCGAAGGTCGCGGCATCGGCGCCCGCCGCACGCAGGTCGACCGCCGTTGCTTCGGCTTCGTCGCGCGAGCGCCGGAAGTGCAGCGCGATGTCGAAGCCGTTCGCGGCCAGCTCGAGCGCGATCTCGCGGCCGAGGCGCCGGGCGGCGCCGGTCACCAGCACGACGGGGCGGGAAGCCATGGTTCCTACAATCCAGCGATGAGACCCAACGAACCTGCCAGTGTATCGGCGGCGCTGCCGGCCCTGATCCGGCGGGCGATCGCGCGTGACGGCGGCTGGCTGCCCTTCGATCGCTTCATGGCGATGGCGCTGTACGCGCCGGGGCTGGGCTACTACAGCCGCGGCGACCGCCAGTTTGGCACGCTGCCATCGTCGGGGAGCGACTTCGTCACCGCTCCCGAGCTGTCGCCCCTGTTCGGGCACGCGCTGGCGCGGCAGGTGGCGCAGGTGCTGGACGCATGCGGCTGCGACGAGGTCTGGGAATTCGGCGCGGGCTCGGGTGCGCTGGCGCGGTCGCTGCTCGAGGCGCTGGGCGAGCGCGTTCGCCGCTATCACATCGTCGACCTGTCCGGCACTCTGCGCCAGCGACAGCAGCAGGTCTTGCAGGCGCACGGCGCGCGGGTGCATTGGTGGGATGCGCTGCCCGACACGATGCAAGGCGTCGTGGTCGGCAACGAGGTGCTCGATGCCATGCCGGTGCAGCTGCTGCGCTTCGACGGCGAGCGCTGGTTCGAGCGCGGTGTCTCGCTCGACGGCGAACGCTTCGCCTGGGCGGATCAGGAGACGACGCTGCGACCGCCGCACGAGGGGCCTTTCGTGCCTGGCACGGTCACCGAGATCCATCCGCAGGCCGAAGCCTTCGTCGCGACGCTGGCCGAGCGACTGTCGCGGGGTGCGGCTTTCTTCATCGACTACGGCTTCCCGGCCGCCGAGTACTACCACCCGCAGCGACATGGCGGCACGCTGATGTGCCATCGCGGCCATCGGGCCGACCCCGACCCGCTGAGCAATGTCGGCGACAAGGACATCACCGCGCATGTCGACTTCACCGGCATCGCGCTCGCCGGCCAGGAGGCCGGCTTCGAAGTGCTGGGCTACACGACGCAGGCGCGCTTCCTGATGAACTGCGGGCTGCTCGCCGACCTGGCGCAGGCCGACGCGCGCGGCATCGCGAGCGCGCAGAAGCTGCTGAACGAGCACGAGATGGGCGAGCTGTTCAAGGTGATCGGATTCGGCAAGGACTGCCCTGTCGAGGCGCTGGGCTTCACTGAAGGCGATCGGACCCACAAGCTGTGATCCGCTGGCTGATCGTCGTCTTCCTTGCGCTGCTGATCTTCAGCGGGCTGCGGCCGTGGCTCGAGAAGCTGGGGCTGGGCCGGCTGCCGGGCGACTTTCGGTTCAGGCTGTTCGGCCGGGAGTTCTTCGTGCCGCTGGCGAGCAGCGTGGTGCTCAGCTTCATCGCGATGCTGGTGGCGAAGCTCCTGTAGCTCGGGGTCAGCCCGACAGGCATTCCTCCACCGCCGCGATCCGCGCGCGCCGGATCGCGTCGCCGATCGCCGGTCCCTTGGCACCGCGCTCGATCATCGCTGCCGCCACCGCTGCCGTGTCCACCCCGCGCGCGCATTGGAGCACCCGGCCCAATCGCTCGCGCGGCGCATACGGCCTGTCCTCCAAGCCCGCCCGCCCGCGCGCATCGCATTCGCAGGCGAACAGCAACTCGGCGAAGCGGTCCGGTCGGCGCCACGCATCGCAGCGGTCCAGCAGGCGCACCATCGCGGCGGCATTGAGCTCGCCGCTGCGATGCACGTTGCCGTGC
Source organism: Piscinibacter sp. XHJ-5 (assembly GCF_029855045.1). GTDB lineage: Bacteria > Pseudomonadota > Gammaproteobacteria > Burkholderiales > Burkholderiaceae_C > Albitalea. Next base: position 722,958 of record NZ_CP123228.1, read on the forward strand.
TCGCGGGCCACGACTTCTGCCAGCTCGCGGCAATCGACAGGCACCTTCAGGCGCTCGGCCACATCGCGCAGCAGCTTGACGCTGCGCGCCTCATGCGCGTGATGCCGCGGAAGCAGCTCCGGCGGCGTCGTGCCCTTGCCCAGGTCGTGGCAAAGGCAGGCGAAGCGCACGGTGAGCGGTGCGGCGAGCCTGGCGCTCATGTCGAGCACCAGCATCAGGTGCACGCCGGTGTCGATCTCGGGATGATGGGCTGCCGGCTGCGGGACGCCCCACAGCCGGTCGACCTCGGGCAGCAGCTGCGCCAGCGCGCCGCAGCGCCGCAGCACCTCGAACATGCGCGATGGCCGGCCCTCCATCAGTCCGCGTGACAGCTCCTGCCACACCCGCTCGGGCACGAGGGCGTCGACCTCGCCCGCGTCGACCATCTGCCGCATCAGCGCCTGCGTCTCGGGGGCGACCTCGAAATCGGCAAAGCGCGCGGCAAAGCGTGCGAGCCGCAGGATGCGCACCGGGTCTTCGGCGAACGCAGGGGAAACGTGGCGCAGCCGCTTGGCCTGCAGGTCGCGCTGTCCGCCGAAGGGATCGACCAGCGCGCCGCCTTCGTCCCTCGCCATCGCATTGATCGTCAGGTCGCGCCGTTCGAGGTCTTGTTCCAGGGTGACCGAAGGGTCGGCGTGGAAGGTGAACCCGTGATAGCCAGGCGCGGTCTTGCGCTCGGTGCGGGCCAGCGCGTATTCCTCTTTCGTCTGCGGATGCAGGAAGACGGGGAAGTCCTGCCCGACGGGCTTGAAGCCGGCGGCGACCATCTGCTCCGGCGTGGCGCCGACGACGACCCAGTCGTGGTCGTTCACCGGCAGCCCGAGCAGCGCGTCGCGCACTGCGCCGCCGACGATGTAGCTCTTCATCCGCCGAAGTGTAGGCGGGGGCGCCAGCCAACCCCGCCGTCACGACGGCTCAGCGATGCGTGCGATACGGCTCGTCGAAGTCGATGAAATCGTGCTCCTGCACGGCCTCGCCTGCCCACGCCTGCATCGCCGGCAGCGACCAGATGCGATCGACATAGTCCTGCACGACCGCGCTCACCGGCAGCCCGTAAGTGCGGATGCGGGTGCACACCGGGGCGAAGAAGGCGTCGGCAATGGTGAAGGTGCCGAACAGGAAGGGACCGCCATGCTCGTGCAGCTGCTGCTGCCACATCTGCTCGATGCGCGCGACGTCGGCGCGCGCGTCCGGCTGCTCGGCAAGCACCTTGCGGCCGATCTCCGGGAGCGAGGCCTCGATGTTCATGCCGAAGTGATTGCGCAGCGCGCCGAAGCCCGAGTGCATCTCGGCGCACAGGCTGCGCGCACGGGCACGGGCCAGCGGCTGGGTCGGCCACAGCTGCTTCGCCGGGTACTTCTCGGCCAGGTACTCGGCGATCGCCAGCGTGTCCCACACGGCGAAGCCCTCGTCCACGAGGATCGGCACGCGGCCGCTGGGTGCGACGGTGGCCAGGCGGCGCTTGAAGTCGGAATCGGGATCCTGCGACAGCCGCAGCTTGATTTCCTCGAAGGGGATGCCGCTGTGCTTCATCAGCAGCCACGGGCGAAGCGACCAGGAGGAGTAGTTCTTGTTGCCGATGTAGAGCTGCATGCAGGTTCCTTCGTGTTGCGGACGACGATGCTAGCCAAGGCTTGGGGTGGCGGCGTGATCAATGCGCATCGCTGTGATGCGCATGGCGCATGCCTCAGCGGCGACGGGCGAGCGCGCGCCACGGATCCAGTCGCGCCGGCCCCTGCCGCCAGCCGAGGATGTCGGGCATCACGCTCTCCAGCGCCCGCGGGGTGACGCCCAGGGCCTCCAGCGTCGGGGCACGCCCGCTCGCGACGCTGGGCACCTTCATCGAATCGAGGTTGTCACGCGAGATCACCGGCGGGCCGGGCAGCAGCTCGAACACCGCCGCCTGCAGTCGACCGAAGATGTCGGGCAGGGCAATCACCGGCCGCGGATGCCCGGACCAGCGGCCGGCCAGCTCCACCAGCTGGCGCAAGGTATAGGTGTTCGGCCCCACGCACTCGACGAGCCGCTCGGTGCGAAGCGGGTCCAGCAGCCGCACGATGGCGACGGCGACGTCGTCGACCCACACCGGCTGGAACCGCGCGCCGGCCGCGGCCAGCGGCATCACCGGAAACACCTTCTGCAGCGAGGCAAACCGGTTCATCAGGTGGTCATGCTCGCCGAACATCACCGACGGGCGCAGGACGGCCACATCGACGCCCGATCGGGTCAGCGCGCGCTCGCCGGCGGCCTTGGTGCGAAGGTACTTCGACGGCGCATCGTCGGCAGCCCCGAGCGCGCTGATGTGCACCACGCGCCGCACGCCGCGCGCTGCGCAGAGGCGACCCAGGCGCTCGGGCAGGTCGACGTTGACGCGGCGCATCTCGGCCTCGCTGCCGTGCAGCGTGGCGACAAGGTTGATGACCGCATCGCGGCCGCGCACCAGCCGATCGAGCTGCGCGTCGTCGTGCGGATCCCAGCGCGGGATCTCCAGCGTGGGCAGCGGCTGGATGTGGCCGGCCCGGTTCGGGAAGCGCGTCGGCACGGTGATGCGCCCATCGCCCCCGCCGCTGCGCTCGACCAGCTTCTCGCACACGCTCATCCCGACGAAGCCGGTGCCGCCGAGGACCAGGATGTTCTTCATGGCAGGTCCTTGTCGACTTCCGGGGCGTTGGCGTCGCGCGGGCCCACCGGGCGGCCCAGCCGCGAGCGCAGCGCGGGCGGCTCGCCGCTGGACAGCGCCGCATAGATGCTCGCGTTCGCGAGCACCTTCTTCACGTAGTCGCGCGTCTCGTTGAAGGGAATGTTCTCCGCCCATGCCGCGGGATCGAGGGCCGGTCCTTCGCGCCAGCGGCGCGGCCGGTTCGGGCCGGCGTTGTAGGCCGCCGCGGCCAGCGCCTGCGACCCGTCGAAGGCGTCGAGCACCATCCGCAGGTAGCCGGTGCCGATGCGCAGGTTGGTGCTGGGGTCGCTGATCATCTCCGGCGAGAAGTCGAGGCCGATCTTGCGCGCCGTCCAGCGTGCGGTGGCCGGCATCACCTGCATCAGCCCGCTGGCGCCTGCGCTCGAGCGCAGCGTCGCCATGAAGCGGGTCTCCTGGCGGATCAGGCCGAACACGTAGTTGGCATCGAGGCCGAGCTCGCGCGCGCGGGTCTCGATCTCTTCCTTGTACGGCGTGGGATAGCGCTGCGTCACGTCGATCTCGTGGCGCGTGCGCTCGCTGGTGTTGATGCACAGCTGCCAGTCGCGCTGCTCGCAGGCCAGCGCCGCCGCGGCGATCAGCTCGCGGTCGGTCATGCCGCGCAGCGAGTAGTTCCACTCCCGGCGACCTTCGTCGCGCAAGCCCAGGCCCACCAGGCGCAACGCACGCAGGAGCCCGGGGTGCGCGGCCGCGGCCGCCTTCTCTTCCGGCGCGAGCGGCTCGGGCGGCGGCGGCAGCACGAACGGACGCCCCAGCGCTTCGGCGGCCAGCGCGCCGTAGAAGCTGAGCTGGTGTGAGATGGAGCCGAGCATGCGCCGCGATTGCGCCCTGAGCGCTTCGCCGCTCTGCGAATCGCCCGCCAGCGACTGCAGGGCACGCGCCTTCCAGTAGACCCAGGTCGCTTCCTGCTGCTCCTCGGGGCGCATCGCATCGACCGCCTGCACCACCTGCTGCCAGCGGCCGCGGCCGTTGTCGGCGCGCAGGGCGGCCCGCGCCTTCCACGCCATCGTGTCGTCGGGCCAGTCGATGCCTCGTCCATCGCGGCCGGCCAGGCGTGCGGCGCGCAGGTAGTGGTCGGAGGCATCCGGCAGCAGCTTCATCGCCGCCTGCCGCGCGACGCTGGCCCACGCCCACGATGCCAGGTCGGCCGGCAGGGCGCGCTCCCAGCGCTCGTTGAGCGCGAGGGCAGCGGCGTCGGGCTCGTTGCTGGCCATGCGCATCAGGGCCATCGTCGCGAGCTCGGCATTGATGCGCCCGTCGGCCGTCGCCTTGCGCGCCAGGTAGCGCGCCGGGCTGTCGGTCATCTCCTGCAGCAGGCTGGCCGCGCTCAGGCTGACCAGCGCTGCCGACTGGCGCGCCGCGCGCAGGCGGCCCGCATCGACCGCGAGCCGGGTCTTGCGCCAGACGTCGGCGGGGGTGAAGACCTTCGCGTCGAGCAGGGTCGCGGCCAGCAGGTTGCAGCCTTCGTCGACGTCGCGCTGCGCGAACCAGACGTAGAGGGCGGCCTCGCGCACGTCCTGTCGTTCCTGATGCTGGGTCAGCAAGGCATAACACTGGACCTCGCGGTCGTCGTTCATGCGAAAGCGCGGGAAGTCGGAGATGAAGTTGGCCCAGTCGCGCCGATGGCCGAGCTCGAGCAGCCAATCGTTGCGCAGCCGGTCCTCCACGTAGGTGCCGCTCCAGCGCTGGTAGAACGCTTCCACCTCCGGCTGCGACGCCTCCGAGATGCGGTTGCTGAGCTCCCAGTAGTCGGCCCACATCGCGAGCGGATGCTGGCTCGCCGCGGCTTGTGCGCGCGACACCGCGAGGCGGTTGCGGTCCTTCTTGCGGAACGCCTCGCGGGCGTCGACCACCGGGTCGGGCTGGGCCTGGGCGACCGGCCCGGGCCACGGCGAGACCAGGGCTGCGCCGAGAGCGACGATGGCGGCCGCGCGGGCCAGGAAACGTCCGCGGGCCGACCCATATACTGAACTGCAGGTCTTCAAACTTCGATGCCTTCCTGAACCGTGTCGCTCGCGCCTTCCGACGCCTCTGCCGTGCCTTCCCGTCGCGCGCTGCGCGAGCGTCTTCACCGGATCCGGGATGAATTCGCCGCGGCATCGGGAACCGCCGCGCAAGCCGCGCTGGCGGCACATCTGGGCAAGGTGCTGGACGAGCTGCAGCCGCAGCGACTGGGGCTGTACTGGCCGCTTCGTTCCGAATTTAACGCAGCGGTCGCGTGTCTTGGCGACAGAAACCTGCATTCCGTCGATTTGGCCCTGCCATTCGCCAGGCGCCCGTCACGCGAGCTGCAGTTCCGCGCCTGGGATCGCGCCGAGCCCACGCTGCGCGACGACTGCGGCATCCCGACGATCGAGGGATCGCCGGTCGTGCCCGACGTCGTGCTGGTGCCGTGCCTGGGCTTCACCGCCTCGGGCTACCGGCTCGGCTACGGCGGCGGGTTCTACGACCGCTGGCTCGCGGCCCACCCGCACGTCACGGCTGTCGGCGTCGCATGGTCGGCGACCGAGATCACCGAGGCCGATCTCGCGCCGCAGCCGCACGACCAGCCGCTGATGCTGATCATCACCGAGCGCGGCGTGGTGGGTTAGTCCGCCTCGGTCGGCCCTTCGACGTTCGCCACCTCGCCCATCGCCTCGCGCGTGACGGTGGCCCGCCATTCGAGCCAGTCGCAGAACTTGCGCACCTCCTCGCGCGTGGCGCTGGCACCGATGGTCACCAGCCAGTAGGCAAAAGGGCTGTAGACCCGTCCGGCCGCGCCGAAGGGCTCGATCAGGTCGCCGCGCGCCAGCGCCTCGGTGACCATGGCGACCCGCGCGAGCGCGATGCCCTGGCCGGCGAGCGCGGCCTGCACCTGCTGGTAGGTGAAGTTGAGGTACAGCCAGCGGCGCGGCTGGACGCGCGGTGCGCCCTGCACCGTGAGCCAGTGTCGCCAGCTGAGGAATTCGGAGCTCGGGCGGTGGTCGTCTTCCTCGCACAGCGTGTGCTCCGCCAGGTCGGCGGCCGTGCGCAGCGGCGGCGCTTCGCCGCGCTGGATGCGGTCGGCCAGCCGCGGGCTGATGACCGGTGTCAGCACTTCGCCGAACAGCCGGCGCGCTCCCTGAGGCGCGTCGGACGGGGCGCAATAGCGCAATGCGATATCGAGATCGGGCTCGTCCAGCTCGACGATGCGGTCGGTGGCCGACACGCGGATGTCGAGATCGGGGTTGTCGCGCTGAAAGGCCTCCATCTGCGGCAGCAGCCACAACGAGGCGAACGACGGGAAGGTGTTCAGGTGCACGACGCGCCGCCCGCGCGCCTGGCGGATCTGGCGCACGCCGGCGTCGAGCCGGTCGAGCCAGGGCGCGACCACGCGCAGCAGCGCCGTGCCGTCGCCGGTGAGCTCCACGTGCCGCGTGCCGCGGGTGAACAGGGGCGCGCCGAGCTCGTCTTCCAGGCCCTTGATCTGCCGGCTGACGGCCGATTGCGTGAGGTGCAGCTCCTCGGCGGCGTCGCTGAAGCTCAGGCGTCTGGCGACTGCCTCGAAGGCGCGCAGGCTGCCCAGGGCCAGCGGCCGCTGACGGACCGTATTCATATCAAATCCGCATCAAAGTGGTCGACTGAATTCATTGGATCTGTTTCAGGAATGAGGCGAATATAGAGGCATAGCGCGGCGAAACCCTCGTCGCCGAACCGGGAGATTGATGATGAAATCGCAATTGTACGCGGCTCCGCTCGGTGGTCTGGCGATGCACTTCGGCCAACCGGTTCGGTTCGCTCAGCAGGCGGGTGAAGTCGTGGTCCGCAGCGGCCGCGTGTGGCTCACCCGCCGGGGAGACCTCGACGATCACGTGCTCGAGGCCGGGCAGCGCGTGCGGCTGGAAGCAGACGACGCCGTCGTCGTCGAGCCGTGGCAGCGAGGCGAGCAAACGGTGATCGACTGGCGCCCGGCTCAGCCGCGGCCGGTGCGGGCCTTGCCGCGCGATGCCGCCGCCTTGGGCTTGCGCGGCGTCGCATCCGCCGCCGACCGCCTGGCCGGTGGCTTGCGGCGGGCAGCGGGCGGCTTGGCGGCCCTGGCACGCAGCGCTGCCTCGATGGCCAGCCGCGCCCAGGGTTGCATCTGAGCCGCGGAGTCCATCGCCTCGGCCGGCGCGCTCCAGTAGCCCAGCGCGACGTGCTGGCCGCCGGCGCCGTCGTAGACGAAGGGCTCGCACCCGGCCGCCTCGAAGGCGGGGCGGGTGTGCACGTCGGCCTTGAGGTAGATGCGGTCGTCGGCGATCAACGCGACGAACAGGTCGTCGATGTAGACGCCGTGGCCGCCGAACATCCGGCGCGAACGGGCCGCGCCCAGCGGCTCGAACAGCTCCACGCAATGGTTGGCAAGTTCCTCGTAGGCCATGGGGCATCTTGCACAATCGCCGTTCACGCATCAACCGCGAGCGGCCATGACACTAGATCCGAACGAGGACCGGGACGCCCTGCGCCGAAAGCTGATCGCCGCGCGCCAGGCGCTCCCTGATCGGCTGGAGCGCGCAGTCGCGCTGCAGAACGTGCTTCGCGTCTGGCTGGTGGGCCGCGGCGAAACGGCGATCGGTGCCTACTGGCCGATCAAGGGCGAGTTCGACCCGCTGCCGGCGCTGTACCGCTGGGCGGAAGCGGACGAGCACCGCCGCATCGGGCTGCCGGTGGTGGATCGCGCGACGGGGTCGCTGCGCTTTCACGTCTGGTATCCCGGCTGCCCGATGGAACTGGACGCGCACGACATCCCCAAGCCCAAGGGCACCGAGGTGTTCCAGCCGCGGATGCTGCTGCTGCCGTGTGTCGGCTATGGGCCCGAGGGTGCCCGCATTGGCTATGGCGGCGGCTTCTACGACCGCACCGTGGCGAGCCTGACGCCGCGGCCGACGACGGTGGGACTGTGCTACTCGAACGGCTTCGTCCCGCTGCTGCGTCCGCGTCCCGGGGACGCGGTGGTCGATGCGATGCTGACCGACGACGGCGTGGTCTGGCAGGCCGCCGACGCCTGATTCAGTCCTTCGGCGCCAGACCCAGCCGCCGGCACAGCTCGAGGGTCAGCGCCGACTGGTTCATCGTGTAGAAGTGGATGCCCGGCGCACCGCCGGCGATGAGCTTCTCGCACAGCCTCGTGACCACGTCGAGGCCGAACGCGCGTATCGAGGCGGCGTCATCCATGAAGCCCTCCATCTTCAACGCCACCCAGCGCGGGATCTCGATGCCGTCGCGCGCCGCGAACTGCGCGATCTTGGCGAAGTTGTGGAACGGCATGATGCCCGGCACCACCGGCACGTCGGCACCCAGCTTGCGAGTCTCGTCGACGAAGTGGAAGTAGGCGTCGGGGTTGAAGAAGAACTGCGTGATCGCCGAGTCGGCGCCCGCCTTCACCTTGTCGACGTAGTGCTGCAGGTCGCGACGCGCATAGCGTTCGCCGGGGTGGTATTCCGGGTACGCCGCGACCTCGATCCGCCAGTCGCTGCCTTGCGTCTCGCGGATGAAGCGCACGAGCTCGGACGCATAGCGGAACTCGCCGGCGGTGGCCGTGCCGCTGGGCAGGTCGCCGCGCAGCGCGACGATGCGGCGGATCTTCTGGGCGCGATAGGTGGCCAGGATGTCGCCCAGACCCTGCCGGGTCGAGCCCACGCACGACAGGTGCGGCGCGGCTTCGAAGCCGGCCTGCGCGATCGCCGTCACGGTGTGCAGCGTCTTCTCGCGGGTGGAACCGCCCGCGCCGTAGGTGACGCTGAAGAACTCGGGCTGGCACGCGCCGAGCTCCTGCACGACGGTCTTCAGCTTCTCGTCGCCGACCGGCGTGTTGGGAGGAAAGAATTCGAAGCTGATCGGAACGATCTTCTTGCTGGCGTTCATCGCGCCTCCCTGTTCAGGTGTTCGCCGGGCGCGCCGCCCGGACGAAGAATTCACGGTTGCCGTCGCCGCCGGCGATGGGGCTGTCGAACCAGTCGAGCACGGCCAGCCCGCATTCGCCGCAAGCAGCGCGGATGCGCGCCTCGACGATCGCGTACGACGCCTTGTCCTTCACCAGCCCGCCCTTGCCGATGTGCCGAGGCTGCAGCTCGAACTGCGGCTTGACCAGCATCAGCAGCGTGCCGTGCGGCGCCAGCAAGGGCGCCAGGGCGGGCAGCACCAGCGTGAGCGAGATGAACGACAGATCGCCGACGATGAGGTCGAAGGCCGCTTCACCGAGCGTTGGGGCGTCGACGTGGCGCGCGTTCACGGCTTCGAGCGCGTGCACGCGGGGGTCGGCGCGCAACCGGGGATGCAACTGCCCGTGGCCGACGTCGATGCCGACCACGCGTGCCGCGCCGCGGTGCAGCAGCACGTCGGTGAAGCCGCCGGTGCTCTGGCCGACATCGAGCGCGGTCAGGCCCGACGCGTCGATGCCGGCGTGCGCCAACGCCCCCTCGAGCTTGAGCCCGCCGCGCGACACGAACCGCAGCTCCGCGTCGTCGACGACCTCGATGACGCAGCCGTCGGGCAGGTCGTCGCCCGCCTTGCGCGGGACGGCCCAGCCGGCCGCGCCGTGCCAGCGCACCGCGCCGCGCGCGATCAGCCGCTGCGCGGCCGATCGCGTCGGCGCGAGGCCGGACTCGACGAGACGCTGGTCCGCGCGCATGACGTGGCTCAGTACCTGTAGGTGTCCGGCTTGTAGGGGCCGTTCTTGTTCACGCCGATGTAGGCCGCCTGCGCGTCGGTGAGCACGGTGAGCTGCGCGCCTAGCTTGGACAGCTGCAGGCGCGCCACCTTCTCGTCGAGGTGCTTCGGCAGCACGTACACCTTGCCGGGCTGGTAGGCATCCGGCTTGGTGAACAGCTCGATCTGCGCGATGGTCTGGTTGGCGAAGCTCGACGACATCACGTAGCTCGGATGGCCGGTGCCGCAGCCCAGGTTCACGAGGCGGCCCTTGGCCAGCAGGATGATGCGCTTGCCGTCGGGGAAGATGACGTGGTCGACCTGCGGCTTGATCTCCTCCCACTGGTACTTCTCGAGCGACGCGACGTCGATCTCGTTGTCGAAGTGGCCGATGTTGCAGACGATGGCCTGGTCCTTCATCTTCGCCATGTGGTCGTGCGTGATGACGTCCTTGTTGCCGGTGGTCGTCACGAAGATGTCGGCCTTGTCGGCGGCGTACTCCATCGTCACCACGCGGTAGCCTTCCATCGCGGCCTGCAGCGCGTTGATGGGGTCGATCTCGGTGACCCACACCTGCGCCGATAGCGCGCGCAGCGCCTGCGCCGAGCCCTTGCCGACGTCGCCGTAGCCGGCCACCACGGCGACCTTGCCGGCGATCATCACGTCGGTGGCGCGCTTGATGCCGTCGACCAGCGACTCGCGGCAGCCGTACAGGTTGTCGAACTTGCTCTTGGTGACCGAGTCGTTCACGTTGATCGCGCGGAACAGCAGCGTGCCCTTGGCGCTCATCTCGTTGAGGCGGTGCACGCCGGTGGTGGTCTCCTCGGTCACGCCGATGATGGCCGCGGCCTTGCGCGTGTACCAGGTCGGGTCCTGGGCGAGCTTGGCCTTGATCGAGGCGAACAGGCAGCGCTCTTCCTCGCTCTTCGGATCGCTGATGAGCGACGCGTCCTTCTCGGCCTTCTGGCCCAGGTGCATCAGCAGCGTCGCGTCGCCGCCGTCGTCCAGGATCATGTTGGGGCCTTCGCCTTCGCTGCCCTTGGGCCCGAACTCGAAGATGCGGTGCGTGTAGTCCCAGTAGTCGGCGAGCGTCTCGCCCTTGACGGCGAAGACCGGCGTGCCGCCGGCGGCGATGGCGGCGGCGGCGTGGTCCTGGGTGGAGAAGATGTTGCACGAGGCCCAGCGAACCTTGGCGCCCAGCGCCTGCAGCGTCTCGATGAGCACCGCGGTCTGGATGGTCATGTGCAGAGAGCCGGTGATGCGCGCGCCTTTCAGCGGCTGGCTTTTCGCGTACTCGGCGCGAATGGCCATCAGGCCGGGCATCTCGGTTTCGGCGATCTTGATTTCCTTGCGGCCCCAGTCGGCGAGCGACAGGTCGGCAATGGCGTGGTCGTGGGCAGGTTTGAGAACAGCGGCGTTCATGTCAGGCTCCGATTCAGTTCAGGAACCCGCAAGACGTGCCGCTGGGGAGACGGGGAGAGAACTTGCAGCTCACCCACGAGGACACATCGTGCGGGTGAGCGCGGTTGCAATTGGAGGTTTCCGAGCCTGGCCCCGGGCGGGGTTGCAACGCTCCTCGGAATCGCCGAATTCTAGTTCATGGCGCGCGGACGAACCAGGCGGGCGGCCGGCAGTTCCCCCGCGCTCGAGGGATGCGCGCGAGAGCTGTGACAGACTGCACGGCATGCCGGATGCCCCTAGCCCGCTCGCCGATTGCCCGCCCGGGATGCTGCGCGCCGTGCGCGGCGTGCTGACCGACATCGATGACACCCTCACCGCCGACGGTGCTGTCATGCCGCAGGCGCTGCAGGCGCTGAGCGCACTGCACGACGCCGATGTGCCGGTGGTGGCCATCACCGGCAGGCCGATGGGCTGGAGCGAGCGCTTTGCGCGCGACTGGCCCATCGACGCCATCGTCGCGGAGAACGGCTCGGTGGCGCTGTTTCGCGAAGGCGAGGCGCTCGCCGTGGAGTACGCGCAGGACGAGGCCACGCGTGTGGCCAACACGCTGCGTCTTCGGCGCGCCGCGGAGCGCGTGCTGCGCGAAGTGCCCGGCGCGAGGCTGTCCAGCGACAGCGCGGGCCGCGTCACGGACATCGCGGTCGACCACAGCGAGTTCGCGCATCTGTCGGCGCAGCAGATCGCCGATGTCGTGCACGTGATGCAGGCCGAGGGCATGCATGCGACGGTGAGCTCGATCCACATCAACGGCTGGTACGGCGAGCACGACAAGCTGAGCGGCGCGCGCTGGATCCTGCAGCGGCTGTGGCGGATCGACCTCGATGCCGAGCGCGAGCGCTGGGTCTATGTGGGGGACTCGACCAACGACCAGCTCATGTTCGCGCACTTCCCGTTGAGCGTGGGGGTGGCGAACCTGCTGCGCTTCGCCGATCAGCTCACGGTGTGGCCGGCGTATCTGACGCGCGGCGAGCGCGGGGAGGGCTTCGCCGAAGTGGCCCGGACACTGCTGGCCGTGCGGTTGTAGCGAACATTGCCCGACCGGGGCGCGCTTGCGCTCAAGCGTCCGGCAAACATGCCGATGACGCCGCGTGTGCCTCGTCTTCGCAGGCGCATGGCGGGCGGACCCGGATCCGCGCTGAGGACAGGGCGATGGATCTCGATCTGGTGCAACGAACGGCCATCGCGGCGGCTGTGGCCCTCACGAGCGCGGGCTTTGCAGCCGTGTGGATGTGGCGCCGCCGGCGCGGCGGGATGGTGCCGGTGCCAGCCATGGCGCTGGATCCGGCCACCGGGTTGCTGACCCGCAGCCGCTTCCAACTGGCCTTGCAGGAAGGTCTTCTGTTGTCGGCGAAGCGTGGCACGCACACCTGCGTTCTGCATGTCGCAGTCGACGGCGTGCGGCTCGCGGTCGACGACGGCGGGCCCGCGCTGGCCGCCAGGATGCTTGCCGCCATCGCGACGCTGCTTCGGCAGTCATGCGGCCTGTCGACGCCAATGGCCCGCGTGGGCAATGACGAGTTCGCGATCTGGCTGGACGGGCCCCAGGAAGCAGGCGAGAAGCTCGCGGCGCGAATCACCCAGGCGTTTGCCGTGCCCTTGAGCGTCGACGGACGCGATGTCGAGCTGGTCGTGTCGGTGGGCCTGGCCGTGGCGCCCGAGCACGATGCCGGCGTGCGACTGCTCGACAAGGCCGCTGCCACCGCGCGCAGTGTTCAGCGCAGCGGCGGCGGCGCGCACGCTGTCTTCGATCCGCGCATCGAGGTGGCGCACAACCAGGAGATCGCGATCGCGCGCGAGCTCCATGAGGCGGGCGCCAAGCGCCAGCTCGAACTCTTCTTCCAGCCCAAGATCGATGCGCGCAAGCTCGAAGTGAGCGCGGTGGAGGCGCTGCTTCGCTGGCGGCATCCGACGATGGGCCTCGTCAGCCCGGCGCGCTTCATCCCGATCGCCGAGCGCCAGGGCCTGATGGAGGCTCTCGGGCAGTGGGTTCTCGACGGTGCGATCAAGCAGGCCGCGGCCTGGCGCGCCGCCGGCTTGCGCTTCCGAGTGGCCGTCAACATTTCCGGCGTGCACTTTCGCCAGGACGATTTCGTGGCGAAGCTGGAGCGGGGCCTGAAGGCCCACGGCCTGCCGGCGGAGCTGTTGACCTGCGAGGTCGCCGAGGCCGTGCTGATGGAAAAGACGGCAGCGAACCGCCACCGGCTGGCCCGTCTGCAAAAGCTCGGGGTGCAGCTCAGCGTCGGCGACTTCGCGGCAGGTCCTGCGAGCCTGTCCGCGCTGGAGTCGCTTCCGGCGCACGAGGTCAAGGTCAGCCGCGGCCTCGTGGCGGCGCTGCCGGCCGACGCCGAAGCGCGGCGCACGGTGGAGAAGATCGTGGCCGTGGCACATCAGCGGGGGCTGCGGGTGGTCGGCGAGGGCGTCGAGAACGAGGCCCAGCGCGACCAGGCGGTGCGGCTCGGTTGCGACGAGCTGCAAGGCTACTTGTTTGCCAAGCCCATGAGCGCGCGCGCCGTGGGGATCTGGGGCGCTGATGCCCAACGGAATCTTGCCCAGACCTTTCGGCCGGCACAGTTCAAGGACACGCAGATCGTCGACGTGCGCGCGAGCGACGCGGCCTTCGTACAGACCCGCATCTCCATGCGTCGATAGGCGGCGTTCGCGGCCTGGGTGGGCGGTGAGCCTGGGCGCCGCCACCGATCCTCGACCCACCTACAGGTTCAGGAACACGGCGAAGCGGTCCAGTTCGTCGTCCAGCGCGGCGCGGAACGCCCGCTCTCGCGGGGCACGTCCGGCCACGTATCCCATGCCCGCATCCAGCGCGCCGTCCTTCACCGACACGTTCGCCCACCCGATCACCGCGTCGCGCCACAGCAGTGGCAGCGCGTAGTAGCCGAGCTTGCGACGCGGCGCCGGCGTGTAGGCCTCGAAGCGGTAGGCCCATTGCCAGAACAGCTCGAAGCGGCGGCGGTCCCAGACGATGGGATCGAAGGGCGCGAGCAAGCGCGCCTCGTCGCTCGGTGCGTGGCGTGCCGACATCGGTCGCTCGTGTGCCGGCCAGTACCAGTCGATGCCGTCGATGCGGTGGTGTGCGAGCCGCTGCTTGGCCCGCTGCAGCGCCGGCCCCAGCTCGTTGCGCCACTGCGGCGCGCCCGATCGCAGAAAGCGCACCAGCGTGACCAGCGTACCTGCCGGCAGCGGCGCGTACTTGGCGACCACCACGTCGATCAGTGCATCGAGCCGCGTCCGCGCATCTTCCTCGTGCGGCGGATGCTCGTGCGCCGCGTAGATGCGGATGCCGCTCTCGCGCCGCACGACGCGCAGCAGGCCGCGATAGTGCATGCCGTCGAGCAGGCGCGTCGTCGCGCTCGACGAGCCGCCCCAGTAGTTGGTGACGCGCCCGTGAGCGAATGTCGCGTCGACCTCCCGCGGATGCACCTCGCCCCGCTCGCGGATGAAATCGAGCACTGCCGCCGCGAGTCTTTTCGTCGCGCTGTCCCACACCGCGGTGGCGGTGCGCGGATGCATGAGCGCCTGGACGTTGCGCGTCACGAAGCCGTAGTTGACGAAGTAATCCTCCTCGATGGGCAGCCGCGGATAACGTTGTTCCAGATCGCCGGCCCGATAGTCCCTCACGCGGTGCCGCAGCGTCAGGTCCTGGGCGCGCGCCGGCGCCCGGATCGGATCGGCCTGGATGAAGCCGAGCTTCGTGATGGCGCGCGGCAGCGTCGTCGGCGTGAAGAGGCTGCGCGAGACGGCGTAGCGGCGCAGGTCGTCGAGCGTCAGGGTGGGCATGCGCCGATCATGCCCAAAGTCGGCGTTGTCGTTTGCATGATGAATGACGCGTGAACGATGCCACGGTCGAGCCCGGCGGCGCGATGCGGCGCCTCTGCGGCGCCCAGGCTCGCTTAGACTTTTTTGCAAGCTCTCGGGGCCCTGGCCCGTCAAAGCGAGCGATGTCTTCAACGGAGGAAGGGATCCCATGCGTCAACCTCGCTCGGCCGCGTTTGCGGCCGTCTGTGTTCTCGCCCTGGCGGGCTGCGCCACGGAAACGTCGCGCAGCGTGCAAGTCGAGAAAGTTCAATCCGCCGCCGCGCCGTACACGGGCGCGCGTCTGCCGATCTCGGTGGGCAAGTTCGACAACCGCTCGAGCTTCATGCGAGGCGTGTTCTCCGACGGCGTGGACCGGCTGGGCAGCCAGGCCAAGACGACGCTGGTGTCGCATCTGCAGCAGACGCAGCGCTTCTCGGTGCTCGACCGCGACAACATGGACGAGACCAAGCAGGAGGCCCGGCTCCAGGGCGCCGCGCAGACGCTGCGGGGCGCGTCGTATGTCGTCACCGGCGACATTTCCGAGTTCGGCCGCAAGGAGGTCGGCGACCACCAGTTCTTCGGCATCCTCGGTCGCGGCAAGAGCCAGGTGGCGTACGCGAAGATCACGCTGAACATCGTCAACAGCCTCACGTCCGAGGTCGTCTTCTCGGCGCGCGGCGCCGGCGAATACGAGCTGTCGAACCGGGAGGTGCTGGGCTTCGGCGGAACGGCCGGATACGACGCCACGCTCAACGGCAAGGTTCTCGACCTGGCCATGCGCGAGGCGGTGAACACCCTGGTCGCCGCCCGGGATGCGGGGCAGTGGGGCCAGGAGGTGCGTCGATGATCGGCACTGCCGCGCTGCGCCGGCTGGCAATCGCCGGCTGCGCGATGGGCCTGGCCGCCTGTGCCACGAAGGTCGCGCCGCTCTACCAGTGGGAGACCTTCCCGCGCCAGCAGTACGACACGCTGCTGCGGGCCGGCTCCAGCCCGGTCGAGCAGATCCGCTTGATGGAGGCCCAGGCCGAGAAGGCGCGTGGCGCCGGCGCGCAGCTGCCGCCCGGATTCCGCGCCCACCTGGGCATGCTTCATCTCGACACCGGCAACGCCGACCAGGCGCGCCAGCTGTGGCAGGCCGAAAAGGTGGCGTTCCCCGAGTCGTCGCCTTACATGGACCGGCTGCTCAAGCGCCTGGACACCCCCACGAAGAACGACACCGCCGCAAGGAAAGGCAGCCCGGCATGAATGCGAAACGAGCTTTCCTGTGGGTCTGCGTCGCGGGCCTCATGGTCCTTGGCGGCTGCGCGACGAAGGCGCCGCCGCACGACTACTCGGCATGGATGAAGGCCAAGCCCGCGACCCTGCTCGTCATGCCGCCGGTCAACGACTCGCCCGACATCAAGGCCACATCCAGCGTGTGGTCGCATGCGACGCAGCCGCTGTCCGAAGCCGGGTACTACGTTCTGCCGGTGACGCTGGTCGACGAGACCTTCCGGCAGAACGGCGTGCAGACGGCAAGCGACGCGCACGACATCCCGTACACCAAGCTTCGCGATGTGTTCGGCGCCGATGCCGCGGTGTACATCCGGGTCAAGCGCTACGGCACCAGCTATGCCGTCGTCTCGAGCGAGACCCGGGTCGATGTCGAGGCCCGCATCGTCGACCTGCGCAGCGGGGCGCTGCTGTGGCAGGGGCAGGCCTTTGCGTCGTCCGCGGAGCAACAGCAGCAGTCGCAGGGCGGGCTGGTGGGGTTGCTGGTGACCGCCGTCGTGAAGCAGATCATCGGCACCGCCACCGATGCGGCATACAACTACGCCGGCATCGCCAACGCGCGCATGCTCGCGGCGCCCCGCTACAACGGCGTGCTGGCCGGGCCGCGCTCGCCGCTGTATGGGCAGCCGCCTCCGTCGCAGTAGGCCGGCAAGAAAAAAGCCCCATCGAACCTTCGATGGGGCTCTTGCGAGACGCCGGACGGGTTACAGGCCGGCTGCGGCGCGCAGCGTCTTCGCCTTGTCGGTCTTCTCCCACGAGAACTCCGGCTCCTCGCGGCCGAAGTGTCCGTATGCGGCGGTCTTGGCATAGATCGGGCGCAGCAGATCCAGCATCTGGATGATGCCCTTCGGACGCAGGTCGAAGTGCTCGTTGACCAGCGCGGCGATCTTGTCGTCGGGGATGACGCCGGTGCCTTCGGTGTAGACCGTCACGTTCATCGGCCGGGCCACGCCGATGGCGTAGGCCACCTGGATCTGGCATTGGCGCGCCAGGCCGGAAGCGACGATGTTCTTCGCCACGTAGCGCGCCGCGTAGGCCGCCGAGCGGTCGACCTTCGTGGGATCCTTGCCGGAGAAGGCGCCGCCGCCGTGCGGGCACGCGCCGCCGTAGGTGTCGACGATGATCTTGCGGCCGGTCAGCCCGCAGTCGCCCTGCGGGCCGCCGACGACGAATCGGCCGGTCGGGTTGATCAGGAACTTGGTCTCCTTGAGCCATTCCTTCGGCAGCACCGGCTTGATGATCTCCTCGATCACCGCCTCGGTGAACGCGGGCTTCATCTTCTTGCCGTCGCTCATCTCGGGCGAGTGCTGGCTCGACAGCACCACGGTGTCGATGCTGTGCGGCTTGCCGTTGACGTAGCGCAGGGTGACCTGGCTCTTGGCGTCCGGGCGCAGGAAGGGCAGGCGGCCATCCTTGCGCAGCTGGGCCTGCCGCTCCACGAGGCGGTGCGCGTAGTAGATGGGCGCGGGCATCAGCTCGGGCGTCTCGTCGCAGGCATAGCCGAACATCAGGCCCTGGTCGCCCGCGCCGGTGTTCAGGTGATCGTCGCTCGCCTGGT
The DNA here is from genome assembly GCF_029855045.1 of Piscinibacter sp. XHJ-5. Classification (GTDB taxonomy): domain Bacteria; phylum Pseudomonadota; class Gammaproteobacteria; order Burkholderiales; family Burkholderiaceae_C; genus Albitalea. The sequence continues at coordinate 740,441 of NZ_CP123228.1, forward strand.
CGACGCCCTGCGCGATGTCGTTCGACTGCTTGTCGTAGGCCACCAGGACGGCGCAACCCTTGTAGTCGATGCCGTACTCGGTGTTGTCGTAGCCGATGCGCTTGATGGTGTCGCGGGCGACCTGGATGTAGTCGACGTGGGCGTTGGTCGTGATCTCACCGGCCAGCACCACGAGGCCGGTGTTGCACAGCGTTTCCGCGGCGACGCGCGAGCGCGGGTCCTGCGCGAAGATGGCGTCCAGGATCGCATCGGAGATCTGGTCGGCCACCTTGTCCGGATGGCCCTCCGAGACCGACTCGGAAGTGAAAAGGAAATCGTTCGTCACTCGTAAACTCCATCAGGTTGCGGATGCGTTGCCGGCCTGATGTGAGGGGAGCGGCGAACGCTTTAGCGGAATTTGTTGGACTTGGCGTCCGGCAGCAATCCCGTGAACCGGCGTTTGCTGCGTCGCCCCGCAAGTAGTTCAGTAACTCGGCGACCTGGCGATTATAAGAAACATGCTCACCCTGTTCCGCTGGCTGTCGCGCTGGCCCTTGTGGCTTCTGCACGTGATGGGCGGCGCACTCGGTTGGCTGAGCTACGTGCTCTCACCGCTCTACCGCCGCCGCTTCCAGGACAACGCCCGGCAGGCAGGCGTGTCCGGGCCACCGTCGCGGGCGGCGATCGCCGAGGCCGGCCGGCTGCTGACCGAGCTGCCCTACCTCTGGATGCGCCCGGCGTCGCGCTCCATCCTTCGGCACGTGACCTGGGAGGGCGATGGGCTCATCGACGACGCCCACGCGCGCGGCCAGGGCATTGTCTTCCTCACGCCGCACATGGGCTGCTTCGAGGTCACCGCGCAGGCGTACGCCGAGCGGTACGCCGCCCGGCACGGCCCGATCACCGTGCTGTACCGGCCCGCGCGCAAGGCCTGGCTGCGCGAGCTGGTCGACACCGCGCGGGAACGGCCCGGGCTGGCCGCCGCGCCGGCTACGCTGGCGGGCGTGCGGCAGATGATGCGGGCCCTGCGGCGCGGCGAGGCGGTCGGGCTGCTGCCCGATCAGGTCCCGCCCCACGACATGGGCGTATGGGCGCCATTCTTCGGCAGGCCTGCATACACGATGACGCTGGCGGCGCGGCTCGCGCAGCAGACGGGCGCGGCGCTCATCCTCGCCTGGGGCGAGCGGCTGGCGCACGGGCGCGGCTACGTGGTGCACCTGTCGCGCTTCGACGAGGCGCTGCCGACGGGCGGCGAGGGTCAGGCAGAATCCGCCGCGGCCGTGAACCGGGCCATGGAGCGCCTGATCCGGCAACGGCCTCAGCAGTACCTGTGGGGCTACGACCGCTACAAGACACCACGCGGCACCGCCCCCACCGACGGCGCGGCGGCGCCGCATCGAAGGGACTGAGGTTTGGGCTCTCGCCTGCTGCTCGCGATCTTCTGGCTGCTGCACTGGCTGCCCCTGCCGCTGCTGGCCGGGCTGGGCCGCGGCGTCGGCTGGCTGCTGTACGGCCTGGCCGCCTCGCGCAGGGCGATCGCCACCCGCAACGTCGAGCTGTGCCTGCCGCACCTGCCCGCCGCGCAGCGTCGCGCGCTGGTGCGCGAGCATTTCGAATGGCTGGGCCGCAGCATCGTCGAGCGCGGCCTGCTGTGGTATGCCTCCCCCGATCGACTGCGCCGCCTGATTCGGGTCGAGGGCGACGTGTCGCTCGCCGAGCGCAGTGAACGGCCGGTGATGTGGCTGGTGCCGCACTTCATGGCGCTCGACGTCGCCGGCGCGGCGACGCAGCTGTTCCAGCGCCAGCAGGTCGCATCGATCTACCAGGAGCAGAGCGACCCGGTGATGGACGCTGCAATCCGCCGCGGGCGGCTGCGCTTCAACCAGGGGGAGGTGTTCCCGCGCAGCGATTCGGCAAAGCCGCTGATCCGTGCCATCCGCAAGGGGTGGGCGTTCTTCAACCTGCCCGACATGGACTTCGGCGAGCGCGATGCCGCCTTCGTGCCCTTCTTCGGCGTGCCGGCGGCGACGCTGCTCGCACCTTCACGCATGGCCCGCGCGCTCGACATGGTGGTGCAGCCGGTCGTCGCCGAGATGCTGCCGCGCGGGGCCGGCTACCGCGTTCGCTTCCTCGATCCGTGGACCGACTTCCCGAGCGACGACCCGCTGGCCGATACCGCCGCGATGAACCGATGGATCGAGTCCGAGATCCGGCGCAACCCGGCCCAGTACCTCTGGGTGCACAAGCGCTTCAAGACGCGGCCTGCGGGAGAACCCTCGTTGTATTGAGGGCTGCGTTGACGAGAGGGCGGTCGCTGCCGATAGTGGGCGCCTTTTGTCGGAGCCCGCTCGCATGAACGCCAAACCCGCCTTCCTCTCCCCCTGGCAGCCGCAACTGCTCGCGGTGCTGCGCATCGTCAGCGCCTACATCTTCCTGCTGCATGGCACGGCCAAGCTGCTGCACTGGCCGCACATCGCCATGTTCGACAACGTCGATCCGTTCTCGATGACGGGCATCGCCGGCATCCTCGAGCTGGTCGGCGGCATCCTGCTGCTCATCGGGCTGTTCACCCGACCGGTGGCCTTCGTGCTGTCGGGCGAGATGGCGGCGGCCTACTTCATCGGCCACGCCTCGCGGGGCGCGCCCCTGCTGCCGGTGATCAACCAGGGCGATGCGGCGGTGCTGTACTGCTTCGTCTTCCTGTACCTCGCCGCCGCGGGTCCGGGCACCTGGTCAGTGGACACCGCGCGCGCCAGGACGCGGGCCGCGCCGACCTGACGGCAGCTCAGCGCCCGGCGTTGAGCACCTTGGCGACCGCCGGTGCGCGCAGCCGCGAGGCCTCCGGCATGCCCGCGCCCAGCAGCGGCTGCAGATAGCGGCGGAAGGCGTCGGTCACATCGGTGCCGCTGGCAGCGATGAGATCGTCTTCCATCACCCGCGTCTTGCCGGCGACCGTCTCGAGCGGCAGCAGCGAATAGCCGACCGCGTAGTCGCCGGTGCGCGTGATCGCCACCGAGCCGTCGGTGGCGCCGGACAGCGCGTACTGCACGGCGCGCTCGCCCGCTTCGCGTGCCTCGCGCTGGTCGACGTCGGACACGCAGCCGAGGAAGGAGCGCTGCAGGTAGCCGAAGGTGTCGCCGCGCACCCGCTTGATCTTCAGCTGGTCCTTGATCTGGTCGCACAGCAGGTCGGCCAGCGCGCCGGTGCCGGACAGCTGCACGTTGCCGTGCGCGTCGCGCTCGACCGTCTTGGCGAGCTGGCTCGCGATCGCCGTGCCGGACGCGTCGTGGATCCCTTCGGAGACGGCGACGATGCAGCGGCCCAGCCGGTCGTGGACGGCTTTCACATCGGCGAGGAATCGCTCGGTCGAGAAGCTTCGCTCCGGCAAATAGACCAGGTGGGGGCCGTCGTCGGGATACTTGCGGGCCAGCGCGGCGGCCGCCGTCAGGAAGCCGGCGTGGCGGCCCATGACGACGCCGACGTACACGCCTGGCAGCGCGGCGTTGTCCAGGTTCGCGCCGGCGAAGGCTTGCACCACGAAGCGCGCGGCGGACGGGAAGCCGGGCGTGTGGTCGTTGCCGACGAGGTCGTTGTCGATGGTCTTCGGGATGTGCATGCAGCGCAGCGGGTAGCCCGCCTTGCGGGCTTCCTCGCTGACGATGCGCACGGTGTCGGAAGAGTCGTTGCCGCCGATGTAGAAGAACTGGCCGATCTCGTGGGCGCGCAGCACCTTGAAGATCTCCTGGCAGTACTTGACGTCGGGCTTGTCGCGCGTCGAGCCCAGCGCCGATGCCGGCGTGGCCGCGACACGCTCCAGGTTGTCGGTCGTTTCCTGCGTCAGGTCGACCAGGTCCTCGTTGACGATGCCGCGCACGCCGTGGCGTGCGCCGTAGACGACGTCGATCTGGCGGGATCGACGTGCGGCGAGCACGGCGCCGACCAGCGACTGGTTGATCACCGCGGTGGGGCCGCCGCCTTGCGCGATCAGGATCTTGCTCGTGGTCATGGGCGCATCTCCCTGGGCAATGGATCGGACTGAAGTATTCAGCAAAAGGGGCGTGTCGTCGCAGTCGAGTTGCTGCGCGTTGATATAGCGCGGCGGCCTGTGCGTCCTTGCGGGTTGATTCCTAGGGGGTCACCACTCAAGTGAAGGATGCGAAGACTGCGGCAGCGGACTAGCCTGTGATCGTGGGCGTGCGGCGTGGGCACGCAGCTTGCCCGACAAGGGTAAAGAGATTTCGCCATGAGCATCGCTCTCTATCGACTGCGTCTGTACTGGGACGGCCACCGGGGCGCCGCCCGCAACGGTGACGACACCCGCATCCTGGTCGAGGCCCCGCACCTGCCCGTTGCCCACGTGGGCGGCGAGCTCGAGGAGATCGATTACGCGCCCGAAGTCGACACGGCCCAGGTGCGCGAACGCGAAGGCGACTGGCGTGACATGACGCCGGAGGAAGTGGCGGCGGCCGACGCCTTGCTCGCCACGCTGAGCCAGCGCGAGTGGGTGCACGAGCGCGCCGCCTGAGGGGCGTCTTTACGCCGTGACGTCGAGCAGGCTGCCCAGCATGTCCTGCTGGGTCTGAATCACCTTCAGGTTCGCCTTGAACGCATAGGCCGCCACCACCTGCTGCACCAGATCGTCGGCAAGATCTTCTGTCGTCCCGGCGCCTTGCACGTCCTGCCGAACGGATGCCCTGGCGACGCTGCCGGCCGCCGCATCCAGGCGGAACAGGGCGGCGTTCAGGCCGGATTGCGCAATGGAGGTCAGCGAGTTCATGGCGGTCCCACTGCCATATCGACCGACCGGGGCACAACTTGAGGGCGGCATCGCCGTCCGCTCGGCCGCAGCCGAAAGCGCCCGGCTGCGCAACCTGTAAGAGCTTTCAGTTCTCGCGCCATCGTCTTGCTGGTTCAATTCATCCCAGCGCCGAGGCAGTCACAGAGAACCCCGCTCGATCGGCGGCGCTGCACACAAGCGAGGTCGGACCACCGGCCCGCGATGCTCAGGGAAGCACGGGGATCACCACATTGACGCTGTCATCCGGGCGGCGGTGCCAATCCAGGCGGATTGGCACCGCGCAGCTCGTGGGCGCGCGCCAGCAGCTGTCCCCCCGCAAGGGGCCGGACGGAGTCGCGCGCTTCGGTCGCGTGGACGCTAGACGCTAGCGGGCGGCCTGCAGCCGTTCCCAGTAGGAAACGGCCTTGCCGACCCAATCCTGGAAGTGGCGGTCGTGCAGGGCGTAGTAGGGGATGCCGCGGGCCGCGAAGCGGGCCGCTTCGTGGCTCAGGGACTGGCGCGCCGGTGCGGCGCGCTGCACTTCGATCTCGAGGGCGTGCAGCGCCATGGCGCGCTGCATCGGATCGGCCGCCATCAGCTGTTGGCGCAGGCTGGCCGAGTCGGTGACGCAAGGGGTGGAATGCATGCGGGTTCCAACGTTGTCGGTCCTTTCGGTGTCGACAGGTTGCCGCGAACTCTTGAGGGGTGGGCGCCGCCGGGCGCCACTTTTTCACGCAACACCGCCCGCGCGCGCGGGGGTGTTGCGTGCATGCACTACGCGCGTTGGGCCAGCTGGGTGCCGGCGTCGAACAGATGCACGCGATCGATGTCGATCGTCAGCCCGACCCGATCGCCCGGCTGGACCTGCGTCCGGCCGTGCAGCACGACGATGACCTGCGCGCTGCCCACCTGCACCAGCAGCTCGGTTTCGGCGCCCGTGGGCTCCACGACGATGACTTGGGCCTGCACCGGCGCATCGGCGCCGCCCAGCGACAGGTGTTCCGGCCGCACGCCGTACACCACGCGCTGGCCATCGGCGCCGCCGTGGCCGTTGAGCGGCCAGCGCACGCCGCCTTCGGCCTCGACATGGAGGGCGCCGCCGCCGCCGCGCCGCAGCGTGCCCTGCACGACGTTCATCGCCGGCGAGCCGATGAACTGCGCGACGAACAGGTTGTCGGGCCGGTCGTACAGCGCGAGCGGCGAGCCGATCTGCTCGATGCGGCCGTCCTGCATGACGACGATGCGGTCGGCCATCGTCATCGCCTCGACCTGGTCGTGCGTCACGTAGACGGTGGTGGTCCGCAACCGCTGGTGCAGCGCCTTGATTTCCGAGCGCATCGCGACGCGCAGCTTGGCGTCCAGGTTGGACAGCGGCTCATCGAACAGGAACACCTTGGGGTCGCGCACGATCGCGCGACCCATCGCCACCCGCTGCCGCTGGCCTCCCGACAGCTCCCGCGGGAAGCGGTGCAGGTAGGGCTCGAGGTTGAGGATCTTCGCCGCGTGCGCGACGCGCTCGCCGATCAACCCGGCATCGGCTCGCCGCAGTCGCAGGCTGAAGCCCATGTTGTCGGCCACCGTCATGTGCGGGTACAGCGCGTAGCTCTGGAACACCATCGCGATGTCGCGGTCCTTGGACTCCACCTCGTTGACCACCTTGCCGTCGATGGCGATCGTGCCCTCGTTGATCTCCTCCAGGCCGGCCAGCATGCGCAGCAGCGTCGACTTGCCGCAGCCCGACGGGCCCACGAGGACCATGAACTCGCCTTCGTCGATGTCGAAGTCGATGCCGTGGATCACCTTCGTGGTGCCGAAGGACTTCTGGATGTTCTGGAAGGAGACGGTGGCCATGCGGCTTTGCTTTCAGCTCTTGACTGCGCCGGCGGTGAGGCCGGAGACCATGTAGCGCTTGAACGCGTAATAGATCGCCGCCGGCGGCAGCGCGTAGATGAGGCCGGTGGTCATCAGCAGCTCCCACGGCGAGTCGTCGGCGGCGAGGAAGTTGCCCAGCGCGACCGCCAGCGTGACGCTCCTGTCGTTGGACAGCAGCAGGAAGGCGTACAGGTATTCGTTCCAGGCCAGCAGCAACGCGTAGGTGCCCACCGCCACCATCGACGGCGTCATCAGCGGCAGGTACACCAGGCGAAACAGCTGCCACGGCGAGGCGCCATCGATGCGCGCGGCTTCGTCGAGCTCGAGCGGCAACTTGTCCGACGCCTGCTTGAGCACCCAGATCGCGTACGGCGTCGCGATGGTGATCATGGCCAGGATCAGCGAGGCCTGCTTGTTCAGCAGTCCGTAGTTGCCCATGGTCTTGTACATGGGCACGGCGAGAAACGCCGCCGGGATGAAGTAGGTGAACAGCGCCAGGTTCATCACCCAGCGGCCGCCGCGCACCCTGAGCCGGCTGATCGCGAAGGCGGCGAAGGTCGCGATCACCAGCGTCGCGGCGCCGACCGCCACCGCGATCAGCAGGGAGTTCCACATCTGCAGCCAGAAGTGCTCGAGGAAGTAGTGCTTCTGCCCGAACACCCGCGCGAAGTTTCCGAGCGTGGGGTGGTCGGGCCACAGCTTGCCGGCGAAGGCCGACTCCTTCGGCGAGATCGCGAACAGGAACAGGTGGTAGATCGGCAGCAGCGTCCACAGCAGGACCGGGACGCCGATCAGCAGCAGCTTCGCTTCGTTGGTGATGCGGCGGCGGGTCAGCTTCATTTCGACAGGCGCTTCATCATGAAGTAGACCAACGGCAGGACCAGCGGCAGCGCGCAGACGATGGTCGCCATCGACAGGTCGACCTGATCGAGCCGCAGGTAGCGCAGCCCGAGCGTGGCCATGACGTGCGTGAGATCGGCCGGCCCGCCGCCGGTCAGCAGGTAGACGCTGTTGAAGTCGCCCAGTGTCCAGATCGTCGACAGCAGCGTCGACGTGAGGTAGAGGGTTCGCAGCGACGGCCAGGTGATGAAGCGGAACTTCTGCCAGCGCGACGCGCCGTCGACGGCCGCCGCTTCGTACATCTCGTTCGGGATGGCGAGGCGTCCGGCGACGAGGATCAGCGTCCAGAACGGCAGCGACTTCCAGATGTGCACCGTGATGGAAAGCGCCAGCGCGAGCGTCGGCTGCTGCAGCCAGTTCGGGCCGTCGGCGGCGGTGAAGCGGAAGATCAGCGAATTGATGAGGCCCCACTCGGGGTTCAGCATGAAGCGAATCGACAGGATCGTCGGGATCGACGGCACCGCCCACGGCAGGATGAACAGCAGCGACAGCCAGCGGATCCACACCCGCTCATGCACGAAAAAGCCCGAGAGAAACAGCGCGAGCATCATCTTGATGTTGATGCCGACGATGAGGAACACCAGCGTGTTGACGACCGTGCGGTAGAAGATGGGATCGTCGAACAGGCGCACGTAGCTGGCCGGATGGCGTGCGAGCCACAGGCCATAGCCCACCGGGTACAGCACGAACGCGATGAAGATGAGCACGTAGGGGGCGATCATGATCAGCCCCCACGCCTGCCACGGCGACATGCGCCGCCGCGGCGCGCCGACTTCGCGCGGCGCGGCCACGGGGCCTCGCTCGGCGCGAACCGGTGCCTGCACCGAACTCAACCAGCCACCGCCTTGATGCGCGCGATCAGCTCGTCGGCGGCCTGCTCGACCGGGATCTTGTCGTTGATGATCCGGCTCATCGCCTTGGCCCACACGTTCTCGTTGTTGAGGATGGTGAACTTGTAGTTCTTCGTGAATTCGAACGGCACCGTGCCGGCCGAGAACTGGCCGTGCACTGCGCGACGGTGCGGATCGGCCTGCCAGAACGGACGCTTGGTCGCCGCCTGCGTCACCGGGAACCAGCGGCCGAGCGCGCCTTCGACGTACGGCGTGAGGTTGTCTTCATTCAGCATGAAGGCGACGAACTCCTTCGCGCGCTTCATGTTGGGTGCGTTGGTGAAGATGACGCCGGTCTTGACCGCGGCGCGGTACACCGGCTTGCTGCCGTCCGGCTTGTTCGGGAAGCCCGCCGTGCGGATCAGCTCGTTGTAGTTCTTCTGCGCGGTGGCGCGCTGCTCCGGCGTGAGCGTCGCATTGTTCGAGTCGTCGAGCCACTTGGCCGCGATGGAGATGGTCGCGTTGTGCGTCATCATCGTCGTCTTGTTGTGGAAGGCGACGTTGTTGTCGGGGTCCTTCCAGTTCACCGACGAAGGCGGCGTGCAGCCCTTGACGTGGATGTCGGTGTAGTCCTTCAGCGCGGCCACCAGGCCCTGCTTCACCTTCGGATCGTCGACCAGCAGCTTGCCGCCGTCGTCGACCAGCTTCACGTTGTACTGGTCCATGAAGGTCAGGAACGAGTAGAACGAGTCGCTCGAGTCCACGCCCATCGGATTGCCGATGGCGTAGGTGCGCTGCCCGGTCTTCTGGCGGTAGGCCGGCTGGGCCTTGTCGCACCAGAACGACCAGTAGTCCTTCCAGCTCGTCGGAATGTCCGATTCCTTGAAGCCGGCGGCCTGGAGCATGTCGCTCCAGTACTCGATGTGCATCGTCTGCTGCTTGATCGGGAAGGCGTAGTACGCCTTCTTCTTCGCCTTGTCGCTGTAGAGCCAGGTGGTGGCCAGCGCCTCGGGCAGGAAGCTTCCCTTGATCGGCGTGATGATGTCGGTGATGTCCTCGAGCCGGCCGTCGAAGGCCCACTTGCCGGTGACCTGGAAGTCGAACACGTCGCCGTAGACGACGTCGGGGACGGTGCCGGCGTCGAGCGCCGACACGGTCTTGGGGATCATGTCCTGTGGCGGGTACTGCGAGAGCTCGATCTTGACGCCGGTCTTCTGCTCGAACTTCTTGATGGCGTCGAAGAGCGCGTCGTCCTCCGCCTTGTAGAAGCCCTTGCCCCACCAGATCGTCAGCTTCTCCTGCGCCAGCGCCTGAGCGCCGAACGCTGCGAGGCTTGCCCCGACCACCAAGCTTGCTATGCGGCCCATCATCGTCATGCCTTGTCTCCGGACGTTTGTATGACAATACTACAATCCCTTGGAGCAGCTGCACATGGCGACCAACCCCAACGAAGCATCCAATTGGCAACGCTTTGAAGTGCGAGCGCTACAGGGTTTTGCCGAACACCTGCTGTCGCGGGCCGGTTTGCGCACCGAACAGGCGCAGCTCGTCGCGCAGACGCTCGTCGAGGCCGACCTGCTCGGCCACACGACGCACGGCTTGCAGCTGCTCGCCGCATACCTGCGCGACATCGAGAGCGGCCGCATGACCGTGGAGGGCGAGCCCGAGGTGGTGCACGACCATCCCGGGGCGGTCACCTGGGACGGGCGCTACCTGCCCGGCCCCTGGCTGGTGCACAAGGCCATGCAGCTGGCCTTCGATCGCGTGAAGGCGCAGGCGGTGGTCACGGTGGTGATCCGTCGCTCGCACCACATCGCCTGCCTGGCCGCCTACCTGAAGCACGCCACCGACCGCGGGCTGGTGATGCTTCTGAGCTGTTCGGATCCGGCGGTGGCGTCGGTGGCGCCGCATGGCGCAATGGCCGGGCGCTACACGCCCAATCCCATCGCCGCGGGATTTCCGACCGACGGTGACCCGGTGCTGATCGACATCAGCGCGTCCACGACGACCAACGGCATGACGGCGCGCATGAACCGCGCGGGCACCGGCGAGCGCCTGCCAGGACCATGGCTGGTGGACAACAGGGGCGAGGCCAGCGACGACCCGCGCGTGATGCTCGCCGATCCGCCGGGCGCCATCCTGCCGCTCGGCGGCATGGACCTGGGCTACAAGGGCTTCGCGCTGGGCCTGCTCGTGGAGGCGCTGACCGGCGGACTGGCCGGGGCGAGCCGTGGCAACGCCGAGAAGCGCTGGGGCGCGTCCGTGTTTCTGCAGGTGCTCGATCCCGCGGCCTTCGGCGGTCGCGATGCGTTCGTCGCATCCACCGGCTGGCTCGCGCAGTCGTGCCGAACCGCTCCGGTCAAGCCCGGCCAGCCGGCGGTCCGCTTGCCGGGCGAGCGCGCGCTGGCGCTGCGCGAACGCCAGCGCAGCAGCGGCGTGGCGCTGCATCCCGACGTGATGCCGTCGCTGGCACCGTTTGCGCAGCGCTGGAGCCTCGCGATCCCCGGCTTCCTGTAGGGAGGGGGCGCGGCGATGCCCCCTGCGCGCGCGGCTACTCGATCCGGCTGCGTCGCTTGGCCACGAAGCCCAGCACGCCCAGACCTGCGAGCAGCAGGGCGGTCGTGCCCGGCTCGGGAACCGGCGTGAGCACCTGTGCCGACCCGACGAAGAAGGTCTCCGGACCGCCGCTGAACCCGGTCACCTCGGCCGACAACCCGACGCGATAGTCGGCAAAGCTGCCCGTGAACAGCGAAGCGGCGGCCGTGACATCCGCCGCATCGAGGCCGAAGGCATAGCCGGAGTTGCCGACGCCTGCCAGGGTGTTCGGGAGGAAGGTGTCGGTGAAGGAGCCGGACTTGAACAGCACCCCGCCCGCGGTGTCGTAGATGGTCAGGACGAGGTCGGTGAGCGTGATGTCGCGGGCGTTGCCCGGTTCCACCGCGTTGAACACCACGCGCAGGTCGCTGGCCGACGAGATGCCGAGTTCACCGAGCGTGTGCAGTCCTGTCTGCGAGTTGCCGTTGAGCGCGTCGCCGCTGAGCACCTTCAGGTTGGTGGCCGGGTCGACCGCCACGCTGCCGGACTCGAAGCTGGCGTTCTGGTTGGCATGGATGGTCAGGACGGTGTTCACCGCGCCGAGCCCGGTACCCGAGAGCTCCAGCGGCGATGTCAGCGTGAGGCCGGCGAATGCCGGCGTGGCCGCCAGGGCGAGCGAGGGCAGGGCGAAGCGGGCCAGTGTTCGAGTGCGTTGCATGTTGTGTTCTTCCTTCCGGAGGTATGGAGGCAGGAAGACCTATGCAACAGCGGTGCCGGCGTCCGCGCGGCGTCGGGATGCCCCCCGATTCGCGGGGTCGGCGCGGCGTTTGTGTAACCGCAGCGGGGAAAGCAGGCCTTCCCGGACACCTGGGTTACGGATCGTGACGTTTGCGCGGGCCGCCCTCGCGACGAAAGCGCCCGGCCATGTCCGGCAAACGATTCCGGTACCAGAAAACCTTGCGGGCAACGCGGATGTAGTCGCCGCGCCCGAGGGCGCGTAGGAGTTGTCCGTTTCCGAGCGAGCGGCACGCGCTGCCCCGCGCGCCCTCCTATGCTTTGTGCCAGGCGTTTCGCGCCGACCGCAAAGGAGAGCTGTCATGAATGCGACCCGCGAATCCGCTTGCGCCCATCGTGTTCGGGCGATCGTCGCCTGTGCCGCCGGCGCGCTGCTCGCCGCATGCGCCTCGACGCAGCTCGACGCGCAGTGGGCCGATCCGGACCGTCCCGCCGCATCGCTGCGCGGGGCGCGGGTTCTGGTGGCCTGTGAAGCCCACGAAGCGGTGATCCGGCGCATCTGCCAGGACCGTGTCGCGGCTGAAATCGTCGCGCGCGGCGCAACCCCCGTGCTGGCGGCCGAGAACACCGCGGGCGCGGATTCGAGCTATGCGCAGGCCGCCCGCTCCGCGGGCGCGCGCGCCATCCTCACCCAGCACATCGCGCCCTACGGCAGCACCATCAGCCCGGGCTTTTCCGTCGGACTCGGTGGCTTCGGCTTCGGCAGCGGACGTGTGGGGGCCGGGGTCGGCGTCTCGGCGCCCATCGGCGGGGGCCAGGTGACGACCGGCTATGCCGCCAACAGCCGGCTCACCGATGCCACGACCGGCAAGCTGCTGTGGACCGCCAAGGCGAGCTCCCCGCCGTCGCAGGACGTGCAGGGGCAGATGATGGAGCTCACGCGCGCGGTATTCGATTCGGCGGACAAGCTCGGTCTGTTCTGAGCCGCGCCGAGCGGCGCCCCGGGCACGCGAGACCGGCTGCTTCGATTCAGGGGGCTGGCGTTCGGCTACGGGACGATGCCGGCGCAGGACATCGAGGACGCGATACGCCGCCTGTCGTGTGTCGGCAGGCGTGAGACCGCGCTATCGTCGCGGCCTCGAAGGAGGGAAACGATGGTCCGTGTCCTGATCGTCATGCTGGCGCTGCTCGCGGCCGGCGCGGATGCCGGCGCGAAGCGTCGCGTCGACACCGCCACGGCCGACGCCGTGGGCCAGTTCGACTACTACGTGCTGACGCTGTCGTGGTCGCCGGTGTATTGCGAGAAGCATCCCGACGACAGCCAGCAGTGCGGCAGCGCGCGGTACGGCTTCGTGCTGCACGGCCTGTGGCCGCAGTACGCCAACGGCGGCTATCCCAGCACCTGCGCCGCCGGCGCCCGTCTGACCGAGGAGGCGCGCAATTTCGGCAGGACCGTGTTTCCGAGCGAGAAGCTGGTCGCGCACGAGTGGCGCAAGCACGGCACATGCAGCGGCATGGAGGCCAAGGCGTATTTCAAGGCGGCTGACGACGCGCGCAATGCGATCCGCATCCCTGAGCAGCTCCAGCCGGGGTCGCGAACTCAGCAGACGACGGCACAGGCGGTGTCCAAGGCCATCCGCGACAGCAACCCTTCCATCACGAACAGGGGGCTGGCGGTCGTGTGCTCCGGGCCGGAGCTCGCGGAGGTGAGGGTGTGCCTGTCGAGGGACTTGCGGCCGGTGGCCTGCGGCAGCGGCGTGCGCGACAGCTGCCGCAAGGGAACGATACGGGTGCCGGGCGTGCGATAGCGAGGTTCGACGGAAGCCTCTGTTTCCGTCGTGGAACGGTCGTCAGCAGCTGCTTCCGCTGTCGCCCCGGCCCCCGGAGCCACCATCGCCGGCGGTGCCCGCGCCCGGCACGTCGCGTGTCGTCTTCGGCGCCACGACGCCGCCGTTGGCGGCCCAGACCAGAAAGAACAGGACGCCGCAGAACGCGACGAACCCGGCCACGGCGACGAGCTCGATCATGGTGTGTCTCCTCCTTGGGGTTGGGCGTGCATGCTACGTCTGCACGTGCACGCGCGGGGTCCAAGAACGAGGGGGGAGACCGCCCCCAGACTCGGGGATTTGCGTCGGACGATGGCAGACCTACGATGTCGCAGACGGTGGCGAGGCGAGCGAGGGAACCCGCGCCAAGTAGCCCGGCAGTGACTCGTGCCGGCACCGTCTCCACATGACCCATCCCTGGAGCGCCGCACGGCGCTCCTCGAGGGAGCGCCGACAGCGGACCTGCGGTTGCGGCGCCCGGAGACGACGCAGCTCAGTCCTGGGTCGTCACGCTCACGACCTTCCCGCTGCGCGTTTCGATCTCGCACCGGTAGCGGAACGGAATCGAATTCATCCCCGGCGCGCGCTGCACGGCGCCCTGGCCTTCGACGCTGGTATGCGCATCGGCGGCGGGGCGCAGCTGGCGCGAATCGGAGCCGAACGCAATGCGCCCGACGCGCGGGTACTTCTGCTTGAGCTGCGATGCCGCCGCCGTCTCGCAGGCCTCGGGCGAGAAGTGGGTGAGGTCCGGCTCCCACGCCGCGCCGCTGCCCGATCGCGTGCCGCCGGTCTCGCGGAACATCACGCCCGAGGTGCCGCCGGTCCTGGCGTTGAAGGCGCAGCTGTAGCTGAACGACATCGTGCCGCCCGGGCTGCGATAGCGCCCCTCGCCCTTCACGCCGGTCTCGTCGGCGTCGGGCGCCGGGGCGATGGCGCGCTTGGCGCCGACGAACTCCACCTCTTGCGCGTCGCGGCCGCGCATGCGGCGCACGGTCTCGGCGACCGCCTCCTCGCAGCGGTCTCCGGCCTTGGCCGCGTCGGACTTCGTGTCCGCGGCGGCCATGGCGGGAACCGGTATCGCGCAGGAGACGATGGCGGCGGCGAGTGCGAAGGTCAACGGCTGGTTCATGGTCATGCCCGGGTGGTGAAGACAGCACGATCATGGTGTCGCCTTTCATCGGCCCCGACAAGCGTGCTTGCACCGGCCCTAGGCCGCATGCGGATGTATTGCGCCTTCTCGTCCTTCGTGTCGGTCTCGTCGGTGATGCGGTCGAAATGGAAGCTGCTCTTGCCTTGCGCTGCTAGCGAGCGGCCACCGACGGCCCAGTCGTGCGGGCGAGCGTCGCGCTGCGAGTCGCGCAGCTCGATCAGCCCTTGGCTTGCAGACCGTCGATGGCGTGGCAGGAAAGCTTGCGGCGGCGTCGCGCGAAGGGCTTGAACGCCACCGTCCATGAAGCCCTATGCCATGGCCTCCGTCGCGGCTGGCGCGCTCGCCGCCGCCTTGGGCAGGCTGCACTTGCGGTGAATCAGGTCGCTGCGCGCAAACAGCTCCGCGACCCAGTCGACGAACACGCGCACCTTGGTGCTCAGGTGGCGGTTCGGCGGATAGACCACATGGATGGGCAGCGAATCGGCGCACCAGTCGAGCAGGACGGGCTGCAGCGTGCCGGCCTGGATGTGCGATTGCGCCATGAAGCTCGTCGTCCACACGATGCCCAGTCCGGCCAGCCCCGCGGCCAGGCCGGCGTTCGAGTCGTTGACCGACAGCACGTGGCGACCGCGCACTTCGATGCGCTCGCCGTCCTTGTTGAAGGTGAACGGGTACACGCGTCCGGTGCGGTGCGAGAAGTAGTTCACCACCGTATGGGCGTCGCTTTCCAGGTCGCGCGGATGCTGCGGCATGCCGTGTCGCTTGAGGTAGGCCGGCGTGGCGCAGACGAGCGAGTGGAACTCGCCGATGCGGCGCGCCACCAGTGACTGGTCGGTGATCTCGCCGCCGCGCAGCACGCAGTCGACGTTCTCGCTGATCAGGTCGACCGGCCGGTCGCTGACGCCCAGGTCGATCTGGATGTTCGGGTACTTCGCGTAGAAGTCGGGCAGCGCCGGGATCAGCAGCAGCTGTCCGACCGGCGAGCCGACATCGATGCGCAGGCGCCCGCGTGGATTGACCTTGGCGCGCGTCATGCTCGATTCGAGCTCGTCCACGTCATTGAGCAGACGCAGCGCCCGGTCGTAGTACGCCGCCCCGTCGGCCGTGACCGTGACGCGGCGCGTCGTGCGGTTCAGCAGCTGCGTCTCCAGATGCGCCTCGAGCGATTGCACGAGGCGGGTGACGGTCGGCTTCGGCATGGCGAGCGAATCGGCCGCCTTCGTGAAGGTGCCGGCCTCGACGACACGCACGAAGGCCTGCATCGCGACGAACTTGTCCATGGGTTCCCTTGAGTGCTGGTTGGTGATCGGCCCGAATTGTTCTGCTCACTGAAATGAACCATGAGTCGAATGGCTATTGGTCGGCGCGGGGGCCGCCTCTATCTTTGCCGCATCCCATTGCTCGGGTGCCGCAGCCGATGTTTCCCTCCACCTTCCGTACACCGACCCTCACCGCGCCGCAGGTGCTGCATCTGCATGGCGGTGCGTTCGTCATCGGTGCGCCGCCGGGCGGATCGCGGGTGGCGGCGCTGCTGAAGCAGGCCGGTGCCTGCGTGCACTCGTTCGACTATCCGCTGGCGCCGGCGCACCCGTTTCCGCAGGCGGTCGAATCCGCCTATGCGGTGCTGGCCGGCATGCAGCCGAAGCGCCGCTGCGGGCCGCTGTTCGTGGCCGGCGAAGAAGCCGGCGGCAATCTCGCGGCCGCGTTGGCGCTGATGGCACGCGACCGCGGCGGACCGATGCTGGCCGGGCAGATCCTGCTGTCGCCGATGCTCGACGTGTGCGTGGCCACCGCCTCGCTGCGCGATGCGCGTGCCGGCCCCGTGGGGTGCCGCTGGGCCGACGGCTGGCGCAAGTACCTGCCGCGCGCCAGCGACGCCACGCATCCGTATGCCACGCCGGGCTCGGCGATGCGCCTGGCCGGTCTGCCGCGCACCTTGCTGCTCACTTCGCAGGACGACCCGCTGCGCGACGAGACACGTGCCTACGCGCAACGCCTGCGCGACGAAGGCGTGCCGGTCGACGAACTGGTGCTGCCCTTTGCCACCGGCTTTCCCGTCGCCTACCGCGAGTCCGGCAACGAGGCGCCCTGGGCCGAAGCCTTGCGCGAGCCGCTGCGCCGGTTCCTGAATCAAGACCCCTGCCAACCCTGATCCCGGAGGAATCCATGACAACAAGCACATCCGCCGCCCGCCGGCGCCTCTGGGCAGCGCTGACTGCCGTCGCTGCCCTCGCCGCCATCCCCGCGGCCGTCTTCATGCTGACCGGCACGCAAGCCGAGGCGACGACCGCCCCGGCGGCGCCGCAGGCCACGCCCGCGTCGGTCGCCACCGTGATGCAGAGCGAGGTCTCCGCCTGGGACGAGTTCTCCGGCCGCCTCGAAGCCGTCGAGCGCGTCGACATCCGCTCGCGCGCGGCCGGCACGGTGCAAGCGGTGCACTTCCGCGAGGGTGCGCTGGTAAAGGCCGGCGATCTGCTGGTGAGCATCGATCCCGCGCCCTACGCCGCCGAAGTGGACCGGGCGCAGGCGCAGGTCGCCGCCGCGCAGGCGCGCGTCACGCACCTGAAGAGCGAGCACGCCCGCGCCGAGCGGCTGTGGGAAGAGCGCGCCATCGCGCAGCGCGAGCTCGACGAGCGCAGCAACGCGCTGCGCGAAGCCGAAGCCAACCTGCGTGCTTCGCACGCCGCGCTGCAGTCGGCGCAGCTCAACCTCGGCTACACGCAGGTGCGCGCGCCCATCGCCGGCCGCATCGGCCGGATCGAAGTGACGGCCGGCAACCTCGTGGCCGCCGGTCCGAATGCACCGGTGCTGACCACGCTGGTGTCGGTGAGCCCCATCTACGCCAGCTTCGATGCCGACGAGCAGATCGTCGCCCGCGCGCTGAAGGACCTGCCCGGCGGCGCCGGCGCACGTGCCGCGCACATCGACCGCATCCCGGTGCGCATGGGCACCGCCGCGCAGGCCGACACGCCGTTCACCGGCCACCTGCAGCTGGTCGACAACCAGGTCGACGCCCGCAGCGGCACGGTGCGCGTGCGCGCGGTGTTCGACAACAAGGACGGGGCGCTGATGCCGGGTCAGTTCGCGCGGCTGCGCATGGGCCAGGCGAAGAACGGCAACGCGCTGCTGATCAACGAGCGGGCGGTGGGCATCGACCAGGACAAGCGCTTCGTGATGGTGGTCGGCGCCGACAACAAGGCGACGTACCGCGAGGTGACCCTGGGCGCTCCGGTCAACGGGCTGCGCATCGTCACCTCCGGCCTGCAGCCGGGCGAGCGCATCGTGGTCAACGGCTTGCATCGCGTGCGCCCGGGTGCATTGATCGCGCCGCAGAGCGTCGCGATGGACGCCAAGCCGCAGGTGCAGGCGCAGCGCGCCGGCGCGACGGCGTCGTGATGGGATCGCCGCCATGAATCTCTCCAAGTTCTTCATCGACCGCCCCATCTTCGCCGGCGTGCTGTCGCTGCTGATGCTGCTGGCCGGCCTGATCGCGCTGCGCAGCCTGCCGATCTCGGAGTACCCGGAGGTCGTGCCGCCGTCGGTGGTGGTGCGTGCCCAGTACCCCGGCGCCAATCCCAAGGTGATCGCCGAGACGGTGGCCACGCCGCTGGAAGAGGCCATCAACGGCGTCGAAGGCATGCTCTACATGGGCAGCCAGGCGACGACCGACGGGCTGATGACGCTCACCGTCACCTTCAAGCTCGGCACCGATCCCGACAAGGCGCAGCAGCTGGTGCAGAACCGTGTCGCGCAGGCCGAGCCGCGACTGCCCGAGGAGGTGCGCCGCCTCGGCCTGACGACGGTCAAGAGCTCGCCCGACATCACGATGGTCGTGCACCTCGTGTCGCCCAACGGGCGCTACGGCATGGACTACCTGCGCAACTACGCCGTCCTCAATCTCAAGGACCGGCTGGCGCGCATCCAGGGCGTGGGCCAGGTGGCGATATGGGGCGGCGGCGAATACGCCATGCGCATCTGGCTCGATCCGCAGAAGGTGGCGCAGCGAGGCCTGTCCGCCGGCGACGTGGTGCGTGCCATCCGCGAGCAGAACGTGCAGGCGGCGGTCGGCGTGGTCGGCTCCTCGCCGAGCGTGCCGGGGGTGGACCTGCAGCTGTCGGTCAATGCGCAGGGCCGCCTGCAGAACGAGGAGGAGTTCGGCGACGTCATCGTCAAGACCGCCGCCGACGGCGCCGTGACGCGCCTGCGCGACGTCGCCCGGCTCGAGCTCGGCGCGGCCGACTATTCGCTGCGCTCGCTGCTCAACAACGACGCGGCGGTCGGCGTGGGCGTGTTCCAGGCCCCCGGCTCCAACGCGCTCGACATCTCGTCGCAGGTGCGCCAGACCATGGTCGAGCTGTCGAAGCACTTCCCCGAGGGCGTGGAGTACCGCATCGCCTACGACCCGACGCAGTTCGTGCGCGCCTCCATCAAGTCCGTGGTGCAGACGTTGCTGGAGTCGGTGCTGCTGGTCGTCCTGGTGGTGATCCTGTTCCTGCAGACCTGGCGCGCATCCATCATTCCGCTGCTGGCGGTGCCGGTGTCGGTGATCGGCACCTTCGCCGTGCTGCACCTGCTGGGCTTCTCGATCAATGCGCTCAGCCTGTTCGGGCTGGTGCTTGCGATCGGCATCGTCGTCGACGACGCCATCGTGGTGGTCGAGAACGTCGAGCGCAACATCGAGGCCGGTCTCTCTCCGCTGGATGCCACGTACCGCGCCATGCGCGAGGTGTCGGGGCCCATCGTTGCCATCGCGGTGGTGCTGGTCGCCGTGTTCGTGCCGCTGGCCTTCATCAGCGGTCTCACGGGGCAGTTCTACCGGCAGTTCGCGGTGACGATCGCCATCTCGACGGTGATCTCCGCGATCAACTCGCTGACCCTGTCGCCGGCGCTCGCGGCGCTGCTGCTGCGCGGCCACGACGCGCCCAAGGACGCGCTGACCCGCGGCATGGATCGCACGCTCGGCTGGCTGTTCCGCGGCTTCAACCGCGTGTTCAAGCGCGGGTCGGCGGGCTACGGTGGCGGCCTGCAGGGCGTGCTGTCGCGCAAGACGCTGATGATGGCGGTCTACCTGGCGCTGGTGGGCGCGACCTTCTTCCTGTTCAAGGCGGTGCCCAGCGGCTTCGTGCCGGCTCAGGACAAGCAGTACCTGATCGGCTTCGCACAGCTGCCCGACGGCGCGACGCTGGACCGCACCGAAGACGTGATCCGGCGCATGGGCGAGATCGCCGAGAAGAACCCCAACGTCGAGGGCACGCTGGCCTTCCCGGGCCTGTCGATCAACGGCTTCACCAACAGCTCCAACTCCGGCATCGTGTTCGCCATGCTCAAGCCCTTCGACGAGCGCAAGCGCGCCCATCAGAGCGGCGGGGCAGTGGCGGGCCAGCTCAACCAGGCCTTCGGCGGCATCCAGGACGCGTTCATCGTGATGTTCCCGCCGCCGCCGGTGCAGGGGCTGGGCACGACGGGCGGGTTCAAGCTGCAGCTCGAGGACCGCGCCTCGCTCGGCTATGACGCGATGGATGCCGCGGTCAAGGCGTTCATGGCCAAGGCCTCGAAGACGCCCGAGCTGGCAGGCATGTTCACCAGCTGGCAGGTGAACGTGCCGCAGGTGTTCGCCGACATCGACCGCACCAAGGCGCGGCAGCTCGGCGTCGCCGTGACCGACGTGTTCGAGACCATGCAGACCTACCTGGGCAGCGTGTACGTCAACGACTTCAACAAGTTCGGCCGGACCTACAGCGTGCGGGTGCAGGCCGATGCGCCGTACCGCGCCCGCGCCGAGGACATCGGTGCGCTGAAGGTGCGATCGAGCACCGGCGAGATGGTGCCGCTGTCGGCGCTGATGAAGGTCAACTCCAGCTTCGGACCGGAGCGCGCCATGCGCTACAACGGCTATCTGTCGGCCGACATCAACGGCGCACCGGCGCCCGGCTACTCCTCCGGCCAGGCGCAGGACGCCATCGAGCGCATCGCCGCCGAGGTGCTGCCGCAGGGCATCGGCTTCGAGTGGACCGACCTGACCTACCAGGAGATCCTCGCCGGCAATTCAGCGATCTGGGTGTTCCCGCTCGCGATCCTGCTGGTGTTCCTGGCGCTGGCCGCCCTGTACGAGAGCCTCACCTTGCCCCTGGCCATCATCCTCATCGTGCCGATGGGGCTGCTGGCGGCGATGACCGGCGTGTGGTTGTCCGATGGCGACAGCAATGTGTTCACGCAGATCGGGCTGATGGTGCTGGTCGGGCTGTCGGCCAAGAACGCCATCCTGATCGTCGAGTTCGCACGCGAGCTCGAATTCGCCGGTCGCACGCCGGTGCAGGCGGCCATCGAGGCGGCGCGGCTTCGGCTGCGGCCCATCCTGATGACCTCGCTGGCGTTCGTGATGGGCGTGCTGCCGCTGGTCACCTCCACCGGCGCCGGCGCCGAGATGCGGCAGGCGATGGGCGTGGCGGTGTTCACCGGAATGATCGGCGTGACCGCCTTCGGCCTCTTCCTGACACCGGTGTTCTATGTGCTGCTGCGCCGCCTGGCGGGCAACCGGCCGCTCAAGCTGCACGGCGAGGTGCCGCATGTGGAGGCCTTCGCCGGCACGGGCGGACCGCTGAAGGCGATGCCCGCGGCGCCGCGCCATGAGCATGAATGAGAAAGGAACGATCGTGAAACGAGGGATGGTGCTGTCGGCGCTGACGCTTGCGCTGGTGCTGGCCGGTTGCGCGACGCCGCCGGCAATCGATACCGCGGCGCTGCCGGCCACGCCGGCGGCCTTCAAGGAAGGCGACGGCCGCTGGACGGTCGCCGCGCCGGCCGAGGCGCAGCCGCGCGGCGCCTGGTGGAAGGCCTTCGGCGACCCGGTGCTCGACGGCCTGGTCGAGCGCGCCGACCGCGAGAACACGCAGGTGCAGGTGGCGGCGGCGCGGCTCACGCAGGCGCGTGCGCTCCTGCGCGGTGCCCAGGCCGACCGCGCGCCGCAGGTCGGCGTGAGTGCGGGCGCCAGCCGCGGCACCGTGGCCGGCGCCGGTCCGGCGGCTTCGACGCTGGTCAGCGCGGGCGCCAGCCTGTCGTACGAGCTCGACCTCTTCGGCCGCATCTCCCGCACGACGCAGGCCGCGGCGCTCGACGTGCAGGCGAACGAAGCGCTGCTGCAGAGCACGCGCCTGCTGGTGCAGGCCGAAGTGGCGCAGACCTACCTGTCGCTGCGGGCGGTCGACAACGAGCGGGCGATCCTGCGCGACACGGTCGAGGCCTACCGCAACACGCTGCGACTGACCGAGCGGCGCCAGCAGGCCGGCGACGTCGCCGAGCTCGAAGTGTCGCGCGTGCGCACCGAGCTGGCTGCCACCGAATCGGAGGCTCTCGCGCTGGAGCGCAGCCGCGCCGCGCTGGAGCATGCCTTGGCGGTGCTGGTGGGCGAGGTCGCATCGGGATTCGCGCTGGCGGGCAGCGACGGTGCCACGGCATTGCCGATCGTGCCCGCCGGCGTGCCGGCCACCGTGCTCGCGCGGCGGCCCGACGTCTCGGCGGCGATGGCGCAGCTGAAGGCGGCGCAGGCGCGCGTCGGCGTCGCGCAGGCGGCGTGGTTCCCCGATGTGTCGCTGACGGCGGCCGGCGGCTTCGCCTCGCCCGAGGTGTCGGATCTCTTCAAGTGGTCCGCACGCTCATGGACCGTCGGCGCGCTGCTCGCGCTGCCGCTGTTCGACGGTGGCCGGCGTGAAGCGGGCGTGCAAGCCGCTCGCGGCGGCTTCGATGCGGCGCTGGCCGACTATCGCCAGAAGGTGCTGGTGGCGTTCAAGGACGTCGAGGACGAGCTTTCCGCCTTGCGCTTGCTGGCCGAGCAGTCGCAGGCGCAGGCGCGGGCGGTGGACTCGGCGTCGCGCGCGACGGCGCTGTCGGAGGCGCGCTACCGCAATGGTTTCGTCAGTCAGCTCGATCTGTTGGACGCGCAGCGAAGCGAGCTGCGCAATCGGCGGCAGGCGGTGCAGGTGAGGGCGGCGCAGTATCAGGCGACGGTGGGATTGATCCGCGCGCTGGGCGGCGGCTGGGAGTCGTAGCCCGATTCACCGGGGCCTGCCCCTCTCCCGCAAGCGTGAGAGGGGCCGCTGTGCTCACCTCGAATCACGACACCACCACCGGAATCTCCGTCGCCGGCGGGGTGTTCCGGCTGCGACCGCAGCGCACGATCCCGTCGATCATCACCATCCCGACACCGGGAATGTCCCCGAGCTGCACGCTCTCCAGCAAGGTGCGCCCCGCCGTGTGCTGCGCGCGGTCGAGGAACACGAAGTCCGCCGCGCGCCCCGGCTCGATCAGCCCGCAATTCAGCTGGCGCAGCCGCGCCGTGTTCCCGGTGGCGAAGCAGAACACCAGCTCCGCCGGGATGCCGCCCAGGCTGGACAGCAAGGCGATCATGCGAAGAATGCCCAGCGGTTGAACGCCCGATCCCGCCGGCCCGTCGGTGCCGAGGATCACCCGGTGCGGGCACTTGAGCTGCATGGCGGCCTGCGCCGCGGCGATCGCGATCTTCTCGTTGCCGTTGTGCACGATCTCGATCGCGCGCCTGGACTTCTCGCACAGCTCGCACACGTGGGCCTCGGGCAGCGCGGTGTGGCCGCCGTTGATGTGGCCGATGATGTCGGCATCGGCCTCGAGCACCACGTCCTTGTCGATCAGGCCCGAGCCGGGAATCGACGGCCCGCCGGTGTGGATGGTGCTCTGGATGCCGTGCTTGCGCGCCCACGCCACCATCGCCTGCGCCTCGTAGCCGGCCTTGACCGAGCCGAGGCCGACCTCGCCGAGCAGCGTCACGCCGGCATCGGCCAGGTCCTTGAAGTCCTGCTCGACCATGCCCTTTTCGAGCACCGGCGCGCCGGCCAGCACCTTCACGCCGCCGGGGCGGAAGTTGTCGAACGCGCGCTGGGCGGTGATGGCCAGCGCCTTCAGCCCGACGATGTCCTTGGGCCGGCCGGGCAGGTGCACTTCGCCGGCGGAGACCATCGTCGTCACGCCGCCGTTCAGCGTGGAATCGATCCAGCCGAGCTGGTTCTGCCGCGGCGTCCAGTCGCCGAACACCGGGTGCACGTGGCTGTCGATCAGGCCCGGCGCCACGCAGGTGCGCCTGGCGTCGATCAGCAGGTTCGGCCCGGCGGTGTCGCAATCGGCCTCCTTGCCGACCGCGACGATGAGGCCGTCGTTCGCGACGATGGTGTCAGCCTCGAGGATGGGGCGGTCGATGTCGCCGGACAGCAGCAAGCCGATGTTGCGGATGACGACCTTGCCCGATTTCCCAGTGGCTGCAACGTCTGCCATGGCAGTCTCCTCATGCGCTTCGCTTCAGGCGCGCCGCGCTCTCGCGCACCGCGACAGCGCTCAGCACCGTGTCGATGATGACCTGCGCCCAGTGCGTCATCGCCGTGTCGCTCTCCAGCTCCTCGCCGAGGAAGGCCGACAGCGTGAAGCGGTTGGACAGGTAGAAATAGCCCATCGCGGCGATGGTGAGGTACACGTCGCGCGCGATCACGTCGCTGCGGAACACCCCTTGCGCCGCGCCGTTGCGCAGCACGCGTCCCAGCACCTCGATGGCTGCCGACGAGTACTCGCGCGCGCGCAGCGACTTGGCGATGTGCCGCCCGCGGTGCAGGTTCTCGGTGTTGAGCAGCGTGATGAATTCGGGGTTCCTCTGGTAGTAGCCCCACATGAAGCGGATGATCGCCTGCAGCGACTCCACAGGCTCGTCGGCGTCCAGCACGAGCTGCGACTCCGCCTCGTTGAACCGCCGGTAGGTCTCCTCCAGCACGGCGATGAAGAGCTCTTCCTTGCTGCCGAAGTAGTAATAGATCATCCGGTCGTACGACTTGGCCGCCTTGGAGATCTGCTCCACGCGGCCGCCGTCGAAGCCGTGCTTGGCGAACACCTTGGTGGCCGCCTTCAGGATGCTGTCGCGCGTGGCCTGTGCCGCCAGCTCGCGCACGCCGGGCCGCCGGCCCGCGACGGCGGAGCGCGGCGAGGCGCTGCGGCGCGACGTGGTGGTGGCCATCGTCACTGCTCGGCGAAGGCGCGCTCGATGACGAAGTCGCCCGGCGTGGAGGTGTTGCCCTCCTTGAAGCCACGCTGCTCCAGCATGTGCTTGAGGTCGCGCAGCATGCCGGGGCTGCCGCAGATCATCACGCGGTCGTTCGCCGCATCCAGCGGCGGAAGCCCCAGGTCCTCGAACAGCTTGCCGCCCTCGATGAGCTCGGTCACGCGCCCCATGTTGCGATAGGCCTCGCGCGTGACGGTCGGGTAGTACCGCAGCTTGCTCGTGACCAGCTCGCCGAGGAATTCGTGGTTGGGCAGGTGCTTGACCAGCAGGTCGTGGTACGCCAGCTCGTCGACCTGGCGCACCCCGTGCACCAGCACGACCTGGTCGAACTTCTCGTATGTCTCGGGGTCGCGCACGATGCTCATGAAGGGTGCGAGTCCGGTGCCGGTGGACAGCAGGTAAAGCCGCTTGCCCGGGACCAGGTAGTCGATCACCAGCGTGCCGGTGGGCTTGCGGCCGACGACGATGGTGTCGCCGGGCTGGATGTGCTGCAGCCGCGAGGTGAGCGGGCCGTCGGGCACCTTGATGCTCAGGAACTCGAGGTGCTCCTCGTAGTTGGCGCTGACGATGCTGTACGCGCGCAGCAGCGGCTTGTTGTTGACGCGCAGGCCGATCATCGTGAAGTGGCCGTTGTTGAAGCGCAGCGCGGGGTCTCGCGTGGTGGTGAAGGTGAACAGCTTGTCGGTCCAGTGGTGGACGCTCAGAACCCGTTCCTCGTTGAAGGCGCTCATGACCGTTGGACGCTCCTGATGGGTGAATTCCCGAGTCCGGGAGGGTGCGGCCGACAAAGGGAAAAAACCGCCTTGCGCCGGCGTCTCCGCCCATGTAGTATCCGCAACATCAATGTTAAGCGAATACTACATGAACTGCAATCGGCAGGGCAAGGATCGCAGGACATGACTGAACACACCAAGACTGACGGCCTGCCCGGCCTGCCCGAGGCGGGCGCCGTGCCGCAGGTGCTCGAGAAGGCGCGTCCGCGCAACGAGCGCATGGCGGGCAACAAGATCGAGTGCAACGCCTGCCCGGTGCTGTGCCAGATCACCGAAGGCAAGAGCGGCGCCTGCGACCGCTACGCCAATGTCGACGGCGTCCTGGTCCGGGTGGATCCGGTGATCCTGCTTCGCCGCTCGGCCGGGCGCATCGGCGACGAGGTGGTGGCATTCGAGGCGCTGCCAGCCACCGACGAGCCGTCCGACGCCGTCTTCGTCACCGGGGTCGGCTCCTCCACCACCTACCCCGACTACAAGCCGGCGCCGTTCATCGTCGCGTCGCAGGCCGACGGTGTCGACATGGTGACGGTGGTGACCGAAGGCATCTTCAGCTATTGCAGCTTCAAGGTGAAGATCGACACCGACCGCTGGCTGGGCCCCGAGCAGGCCAACGTGCGCTGCAAGGGCGAAGTCGTGGGCCATGTGTCGACGGCGGAGTACGGCTCGCAGATGCTGTCGCTCGGCGGCGTGCACCACCTCACCGGCGGGAGCAAGAAGGAAGGCCGCGTCACCGTCGAGATGATGCAGGCGCTCGGCAACAAGCAGCCGGTCGACCTCACCATCGAGGGCGGCGCGCAGATCGTCGTGCAGGCCGGCCGCGCGCCCATCGTCAACGGTGTCGAGGAAGAACGCATGCGCGTGGGCTGCGGCTCGGCGACCATCGGCATCTTCGCCAAGCAGTTCTACGGCCGCGCCGACGAGGTCGTGGTGGTCGACGACCACATCACCGGCGTGCTCACCGAGCACCAGGCCGGCCGCTGCCTCGACATGCGGCCGTCGGGCATCAGGATCCGCGGCCGCAAGTCGACGCCGGGGCGCTACTTCCAGGTCGCCAATCCGGGCACCGGCTGGGGCGGCACCGACATCGCCGACCCGCTGTCCATCATCGAAGGCTGGGATCCCGAGGTCGCCTGGCCAGGCCTGCGCCTGCTGATGGTGTCGACCACCGGCGAGCATTCGCAATGGCTGGTGCTCGACGACGCGCTGGTGCCGCGCCCGGCGCCCATGCCCGAGGCGGTCGCCGCCATCGTGTCGCGCATCGGCGAGAACTGCGAGCCGTCGCTGGCCACCGTGCTGTTCCTCGGCGGCGCGGGCGGCAGCCTGCGCGCGGGGGTCACCGAGAACCCGGTGCTGCTCACGCGATCGATCAAGCAGGCGATGGTCAACGTCACCTGCGGGGGCGCGCCGGCGTATGTGTGGCCGGGCGGCGGCATCACGGTGATGGTCGACGTGGCGCGCATGCCCGACAACAGCTTCGGCACCGTGCCCACGCCGGCGCTGGTCGCGCCCATCGAGTTCAGCATGCGGCTGGACGACTACCGGGCGCTCGGCGGGCACATGGAGCACGTGCGCCCGCTGGCGCAGGTGCTGGCCGAAGGCGCATGGCACCACGACGGCGCGCCCACTGCGCGGCGCTGGCTGCCGCCGTCGGCGGCCAATCCGTGGCCGCTGGGGCAGGCGCCGCTGCTGGGCTGAGGAGGGCACGCAGATGCACAGTCAAGAAGCCGTTCGTTGAACACACCATGCCCGCGCAACGCCAACTCCTCCCCGACGGCCGCTGGCACTTCCAGCACGGTCCGATCGACCTGCTGATCGGCGCCGAGGGCGACTCGCTGGCGCTGTCGCACGTGCACCTGGCCGCCTGGCACCGCTTCGAGACACTGCTCGACGAGCTGGTCGGCGAGCTGCGCCTGCTGCGCATGCCCGTGACCGGCTCGGCGTGTCCGCTGCAAGGCGACGTCGCTCGATGCATGTGGGTGGCCTGTCATCCCTACCGCGCCGGCTTCATCACGCCGATGGCGGCCGTGGCCGGCGCGGTGGCGCAGACGGTGATCGGCTGCTACCGGCGCGAAGGCATCACGCGGGCGTGGGTCAACAACGGCGGCGACATCGCGCTGCACCTGACGCCGGGCACGTCATGGCGCATCGGGCTGTTCGCGGATCCGACGCGCTTCGATCCACGCACGCCGCTGCAGGTCGATGCCGGCTTCACCGTTCACGCCAGCCTGCCCGTGCGCGGCGTCGCCACCAGCGGATGGCGCGGACGCAGCTTCTCGCTGGGCATCGCCGACAGCGTGACCGTGCTGGCGCGCACCGCGGCCGAAGCCGATGCCGCCGCCACGGTGATCGCCAACGCGGTCAACCTGGAGGACGATGCGCGCATCGTGCGCCGGCCCGCCTGCGAGCTGAAGGACGACACCGACCTCGGCACCATCCCGGTGACGGTGGACGTGCCGGCGCTCGACGAAGACGCGGTGCGGCGCGCGCTCGCTGCGGGCGAACGGCGCGCGCGCGAGCTGCAGGCGCTGGGCCTCATCTGGTCCGCGGTGCTGTGCTGCCAGGATCGCTACGTGGTCGTCGAAGCCGAGCGCCGCAGCCAGCTGCCCCAGATCGACGCGACGCTGCCGCGCATGTCGGTCGACCGCCGCGTTGGTTCAGTATTTGCTTAACGAAATCACGATGAACACGCCACCGATGATCGACGTGCGCCGCGTGCTGACGCAGGTGGAGGACATCCACCACGAGTTCGGCCCGCCGCCGACGCAGCCGCTGCGCCGCGGCGCCATCGCCGCGGTGCTGCGCAATCCGTTCGCCGGCCGCTACGAGCCGGACATCCTGCCCATGATGGACGCGCTGCAGCCGCTGGGCGTCACGCTGGCTCAGCAGCTGCAGCAGGCGATGGCCGTGACGGTGGAGCGCATCGAAGGCTACGGCAAGGGCGCCATCGTCGGGGCGGGCGGCGAGCTGGAGCACGGCGCGCTGTGGCACGTGCCGGGCGGCTATGCGATGCGCGCGCTGCTCGGCTGGAAGGGCGACCGCCAGGCCTATGCCCAGGGCCAGGGCGAGTCGAAGAAGGGGCAGCCCGGCAACGGGCTCGCCATCGTGCCCTCGACCAAGAAGGTCGGCGCGCCGGGCACCGCGCTCGACGTGCCGCTCACCCACATCAACGCCGCCTATGTGCGCAGCCATTTCGACGCGATGGAAGTGCGCGTGCCCGGCGCCCCCGCCGCCGACGAGATCGTGCTGATCCTGGTGATGAGCTGCGGCCCGCGCGTGCATGCGCGCGTCGGCGGATTGAAGGCCGCCGACATCGCCCGGTGGGACGGCTTGAGGTAGAGGAGAAGCAGATGCCCGCGAAGATCCGCAAACTGATCGTGCAGGTCGACGAGACGCGCCAGGAGATGGGCCGCGCCATCGATCCGCCGGCGCGCAAGGCGCTGGCGATGGCCGTCATCGAGAACCCCTTCGCCGGACGCTATGCCGACACGCTCGACGAGCTGGTCGACATCGGCGAGGAGCTCGGCGCGCTGCTCGGCGAGAGGTGCGTGCAGGCGCTGGGCATCGCACCGGGGCGTGCGCACAGCTACGGCAAGGCCGCCATCGTCGGAGAGGCCGGCGAGCTCGAGCATGCCGCGGCCATCCTGCACCCCAAGCTCGGCGCGCCGCTGCGTCGCGCGGTGGAAAAGGGCGCGGCGCTGGTGCCCTCCGCCAAGAAGCGCGGCGGACTCGGCACCGCGATCGACGTGCCGCTGGGCCACAAGGACGCCGCGTTCGTGCGCAGCCACTTCGACGCGATGGAAGCGCGCGTGGCCGACGCGCCGCGCGCCAACGAGATCGTCGTCGCGGTGGTCGTCACCGACAGCGGGCGTCCGCTGCCGCGCATCGGCGGGCTGCAGGTGAGCGAGATCAAGGGTGAGGATGGGTTGCGGTGAGCAACGGCATGAATGCGGTAACCACGGAGCCACGGAGACGCAGAGGAGCACTCTTCCCTGTGTCTGCGTGGCTCCGTGGTGAATGAATTCCTTCCATCAAGAGGAGCGTTCCATGAACATCAAGCACGCCGCCATCGCGGCCACCATCACCACGATGGCGCTCGCCGCCCACGCCCAGGGCGTGATCAAGATCGGCGAGGTCAACAGCTACAAGGTGCAGCCGGCCTTTCTCGAGCCCTACAAGAAGGGCATGGAGCTGGCGGTCGAGGAGATCAACGCCGCCGGCGGCGTCAACGGCAAGAAGCTGCAGCTCATCACCCGCGACGACAACGGCAACCCGGGCGATGCCGTGCGAGCGGCCGAGGAACTGCTCTCGCGTGAGCAGGTCGATGTGCTGACCGGCACCTTCCTCTCCAACATCGGCCTCGCGCTCACCGACTTCGCCAAGCAGAAGAAGGTCTTCTTCCTCGCGGGCGAGCCGCTCACCGACAAGATCGTCTGGCAGAACGGCAACCGCTACACCTTCCGGCTGCGCCCGTCGACCTACATGCAGTCGGCGATGCTGGTGCCCGAGGCCGCCAAGCTCAGGAAGAAGCGCTGGGCGGTGGTGTACCCCAACTACGAGTACGGCGTGTCGGCCGTCACCACCTTCAAGCAGCTGCTCAAGGCCGCGCAGCCGGACGTCGAGTTCGTCGCCGAGCAGGCGCCGCCGCTCGGCAAGCTCGATGCCGGCAGCGTCGTGCAGGCCCTGTCCGATGCCAAGCCCGATGCCATCTTCAACGTGCTCTTCGGCGCCGACCTCGCGAAGTTCGTGCGCGAGGGCAACACGCGGGGCCTGTTCCAGAACCGCGAGGTCGTCAGCATGCTGACCGGCGAGCCCGAGTACCTCGATCCGCTGAAGGACGAGACGCCCAACGGCTGGATCGTCACCGGCTACCCCTGGTACGGCATCCAGACACCGGAGCACAAGGCCTTCTTCCTCGCCTACCACGGCAAGTTCAAGGACTATCCGCGGCTCGGCTCGGTGGTCGGCTACAGCATGATCAAGTCGGTGGCCGAAGGCGCGAGGAAGGCGAAGAGCACCGAGACCGAGAAGATGATCGCCGCCTTCAAGGGCCTGCAGGTGCCCACGCCGTTCGGCACCATCACGTACCGCTCCGAAGACCAGCAGTCGACGATGGGCGCGTTCGTGGGCAAGACGAAGAACGAAGGTGGCAAGGGCACGATGGTGGAGTACCGGTACCTCGACGGGGCGAAGTACCTGCCGGTCGGCGAAGAGCTCAAGAAGCTGCGTGCGCTGGACTGATCTGACGGCCTGCAAGTGCATCAACCACAGAGCCAGCGAGACACAGAGATGAAGACTGCGCACTTCCCCTGTGCTCTGCGTGGCTCCGTGGTTCATCGAATTCGACAGGGCACATGAACTTCTCCGGCTTCATCGTCCAGCTCCTCAACGGCCTTGCGGGAGCCTCGTCGCTGTTCATGGTCGCCGCCGGCCTGTCGCTGATCTTCGGCGTGACGCGCATCGTCAACTTCGCGCACGGCTCCTTCTTCATGCTGGGCATCTACATCGCCTACTCGCTGTCGCAGTGGCTGGGCGGCGGCGCCTGGTTCTGGCCGGCGCTGCTGCTCGCCGCGCTGGCGGTGGGCGCCTTCGGCGCGCTGGTGGAGATGACGCTGCTGCGCCGCATCTACCGCGCGCCCGAGCTGTTCCAGCTACTCGCCACCTTCGCGCTCGTGCTCGTGATCAAGGACGCGGCCCTGTGGTTTTGGGGGCCCGAGGATGTGCTCGGCCCGCGCGCGCCGGGCCTCGCGCGCTCGGTGGAGATCCTCGGGCGGCAGTTTCCGAGCTACGACCTGCTGCTGATCGTGATCGGGCCCGCCGTGCTGGGGCTGCTGTGGCTGCTGCTGACGCGCACACGCTGGGGCACGCTGGTGCGCGCGGCCACGCAGGACCGCGAGATGGTGGGCGCGCTGGGCGTCAACCAGGCGTGGCTGTTCACCGCGGTGTTCGCGCTCGGCGCGATGCTGGCGGGCCTGGGCGGTGCGCTGCAGCTGCCGCGCGAGCCCGCGAACCTCGGCCTGGATCTGCTGACGATTGGCGACGCCTTCGTGGTCGTCGTGGTCGGCGGGATGGGGTCCATTCCCGGCGCCTATGTCGCGGCGCTGCTCATTGCCGAGATCAAGGCGCTGTGCGTGGGCCTGGGCACCGTGGACCTCCTCGGCGTCAGCTTCTCGTTCTCCAAGCTCACCCTGGTGGCTGAGTTCCTCGTCATGGCGGTCGTGCTGGTCGTGCGGCCGTGGGGCCTGCTGGGCCGCGCGCAAGGCGTGAGCCGCAGCGCGGCACCGGCCGAGGCGCCGCTGCGGCCGGCCGACCGCACGCTGAAGTGGACCGGCGCGGTCGTGCTCGCCGGCCTGCTGCTGCTGCCGCTGATCACCGCGCAGTCGCCGTATGCCACCGTCCTGGCCATCGACCTGCTCACCGCCGCGCTGTTCGCCGCCAGCCTGCACTTCATCATGGGGCCGGCCGGCATGCACTCGTTCGGCCATGCAGCGTACTTCGGGCTGGGGGCCTATGGCGCGGCGCTGCTGGTGCTGCGCTTCGGGTTGCCGATGGAGCTGTCGCTGATCGCGGCGCCGCTGGTCGCCGCGCTCGGCGCCCTGCTGTTCGGCTGGTTCTGCGTGCGCCTGTCGGGCGTGTACCTCGCGATGCTCACGCTGGCCTTCGCGCAGATCGTCTGGTCGATCTGCTACCAGTGGGACCAGTTCACCGGCGGCAGCAACGGCCTCACCGGCGTGTGGCCAGCGCCGTGGCTGGCCGACAAGCGCGCGTACTACTACCTCACGCTGATCCTCGTGGCCGGTGCCGTGCTGCTGCTGCGCCGCGCCTTGTTCTCGCCCTTCGGCTATGCGCTGCGCGCCGGGCGCGACTCGCCGCTGCGCGCCGATGCGATCGGCATCGACGTCAAGCGCCTGCAATGGGGCGGCTTCGTCGTCGCCGCCGCCTTCGCCGGTCTCGCCGGCGCGCTGTTCGCCTTCTCCAAGGGCAGCATCTCGCCCGACAGCATGTCGGTCGGCAAGTCGGTCGACGGGCTGGTGATGGTGCTGCTGGGCGGGTTGCAGACCCTGGCCGGGCCGGTGGTCGGGGCGGTGACCTTCACCTGGCTGCAGGACAGCGTGGCGCGCAGCACCGACTACTGGCGAGCGCTGCTCGGCGGCATCATGCTGCTGCTGGTGCTGGCCTTCCCGCAGGGCATCGCGGGATTCGCGCGGCAGCTGATCCGCAGGAGCGCGCCATGAGCCTGTTGCAGGTCAGCCATCTGCAGAAGCACTTCGGCGGCCTCACGGCCGTCGACGACGTCAGCTTCAGCCTCGCTCCGGGGGAACTGCTCGCGCTGATCGGCCCCAACGGCGCCGGCAAGTCGACGACCTTCAACATGGTCAACGGCCAGCTGCGCGCCGACGGCGGCTCGATCCGCTTCGATGGCCAGGAGCTCGTCGGACGCAGGCCGCGCGAGATCTGGAAGCTGGGCGTCGGGCGCACCTTCCAGATAGCAGAGACCTTCTCCTCGCTGACGGTGATCGAGAACGTGCAGATGGCGCTGCTGTCGGCCGACGGCAGGCTGTTCTCGATGTGGCGCCCGGCCGCGGCGCACAAGCGCGAGCAGGCGCATGCGCTGCTCGAGCGGGTCGGCATGGCCGCGCAGGCCGACCGTCCCTGCAGCGAGCTGGCCTATGGCGACGTCAAGCGTGTCGAGCTGGCCATCGCGATGGCCAACGCCCCCAAGCTGCTGCTGATGGACGAGCCCACCGCCGGCATGGCGCCCAGGGAGCGCAACGAGCTGATGGCACTGACGAAGAAGCTGGTCGTCGAGCGCGGTCTCGCGGTGCTCTTCACCGAGCACAGCATGGATGTCGTCTTCGCCTATGCCGACCGCATGATCGTGCTGGCGCGCGGGCGCCTCATCGCCGAGGGCAAGCCGATGGAGATTCGCGACCATCCGAAGGTCCAGGAGGTGTACTTCGGCACCGGCAGGACGTTCGAGACGAAGACGAGCACGCCTCGGGAGGTCGCGTGAGCGCATGCCCCCTCACCCGAGCCCTCTCCCCCGTGTCCGGGGGAGAGGGTGCAAAGCGGCTCCGTCTCCCTCTCCCGCCTGCGGGAGAGGGTTGGGGTGAGGGCAAGGCGTTCGGGGAGCCGATGTGATGAGCCGCAATCCGCCACCCATCGCGGCCGCCGTGCCGCTGCTCGAGGCGCACGGCCTGTGCGGCTGGTACGGCGCCGCGCAGATCCTGTTCGATGTCGACCTGCAGGTGCGCCGTGGCGAAGTGGTCGCGCTCATGGGCCGCAACGGCGCCGGCAAGTCGACGACGCTGAAGGCGCTGATGGGACTGCTGGCCAAGCGGCGCGGCACGCTGACGTTCATGGGCCGCGACATCTCCGCCAGGGAGCCGCACGAGGTGGCTCGCCTGGGCCTGGGCTTCGTGCCGGAGGACCGGCGCATCTTCACCGACCTCACGGTGCGCGAGAACCTCGAGGTCGGGCGCCAGCCGCCGCGCCGGTGGCCCGACGGCAGCGCGGCGCCGGAGTGGACGACCGATGCGCTGTTCAGGCTCTTTCCGAACCTCGGCGAGATGCCCGACCGCCCGGGCGGCCGCATGAGCGGCGGCGAGCAGCAGATGCTGACCGTCGCGCGCACGCTGATGGGCAATCCGTACCTCGTCCTGCTCGACGAGCCTTCCGAAGGCGTGGCGCCGGTCATCGTGGAGCAGATGGCGCAGATGATCCTGCAGCTCAAGGCGCAGGGCGTCAGCATCCTGCTGTCGGAACAGAACATGCATTTCGCCGAACTGGTATCGGACCGTGCCTATGTGCTGGAGAAGGGGCAGATCCGCTACCAGGCGACGATGGCCGAGCTCGCCGCCAACGACGAGGTGCGGCGGGCGTACCTGAGCGTCTGATCGACCCGTGATCGCGGGAGCGCATCCAACCGAAGGAGAGTCACCATGCAGCGCAGAACCCTGATGACCGCCTTGCTTGCCGGGGCAGCCTTGCCGTGGCGTGCCTTCGCCGCCCCGGTCAAGCCCGATGCCCAGTCGGCACTCATCGTCGTCGACGTGCAGAACTGCTTCGTCACCGGCGGCACGCTGCCGGTGAAGCAGGGCGAGGACGTGGTGCCGGTCATCAACAGGCTCGCCAAGGCATTCGAGAACGTCGTCATCACCCAGGACTGGCACACCAAGGGCCATGCGTCCTTCGCCAGCACGCACGGCGGCAAGAAGCCGTTCGAGACGACCAGGCTGAGCTACGGCACGCAGGTGCTGTGGCCCGACCATTGCGTGCAAGGCACGCCCGACGCGGCGCTGCACAAGGATCTCGACATCCCGCATGCGCAACTCATCGTGCGCAAGGGCTTCCATCCCAAGGTCGACAGCTATTCGGCCTTCGAGGAGGCCGATCGCAAGACGCCCACCGGCCTCGGCGGCTACCTCAAGCAGCGCGGCATCAAGCGCGTCTTCGTCACCGGCCTGGCGACCGATTTCTGCGTCGCCTGGACCGCCATGGATGCGCGCAAGCAGGGCCTGGAGACCTACGTGATCGAGGATGCGACGCGCGCGATCGATCTGAACGGCTCGCTCGCCGCCGCCTGGAAGCAGATGACGGCCAAGGGCGTCCGGCGCATCCAGTCGGCGGACATCGCGGTGGCGGCTTGACGTCGCTGACGCTGCGGGTGAACGGCCGCGAGCACGCGCTGGCGGTGCCGGCCAGCGCGCCGCTGCTGCAGGTGCTGCGCAACGACCTGGGGCTCAACGGACCCAAGTACGGCTGCGGCCTCGGCGAATGCGGCGCCTGCCTGGTGCTGGTCGACGGCGTCGCGGCGCGCTCCTGCGTCATCCCCGCCGGTGGCGTCGCCGAGCGCGAGATCACGACGCTCGAAGGACTGGGCACGCGCGACCGGCTGCACCCGGTGCAGCAGGCCTTCATCGAGGCGCAGGCGGCGCAGTGCGGCTATTGCCTCAACGGGATGATCATCGCGACGGTGGCGCTGCTCGCGCGCACGCCGCGCCCGAGCGAAGCGCAGGTCCGCGCCGCGCTGTCGCACAACCTGTGCCGCTGCGGCACGCATGTGGAGATCCTGCAGGCGGTGGAGCGCGCCGTCGAACTCATGACATGACACGCCGTGCCGACACGCCGCAATCGCGGCACGACTTCCATGCGGCGAACGGCGTGCTGCTCGTGTGGCGCATGCCGCCGCCGGCGCCGCCGGTCGCGCCCGGCCAGCCGGCGATCGTTCCGGCCAATCCCGCCGAGGGGCCCGAGATCCTGGTCGCGGTCTGGGACGACGGCAGCGTGACCGCGCTGCACGGCCATGTGGACCTCGGCACCGGCATCCGCACGGCGCTTGCGCAGATCGCCGCCGAGGAGCTCGACGTGGCGCTCGGCTGCGTGAACATGGTGCTCGGCGACACCGCCCGCGCGCCGAACCAGGGCGCGACCATCGCCAGCGCGTCCATCCAGATCCATGCCGTGCCGATGCGACAGGCCGCGGCGACTGCGCGCGCCTGGCTGCTCCATCAGGCCGCCGACGTGCTGCAGCGCCCGGCCGAGCTGCTCGACGTGCGACACGGCGTGGTGCGCGTGCGGGGCGAGCCCGAACGCCGCGTGAGCTATGCCGATCTGCTGCGCGATCGCCATGTCGAGGTCGAGCTGCGCACCGATGCCGAGCTGAAGCCGCCCTCCGAATACCGCGTGGTCGGCCAGTCGGTGCCGCGCGTGGACATTCCCGCGAAGGCGCGTGGCGAGACCGTCTTCGTCCACGACATGCGGCTTGCGGAGATGCTGCACGGCCGGGTCGTGCGGCCGCCCTATGCCGGCGTCGATGCCGGCGACTTCGTCGGCCGCACGCTGGAGGCGGTCGACGAGGCCTCCATTGCGCACCTGCCGGGCATCGTCAAGGTCGTCGTCATCGGCGACTTCGTCGGGGTGGTCGCCCAGCGCGAGGAGCAGGCGGAGGCCGCGATGCGCGAGCTGCGGGTGGCCTGGAAGCCGTGGCCCGGCCTGCGTCCGCTGGACGACCTGGAGCAGGCGCTGCGCGCCCATCCGTCGACGCCGCGCGTGCTGGTCGACGAAGGCGACGTCGATGCGGCGCTCGCGGCCGCTGCGCAGCCGATGCCGCGCACCTACGTCTGGCCGTACCAGATGCATGCGTCGATCGGGCCGTCGTGCGCGCTGGCCGACTGGCAGGGGGATCGCCTCACCGTCTGGGCCGGCACCCAGAACCCGCACGTGCTTCGCGCGGACCTGTCGCGCCTGACCGGCCTAGCCGACACCGCGATCGAGGTGGTGCGCATGGAGGCGGCCGGCTGCTACGGCCGCAACAGCGCCGACGATGTCGCCGCCGATGCGGCGCTGCTGGCGCGCGCCGTGGGCCGGCCGGTGCGTGTGCAGCTCACCCGGGAGCAGGAGCACGCGTGGGAGCCCAAGGGCGCCGCCCAGCTGATGCAGATCGCCGGCGGCTTGAACGACGACGGCAGCCCGGCGGCCTACGACTTCCAGACTTCGTATCCGTCGAACGGCGCGCCGACGCTGGCGCTGCTGCTCACCGGCACGATCGCGCCCGACGGGGCGGCCTACCAGATGGGCGACCGCACGGCCGCGCCGCCGTACGACTACCGGGCGCTGCGCGTGACCGCGAACGACATGCCGCCGATCCTGCGCGCGTCGTGGCTGCGCGGCGTGTCGGCGCTGCCGAACTCGTTCGCGCACGAGTCGTACATCGACGAGCTGGCGACGGCCGCCGGCGTCGACCCGGTGGCGTACCGGCTGCGCCACCTGAAGGACGCACGCGCCGCCGAGCTCGTGCGCGCCACCGCCGACCGCGCCGGCTGGATCGTGCACACGCAGCCGCAGCAGCAGCCGGTGCACGGCGACATCGCCCGCGGCCAGGGCTTCGCCTATGCCCGCTACGTGCACAGCAAGTTCCCGGGCTTCGCCTCGGCGTTCGCCGCCTGGGTCGCCGATGTCGAAGTGAACCGGCGGACCGGCGAGGTGCATGTGAGCCGCATCGTCGTCGGTCACGACGCGGGGCTGATGGTGAACCCGGCCGGCGTGCAGCAGCAGGTGCACGGCAACGTGCTGCAGACCACGAGCCGGGCGCTCAAGGAGCGCGTGCGCACCGATCCCGACACGCATGCGGTGGCCAGCCGCGAATGGGGCAGCTACCCCATCCTCAGCTTTCGCGAGGTGCCGGTGATCGAGGTGCTGCTGATGCCGCGTCCCGGCGAGCCGCCGCTGGGAGCGGGCGAGTCCTCGTCGGTGCCGGGCACGGCGGCGATCGCCAACGCGATCTTCGACGCGACCGGCGTGCGGTTCCGCCAGCCGCCGTTCACGCCCGAGGTGGTGCGGGCGGCGCTGAATCCGCTGCCGGCACCGCCGCCGGCCGCGACGGCGCCGGCCGCGACGGCGTCCATGCCCGCCGATGCGCCGTGGCCTTCGGGCAAACGCTGGTGGGCCCGCGCCGGCGCGCTCGCCGCCGGGGTGCTCGGCCTGGGCGCCGCCGCGCTCGGCTGGCGAGCCACGATCGCGCCCATCGCCAGGCCCGACACCGGCATCTACACCACTGCGACGCTCGAACGCGGCCGCCAGCTGGCGGCGCTGGGCGACTGCGCCGAGTGCCACACCGCGCCGGGCGGCATCCGCAACGCCGGCGGTCGCGACATGCCCACGCCGTTCGGCACCGTGACGACGACCAATCTCACGCCCGACATCGAGACCGGCATCGGCGCGTGGTCCTTCGCCGCCTTCCAGCGCGCGATGCGCGAAGGCGTCTCGCGCGACGGGCGTCACCTGTACCCGGCGTTCCCGTACACCGCGTTCGCGAAGACCAGCGACGACGACCTGATGGCGCTGTACGCCTACCTGATGTCGCAGCCGGCGGTTCGCCACGAGGCGGCGCCCACACGGCTCGCCTTTCCGTTCAGCGTGCGGCCGCTGATGGCCTTGTGGAACGCGCTGTACCTGGATCCCGCGCCGATGTCCGCGGACCCCTCGCGCTCCGCGCTGTGGAACCGCGGCGCCTACCTCGTCAACGGACTCGGCCACTGCGGCGGCTGCCACACGCCGCGCAACGCACTGGGAGCCGAGCAGGGCGGCACCCGCTACCTCGCCGGCGCCATGGTCGAAGGGTGGGAAGCGCCGCCGCTCACCGCGCTGAGTCATGCGCCCGTGCCGTGGAGCGAGGACGAGCTGTTCCGCTACCTGCGCTCGGGCGTCACGCGGCGGCACGGCGTGGCCGCCGGCCCGATGGCCCCGGTGGTGCGCGAGCTGGCGACCGTGCCCGAGGAAGACGTTCGCGCGATGGCGCACTACCTCGCGTCGTTTCAACCGCCGGCAAACGACGCTGTCGCGCCCGTGGGCGAGGCGTGGCTGGCGCCCGGCGCGGCGCAGCGCCTGTTCACCTCGGCGTGCGGTGCCTGCCACCACGACGGCGACGGTCCGGCGACGTTCGGGCCGAACCTTCCGCTCGCACTCAACAGCAACCTGCACAGCCCGCGACCCGACAACCTGCTGCGCGTGATCCTCGAAGGCATCCGGGAGCCGGCCACGCGGGAGGTCGGCTTCATGCCGGCCTTTCGCGACGCGCTCGACGATCGTCAGGTCGCGGCGCTGGCGGCTTACATGCGGGCGCGGTTCGCGCCGGGAAAGCCGGCGTGGACCTCGCTGGAGGAGGCGGCAGCGCGTCTGCGAGGCGGTCACTGAGCGCACGTTGCGTCGGCGGCACTGTCCTTGCCGTTCAGTCCGTTTGGGCGTGAGAATCGCCCGCCTGCCGAACCTCAGGCGTCAACTCAAGGTCGAACTTCATGAACGTGTCAGAACTTCTTCGATGGCAGTGGGATGGCTATACCCGGTACCACGGCTCGCGGTTCAACCTCCTCCTGCACATCGTCGTGGTGCCGCTCTTTCTTGTCGGCAACGTGGTGCTGCTGGCAGCGCTCGCGCAGCGCGCATGGCCGGCAGCGCTCGGCGGGGCGGTGGCCATGGTGGTGTCGGTGGCACTGCAGGGCCGCGGTCATCGGGCGGAGACCCTGCCGCCCGAGCCCTTCACCGGTCCGCTCAACGCGATCTCGCGGATTTTCCTGGAGCAGTGGGTGACCTTCCCCAGGTTCGTGCTGTCCGGCCACTGGATGAAGGCCTGGCGCCACGCGTCGGCCTCCTGATGCCCACCCTCACGTCCTGCAAGGTCACCTCATGGCACCACCGCTCCTCGGCTTCGACCACATCCACGTCTTCGTGACGGACCGCGCGGCCGCAGAAGCCTGGTACGCCAGCGTGATGGGGCTCGCACGAACGCCTGAACTCGAGTTCTGGACCGAGGACGGCGGCCCGTTGACGCTGCAGGATCCCGGCAACACGGTTCATATCGCCCTGTTCGAACGGCCCCACCAGAAGAACCGGGCCACCGTTGCGCTGCGCGTCAGCGCGCAGGCCTTCGCCGAGTGGCGCCGCCACCTCGCCTCGTTTCCGGAAGTCGGCGTGTCCCTGCAAGACCACGCGGTGTCCCTGTCGCTGTACTTCAGCGACCCGGACGGCAATCCGTACGAGATCACCACCTACGAATACGCAGCGGCAAAGGCGCCTTGACGCCTCGCCGCCGATGCTCTCGCGCCCTCACCCCGGCCCTCTCGCGTTTTCGGGAGACGGGGCCGAACGGTCGTACAGGAAATCGTCGGGCAGGCCGAGCCGCCGGCAAGCCTGAACCGCCGGACTCGAGGTCATCACCAGCCGGTCGCTGGCCTGCGCCAGCGCGATCACGACAGGCCGCTGCCACGATCGCAGGCCGTGCGACTCGTCCAGCCCCAATCGCGTGCGCACCCATGGCGGCGTGATGTCGACCGCGGCGCGTATCAGCAGCCCTTGCAGGGGCCGCGCCGTCGCCGGCAATGCCGGTGCGTGGCGAAGAATCCGCAGGAAGTCGAACACGATGTCCGACGGCTCCAGCCGCCGCTGCATCGCGGCCAGGAAGTGATCGAGCTCGTCCTGCGAGGTGGGCGCGCCATCCGCGCCATACAGGCGTGCGGCGGTGCGTCCTTCGGCATAGAGACGATCACGTTCGCGGCGGGCCAGAGGTCGCACGTAGGCGTGCGTTGCCTCGGCGATGCCGAAGGCCGCGGTGGCATGCACCCAGCGCAGCAGCGTGGGGTCGCTGGCACGGTACGGCTCGCCGGCCGGCGTGACCCCCGCGATGTGCTCGTGCCGACGCACCACCGACGCGATCATCGCCTCGGTGCGGCTGCGCGGGCCGTAGACCGTCATCATCGCGGCGAGGGCGGTGCGCTGCAGCCGCTCGACGGGCCGCTCGCGAAACGTCGTGTGCTCCCACACGCCGGTGCGCACGCGCGGCTCGGCGAGCTCGAGGATCACCGCGGCCACGCCGCCGATGAACAGCGCCGTCGGGTTCTTGAACAGCTGCCACGACACCGAATCGGGCGGCACCAGCGCCTGCTCCCACGCCGGCGACTCGAAGGATTCGGGAGCGCTGCCCTGCGGCTGCAGCATCGCGCGCACCGAGGCTTCGATGCGCCGATGCAGCGGGGCGGGCAGCCACAAGGCGGACATGCGCCGCAGCGTCGCATGGGCGCGCGCGACGCGCAAGCCATGCCTTCCCGCTCAATCCGCCTCGATCTTCGAGGCCTTCACCACCTGTCCCCAGCGCGCGAGCTCGGCCTTGCTGTACTCCCCGAACTTCTGTGGACCCATGAAGTCCGCGCTCGCGCCCTGCTCGGCGGCCTTCTGCTGGAAGGACGGCGTGGCCATCACCTTGCGAATCTCTTCGCTGAGCCGGTCGATCACCGGCTGCGGGGTCTTGGCCGGTGCGAAGACGCCGAACCATGACGACGCGTCCAGCCGCGGCAAGCCGGCCTCGGCGGCGGTGGGCACGTTCGGCAGCGAGGCGAGCCGGGCGTGGCCCGTCACCGCGAGCGCTCGCACCTTGCCCTGCTGGATGAACTGCATGAACGGCGGCGGCGTGCCGAAGGTCATGTCGACCTGCGCGCCCAGCAGGTCCTGCAGGGCCGGGCCGGTGCCCTTGTACGGAATGTGCGTGAGCTGGATGCCGGCCTGCTGCTCGAGCATGGCGCCGGTCACGTGCTGCAGCGAGCCGTTGCCCGACGACGCATAGGTCAGCTTGCCGGGATTGGCCTTGGCATACGCGACCAGCTCCGCAAGCGTCTTCACCGGCAGGCCCTCGCGCACGACGATCACCTGCGGCGCGCTGAGCACGTTGGCGACCGGGCGCAGGTCGTCCGGCGTCCATTGAGCCGCCTGCTTGGTGACGTGCGGCGTGATGACGTGGTAGCCCGAGTACTGCATCAGCAGCGTGTGTCCATCGGCCTCGGCGCGCTTGACCGCCACCGCGGCCAGGGCGCCGCTGGCGCCGGCGCGGTTGTCGACCACCACCGTCTGCCCCAGCGCCTTGCCCAGCGGGTCGGCCAGCATGCGCGCGGCGATGTCGGTCGTGCCGCCGGGCGCGGCCGGCACGATCAGCGTGATCGGTTTGCTCGGAAAGCCGCCCTGCGCGGCAGCCAGGCCGGCGAGGGCCGCCGCCGCGGCGGCGATGGCGATGCGGCGAATGCGATGGGGTTTCATTGGGTTGTCTCCGGTTCTCGGTGGGGTCAGGCGTCGCGCGCGAGCGCTCGCTGGCGAATCTGTTCGAAGTCGGCGGGGCGCGGGTGCAGGTCGAGACGCCGTCCCGCCTTGACGA
The DNA here is from genome assembly GCF_029855045.1 of Piscinibacter sp. XHJ-5. GTDB lineage: Bacteria > Pseudomonadota > Gammaproteobacteria > Burkholderiales > Burkholderiaceae_C > Albitalea. Next base: position 782,583 of record NZ_CP123228.1, read on the forward strand.
TCTGGCTCGGAATGTCGTGGCCTATCAGCGAAGGCAGTCGGCGCGCGGCCTCGATGAGCCGCGCCAGGTCGACCCCGGTGGCATGGCCCATCAGCTCGAGCGCATGCACGATGTCCTCGCTGCAGACATTGCCGGTGGCGCCGGGCGCGTACGGGCAGCCGCCGATGCCGCCGATCGATGCATCGAAACGGTCGGCGCCGGCCTCGATGGCCGCGAGCACGTTGGCCAGGCCGAGCCCCCGCGTGTTGTGGAAGTGCAGCGTGAGTTCGGTGTCGGGCCAGCGCTCGCGAAAGGCGCGGGTCAGCGCGGCCACCTGCGGCGGGTAGGCCATGCCGGTGGTGTCGCACAAGGTCACGCCGCGTGCGCCCAGCCGGTCGATGAAGCGCTCGCACCATGCGAGCACCTCGGCGTCGGGAACGTCGCCTTCCATCGGGCAGCCGAAGCTGCACGACAGCGACACGTTGACCGGCACGCCGGCCTGCGTGGCGATGCCGGCGACCTCGCCCAGGCCTGCGAAGGACTGCTCGCGCGTCATGCGCAGGTTGGCGAGGTTGTGGGTCTCGCTGGCCGACATCACCAGGTTCAGCTCGTCGGCCCGCGATTCGATCGCGCGCTGTGCGCCGCGCACGTTGGGGACCAGCGCGCTGTACACCACGCCGGGACGCCGCCGGATCTCGCGCAGCACCACCTCGGCATCGCGCAGCGCGGGTATGGCCTGCGGGGAGACGAAGGCCGTCACCTCGATCTTCGCGAGGCCGGCGTCGGACAGCGCATCGACCAGCGCGATCTTGTCCTCGGTCGGCACGAACGCCGACTCGACCTGCAGCCCGTCGCGCGGGCCGACCTCCTGCATGTGAATCCTCTGCCCGCTCATGACACCACCTTTCTGCCGCGCAGCGCGGCAACGTCTTCCACGGAAAGTCCCAGCTCGCGCAGCACCGCATCGGTGTCGTCGCCCAGCCGCGGTGCCGACGAGCGCACCGTGCCCGGCGTGCCGAGCAGCTTGGGCACGATGCCCGGCACGTCGACCTCGTAGCCTTCGCGCGTCGACTGCTTCAACAGCATGTCGCGGGCGCGGTAGTGCGGGTCTTCGGCGATGTCCTTCGCGGTGTACACGCGGCCGGCCGGCACGCGTGCTTCGCCGAGCTGCTGCAGCACGTCGTCCACGGCGCGCACCTGCGTCCATGCTTCGATCGCGCCGTCGATCTCGCTCACGCGCGCGACGCGTCCCGCGTTGCTGCCCAGCCCGGGGTCGTTGCCCAGGTCATCGCGGCCTATCGTCTGCATCAGGCGCTTGAAGATGCTGTCGCCGTTGCCGGCCACCAGCACGACGCCGTCGGTGCAGCGGTAGGCGTTGCTCGGCGCGATGCCGGGCAGGGCCGAGCCCGCCGGCTCGCGCACCGCGCCGAAGGCGCTGTACTCCGGGAGCAGGCTTTCCATCACGTTGAACACCGCCTCGTGCAGCGCCACGTCGATCACCTGTCCGCGGCCGCCGTTGACCTTGCGGTGGTACAGCGCGGTCAGCACGCCGATCGTGCCGTGCAGGGCGGCCAGCGTGTCGCCGATGGAAATGCCGCAGCGCACCGGCACGCGGCCGGGCTCGCCGGTGAGGTGGCGCAAGCCGCCCATCGCTTCGCCGATCGCGCCGAAGCCCGGCAGGTCGCGGTAGGGCCCGGTCTGCCCGTAGCCCGAGATGCGCAGCATGACGAGCCCGGGATTCAGCGTCGACAGCTGGTCCCAGCCCAGACCCCAGCCCTCCAGCGTGCCGGGGCGGAAGTTCTCGATCAGCACGTCGGCCTGTGCGATCAGCCGGCGCGCGATGTCCTGGCCTTCTGCGCTGCGCAGGTCCAGCGCGATGGACCGCTTGTTGCGCGACTGCACCTGCCACCACACCGAGGTGCCGTCCTTGATCAGGCGCCAGTTGCGCAGCGGGTCGCCCGTGCCGGGCGGCTCGATCTTGATCACGTCGGCACCGAACTCGCCCAGCGTCTTGCCGGCGAAGGGACCGGCGATCAGCTGTCCCATCTCGATGACGCGCACGCCTTCGAGTGCGCCGGGGGGCATTGCGTCGTTGTGCATGGATCGGTCTCCTGGGCGATGGAGGGATTGTGGGAACGCCGGGGGGCGGGCGGAATGATCAGGACGGGAGCGGAGCTTTCGCGGAATGCGAAAGCGCACCGGGCGCAGGCATCACGAGTGCCGCAGATGCTCCAGCAGCAGCCGCACCGGCCGCTGCAGCGCTCCCATGTCGCGCGCTCCGATGAGCAGCTCGCGCTCGATCCACGCATCGGTGAGGTCGATCTTGCGCAGCCCCATGGAGCGCAGGTGCGGCTGCACGGCCGCATCCGGCAGCACCGCGATGCCCAGCCCGGCGGCCACCATCTGGCACATCGCGTCGAAGCTGCGCACATGGATGCGCAGCTTCAGGCGTCGGCCCAGCGCCTCGGCCTCGAGCCCGAGACGCCGCGCCAGGGAGGTGCCCTGCGAGAGGCCGACGAAGTCGTAGTCGGTGGCAGCGACGAAGGCGATCTTCCTGCGCCCGGCCAGCGGATGCCCTTGCGGCACGACCAGCACCAGCCGGTCGCGCCGATAGGGGACGGTCTGCAGGCCCAGCGGCGGCGTGCGGTCGGCGAAGATGCCGATGTCCGCGCGCCCGTCGAGCACCGCCAGCACGACGTCGCTGCTGTTCTGCTCGTCGAGCTCGATGCGGATCGCCGGATGCGCGGCCACGAAGGCCGCGAGGTCGGCCGGCAGGAACTGCGTGATGGCCGAGGTATTGGCCCACAGGCGCACCACGCCGACGATGCCCGAGGCATGGTCCGACAGGTCGGCCGCGAGCTGGTCGACGTCGCTCAGGATGCGCTGCGCGTGGCGATGCAGGGCCTGACCGGCCAGGGTGAGGGTGACGCCTCGCGAATGCCGCTCGAACAGCTCGGCGCCGACGGCCGCCTCGAGGTCGGCGACGCGCTTGCTGGCCGCACCCACCGCCAGGTGCGCCAGGCCGGCGCCCTTGCTGATGCTGCCGGTGCGCACGATCAGGCTGAACAGCGAGAGCGAAACGAGGTCGAGGCGGTGCAGGTTCACTCAGTGCTCGCGCGGGTACCGGAAGGCTTCGTGGATGCGCTCCATGCCCATGCGCTCGTAGAAGCCGACCGCGTCCGGCATCGACGACAGCACGAGGCTGGCCCGGGGCCCGAGCTGGCGTCGGGTTTCCTCGAGCAGTCCCCTGCCGATGCCCAGGCCCTGGGCCGATTTCGACACCGCCAGTTCCGCCAGGTAGCCGCACCACGAGAAGTCCGTCAGGCAGCGCGCGACGCCCGCCAGCGGATGGCCGGGCTGCTGCAGTCGCGCGGTGACGATGAGGTTGGCGCCCGCCAGCATCTCCTTCAGCCGCGCCTCGTCGTCGATCGGGCGCGTGGTGCCCAGGCCGGACTCCACGAGCACGCGGCGGAACTCGGCCACCGACAGTGCCGGCTCCCGGGCATAGACCACGGCGGGGAGGTGGCTGGTCGCGCAAGCCTCGAGTGCGCGGTCGATGAAGGCTTGCCAGGTGGCGTCAGGCTCCCACACCTGGCGCATCTCGCGCAGTGCGTCCTGCGCAGGCCACCCGAGCCGCACGATGCGATGCAGGGCGATGAAGACCGGAACGCGCTTGTTGTGCATGCAGTGGACGAGCGTCTTGCGCTCGCCGGCCTGCTCCATCGCCGCGAAGAAGGCGGCCAGATCCTCCAGCCGCGGCGCAGCGAACTGCACCGGGATGTGGACGTAGGCCATGCCCAGCGCGCGCACTGTCGCGGCCTCGTCGTGCAGTGCCAGGTTCACGATGACCTCGAAGCCCGCTTGTGCGAGCGCCGCCAGCTGCGCCTCGGAGGGCTGGCCCGACGTCGCCAGAGTGGCGCCCAGCGGGACGTACCTCACGATCGAAGCGAGCGAAGGCTCCATGCGCTACAGCGCCTTGCTCATGCGCAGCAGCGGCACGGCGACGCCGCCTCGCTCGTCGACGAGCCGCTCGACCGGCTCGTAGCCGCACGCGCGGTAGAGCGGCTCGCCGGCCATCGTGGCCACCAGCTCGGCGCGGCGGAAGCCTTCGTGGCGGGCGGCCGTCTCGCACAGCGACAGGATCAGCCGGCCGACGCCTTTGCGCGTGTGCCGCGGATGCGTGTACATCGCCCGGATGCGGGCGGCGTCGCGGGCGGGATCGAGAAGCGATGCGCTGCGGCCGGGCGTCTGGTCGCCGCCGTAGAGCGTGGCGCGCCGGCTCCAGCCGCCGCAGCCGGCCAGCTCGCCGCTGTCTTCGACGAGGAAGTAGGTGCCGTCGTCGACGAGCTGCGTGTCCAGGCCCATGATCGTGCGGCTGGAGGCGATCTGGTCATCGTCGAGGAACGGCCGCTGCAGCTCGGAGATGGCCGTCTCCATGAGGCACTTCAGCGCGTCGAGGTCGTCGCGGCGCGCCGGTCGATGCGTCAGGCCGGGATGCATGCTTTCAGCGAGCCCGGCTCGGGGGCGTCTCGCAAGTGAGATCGAAAGCGCTGCAGCGCTGCTCGTCGATGGGACGGACCTCCAGCGCCAGGCCGAAGGCGAGGCACGGATTCTCCGCCGCGAGCCGCGCCGCCTCTTCCAGGCTCGGCGCGAGGATGGTCCAGTACCCGCCGACCACTTCCTTGGCTTCGCTGAAGGGTCCGTCCGTCACGGCATGCCGCGTGACCAGCTTGCTCTCGCGGGCCAGCCGCTGCCCGGGCTTCATCCGGCCGGCCTCCACCATGCGCTCGTGCCATGCGTAGAAGCGGTCGATCGCGTCCTGGATCTGCTGCGGCGAGGCCTGCGGATCCCACTGCCCGCGCGAGAGGACGAGGTACTGGTTCATCGGGTGCTCCCGGTGTCGGCGCGGAATCGCCGGAGGGCGCGAGATTGCCACAGCCGCCCCGTCGACACCACGACGAGGACGATGGACGCGGCGCGTCGGTTCCGGCAGCAGCTGACCCGGATCCTTCGGAGTTCGAGAAGGCGCCAGGGTGCAGCTCACGCCGCCGACCTGAAATAGACGATCACCTGCGTCAGCCGGATCGACAGCACCACGTACACGAAGATCGCGGCCAGCCTCAGCACGACGTGGTGCTTGCGTCGGGCCAGTCGGCGCAGGCCGTCGAACAGGTTGAGTCCCAGAAGCATCACGCCGAGCGCGGCGACGCCGTAGCCGGCGACCTGCGGGCTCCACGGACCGTTCACCCCCAGGGCATCGAAGTGGTGGGCGGCATACATGCCGGCCGCGATGACGAGCGCACTGGTCATCACGTTGCGCGCATGCGAGAAGACGGTGTCCAGCCCCTGCTTGTCGAAGAGCTCTTCGACAAGGTCCTGCCAGGTCTGCCTGAGCCATGCCGCCATCGCGTGTCCTCCTGTCGTCGATGGGCAAGGAGCTTGAGGGCCGCGGCATGCGGCTTGATTGCCCCGCACGGGCGGGGTGTTTCAGGTGAAACGCATCGTCCTACCGCGCCGCGACGCCGACTCGATTGCGCCCCTCGCGCTTGGCCGCCAGCAGCTCGTCGTCCGCGGCCTTCAGCAGCGCATCCGGCGAAGGCGCCGCAAGCGTGGTGTCGGCGATGCCGGCCGAGAAGCTGAGCCCGCGCAGCGTGACGCCTCCGAGCTCGAACACCTGCGCGCGCCAGCGGCGCAGCAGCGACTGCACCTTGCGGCGCGCGCCCAGCGCGTCGGTGCGGGGCATCAGCAGGCAGAACTCCTCGCCGCCGTAGCGGCACGCCACGTCGCTGCGTCGGCTCTGTCCTGCGAGCAGCTCGCCGAAGGCCGCGAGCAGGCGGTCACCGGCCGCATGTCCGTGGCGGTCGTTGATGGACTTGAAGTGATCGAGGTCGATGATGGCCAGCGCCATCGTCTGCGCGTCGCGCCGCGCCAGCGCGAACAGCGTCGGCAGCGTGTCGTTGAGGTGGCGGCGGTTGAACAGGCCCGTCAGGGGGTCCTGCGTCGCCTGCTGCCGCAGCGCCTCCTGCAGCGCCTGCACCTCGTGAACCTTGCGCGAGAGCTGTTCGTTGATCTCGGCCAGCTCCGCGCGTGCCCGCTCCGTGCGGCGCCGGCGCGCGTCGTTCTCGTCGAGCCGGTGCTGCAGCCGCAGCAGCTCGGTCTGCAGGGTGGCAGCCTGGTAGCGCGCCCGCGATGCGAGCTGCGCCTGCGCGCTGTGCAGGCCCTGCCAGCGGCGCAGCGCGACCAGCGCCTCGGCATGGCGTCCGGCGCTCTCGTGCGCCTCGCTGAGCACGGCAAAGAACTGGGCGCGGATGCGCACGCTGAGTCCCTCGACGCCGTCGCTGGCGGCTTCGGCCAGCAGGGGCTGCAGCCGCGCCACCGCGTCGTCGGGCCGTCCGCTGCACAGCGCCAGCAGGGCCGCGGCGGTCGCACGCTCGAGGCGCTCGTCGGGCAGGGCCGAAGGTCCTTCGGCCAGCGCGCGCTCGACCAGGTCGGCGCCCAGCGAGAGATGGCCGGCGCGCAGCGCGGCGATCGCCAGCGATTCGTGATGCGCCGCCATGCGCCCGCGCCCGCTCGGATCGGCCGGCATGTCGAGCACCGCCGCGATGTCGGGCAGGCTCTCGGCCGCCCGACCCAGCTCGGTGAGGCAGATGACCCGGTTGATGAGCAGCACGCTGAGCAGGCGCGCGTTCTTCAGCTTCGCACAGCGCGCCAGGCCCTGGTCCACGTGCTGCAGCGCATGCTCGTAGTCGCCGATCTGGAGCAGCTCGTGCGCGAGGTTGCAGTGCAGGACGGTGTCGAAGCCGCGGCCGCCCGAGGGGCCGGCGTCGCGCAGCGCCTCGAACATGTAGGCGAAGGCCTGCGCTGAATCTCCCTGGGCCGAATAGCAGCCGGCGATCGTGTTCAGCAGCACGCCGAGCTGCTCGTGCCGCAGCACCCGCACGCCCTCGTCGCGCAAGGGCAGCACCAGCGACAGCGCCTGCTGGATGTGCCCCTGGCGCCACATCGAGCGTGCGATCGCGGCGCCGGCGAGCAGGCTGCCCGCGCGGTCCCCGCTGGCGTCGAAGCAGGCGCGCGCCAGCTGCAGCTCGACGGCGGCTTCGGCCGCGGTGGCGTAGTACAGGAGGTGGAAGCCCAGCGCCACGCGGGCCCAGCCTTCGGCGGTGACGTCCGAGGCGCGCGTGGCCGCCGCGATCGCGCGTTCGGCCAGTGCCCTTGCCTGCGTGGAGTCGACGTGCAGCAGGTTCCAGGCGCGCCGCGCCTGGCGCAAGGGAGCGGAGTGAACGGGACGCGGGGTCGCCATCGGCGAATTATCGGGGCGCCGATGCCCGGTTCGACGGTGGCGGACCGCCGGCGTGTTCGCGCGGATCGATCTCCGATCCGCTATTCGTAGCAGGGCGCCAGCGAGCGGACCTCCACCGTGGCCCATTGGGCGGCCGGGCATTCCGCGGCCAGGGCGACGGCTTGCTCGCGCGTCTTGCTGTCGATCAGGAAAAAGCCGCCCACCATTTCCTTGGCCTCCGCGAAAGGCCCGTCGACCACCTGCGCCTTGCCGGCGCGCGTGCTGACGCGCGAGGCCTCGGACTGCGACTTCAGCGACTCGCTGGCCAGCAGCAGGCCGCGCGCACGCAGGCTGTCTCCCCAGCGGAGCATGCGGTCGTACACCTCGCGGCCCTCGGCCTCGCTGCGGGTGAGCCGCTGGCCGACCGGTTCAATGATCAGCAGCATGTGAGCCATCGAAGATCCCCTCGGAAGTGCGGTGGAAACGAAGCGGCGATTAGATCACCGTCGACCCGCACCGGTCGTCACAGGTCCATCACCCGGTCCAGCCCGCGCACCACGCCGGTGAGGCCGCCCACCTTGCGGATCGCCAGCAGCGCCCCGTCGACATACGGCTCCGCGCTGGTGCCCGCCTGGTGGCTCAGATGCAGACGCTGGTCCTTCATGCCGAAGACCACCTCGACGCCCAGCACGAACCCGGGCACGCGCAGCGCATGCACCTGCACGCCGTTCACCGTTGCGCCGCGAACGCCGGCCGGCCCGTTGACCTGGTCCAGCGGCACGCCGAGATCCGGCTGGCGGACGCGTCCCAGGCGCAGTGCCAGCTCGCGCACCGTGCCGGAGGGCGCGTCGGGCTTGGAGTCCTTGGCGTAGTCGATCACCTCGAAGTTCGGGATGTAGGCCGCGGCCATCTCGGCGAAGCGCTGCAACAGCACGACGGTGAGCGCGAAATTGCCGCACGCCAGCACGCCGCGCCGTGCGGCCCGTGCGACGCGGTCGATGTCGGCATAGTCCTCGTCCGACAGGCCCGAAGTGGCGACGACGACGTGCGCGCCGGCCTCGAGCGCGGCCACGATGTTGGCCTTGACGGTCGCGATGTCCTTGGGCTTGCTGTACTCGACGTAGACCTCGCACGGTGACTGCGCCAGGGCCGCCGCGGCGGTGGGCGAGACCACGCAGTCGAGCGCCTCGTCGCCGAGCACCTCGCCGAGGCGGCGTCCGGCCGATCGGGCGCCGACCGCGCCCACGAGCTTGAGGTCCGGCTGGCGCGCGATGCCGCGGGCCAGCGCCGAGCCGGCCCAGCCGGTGGCGCCGCAGAGGATGACGGTCAGGGGGGTGTTCATCGGTCGATTGTGAGGGCGAAGTCTTGGAGTTCCACTTTCACACAGATGCGTGCGAACAATTCGCTTGTCCACCAGCGAAAGCCCCCGTAGATTCTGTTCCCATGACGCACACCAAACCGACCTTCCACTGGGACGACCCGCTGCTGCTGGACGGCCAGCTCGGCGCCGACGAACGCGCCGTTCGCGACGCCGCGCGCAGCTATTGCCAGGAGCGCCTGGCGCCCCGCGTGCTGGAGGCGTTTCGCCACGAGAAGACCGACGCGGCCATCTTTCGCGAGATGGGCGAGCTCGGCCTGCTGGGTCCCACCATTCCCGAGACCTACGGCGGCGCCGGCCTCAACTACGTCAGCTACGGCCTGGTGGCGCGCGAGGTGGAGCGCATCGACTCCGGCTACCGCTCGATGATGAGCGTGCAGTCGTCGCTGGTCATGGTGCCGATCAACGAATTCGGCACCGAGGCGCAGAAGCGCAAGTACCTGCCGCGGCTGGCCAGCGGCGAATGGATCGGCTGCTTCGGCCTCACCGAGCCGAACCACGGCTCCGACCCCGGCAGCATGGTCACGCGCGCCCGCAAGGTGCCGGGGGGCTACTCGATCACCGGCTCGAAGATGTGGATCACGAACTCGCCCATTGCCGACGTGTTCGTCGTCTGGGCCAAGGACGACGAGGGCGCCATCCGCGGCTTCGTGCTCGACAAGGGCATGAAGGGCCTGTCGGCGCCGGCCATCCACGGCAAGGTCGGGCTGCGGGCGTCCATCACCGGCGAGATCGTGCTCGACGCGGTCTTCTGTCCCGAGGAGAACGCCTTCCCCGAGGTGCGCGGCCTCAAGGGGCCTTTCACCTGCCTCAACAGCGCCCGCTACGGCATCGCGTGGGGTGCGCTCGGGGCCGCCGAGGACTGCTTCCATCGCGCGCGCCAGTACACGCTGGACCGCAAGCAGTTCGGCAAGCCGCTGGCCGCCAACCAGCTCGTGCAGAAGAAGCTCGCCGACATGCTGACCGACATCGCGCTCGGCCTGCAGGGCTGCCTGCGCCTGGGCCGCATGAAGGACGACGGCAGCGCGGCCGTCGAGCTCACCAGCATCATGAAGCGCAACTCCTGCGGCAAGGCGCTGGAGATCGCGCGCACGGCGCGCGACATGCTGGGCGGCAACGGCATCAGCGACGAGTTCGGCGTGGCACGCCACCTGGTGAACCTGGAGGTCGTCAACACCTACGAGGGAACGCACGACGTGCACGCGCTGATCCTCGGGCGCGCCATCACGGGCATCGCGGCGTTCTGATGTCGCTGATGCCCGCCGCCCGCACGCCGCCGCTGGCCGGCGTGCGGGTGCTCGACCTGTCGCGCGTCCTGGCCGGGCCCTGGGCCGGCCAGATGCTCGCCGACCTCGGCGCCGACGTCGTGAAAGTCGAGCGGCCCGGCAGCGGCGACGACACCCGCGCCTGGGGCCCGCCGTCGCTGAAGGACGACGCGGGCCGCGACACCGGCGAGGCGGCCTACTTCCTCTGCTGCAACCGCAACAAGCGCTCGGTCACGTTGGACCTCGCGCGGCCCGAAGGCCAGGCCGTGGTGCGCGAGCTGGCCCTGCGCAGCGACGTGCTGCTCGAGAACTTCAAGCTCGACGGCCTGCGGCAATACGGACTGGACTACCCCGGCCTCGCCAGCGTGAACGAGCGGCTGATCTATTGCTCCATCACCGGCTTCGGGCAGACCGGTCCCTATGCGGCGCGCGCCGGCTACGACTTCCTCATCCAGGGCATGGGCGGCCTGATGAGCGTGACCGGACGTGCCGACGGCGAGTCCGGTGCCGGCCCGCAAAAGGTGGGTGTCGCGCTCGTCGACGTCATGACGGGCCTGCATGCGGCCATCGCCGTGCTGGCAGCGCTGGCCGAACGGCAGCGCTCGGGACGCGGCCAGCACATCGACCTCGCGCTGCTGGACGTCCAGGTCGCGTGCCTGGCCAACCAGGCCGCGAGCTATCTCGCCGGCGGCGTCGTGCCGCGGCGCATGGGCAACGCGCATCCGACCATCGTGCCGTACGAGGACTTCCCGACCGCCGACGGCGACGTGATCCTCGCGATCGGCAACGACGGCCAGTTCGCGCGCTTCTGCGAGGTGTCAGGCCGGCCCGAGTGGGCCTCCGATGCGCGCTTCGCGACCAATCCGCAGCGGGTGGCGAACCGCGCAGTGCTCATCCCCTTGCTGCGCCAGACCACGGTGATGCGTACCACGCGCGACTGGGTGCAGGCGCTCGAAGGCGCCGGCGTGCCCTGCGGACCCATCCATCGCATCGACGAGGTGTTCGCCGATCCGCAGGTGCGCTCGCGCGGAATGCGCATCGAGATGCCGCATCCTCTGGCAGGCACGGTGCCGCTGGTGGCCAATCCCATCCGGCTGTCGGCCTCGCCGGTGTCGTACCGGCATGCGCCGCCCACGCTGGGGCAGCACACGGACGAGGTGTTGACCGAGTGGCTGGGATGGGAATCGGCCAGGGTGGAGGGTCTGCGGGTGGCGGGCGTGGTGTGAGATCAGCCCGGGTCCACCGCCCGTGCCGCCTGGACCACCGCATCGCGCAGCCATCGCTGCCCCGCATCGCGCTCGTGCCGCCGGTGCCACAACAGCCCCACCTCGATCGCCGGCACGGCGAAGGGCAGTGGGCGGACGGCCAGCGACTGGGCGAATCCGGTCGCGGGGACGAAGCTGCGCGGCAGCACCGTCAGCAGGTCGGAGTCACGCACCACGCAGGCCGCGGTGGAGAAGTGGCTCACCGTCATGACGACGCGCCGGCGGCGTCCCAGTCGCGCGAGCGCCTCGTCGACGAAGCCGCGCTGCCGGCCGGCGAAGCTCACCCGGAGGTGGTGCGCTGAGCAATAGGCGTCGAGGCCCATCAGCTCGCCTTCGCCCGCCAGCGGATGACCGGCGCGCATCACGCACACGTATTCGCACGCATACAGCGCGTCCAGCACCGTCATGCCCTTGCCGCCCTCGGTCGCCTGCGCGACCTCGACATCGGGAAAGAAGCCCACCGCCGCGTCCGCCAGGCCCTGGTCGATCTGCGGACGCGGGTCGCGCGTGGCCAGCGGCAGCACGCGCAGGTCGACGCGCAGGCGCTCGCGCTGCACATGGCCGACGAGCGCGGGCAGCAGCACGTCCGCCGTCGCGTCGGCCATGCACAGCGTGAAGCAGCGCTCGTCGTGGCGCGGGTCGAACCCGTTGCTGTCGAAGGCACCGCGCAGCGCATCCATCGCCGCGCGAACGGCAGGCCACAGTGCCTGCGCGTGGGGCGTGGGCGCCATGCCGGTGCTGCCGGGCACGAACAGGTCCTCGCCGGTGGCATCGCGCAGCCGGCGCAGGGCATTGCTCACGGCGGGCTGCGACATCGCGAGCCGTGCAGCGGCGCGCGTCACGTTGCGTTCGACCATGACGGCGTCGAAGACACGCAGCAGGTTGAGATCGAGGGTGCGGAAGTTCACAGGGCCGGTGGAGTGAAGGCATTCGCCGCGGTGATGGCGGGATTCCCAGAAGCAATTTCCCAACTATGCGGGAAAACCCTAGTCTGGCTTCGATGGGGCTCGCAGAGTCCCGCCACTGGGAAAGGGGAAGTCCATGACAAGCCGACAGATCGAGGTTCGCATTCAGGCGGCCGCGGCGCCGCCGCGCGGGGCGGTGCTGGCGGGCACGCTGGCCGCCTGGCTGCTGCAAGGGCTGGCGCGGGGCGGGCGTGCGCTGCTGTCGCGTCCCGCGGCGGTTTCCGCGCGACATCGCCACAGCCGTGCCTGGTGAGGCCGCCATGGCATGGCTGAAGACGATGGCCGCGGTGCGCGAGCGCTGCCGGCGGTGGTGGCGCGACGTTCCACCGTCGGCACGCGATCTGCGCGCGCTCGCGCACGACGTCGAAGCGCAGCAGCCGTCGCTGGCGGCCGAGCTGCGCGGCATTGCGCTGCATTGCGAAGCGCTGCAACGGAGCGCGCGATGAGCGGCATCTCGAGCGGCGCGGCGACACACGGGCCGGCACACCTCACGTGGCGCGACATGCTCGCCCGAATCGGTAGGGCGGTGTGGCGCGCGCTGGAGGCGCACGGCCGGTCGCGCGGCCGGCGTGAGCTGCTGTACCTGGCGGACCGGTGGCAGGCGAATCAGCCGCAACTCGCGGGCGAGATGCGTGCGGCGTCGCGGCGCTGCTCCCCGCTCTCCCGCGGGGCGGCAGAGGACTCCGTGGATCGCCTCACTTCACCTTGAACACCTGCCGCAGGTAGGCCAGGAAGGTCTCGTCGTCGCACATCGTCTTGCCGGGGCTGTCGGACAGCTTGGCCACCGGCTGCTCGTTCGCGCGTGTCAGCTTCATCACGATGTTGAGCGGCGTGAGACCCACGTCGTTGGTCAGCAGCGTGCCGATGCCGAAGCCCAGCTGCGTGCGGTCGGCAAAGTGGCGGTACAGCGCAAGCGCGCGTCGCACGTCGAGCCCGTCGGAGAACACCAGCCGCTTGGTGTGCGCGTCGATGCGCAGCCGCGCGTAGTGGGCCAGCGCCTTTTCGCCCCATGCCACGGGATCGCCGGAATCGTGGCGCAGACCGTCGAAGAGCTTGGCGAAGTACAGGTCGAAGTCGGCGAGGAACGCATCCATGCCGACCACGTCGGTGAGGGCCGTGCCGAGGTCGCCGCGGTACTCCTGCACCCAGTCCTCCAGGGCAGCCCGCTGGTGGTCGCGCAGCCGAACGCCCAACGCCTGGTAGGTCTGCAGGTATTCGTGTGCCATGGTGCCGATGGGCACCAGGTTGAGGTCGCGCGCCAGCAGCACGTTGGACGTGCCCTTGAAGAATTGCGGCACCTCGCGCTTGAGCGTGGCGACGATCTCGCGCTGCCAGGCGCCGGAAAAGCGCCGGCGCACGCCGAAGTCGAAGAACTCGAAGGGATGGGCTCGCGCCGGCTCGCGCTCGAATTCGCGCAGGCTCGCGATCTTGGCCTGGAGCCTGCGCCGGCCTTCGGCCAGTGCGGCGGCCTGGTCGAAGCGTCGGAAGTACAGCTCGTTGACGATGGCCAGCACGTGGATCTCGAAGGCCATCACGTGAACCTGCGGACCGCGTGCCTCGATGTGCAGGGTGTCGCCTTCGGCGCGCGCGCGGATGAACTCGCGCTGGAAGCGAAAGATGCGCAGGAAATCGACGAAGTCCGACTTGATGAAGCGCAGGCCGCGCAGGTAGTCGAGCTCCTCGGGGGTGAAGCTCAGCCGGCACAGGTGGTCGAGCTGCTCGTTCACCTCGGGCAGCAGCTCGGCCAGGGGAAAGGGGCAGACGTCGCGGCAAACGAAGGTGTACTCGGCGCGCGTCTGCGGATGACGATGCAGCATCGCCTGCCACATCGTGAACTTGTAGAGATCGGTTTCGAGCAGGCTGGTGAGGACCGGTGACATGGAAGAGCTCCTGGGGCTTGATGCCGTTGTACCTGCTCGCCGGCCTACGACATCACGACCACGACTTGCGCGTTGCCTTTTCCCGTCGAGAGGTAGATGTGGCCCACGCCGCTGTCGAAATAGGCTGACTGCAGCCGCTTGAGCTCGACCGTCTCGCCGGTCTCGAACAGGATGCGCACGCTGCCCGACAACACCATCACGAACTCCTGCCCCGGGTGGCGGATGAAGTCTGGGAATTCTCTGCGGTCGCGCGCCACGATGGCGCCGTGCAGCGGCGTCATGCGCTTGTGCGGGAACTCGGTGGCCAGCATGCGGTAGTCGTAGTTGTCGGCGTCGTAGCGCGGCGCCGACTCGAGGGTCGAACGCACGACCCTCGCTTCGTGGCCGGCCGCCGCCCGCGCCCGCGGGTCGAACAGCTCGGCGATGTCGACTTCCAGTGCCTGCGCCACCGCGGCCAGCTTCTCGTAGCTGACGGAGATCTGCCCCAGCTCGATCTTCGACAGCGTCGACAAGGCCACGCCGGAGCGAGCGGACAGCGCCTTCAGCGTCAGCCGGTGTCCCTTGCGGATCACGCGCAGGCGCGCGCCCAGGCGCTCGCGGTCCAGGGCGGGCGGGGCGCGGCGACGGGTGCGGGGTCGAGGACGATGGGCCGTCATGGTCATTCGCAGGACGGCACGATTCTCGCATGAGAGAATTCTCGTATGAGAGAATTCGATGTCGCCATCGTCGGCGCCGGCATCGCCGGCGCCTCGCTCGCGCACCGCCTGGCCGGACGGCGCAGCGTGGTGCTGCTGGAGCGCGAGCCGCAGCCCGGCTATCACGCCACCGGCCGCTCGGCCGCTATGTTCATGGAGACCTACGGGCCGCCTGCCGTGCGCGCGCTCACGCGGGCCAGCCGGGCCTTCTACGAGCATCCACCGGGCGGCTTCGCCGAGCAGCCGCTGCTCGGCGAGCGCGGCGTGCTGTACCTGGCCGAGCGCGGACAGGAAGCGCTGCTGGCCGACATGCGCACGAGGCTGCTGGCTGGCTGCCCCGATCTGCAGACGCTCGACGCCGACGGCGCGCTGGCGCACGTCGGCTGCCTGCGGCCCGAGGTGGTGCATGGCGCGCTCTTCGAGCGTGCGGCCCAGGACATCGACGTGCACGCGCTCCATCAGGGCTTTCTGCGCGGCATGCGTGCGCAGGGCGGCGAGCTGCGCACGAACGCCGCCGTCGAGGCCGCCGTGCGCGTCGGGCCGGAGTGGGAGCTGCGGTGCAGCGGCGGCGAGACGTTGCGCGCGGCCACGGTGGTGAACGCGGCCGGAGCCTGGGCCGACGAGGTCGCGGGCCGCTTCGGCGCGCAGCCGATCGGCCTGGTGCCGCACCGGCGCAGCGCGTTCACCTTCAAGGCGCCGCAGGGCATCGACGTGTCGCGCTGGCCTGCCGTCGTCGGCGTCGACGAGGGCTACTACTTCAAGCCCGACGCGGGGCAGCTGCTCGGCTCGCCGGCCAACGCCGATCCCACCTTCGCGCACGACGTCGTGCCGGAGGAGCTCGACATCGCCATCGGAATCGATCGCATCGAAGCGGTCACCACGCTGAGGATCCGTCGCCCGGCGAGCACCTGGGCCGGCCTGCGCTCGTTCGTGCGCGACGGCGAGATGGTCATCGGCTTCGACGACGCCGCCCCGGGCTTCTTCTGGCTCGCAGGCCAGGGGGGCTACGGCATCCAGAGCGCCGCCGGCGCCGCGGAGCTGGCGGCCTCGCAGCTCTGCGGCGAAGGCCTGCCGCCCTCGCTGGCGCGCCACGGCGTCGACCCGCACGCCCTGTCGCCTCGGCGCTTGCGCTGATCTCGTCATCCACCACCGGAAGGACACCATGAACGTTCGCACAGCTGCTCTCCTGCTCGCCGCCGTGCTGGGAACCGCCGGCGCCTGCGCCGCGGGCTTCCCGGACAAGCCGGTCACGCTCGTCGTGCCCTATCCGCCGGGCGGTGCGACGGACACCGTGGCGCGCATCGTCGCCAAGGGGCTGACCCAACGGCTAGGCCAGAGCGTGATCGTCGACAACAAGGCCGGCGCGGGCACCGCGATCGGCGCCGGCGCGGTGGCCAAGGCGCCGCCCGACGGCTACACGCTGCTGATCAGCTCCAACACCACGTTCACCGTCAATCCGGCGCTGAAGAGCAAGCTGCCGTACGACGCGCAGACGAGCTTCGAGTCGATCGGCCTGATCGGCACCTCGCCGCTGGTGCTGCTGGCCCATCCGGGCCTTTCGGCCAACACCGTGCCGGAGCTCGTGGCGCTCGCGCGTGCCAAGCCCGGCAAGCTGGCCTATGGATCGTTCGGCAATGGCACCACCTCGCACTTCGCCGGCGAGATGTTCAAGGTGATGGCCGGTATCGACATCCTGCACGTGCCGTACAAGGGCAGCGCGCCGGCGATGACCGACTTGATCGGCGGCCAGGTGCAGCTGACCTTCGACACCAATGTGGCGGCCCTGCCGATGCTCGAGGCGGGCAAGGTGAAGGCGATCGCGGTCACCTCGGCCAGGCGCTCGCCGTCAATGCCCAAGGTGCCAACGATTGCAGAGGCCGGCTACCCCGACTACGAAATGGTGCCGTGGATCACCATCGTCGCGCCGCGCGGCCTGCCGGGGCCGGTGAAGCAGACCCTGGCCAAGGCGCTCGCCGATGCGGTGGCCGATGCGGGCATCCGCGCCGAGCTGGAGAAGGCGGGCCTGGAGGTCGCCTACCAGGCGGGCAGCGCGTACGACGGCAAGGTGGCCAAGGAGCTGCCGCTGTTGCGGGCCTATGTGCACAAGGCCAAGATCCCGGTGGAGTGAGTCGATGCTCTCCTCTCCCTGTCCCGCTCGCCGGGGAGGGCGGGGGTGAGGGAAGTGGCTGATGGTTCTTGAGAGGACAACGACATGCGCCCCGACCTGACCCTGCCCGAACGTTCCGCGGTCGAGCTGCGCCGGCTGATCGGCAGCCGGCAGATCTCGCCGGTGGAGCTGATGGACGCCTGCATCGCCCGCATCGAGGCCTTCGATCCGGCCGTCAACGCCATCGCGGCCAGAGACTTCCCGCGTGCGCGCGAAGGGGCCCGCCTTGCCGAAGCGCAGGTGCTGCGCGGCGAGCCGCTGGGACCGTTGCACGGCCTGCCGCTGGGCGTGAAGGACCTGCAGGACACGGCCGGCCTGCTCACCACCTACGGCACCGTGCGGCTGCGCGGCAACGTGCCGGCGGCCGACAACGTGCTGGTGGCGCGGCTGCGCGCCGCCGGCGCCATCGTCACCGCGAAGACCAACGTGCCCGACATGGGCGCGGGCGCCAACACGCGCAACCCGGTGTGGGGGGCGACCGGCAACCCCTTCGACCCGCGGCTCAACGCCGGCGGCTCGTCGGGCGGGTCGGCCGCGGCGCTGGCGGTCGACATGCTGCCGCTGGCCACCGGCTCGGACACCGGCGGCTCGCTGCGCATCCCGGCGGCGCTGTGCGGCGTGGTCGGGCTGCGACCCTCCCCCGGGCTGGTCGCCAACGACAGCCGCCCGCTCGGCTGGTCGGTGATCTCGGTGCTCGGGCCGATGGGGCGCAGCGTGGACGATGTCGCATTGCAGCTGGCCGCGAGCGTGGGCTTCGATGCACGCGATCCGCTGTCGTACCCGGTCGACGCGGCAGCGTTTCGTGGCGTCGCGCCGATCGATCCGGCGAGCCTGCGCGTGGGCACCACCGAGGACTTCGGCGTGTGCATCGTCGATCCGGAGATCCGGCGCGTCTTTCGCGAGCGCGTGGCCGCGATCCGGCCGCTTGTCGCGAGCTGCGAGCCGGTCGAGCTGGCGCTGGGCGACGCCGACCGCGCGTTCGACACGCTGCGCGCCGAAAGCTTCGTCGCCGCCTATGCCGACGTCTATCGGCGCGAGCCCGAGACGCTGGGGCCCAACGTGCGCGCCAACGTGGAGATGGCGGCGGCGATCACGCTGGCGGACCGCGCGTGGGCGCATCTGGAGCAGACGCGCATCGCGCGGCAATTCGCGCATGCCTTCGAGCGCTACGACCTCATCCTCGCGCCGACGACGCCGGTGACGCCATTCCCGTGGACCGAGCTCTACGCCCAGCGCATCGATTCGCAGGCCATGCGCAACTACTACCACTGGCTGGGCCTCACCTACGTGGTGACGCTCGCGACGAATCCCGCCCTGTCGCTGCCCTGCGGCCGCGACGAGCACGGCATGCCATTCGGCCTGCAGCTGATCGGCCGCCTGCGTGGCGACGCGGCGCTGCTGGGCGCGGCGCGGGCATTGGAGCAGGCGTTCGAAGCGATCCCTGCGTTGCGCCGGCCGCGGCCGGATGTCGAAACGCTGCGCGAGGCACGCCCGGAGCTGAAGGCCATCGTGACGCATCCGCCCTTGGAAGGGACAAGCGCGGGCGGGGGAAGCGCTACGGCGGTTTGACCGCCGCAGCGTCGACCACGACTCATGGTGAGAGTGAGGCACTGCAACCAAGCCCCAGCCCGCCGCGATCATCGTGGAGACGATCTCCGTCCGCACCGGCAAGACCCTTCCGGTTGGCCAGGAGGTAGTCGGTCTGTCCCGAGCCTTTCAGCAGCGCGGCGGCCACCTCACGCAAGGCCACATGCAGATTCGCTGGCCCTTTCGGCGGATGCAGGAACGCCTGCGAGTGCGCATTGAGCGCCTGGCTTTGCATCCAAGGTAGACGGTTTGCCGGGACGATGGGCTCGCCGACCTGGAGCGTGCCATCGGTCGGCACGCTCAGTTTCAGCGCGGCCAAGGGGTGCATATCGGCGAAGGGCGGAGGCGACGTCCGTCAATGGCCTACCCAATGCGTATGCAGCCCTTGCCCGCTCGCTTTATCACCTATGCGAACGTCGCCGATCTCGCTCATCGGATGCGGCTCCTGTCCCGATATCGTTTTCCAGGTGTCGTGTTCCGAGATCATGTCGTAGAGCAGCT
The DNA here is from genome assembly GCF_029855045.1 of Piscinibacter sp. XHJ-5. GTDB lineage: Bacteria > Pseudomonadota > Gammaproteobacteria > Burkholderiales > Burkholderiaceae_C > Albitalea. The sequence goes on from NZ_CP123228.1 coordinate 801,544, forward strand.
TGCCGAATACTTGCACCGCCAAGGCGTGCATATCGGCAGAGGACGGAGGCGACGTCCGTGACTTGCCTACGACCGCAACACGGGGGCCGAGCGGCATGGCACGACGCTTCGCGGGACATCGCCGAAACACCGCCCGCGAGTCTCCATCCGACCCTGCGCGTAATCCCGAGTGGCGCTTCGACGTTCGTCGCGTACTCTGTATACAGAGTACAGAAGACAGCCATGCCCGCCCACCTCGTCCAGCTCGATTCCACCCCCGACCTCGTCGAGCGTGTCCACCGTGCCTTGCTCGACGCCATCGTCGAAGGCTCGCTGGCGCCGGGCGCCCGGCTGACCCAGGAGGACATCGCGCGGCAGCTGGCGGTGTCTCGCCAGCCGGTGCTGCAGGCGCTGCGCCTGCTGAAGGCCGATGGCCTGGTGGTGGATGCACCCGGCCGCGGCCTGCTGGTCGCGCCGCTCGACAGCGCGTGGATCGCCGGCGTGTACCAGGTGCGCGCCGCGCTGGACGTGCTGGCCGTGCGGCTGGCGGCGCAGCAGCGAGCGGTCCTCGATCCCGCCTTGATCGCCCAGGGGCGCAAGGCCGCGCGTGGCCGCGACGTGCGGGCCATGATCGAAGCCGACGCGGCATTCCACGACGCCATCTACGCCGCCTCGGGCAATCCGCTCATCGCGCAGAGCGCGCATGTGCACTGGCGCCACATTCGCCGTGCGATGGGCGCGGTGCTGCAGAAGTCGGCGCTGCGTGTCACGGTGTGGGACGAGCACGAAGCGATCGTCGAGGCCATCGCCCGCGGCGACGCCGACGGGGCCACGCGCCTGATCAGCGGCCACGACCAGCGCGCCAGCGATCACATGAGCCGGCAGCTTTCGAAGGAGGCATTCGATGAAGCTCACCCCGCAGCAGGTCGAACAGTTCGACCGTGACGGCTATCTGTTCTTTCCGGGACTGTTCACGGCCGCGGAGGTGCGGGCGCTGAACGACGCGGTGCCTGCGCTCTACCGCCTGCGAGAGGCCTTCAACGTTCGCGAGAAGGGCTCGGAGGCGGTGCGCACGAACTTCGCCGCGCACCTGTACAGCGAGCCCTTTGCCCGCCTGGCCCGCCATCCGCGCATGATCGAGCCGGTGCAGCAGCTGCTGGGCGAGGCGCTCTACATGCACCAGTTCAAGATCAACGGCAAGATGGCCTTCGAGGGCGATGTCTGGCAGTGGCACCAGGACTACGGAACCTGGCTCAACGACGACCTGATGCCCACCGAGCGCGCGATGAACGTGGCGATCTTCCTCGACGACGTCAACGCCTTCAACGGCCCGCTGATGTTCATCCCAGGCAGCCACCGCAAGGGCGTGGCCGAGGCCGAGCACGACGTCACCACCACCAGCTACCCGCTGTGGACGCTGAACCCTGCGCTGGTCGCCGAACTGGTCGAGCGCGCCGGCGGCAAGCAGGGCGGCATCGTGTCGCCGCTGGGGCCCGCGGGCTCGATGATCCTGTTCCATTCGTGCCTGGTGCATGCCTCGGGCAGCAACCTGTCGCCGTGGAACCGCGTCAGCGTCTACCTCAGCCTGTGCGCGGTCAGCAACCACATCCGCCGTCACAAGCGGCCCGAGTACATCGCGCACCGCGACTTCGCGCCGATCGAATGCCTGCCCGAGGACTGCCTGCTGCGCGAGCACAAGGTCGACCTGCCGTGGAAGAACGGCATGCCGGCGAGCGCGCTCGTCACCTCGCTCCAACCGCTGGGGGAGGCGACCTGACATGAGCCTGTACGCCAAGCTTCAGCAGCGCGCCGCCGCCGGCAAGCCGGTGCGCATCGGCCTCATCGGCGCCGGCAAGTTCGGTTCCATGTACCTCGCGCAGGTGCCGCGCATCCCCGGCGTGCAGCTCGTCGGCATCGCCGACCTGTCGCCCGACACGGCACGCCGCAACCTGGCGCGCATCGGGTGGCCGGCCGAACGCGCGCAGGCCGCGTCGCTCGACGAGGCGATCGCGTCCGGCGCGACGCACGTCGGCGACGACTGGGCCGCGCTGGTGCGCCATCCGGCCATCGACATCGTCGTGGAGTGCACCGGCCATCCGATCGCCGCCGTCGATCACTGCCTGGAGGCCTTTCGCCAGGGCAAGCACGTCGTCAACGTGACAGTGGAAGCCGACGCGTTCTGCGGGCCCATGCTCGCGCGCAAGGCGGCCGAAGCCGGGGTTGTCTATTCGCTCGCCTTCGGCGATCAGCCTGCGTTGATCTGCGACCTGGTCGACTGGGCGCGCACCTGCGGCTTTCCGGTCGTCGCCGCCGGGCGTGGACACAAGTGGCTGCCGCACTTCTGTGAATCGACGCCCGAGACGGTGTGGGGCCACTACGGGCTCACGCCGGAGCAGGCTGCGCGCGGCGGACTCAATCCGAAGATGTTCAACAGCTTTCTCGACGGCTCCAAGCCGTCGATCGAATCGACGGCCGTGTCGAATGCGACCGGGCTGGGCGTGCCGAGCGACGGACTGCACTACCCGCCGGCCAGCGTCGAGGACATTCCCTTCGTCACGCGGCCGCGCTCGGAAGGCGGCGTGCTCGAACGCAAGGGCATGGTGGAAGTGATCTCCTCGCTCGAGCCCGACGGCCGGGCCATCCCCTACGACATCCGCATGGGCGTGTGGGTCACGGTGGAAGGCGAGACCGAGTACATCCGCAACTGCTTCGAGGAATACAACGCGCACACCGACCCGAGCGGCCGTTACTTCACGCTGTACAAGCGCTGGCATCTCATCGGCCTGGAGGTCGGCGTCTCGGTCGCCAGCGTCGCGCTGCGCGGCGAGCCCACCGGCGTGGCGACCGGATGGAACGCCGACGTGGTCGCCACCGCCAAGCGCGACCTGAAGCCCGGCGAGCTGCTCGACGGCGAAGGCGGCTACACGGTGTGGGGCAAGCTGCTGCCGGCCGCGACGTCGTCACGCCTGGGCGGATTGCCCCTGGGATTGGCGCACGACGTGAAGGTGCTGCGGCCGGTGGCCAAAGGACAGAGCCTGAGCTGGGACGACGTGGCGATCGACACGAGCACGCGCGCGTACGGCATCCGCAAGGCGATGGAGGACGCGTTCGCGGCGTGACGGGGCTTGCAGGGCTTCGCCACGAAGTGAGTCGACGTCGTCACATCGATACCACCTCGTTGCATTGCTGACGTCGCGACACGGGTTTGGGAGCCGCACTTGCCGCATCCGCTTGCCCGCTGAGGGGCGAAACCGAAGGAACCATCCCTACCATGAGACTCTCCATTCTTCCCACCCTGACGGCCTCCCTCCTGGCCGGCGTGTTCGCCGTCGCGCAGGCCCAGACCTCCAGCACCACGAGCTCGGGCACGACCAGCGACCCGGCGACCGCGTCGACGTCCGTGTCGAACAAGGATGCCGCCAAGGCGCACGAGGAAGCCAAGAAGGCTTGCAAGGCCGAGTCTTCCAAGCAGGCCCAGCAGGACTGCCTGAAGAAGGCGCAGGACGACTACCAGGCTGCGATGAAGTCCCGCAGCGACGCGAAGAGCGACGCCCCGAAGCAGTAGGCGCCCTTCATCCGTCGACACGCCGGCACCGCAAGGTGGCCGGCGTGTCGTCGTTTGGAAGTGCATGCGGCAAGGCATTCCGATCACGTCGCAGCGACCCCGCTTCGACAGCGGGCTCGAAGGAGGATTGAGCGGGCGGCGATGCCCGCGCGCTGCGCCAGCGGCTGGTGATAGCGGCAAGAGGCTGTAAGCGTTTGCGCGTCTGCCCGTTGTCGCAGATGTCCAATACGCCGCCCCGGCTCGCCGGGAAGATCCCGCACCTTGCCTGTGTGGGAGCTGCCCATGACAACGTTTCAAGCCTATCCGCTGCTCGCGCTCGTCGGCGCCGGCGGCGGACTCGTCTCCGGCGCCGTCGGCCTGGCCGGCGGCATCTTCATCGTGCCGGCCCTGGTGGCGCTGTTCGGCACCGAGGCGATGGGCGACGCCATCGTGGTGTCGTTCTTCGCGGTGCTCTTCAACAGCCTGTCGGCCACGCTCGAGAACCGCAAGTCGCGCGGCGCAGCCGCCTACTGGCAGCTGGTGAAGGGCGCGCGGCTCTACGCAGGCGCCGCAGCCGTCGCGGCATTGGCGGTCGCCGCCTTCTTCGGGCGGCGGCCCGATGCGGTGGCCAAGCCGCTGCTTGCCGCGCTGCAGCTGCTGCTGGCGGTCTGCATGCTGATCCCGCGCAGCTGGTACGAGCACCTGCGTGCCGCACGCAGCCGGGTGAAGGATGCCGTGGTGGGCGCGATCGTCGGCGGGGCGAGCACGCTGATCGGCGTGGGCGGGGGCACCTACACGATGTTCTACTTCCTCGTGCACGGGCGGCAGATCAAGGACTGCACCCTGACCTCCAACTTCGTGGGCATCTTCATCGGCCTGATGGGCATCGCGGGGTACTACGGCTGCGCGCTGCTGTCGGCCGGCGGCGGGCCGGGCGGCACGCATCTCATCGACACGCCCGGTCGCGCCTTGCTGATCGGCTTCGGCATCGCCGCGAGCCCCGTCGGCGTGCGGCTGCAGGCGCGGCTTCCTGCGGGGACGATCAGGACGATGGTGGTGCTGGTGCTGGCCGCGTCGTCGGGCTATGTGCTGTTGGGGGCTGGCTGAGGGCCTCTCCCGCAACCGGGACAGAGCGAACCGCTACTTGAACGCGTAGCGGATCCAGTGGCGGTACACCTCGCCCGGCTTCAGCCAGCAGCTGGGCTGCGGCCACTCCGGGTGATTGGGGCTGTCGGGCAGGAACTGGGGCTCCAGCGCGACGGCTGCGCAAGCCGGATACGCGGCACCGGAGGGCGTTGCGAGGTACTGGCCGGCATAGAACTGGATCGCCGGCAGGCTCGTCGAGAGCGACATGCGCAGCGCGCCGTCGGTCGACGACAGCTCGGCGGCAGGCTGCGTGCCGGCGAGCAGCCACGCATGGTCGTATCCGCCGGCCTGGCGCTGCTGCTCGTCGCGCAGCCAGTCCGCCGCAATCGGCTTGCCGCTGCGAAAGTCGAAGCCGGTGCCTTCGACATCGGCCAGCGGCCCGAGCGGAATCAGCTCGCGGTCCACCGGCAGGAAGCGATCGGCCGCGATGCGCAGCCGATGTCCCCGCACGTCGCCGGGCGCGCCGTCGAGATTGAAGTAGGCGTGGTTGGTGAGGCACACCGGGCTCGCGGCGCTCACGCGCGCGACCGCCTCCATCTCGATGGTCATCGCGTCCAGCAGGCGATAGCTCACCTCGGCGTGCAGCTCGCCCGGATAGCCCTGGTCGCCATCCGGCGACACCAACGCCAGGCGGGCCGACATGTCGTCGGCACCGACCAAGGTCCACTCGCGTGCATCGAATCCCTGGGGCCCGCCGTGGAGCTGGTGCCTGGAGCCGGCATTCGGCTGCAGTGCCCACGAGCGTTCACCGAGCGCGATGCGCGCCGAGCCGATGCGATTGGCGTAGCGGCCGATGGTGGCGCCGATGTAGGCGCTGCGCGCCGCGGCGTCCGGCAGGGCCGGCCGCTCCAGGATGACGCTGCGTTGCGAGCCGTCGGCCAGCGGCACCCTGCACGACAGCCAGGACGCTCCGAAGGTCGACAGCGTGAGCGACAGGCCCTGGGGGTGCCGCAGGTGGATCGTGCGGGTCATGGCGCATCCTTCCCGTGTCGCGCGAGCAGGTCGTCGAGCGCCGCCAGCTCGTCGGTCGCGAGCACCGGCGCGCGCAACGCGCTCACGGCCTCGCGCACCTGCGACGGGCGGCTGGCGCCGATCAGCACCGAGGCCATCACCTCATGGCGCAGCACCCAGGCGAGCGCGAGCTGCGCCAGCGTCTGTCGGCGCGACCGGGCGAAGTCGTTCAGCTGCGCGATGAGCTGCACGCGCTGCGCGGTCAGGTGCGCGGGACGCAGAAAGCCGCGCGTGCCCGCGGCCCGCGAGTCGGCCGGAATGCGGCCGTCGAGATAGCGGTCGGTGAGCAGACCCTGCGCCAGCGGCGAGAACGCGATGCCGCCGATGCCCTCCTCGGCAAGCGCGGGCAGCAGATCGGCTTCGATCCCGCGGTCGAGCAGGTTGTAGCGCCCCTGGTGGATCAGGCAGGGCGCGCCCATCTCACGCAGCAGCGCGGCGGCGCGCCGCGTCAGCTCGGCAGGGTAGTTGGACAGGCCGACATAGAGGGTGCGTCCGGAGCGCACGAGGTGCGCCAGCGCGTCCATCGTTTCCTCCAGCGGCGTGCGCGGGTCGGGACGGTGGTGATAGAAGATGTCGACGTAGTCGACCCCCAGGCGGCGCAGGCTCTGGTCGAGGCTGGCGACCAGGTACTTGCGCGAGCCCCAGTCGCCGTACGGGCCAGGCCACATCGTGTAGCCCGCCTTGGTCGCGATGACCAGCTCGTCACGATGGCCACGCAGGTCGCCGCGCAGCAGCGCGCCCAGGGTCTCCTCGGCCGAACCCGGCGGCGGCCCGTAGTTGTTGGCGAGGTCGAAGTGCGTGATGCCCAGGTCGAAGGCGGCACGCACGATGGCGCGTGCATTCTCCGCATCGTCCTGCGCGCCGAAGTTGTGCCACAGGCCCAGCGACACGGCCGGCAGATCGAGGCCGCTGCGGCCGCAGCGGCGGAACGTCATCGCCTCGTAGCGCGTCGTCGCCGCGCGGTGGTCCTGCATCGATCAGCCGTCCTGCAGCGGCAGGTCGCCGGCGCCGTTCGATGCGTGGCACACGTGCACGTCGGCCGGCTCGCCGGACGGGGAGCGGTAGTGGCGTGCGACCTCGTCGCGCGCCTGCGGCACCAGGCTTTCGGGCAGCAGGGCGACGACGCAGCCGCCGAAGCCGCCGCCCGTCATGCGCGCGCCGCCGGCGTCGCCGATCACCTGCTGCAGCAGGCGCACCAGCTCGTCGACCGGCGGCACCGTGATCTCGAAATCCACCCGCATCGAATCGTGCGATGCCGCCATCAGCGCTCCCATCTCCCGCAGGTCGCCGGCGGCCAGCGCCCGCGCGGCCGCGACGGTCCGGTCGTTCTCGGTGAGCACGTGCCGGGCGCGGCGGCGAACGACGGGGTCGAGCTCGATGGCACGCGCTTCGAACATCGGCACCGAGAGGTCGCGCAGCGCCTTGACGCCGAAGTGCCGCGCCGCGGTCTCGCATTGCTGTCGGCGCAGGTTGTACGCGCTGCCGACCAGGCCGCGCCGCACCCGCGAATGCACGATCATCACGGCGGCGCCGGCGGGCAGCGGCACCGGCTGCGCGTCCAGCGTGCGGCAGTCGATGAGCAGGGCGTGCCCTTCGACGCCGAGGGCGGAGATCAGCGGATCCATGATGCCGCAGTCGCAGCCGGCGAAGCGGTTCTCCGCCTCCTGCGCCAGCAGTGCCATGCGCGACGGAGCCAGCGTGTCGAGTCGGCCCAGGCCCTTGAAAGCCTGGAGGACGGCGAGCTGCAGCGACGCCGACGACGACAGGCCCGCACCCTGCGGCACGTCGCCCGAGACGGCGAGGTCGGCGCCCGCGAGCGCGTGCCCGTGCGCCAGCAAGTGCTTGACCGGACCGCGCACATAGTGCGTCCAGGTGGCGTCGGCGCGAGGAACGATGGGCCGGTCGAGATGGAACTCGTCGACCCCATCGCCCAGGTCGGCGGCGACGACGCGCACGACGCGGTCGTCGCGCGGCGCGGCGGCCACGACCGTGCCGCGGTCGATCGCGCAGGGCAGCACGAAGCCGTCGTTGTAATCGGTGTGCTCGCCGATGAGGTTCACGCGGCCCGGCGCCTGCACCAGGCGCGCGGGCGCGCGCCCGAAGCGGCGCTGAAAGGCCGCGAGCGCGGTGCTGCGGGGCGTGGGCATGTCAGGCATCGGCGGGATGAACATCGCTCACCGCGCGCAGCCGCGCGGCGGCCTGCTCCGGCGTGAGGTCGCGCTGCGCCTCGGCCAGCATCTCGTAGCCGACCATGAACTTGCGCACGCCGGCCGAGCGCAGCAGCGGTGGATAGAAATGCGCATGCAGGCGCCAGGCGGGCGCGTCGCGGCCGTCGAAGGGCGCGCCGTGCCAGCCCATCGAATAGGGAAAGGAGCAGGCGAACAGGTTGTCGTAGCGGCTGGTGAGGCGCTTGATCGCCACGGCGAGGTCCTCTCGCTGAAGCGGCTGCAGCTGGGGCAGCCGCTGCACGTCGAAGCGCGGCAGCAGCAGCGTCTCGAACGGCCACGTCGCCCAGTACGGCACGACGGCCAGCCAGTGCGCCGTCTGCACCACCACACGATCGCCGCCGGCGGCTTCGCGCTCGGCGTAGTCGGCCAGCAGCGGCCGTCCGTGGAGATCGGCGTAGCGCCGCTGGAGCTCGTCTTCCACGGCCGCTTCGCCGGGAACGAAGTCGCTCGCCCAGATCTGGCCGTGTGGATGCGGGTTCGAGCAGCCCATCATCGCGCCCTTGTTCTCGAACACCTGCACCCACGGATAGCGCGCGCCGAGCTCCTCGCTCTGCGCGCACCAGCTGTCGATGACCTCGCGGATCGCGGCGAGCGGCAGCTCCGGCAGCGTCTTGCCGTGGTCGGGCGAGAAGCAGATCACCCGGCAGGTGCCGCGCGCGCCCGACGCCTCGAACAGCGGGTCGCTGCCCGGCGGCGCGGGCGGGACGTCGGGCAGCAGGGCGGGGAAGTCGTTGTCGAAGACGAAGGTGCCGGTGTAGTCGGGATTGCGCTGGCCGTTGGCGCGCAGGTTGCCGGCGCACAGGTAGCACTGCGCATCGTGTGCCGGCAGCGCGAGCGCCGGCGCCGGTTCCTGCTGGCCCTGCCACGGACGCAAGGCGCGGTGCGGCGAGACCAGCACCCACTCGCCCGTCAGCGGATTGCGGCGGCGGTGCGGGTGGCCGGCGGCGTCGAACATCAGAGTGTGTTCACCGCCGGATGGGCGGCGGACTCGACGGTCAGGCGGTTGACCAGCGGCGGGCCGAACTCCGGCGACTCGATCTCCCAGCTTTCGCCGGGCTGCACGCGCACGCCGTCGGAGAAGCTGAGCGTGGCCGCGCCGAAGAAGTGGAGATGCACGTCACCCGGCCGGCGGAACAGCGCGTACTTGAAGTGATGGTGCTCGAGGTTGGCGATGGTGTGCGACATGTTGGCCTCGCCGCTCAGGAAGGGCTTTTCCCAGCGCAGCGTGCCCGCGGCATCCCGCAGGCGCGTGTGGCCGCCGACATGAGCAGGCAGCGTGCCCACGCGCAGTGCCGGTCCGACCGAGCAGGCGCGCAGCTTCGAGTGAGCGAGGTACAGGTAGTTCTGCTGCTCGGTGACGTGGTCGGAGAACTCGTTGCCGAGCGCGAAGCCGACGCGCCACGGCGTGCCGTCGGCGCCGATGACGTAAAGGCCGACGATCTCCGTCTCCTCGCCGCCGTCGAGCGCGAACTCGGGCATCTCGATGTCGTGCCCCGAGGCGCGCACGATGGAGCCATCGCCCTTGTAGAACCACTCCGGCGCCACGCCGGTGCGGCCCGGCGCGGGCTTGCCGCCTTCGAGGCCCATCTGGAACATCTTCATGCTGTCGGTCAGCGTCTGCGCTTCGGCCAGCTTCTTGTGCATCGCGTTGCGCGACTCGGCGCTGCCCAGGTGCGTGAGGCCGGTGCCCGTGACGAGGCAGTGCGCGGTGTCGGGGTGCGTGAGCGGCGGCAGCAGGCGGCCTTCGCCGGCGATGCGGTCGTAGGCCAGCGGGTCTTCGAATGCGACGGTGGCCAGCAGTCCCTCCAGCGTGAGCTGCCGGGCGATCGCGGTCTGCGCGAGCGCATGGGTGGTGTCGGTGCCGAGGACCGGCCGCACCTGGCGCCGTTCGGCGTCGAGCAGGCCGACCCGTGTGCGGCCTTCGGGGGTCTGGAACTGGATCAGCAGCATGGGAGCACCTTCAGTGAGAGTGTCGCGGCACGGCGGAACCTCGGCAGCCGACGAGGAAATCGAGGTCGCAGCCTTCGTCGGCCTGCAGCACGTGGTTGATGTACAGCTTCTGGTAGCCGCCCTCGGCCGATGCCGGCTGCAGCGTCAGCCCGGACATGCGCTCGGCCAGCTCGGCGTCGGAGATTTCCAGGTGCAGGCGGCCGGCCTCGCAGTCGAGCTCGATCCAGTCGCCGTCGCGCACCGCGGCCAGCGGCCCGCCCGCGGCTGCCTCGGGCGCGACATGCAGCACGACGGTGCCGTAGGCGGTGCCGCTCATGCGGGCGTCGGAGATGCGCACCATGTCCTTCACGCCCTGACGCAGCAGCTTGGGCGGCAGGCCCATGTTGCCCACCTCCGCCATGCCGGGATAGCCCTTGGGGCCGCAGTTCTTCATCACGAGCACCGAGCTCGCGTCGACCTCGAGCGCCTCGTCGGCGATGCGCCGCTTGTAGTCCTCGAGGTTCTCGAACACCACGGCGCGCCCGCGGTGGCGCAGCAGCTCGGGGGAGGCCGCCGACGGCTTGAGCACGGCCCCGCGCGGCGACAGGTTGCCGCGCAGGACGCGGATGCCGCCGTCGTCGATCAGCGGCTTGGCGATCGGGCGGATCACCTCTTCGTTGTAGTTGGGCGCATCGCAGACGTTCTCCCAGAGCGTGCGGCCGTTGACGGTCAGAGCGTCGGGATGCGGCAGCAGGCCGTGCTCACCGAGGCGGCGCAGCACCGCGGGCAGGCCGCCGGCGTAATAGAACTCCTCCATCAAGTAGCGGCCCGATGGCATCAGGTCGACGATGGTCGGCGTTCCGCGGCCCAGGCGGGTCCAGTCTTCCAGTTCCAGCGGCACGCCGATGCGCCCGGCGATGGCCTTCAGGTGGATGACTGCATTGGTCGAGCCGCCGATGGCGGCATTGGTGCGGATCGCGTTCTCGAACGCCGCGCGGGTGAGGATCTTCGACAGCGTCAGGTCCTCGAGCGCCATCTCGACGATGCGGATGCCCGACATGTGCGCGAGCACATAGCGGCGCGCGTCGACGGCGGGGATCGCGGCGTTGTGCGGCAGCGCCGCGCCGAGCGCCTCGGCCATGCAGGCCATGGTCGAGGCCGTGCCCATGGTGTTGCAGGTGCCGGTGGAGCGCGACATGCCCCCCTCGGCGGCGAGGAACTGGTGCAGCTTGATCTCGCCGGCCTTCAGCGATTCGTGCAGCTGCCACACGGCGGTGCCCGAGCCGATGTCGCGGCCTTCGAGCTTGCCGTTGAGCATGGGGCCGCCGCTGACGACGATGGCCGGCACGTCGCAGCTCGCCGCGCCCATCATCAGCGCGGGCGTCGTCTTGTCGCAGCCGACGAGCAGCACGACGGCGTCGACCGGATTGCCGCGGATCGCTTCCTCGACATCCATCGACGCGAGGTTGCGCGTCAGCATCGCGGTGGGACGCAGATTCGATTCGCCGTTGGAGAACACCGGGAACTCGACCGGAAAGCCGCCCGCCTCGTAGACGCCGCGCTTGACGTGTTCGGCGATCTTGCGGAAGTGCGCGTTGCAGGGCGTGAGCTCGGACCAGGTGTTGCAGATGCCGATGATGGGCTTGCCCTGGAACTCGTGATCGGGGATGCCCTGGTTCTTCATCCAGCTGCGGTACATGAAGCCGTTCTTGTCGGCGGTTCCGAACCATTCGGCCGAACGCAACTTCTTCCGGTCGGACATGTTGTCTCCTGTGGCCTCTTGCCGGTGTGCTTATGCGAAACCGTGAAGACTACGGGGATCAGCGATATCCAACCAATGAGATCTTTGGCGGCAGGGATATGGATATCGGCATGCCTGCAGGGGTCAGCCCGCGAAACGGCACGGTGCCAGGCCGACCGCGTCGGTTTCCACCGCGAACAGCGCCCCGGCCAGCGGCTGGGCGGCGAGCTGCTCGGCCGACAACTCGATGGCCGCGCTGGTGACGAACAGCGTGCGCAGATCGGGGCCGCCGAAGGCGACGTTGGTGATGTTGGAGGTGGGCATCGCGATGCGCGCCAACTCGCGGCCGTCGTCGGGGGCGTGGCAGGTGACGCAGCCGCCGGCCCAGTGCGCGATCCACAGGCGGCCGTCGCGGTCGGTCGTCATGCCGTCCGGATAGCCGTCGCCGTGGGCGAAGCGCAGCCACGCATGCGGGCGGGCGAGCGTGCCGCCGGCCGGATCGAAATCCGCACGATGGACGACGTTGCGCGCCGTGTCGTTGAGCCACAGGGTGCGCCCGTCGGGCGACCAGGCCGGACCGTTGTTCACCGGGAAGTTGTCGGGCCAGATGCGCGTGATGTCGTGAGCCGACACGGCATAGAGCGAACCCGTTGGCGAGCGGCAGGCCATGTCCATCGAGCCGACCCAGAAGCGGCCCTGGGCGTCGCACTTGCCGTCGTTGAAGCGGTTGCCCGGCAGGTGAGCTTCGGGCTCATGCAGGGTCTGCAAGCTGCCGGTGTCCGGATCGAACAGGGCGATGCGATGACGCAGCGCCACGATCAGCCCCGGGGCGGCGGATCGTTCGGCGATGGCGCCGATGGTCTCGTCGAAGTCCCATTGCGCCTGCCGGCCCGTCGACGGGTGCAGTCTCAAGAGGCGCTGGCCGAGGATGTCGACCCAGTAAATCGCCTGCTGCCCGACCGACCAGCACAGGCCTTCCCCGAGTTGTGCGGCAGCGGGCCAGAGGGCTTGTGGCGAGCCGCAGTGCGGAGACGCGAAGGAGGACATGCGGCGCGAAGGAGACGGCTTGACGGGCTCGATCGTATCGAGGCACATTGATAATAGGAAATATATAGATACGCATCAGTTCATATCAAATTTGCAATCACGGAGACGTTCATGACGACACTGCGCCAGATCGACGGAGCCCAGTTGGCCCGCTACCCCAGCCTGGAGGGGCAGAGCGTCTTCGTCACCGGAGGCGGCAGCGGCATCGGCGCTGCCATCGTGAAGGCTTTCGCGTCGCAGGGCGCGCGGGTCGCCTTCATCGACATCGCGCGCGAGGCCAGCGAGGCGCTGGCCCGGGAGATCGAGGCGGCCGACCAGCCGCCGCCGTGGTGGGAGGTTTGCGACGTGAGCGACATCGCCGCGCTCCAGGCGGCCATCGGGCGCGCCTCGTCGGCCATCGGCGACTTCTCGGTGCTGGTCAACAACGTCGCCAGCGACGACCGCCACGCCATGGAGTCGGTGACGGTCGACTACTGGGATCGGCGCATGGCGATCAACCAGCGGCCCGCCTTCTTCGCCGTCCAGGCGGTCGTGCCCGGGATGAAGCGACGTGGCGGCGGGTCCATCATCAACCTCGGGTCCTCCGGCTGGCAGCTGAAGGAGGGCGGCTATCCGTGCTACGCGATCGCCAAGTCGTCGGTCAACGGGCTCACCCGTGGCCTCGCCGCGCCGCTGGGCGCCCACCGCATCCGCGTGAACACCGTGACGCCCGGCTGGGTGATGACCGAGCGCCAGCTCAAGCTCAACCTCGACGCGCAGAGCGAGCAGGCGCTGCGCGAAGCCCAGTGCCTGCCCGACCTGCTGCAGAGCGAGGACATCGCGCGCATGGTGCTGTTCCTCGCGTCCGACGACGGCGCCATGTGCTCGGCGCAGGAGTTCAAGGTGGACGGGGGGTGGATGTGAGCGCTACGCCGCGGCCTCCAGCGTCACCCCGTACATCTCCGCCGCGGCCGACTTCAGCGCCGCGAGCATGACCCGCGCGGCCGGCGAGAGCGGCCGGTCGGTGCGCGTGATGATGCCGAAGGCGTCCATGCGGCAGGGCAGCTCGATGGGCAGCACGGCGACGATGCCGTGCCGGGCGTAGTAATGGCCGACGTCGCCGGCGAGCAGCCCGATGGCGTCGCCTTCGCCGATCATCTTGGTCACGAACAGCAGCGCGGCGGTCTCGATGAGGTCGGCCGGCGCGTCCAGGCCTTCCTCGCGGAACATGAGGTCGAAGCGGTGGCGCAGCACGCTGCCTTCGGGCGGCACGATCCAGCTGCGGCTCGACAGGTCGCGCAGGCTCAACCCGTCGACACCCAGCAGCGGATGGCCCGGCCGCACCACGGCCACCGCCGGCTCCTCGGCGAGCGCCTCGTAGCGCAGCGCGGTCTTGTCGTGCTGCGCGAACAGGCGCGCCACGAGCATGTCGATCCTGCTTTGCGCCATGCGCTCCATCAGCACGTCGCTGGTCTCGATCAGAAGCGACACGCGCAGGGTCGGATGCGCCTGCTTCACCGCCGAGATGGCCTGCGGCAGCAGCATCAGCCCGGGTGTCGTGATCGCGCCCACGCTCACCTGGCCGAAGCGCCCGGACTTCAGGGCCTGCACCTCGTCGTGCGCCTGGTTCAGGCTGGCCAGCGCGACACGCGCGTGGCGGATCATCGCCTCGCCATACCAGGTGGGCCGCATGCCGCGCGGCAGCCTGTCGAACAGCGGCACGTCCAGCACGTCCTCCAGGTCCTTCAGCAGCTTGGACGCGGCCGGCTGCGTCATGTTGAGCACGTCGGCCGCGCGGTGGATGTTGCCTTCCTCGGCGATGGCGACCAGCAGCAGCAACTGGCGTGTCTTCAGCCGCGCGCGGATGAACCAGTGCGTGTAATTCATGAGCGATCTAGGGTTTCCATTGATCCGAAATCCTATATGGCTCCCCGCCAAATAACTATTAGGCCTATATCCCATGGCTCCCTACCATTCGGCACCTTTCAGCCACGGGCCGACCCGGGGACCATGCAGAACAGCTTCAGGAACTACATCAACGGACGCTGGGAAACCGGCGTCACGACGAGCACCAGCGAGAACCCGTCGGACCTCGCATCGCCGGTCGGCGACTACGTGCGCGGCGACCGTGAGCAGGCCGAGCTCGCGATCCGCGCCGCGGCCGAGGCGGCACCGGCCTGGGGATTCGCGACGCCGCAGCGCCGCGCCGATGCGCTGGACCAGATCGGCAGCGAGATCCTGGCGCGCAAGGACGAGCTCGGCGAGCTGCTGGCGCGCGAGGAGGGCAAGGCGCTTCCAGAAGCGATCGGCGAGGCCGCGCGCGCCGGCAACATCTTCAAGTTCTTCGCCGGCGAGGCATTGCGCACCGCCGGGGAGAAGCTCGCTTCGGTGCGACCCGGCATCGAGGTCGACGTCACGCGCGAGCCGGTGGGCGTGGTCGGCATCATCGCGCCCTGGAATTTCCCGTTCGCGATTCCGGCCTGGAAGATCGCGCCGGCGCTCGCTTACGGCAACACGGTGGTGTTCAAGCCCGCCGAGCTGGTGCCGGCCTGCGGCTGGGCGCTGTCCGAGATCGTGAGCCGCGCCGGACTGCCGGCCGGCGCGTTCAACCTCGTCAACGGCAGCGGCCGCCAGGTGGGACAGGCCATCGTGGAGAGCCGGCTGGTCGATGCAGTCACCTTCACCGGATCTGAATCCACCGGGGCGCAGGTGATGCAGGCGACCGCCGCGCGCGGCGCCAAGGTGCAGCTCGAGATGGGCGGCAAGAACCCGCTGGTCGTGCTGGCCGATGCCGACCTCGACCAGGCAGTCGAATGCGCGGTGCAGGGCGCGTTCTTCTCCACCGGCCA
Source organism: Piscinibacter sp. XHJ-5 (assembly GCF_029855045.1). GTDB lineage: Bacteria > Pseudomonadota > Gammaproteobacteria > Burkholderiales > Burkholderiaceae_C > Albitalea. Next base: position 816,997 of record NZ_CP123228.1, read on the forward strand.
GCGCTGCACCGCCTCCAGCCGGCTGATCGTCGAGGCGGCGGTGCACGACAAGTTCGTTTCCCGGCTGCGGGAACGCATGCGCTCGTTGAAGGTCGGCCACGCGCTGGCGCGGGGCACCGACATCGGCCCGGTGGCCAGCCGGGCCCAGCTCGAGCAGAACCTCGCCTACATCGTGATCGGCCGCGAAGAGGGCGCCGAGCTCGTCATGGGGGGCGAAGAGATCAAGGCACCGACGCCCGGCCACTACATGAGCCCGGCGTTGTTCCTGGGCAAGCCCGAGCACCGCATCGCACGCGAGGAGATCTTCGGACCGGTGGCAGTGGTGCTGCGCGCCGACGGCTACGAGGAGGCGCTCGCGATGGCCAACGACACGCGCTACGGCCTTTGCGCCGGCATCTGCACCGGCTCGCTGAAGCACGCGATGCACTTCAGGCGCCACGCCCAGGCCGGCATGGTGATGGTCAACCTGCCGACGGCAGGCGTCGACTACCACGTGCCCTTCGGCGGCCGCAAGGGCTCCAGCCACGGCCCGCGCGAGCAAGGCCGCCACGCCGCCGAGTTCTACACGACCGTGAAGACGGCGTACACGCACGCATGAGTGGCACAGAACCACCCAGGCCTTCCCAAGACCAACCCCAGGAGACAACGATGAACATCCGCCGACGTACCGCCATTGCTTCCGCCGCCGTGCTGGCGTTCGCTGCCGCGACGCCGATGGCCGCATTTGCGCAGAAGAAGATCGTGCTCGGCTTCAGCCAGATCGGCGCCGAGAGCGAATGGCGCACCGCGAACACCGAGTCGATCAAGCAGGCGGCCAAGGAGGCCGGCATCGAGCTCAAGTTCGCCGACGCGCAGCAGAAGCAGGAGAACCAGATCAAGGCGATCCGCTCCTTCATCGCGCAGAAGGTGGACGTGATCGCCTTCTCGCCGGTGGTCGAGAGCGGCTTCGAGACCGTGCTGCGCGAGGCCAAGGCGGCGAAGATCCCGGTGATCCTCACCGACCGCGCCGTCAACACCAAGGACGACTCGCTCTACGTGACCTTCATGGGCTCCGACTTCCTCGAGGAAGGCCGCAAGGCGGCGCGCTGGCTGGTCGAGAAGATGAAGGACCAGAAGGGCGACGTGAACATCGTCGAGCTGCAGGGCACCGTGGGCTCCGCCCCGGCGATCGACCGCAAGCGCGGCTTCGAGGAAGTCATCAAGGCCGACCCGAAGTTCAAGATCATCCGCTCGCAGACCGGCGACTTCACCCGGGCCAAGGGCAAGGAGGTGATGGAAGCGTTCCTCAAGGCCGAGGGCAAGAAGATCAACGTGCTCTACGCGCACAACGACGACATGGCCATCGGCGCGATCCAGGCCATCGAGGAAGCGGGACTCAAGCCGGCCAAAGACATCGTCATCATCTCGATCGATGCGGTGAAGGGCGCGTTCGAGGCGATGATGGCCGGCAAGCTGAACGTGAGCGTCGAGTGCAGCCCGCTGCTCGGCCCCCAGCTCATGGCAGCGGTGAAGGACCTCCAGGCGGGCAAGCCCTTGCCCAAGCGCATCGTGACCGAGGAGACGATCTTCCCGATGGAAGTCGCCTCCAAGGAGTTCCCGAAGCGGAAATACTGACCACCCCCGAAGCGCCTTTCGTGATGTGACATACCGATACTGATACAGGAGACCACAGTGAAACTCATCAAGTACCTGATGGCCGCAATGGCGGTCTGCACGATGGCGCTGTCGCAGCACGCGGCGGCCCAGGACAAGGGCCTGATCGCGATCTCGATGCCGACCAAGTCGTCGGCGCGCTGGATCGCGGACGGCTCGAACATGGTCAAGGTGTTCAAGGAGAAGGGCTACCGCACCGACCTGCAGTACGCGGAAGACGACATCCCGAACCAGCTGGCGCAGATCGAGAACATGATGACCAAGGGCCCCAAGGTCCTCGTCATCGCGGCCATCGACGGCACCACGCTGTCCGACGCCTTGCAGAAGGCGGCTGACAAGGGCATCAAGGTCATCGCCTACGACCGGCTCATCCGCAACTCGAAGAACGTCGACTACTACGCCACCTTCGACAACTTCCAGGTCGGCGTGCTGCAGGCCGGCTACATCGAGAACGCGCTGAACCTCAAGACCGCCAAGGGTCCGTTCAACATCGAGCTGTTCGGAGGCTCGCCCGACGACAACAACGCGTTCTTCTTCTACAACGGCGCGATGTCGGTGCTGAAGCCCTACATCGACAGCGGCAAGCTCGTCGTGCGCAGCAAGCAGATGGGCATGGACAAGGTTTCCACGCTGCGCTGGGACGGCGCGGTCGCGCAGGCGCGCATGGACAACCTGCTCTCGGCCTACTACACGCAGGCGCACGTCGACGCGGTGCTGTCGCCGTACGACGGCCTGTCGATCGGCATCATCTCCTCGCTGAAGGGCGTGGGCTACGGCACGCCGAAGCAGCCGATGCCGGTGGTGACCGGGCAGGACGCCGAGATCCCGTCGGTGAAGTCCATCCTGAACAAGGAGCAGACCTCCACCGTGTTCAAGGACACGCGCGAGCTCGCCAAGGTGACCGCCAACATGGTCGACGCCTTGCTCACCGGCAAGACCGTGCCGGTCAACGACACCAAGACCTACAACAACGGCGTGAAGGTGGTGCCGTCCTACCTGCTCAAGCCGGTCAGCGTCGACGCGAGCAACTGGAAGGAAGTGCTGGTGACCAGCGGCTACTACACCGAAGGCCAGATCAAGTAGACAAGGGACTCTGCTGAGCAGACTTTCTGTCTGCGACTTCGATGCGCCGTTCCCCAGCCCCCTGCGGAAGGGGGCTCCGACATGAGAGACGAGCCCGCTTGAGCCGGCCGCACCACGCGAAGCGACAAGGAGACAACGGGTGGATGCCATCCTGGAGATGCGCGGGATCACCAAGACCTTCCCGGGCGTCAATGCACTCGACAACGTGAACCTGGTGGTCCGGGCCGGCGAGATCCATGCGATCGTCGGCGAAAACGGCGCCGGCAAGTCCACGCTCATGAAGGTGCTGAGCGGCGTCTACCCCTGCGGCTCGTACAGCGGCGACATCCTCTTCCAGGGCCAGCCGCGCTGCTTCACGGGAATTGCCGACAGCGAGAAGGTCGGCATCATCATCATCCACCAGGAGCTGGCGCTGGTGCCGCTGCTGTCGATCGCCGAGAACATCTTCCTCGGCAACGAGCCGGCCACGAACGGCGTGATCGACTGGTACGAGGCCTATGCGCGCACCCGCGCGCTCCTCGCCAAGGTGGGCCTGAAGGAGTCGCCGACCACGCTGATCACCAACCTCGGCGTCGGCAAGCAGCAGATGGTGGAGATCGCCAAGGCGCTCGCCAAGGAAGTGAAGCTGCTGATCCTCGACGAGCCCACCGCGAGCCTCAACGAGAACGACAGCGATGCGCTGCTCGCGCTGCTGCTCGACCTGAAGGCGCACGGCATCGCGTCGATCCTGATCTCGCACAAGCTCAACGAGGTGGCCAAGGTGGCCGACTCGATCACCGTGCTGCGCGACGGCGCGACGGTGGAGACGATGGACTGCCGCAGCGCCGCGGCCAGCGAGGACCGGATCATCCGCCACATGGTGGGCCGCGAGATGGCCGACCGCTATCCGAAGCGCACGCCGCGCATCGGTGACACCGTGTTCGAGGTGCGCGACTGGCGCGTGCACCACGAGCTGCATGCCGACCGCGAGCAGATCAAGGGCGTGAACCTCAGCGTGCGCCGAGGCGAGATCGTCGGCATCGCCGGCCTGATGGGCTCGGGCCGCACCGAGTTCGCCATGAGCGTGTTCGGGCGCAGCTACGGCCAGCGCATCAGCGGCCGCGTGCTGATGCACGGCCGCGAGGTCGACGTGCGGACCGTGGAGAAGGCGATCCGCCACGGCATTGCCTACGTGACGGAGGACCGCAAGGGCCTGGGCCTCATCCTCGACGACGAGATCCGCCGCAACATCACGCTCGCCAACCTGGAGGCGGTGTCGCGCGCGGCGATCATCTCCGAAGGCGACGAGCACCGAGTGGCCGTGGAGTACCGGCGTGCGCTCAACATCCGCTCGTCGAGCGTGGAGCAGCCGGTGGTTAACCTGTCGGGCGGCAACCAGCAGAAGGTGGTGCTCGCGAAGTGGCTGTTCTCCAAGCCCGAGCTGCTCATCCTCGACGAGCCGACCCGCGGCATCGACGTCGGCGCCAAGTACGAGATCTACACGATCATCGACGAGCTCGCGAGCCAGGGCAAAGGCATCCTGATGATCTCTTCCGAGATGCCCGAGCTGCTCGGCATGTGCGACCGCATCGTCGTGATGAACGAAGGGCGCTTCGTCGCCGAATTCAGCGGCCGCGAGGCAACGCAGGAGCGCATCATGCGCGCGATCGTCAACACCGGCGAGACCATCCTGGAGACGGCCCATGGCTGATCAGATCGCTTCCGAGCACGGCCCGGTGACGGGCGCGGCCGCCAAGAAGGCCGCCTTGCACACCGGCTTCATCAAGAACAACCTGCGCGACTACGGCATGCTGATCTCGCTGGTCGCGATCATGGCGTTGTTCCAGGTGTTGACCGAGGGCACGCTGCTGCGGCCGCTGAACCTCACCAACCTGGTGCTGCAGAACAGCTACATCGTCATCATGGCGCTGGGCATGCTGCTGGTCATCGTCGCCGGCCACATCGACCTGTCGGTCGGCTCGGTGTGCGGCTTCATCGGGGCGCTGGCCGCGGTGCTGATGGTCAACCTCGGCTGGCATTTCGTGCCGACCACGCTGGCCTGCCTGCTGGCCGGCGGCCTGATCGGCGCAGCGCAAGGCTGGTTCGTCGCCTACAGCAAGATCCCGTCGTTCATCGTCACGCTGGCCGGCATGCTGGTGTTCAAGGGCCTGAGCCTCGCGCTGCTGCAGGGCCAGTCGATCGGACCGTTCCCGGTCGAGTTCCAGCGGCTGAGCTCGGGCTTCATCCCCGACGTGCTGGGCGGCACCGACCTGCGCACCACGTCGCTCGTCGTCGGCCTGGCGGCGGCGGCCGCCTTCGGCTACTTCAGTCTGCGCGGGCGCGCGCAGCAGGCACGCCACGGCATGGAGGACGAGCCGTATGTGTTCTTCATCGCCAAGACCATCGCCTTCGTCGCGGCGATCGTCTTCCTCACCTGGCTGCTGTCCTCGTACAAGGGCCTGCCCAACGTGCTGATCGTCATGTCGGTGCTGATCGTCGCTTACGACTTCATCACCCGGCGCACGACGGTCGGCCGGCGCATCTACGCGCTCGGCGGCAACGAGAAGGCGGCCCGGCTGTCCGGCATCAAGACCGAGCGGCTCGCCTTCCTCACTTTCGTGAACATGGGGGTGCTGGCGGCGCTGGCCGGGCTGGTGTTCGCGGCGCGGCTGAACACCGCGACGCCCAAGGCAGGCCTGGGCTTCGAGCTCGACGTGATCGCGGCGTGCTTCATCGGCGGCGCATCGGCCTCGGGCGGCGTCGGCAAGGTGATGGGCGCGGTGATCGGCGCCTTCGTGATGGGCGTGATGAACAACGGCATGTCCATCCTCGGCATCGGCATCGATTACCAGCAGGTCATCAAGGGCCTGGTGCTGCTGGCCGCCGTGTTCGTCGACGTCTACAACAAGAACAAGTAGCAGATGACCACCCCTCGTCCGAACAGCGCATCGGCCGGTCCTTCCGGGGGACGCCGGCCGGCCGACGCCCGGCCCGCCATGGTCGCGGGCGCCGGATCGCCGGTGCTCGAGCTCTCGGGCATCGACAAGCGCTTCCTCGGCGTGCGCGCGCTGCACGGCGTGGGGCTGCGCCTGTTTCCCGGTGAAGTGCATGCGCTGATGGGCCAGAACGGCGCCGGCAAGTCGACGCTGATCAAGGTGCTGACGGGCGTGCACGCCGCCGACGGCGGCGCAATGCGCCTGGACGGGCAGGCCATCGCGCCAAGCTCGCCGCTGGAGGCGCAGCGGCTGGGCATCAGCACGGTGTACCAGGAGGTCAACCTCTGCCCGAATCTCACGGTGGCGGAGAACATCTTCGCCGGCCGCTATCCGCGCAAGGCGTGGCGCATCGACTGGGCGGCCATGAACCGGCAGGCGGGCGAGTTGCTGGCGCGACTGAATCTCGACATCGACGTCACGCGCTTGCTGGCCGGCTACCCCGTCGCCGTGCAGCAGATGGTCGCCATCGCGCGCGCCTTGAGCGTGCGGGCGCGCGTGCTCATCCTCGACGAGCCCACGTCCAGCCTGGACGCCGACGAGGTGCAACGCCTGTTCGCGGTGCTGCGGCGGTTGCGCGACGACGGCATCGCGATCCTTTTCGTCACGCACTTCCTCGAGCAGGTGTATGCCTTGTCCGATCGCATCACGGTGCTGCGCAACGGCGAGCAGGTGGGCGAGTGGCTGGCGCGCGACCTGCCGCCGCCGGCGCTGATCGCCGCCATGGTGGGGCGCGAGCTGGCCGCGCGCCGCGAAGCCGTCGCGCCGCCGCCGGAGCACGACCGCGGGGCGCCGCTCGTCGAGCTGCGGGGGCTCGGCCGCAGGGGCGTGATGCAGCCCACCGACCTCAGCGTGCGCGCCGGCGAAGTGCTGGGCCTGGGCGGCCTGCTCGGCTCGGGCCGCACCGAGCTCGCGCAGATGCTGTTCGGCCTGGCCTCTGCCGACCAGGGCGAGCTGCGCATCAAGGGCCAAGCGCAGCGCGTCACGTCGCCGTCGAGCGCGGTGCGGCACGGCATGGCGCTGTGCCCCGAAGACCGCAAGACCGACGGCATCGTGGCCGAGCTGTCGCTGCGCGAGAACATCGTGCTGGCGCTGCAGGCGCGGCGCGGCCTGTGGCGCTTCATCCCCATGGAGGCACAGGCCGAGATGGCCGAGCGCTTCGTCAAGGCGCTGGGCATCAAGACGGCCGACATAGACACGCCCATCGGACAGCTTTCGGGCGGCAACCAGCAGAAGGCCCTGCTCGCGCGCTGGCTGGCGACGAATCCCGAACTGCTGATCCTCGACGAGCCCACGCGCGGCATCGACGTTGCGGCCAAGCAGGAGATCATGGACGAGATCCTGCGCCTGGCGGGCGACGGCATGGCGGTGCTGTTCATCTCATCCGAGATCGACGAGGTGGTTCGGGTGTCCAACCGCATCGCGGTGCTGCGCGACCGCCGCAAGATCGGCGAGCTGCCGCGCTGCAGCGACGAGCAGGACGTGTACCACCTGATCGCGGCGCAGACATGACGACCCGGCGCGCAACTCCGCTGCTCGGCGCCGTGTGGCGCCATCACCTGCTGTGGCCGCTGGTCACGCTCGCGCTGCTGCTGGCCGTCAATGCGGCGTTCAACGCGAACTTCCTGCGCCTCGAATGGCGCGAAGGGCATCTCTACGGCAGCCTGATCGACATCCTCAAGGGCGCCTCGCCGCTGATCCTCGTGTCGCTGGGCATGACGCTGGTCATCGCCACGCGCGGCATCGACATCTCGGTGGGCGCGGTGGTCGCGATCTCGGCCGCGGTGGCCGCCTGGATGATCGGCGGCTCGCTGGTCGTCCACGACGGCGTCGCGACGCACGTCAGCCGATTTCCCATGGGGCTGGCGATCGCCGGCGCGCTGGCCGTGGCGCTCGCCTGCGGCGTGTGGAACGGGCTGCTGGTGTCGGTGGTCGGCATGCAGCCGATCATCGCGACGCTGATCCTCATGGTGGCCGGCCGCGGCGTCGCCCAGCTCATCACCGGCGGGCAGATCATCACGGTGTACTACGCGCCGTACTTCTTCATCGGCAACGGCTACTTCCTGGGCCTGCCCTTCGCGCTGTTCATCGCCGCGGCTGTCTTCGTCGCGCTGCTGTGGCTGTGCAAGCGCAGCGCGCTCGGGCTGTTCATCCAGGCCGTGGGCATCAACCCGTCGGCGGCCCACGTCGCCGGCGCGCCGGCGCGGCGCATCATCTTCGCGGTGTATGCCTTCTGCGGCCTGTGCGCCGGCGTGGCGGGGCTGGTGCTGAGCTCGAATGTGAAGAGCGCCGACGGCAACAACGCCGGCATGCTGATGGAGCTCGACGCGATCCTGGCGGTGACGCTGGGCGGCACGGCGCTCACCGGCGGCCGCTTCAGCCTGGCCGGCAGCGTGGTCGGCGCGCTGATCATCCAGACGCTCACCTATGCCATCTATTCGCTGGGCGTGCCCCCCGAGGTGAACCTCAGCGTGAAGGCGGTGGTGGTGTTCGTCGTGATGCTGCTGCAGTCCGCCGAGTTCCGCCGCGCCGTGGCGAGCTGGGCGCGCCGGCCGGTGCCTCGTGGAGCGCCGACATGAGTGCCCACCTGAGCGTCAATGCGAACCTCGCCACGTCGCCGCTGCCCGCGCGCCAGCGGCGCATCGATCCGAAGTTCCTGCCGCTGGCCGTGACCGTGGGGCTGTTCGTGGCGATGGCCGCCTTCGGCTCGTTCTTCTACAGCGGCTTCTTCTCGCTGCAGGTGTTCCTCAACCTGCTGATCGACAACGCGTTCCTGTGCATCGTCGCCGTCGGCATGACCTTCGTGATCCTGTCCGGCGGCATCGACCTGTCGGTGGGATCGGTGATCGCGCTGACCACCATGGTGTCGGCGTGGCTGGTGGAGAAGCACCAATGGAGCCCGCTCGCCGTCATCCCGCTGGTGCTGGGGATGGGCACGCTGTTCGGCGCCGCCATGGGCCTGCTGATCCAGCGCTTCCGGCTGCAGCCCTTCATCGTCACGCTGGCCGGCATGTTCCTCGCGCGCGGCCTCTGCTATGTGATCAGCATCGATTCGATCAGCATCGGCCATCCGTTCTACAGCGAGGTGTCGCAAGCGCGGATCGCGCTGTGGGGTGACGCGTCGCTGTCGATCGGCGCCCTGATCGCGCTGGCGCTGGTGGCGATGGCCGTATTCGTCGCCCACTTCACGCAATTCGGCCGCACCGTGTACGCGATCGGCGGCAACGAGCATTCGGCGGTGCTGATGGGGCTGCCCGTGCGCTCGACGCTCGTCGGCGTGTACACGCTGAGCGGCTTCTGCTCGGCGCTCGCCGGCGTGGTGTTCACCTTCTACATGCTGTCCGGGTACGGCTTGCACGCCGTCGGCCTCGAGCTGGACGCGATCGCCGCGGTGGTGATCGGCGGCACGCTGCTGTCCGGGGGCGTGGGGTACGTGCTGGGCACGCTGTTCGGCGTGCTGATGCTCGGCATCATCCAGACGCTGATCATGTTCGACGGCAGCCTGAGCTCCTGGTGGACGCGCATCGTGATCGGCGCGCTCCTCTTCGCCTTCTGCCTGTTGCAGCGAGTCTTCGAGGCGGGCCGGCCGCGCAGGGCATGACCCTTCGCGACGACAGCGGCTGAGGGCCGCCTCCTTTCTCTCTCTCTCAATAAAACACGCGGGATGCCCCGCGCTGGGCCTTGCTTTGCCCGGCGTATTCAAACACCGATGCATCGGAGACATCCATGAGCACCACGCAACACCGAGTCGTTTTTCCTCGCTTGACCTTGGCCGCCAGCCTGGCGGCAGCACTGTGCGCCGCGCCTTCGGCCCACGCCGTCGACTGGGGCGGCTACCTGCGCGCGGGCCCGGGCGCGACGAAGAAGGATGCCGCGCGCGCCTGCTACGGGCTGAGCGGGCCGGGGCTGAAGTACCGGCTGGGCAACGAGTGCGACATCTACGGCGAGTTCATCCTCAGCCAGGGCTTCCAGAAGGACGGCGTGGACTACAAGGCCTCGCTGATGACGAACCTGCACAACCCGGGCACCGACACGGGCGACTCCAAGGTGGGCATCAACCAGATGTTCGTCGAAGGCAAGGGCTTCGACATCGCCCCGGACAGCACCTTCTGGATCGGCAAGCGCTTCTACGGGCGCGCCGACGTGCACATCGTGGACACCTTCTACGTGAACATGTCCGGCGTGGGCGCGGGCGTGGACGGCATTGCGGTGGGGCCGGGCAAGCTCAACCTGGCGTACTTCCGCACCGACGGGGACGCGACGCATCCGGGCTCGCGGCTGAATGCGGACCTGAAGGACATCGCGGTGAACCCGGGGGGCAAGCTGCGCGTGACGGGCACGCTCACGCACGGGGACTTCACCGGCGGCAAGAGCGGGGCGGGCCTGAGCCTGCAGCACGAGCAGGACAACGTGCTGGGGCTGGGTGGGGCCAACACGCTGTGGCTGCAGGTGGCCAGCGGCTCGGCGGGGCTGGACGCGAACTTCGGCAGCGACCTGGGCGCAGCGTCGGGCACGCGCGCGTTTCGCATCGTCGAGAGCCTGACCTGGCAGGTCGGCGCGCTGGGCGGGCAGGCGCAGGCGCTGTGGCAGACCGACAAGGACGGCGCCACGGGGCTGAAGACCGACTCGTCCACGGTGGGCGGGCGCATGTCGTACGCGATGAGCAAGCACCTGAAGCTGCTGCTCGAGGCGGGCTACTCGCAGAAGAAGCCCGACAACGGCGCGACGCAGAAGCTGGCCAAGCTGACCTTCGGCCCGGCGCTGTCGACGGGGCCGGGATTCTGGAACCGGCCCGAGCTGCGCCTGTACGTGACCACGGCCAAGTGGAACGACGCGGCCAATGCCGCGGCCGGTCCCGGCGGCGTGACCGGCATCGGCGACGGCAAGACCCGCGGCACCAGCTACGGCGCGCAGGTCGAGATGTGGTTCTGAATCGATAAGACGCCTATCCCGCGGTCCAGCGCCGACCCGTCGATCGAAGAGAGCGATCGACGGGACCCAGCGGCCTGAGGCCCTTCGAGTCCGTGCCTGGCGCGGACTTTTTTTTGCCCCGGAGCAGGAGCGTCGATTGCTGACCGCTCATCGTGCGCGGCATTCCTGCCGCGATGGACACGAGGCGAGCATGACGAAATCGGACAACCCGGGCCGGGGCAAGGCGGCGGCCAAGAGCGGCAAGAAGGCGACGGCGGCCAAGGCGGCGTCGCGCTCGACGGTGGGCGGGCCTTCGCACCCCACGCGCGCGGCAGAGGGCGACCTGCCGGCGGACAAGGCGGCGGCGACGCAGGCGCTGGCGGCCGCCATCCCGTTCAACGAGAACAAGCCGCTGGAGTTCGGGCGCGACAACGCGATCGCGCCGCCACGAGGACAGACCGCCGAGCCGGAGTCGCCGCTGGTCGGCGCCAGCACGCTCACCGAAGTGAACCCGTCGCCCAAGCTCGGCGCGGGCGAGCCGCCCCAGGGCGTAAACGCGACCACGCAGTCGCTGGACCGGGTGCGAACCGATGCGACCGGCCAGGTGCTCACCACCAACCAGGGCGTGGCGGTGGGCGACAACCAGAACTCGCTCAAGGCGGGACTGCGCGGACCGACGCTGCTCGAGGACTTCATCCTGCGCGAGAAGGTCACGCACTTCGACCACGAGCGCATCCCCGAGCGTGTGGTTCATGCGCGCGGGTCCGCAGCGCACGGCTACTTCGAATGCACGAAGGCGCTTCCCGATCTGACGCGGGCCGCCCCGTTCCAGTCGGTCGGCAAGAAGACGCCGGTGTTCGTACGTTTTTCCACGGTCGCCGGCGAGCGCGGGTCGATCGACACCGCGCGCGACGTGCGCGGCTTCGCGGTCAAGTTCTACACCGACGAAGGCAATTGGGATCTGGTGGGCAACAACATCCCGGTGTTCTTCATCCAGGATGCGTTGAAGTTTCCGGACCTGGTGCATGCGCTGAAGCCGGAACCTCATCACGCGATGCCGCAGGCCGCGTCGGCACACGACACGTTTTGGGACTTCGTCTCGCTGATGCCGGAGTCGACCCACATGCTGATGTGGGTCATGTCCGATCGCGCCATCCCGCGCAGCTACCGCATGATGCAGGGCTTCGGGGTGCACAGCTTTCGCCTGGTGAACGAGCGCGGCGAGTCGGTGTTCGTCAAGTTCCACTGGAGGCCGCTGCTGGGCACGCACTCGCTGGTGTGGGACGAGGCGGTGAAGATCGCCGGCGCCGATCCCGATTACCACCGTCGCGACCTGTGGGAGGCGATCGAGGCTGGCGAATACCCCGAATGGGAGCTCGGCCTGCAGGTCTTCACGGAGGAGCAGGCCGAGCGCTTCAGCTTCGACGTGCTCGACAGCACCAAGATCATTCCGGAGGAGCTCGTGCCGCTGACGCCGGTGGGCCGGCTGGTGCTCGATCGCAATCCGGACAACTTCTTCGCCGAGACGGAGCAGGTGGCCTTCTGCACTGCGCACGTGGTGCCGGGCATCGACTTCAGCAACGATCCCCTGCTCGCCGGCCGCATCCACTCGTACGTGGACACGCAGATCACGCGGCTGGGCGGGCCCAACTTCCACGAGATCCCGATCAACTCGCCGGTGGCCGCCGTGCACAACAACCAGCGCGACGGGCTGCACCGCCAGGCCATTCATCGCGGCCGCGTGGCCTACGAGCCCAATTCGCTGGCCGGCGGCTGCCCGTTCCAGGCCGGCGCGCGGGGCTTCGTCTCCTACCCGGAGCCGGTGCAGCAGGACAAGCTGCGAGGCAAGCCGGAGAAGTTCGCCGACCACTACACCCAGGCGCGGCTGTTCTACGAGAGCCAGACGCCCGTCGAGCAAGCGCACATTGCCGCGGCCTTCCGCTTCGAGCTGAGCAAGGTGACCGTGGCCGCCATCCGCGAGCGCATGCTGGCATCGCTGGCCAATGCATCCGAAGCGCTGGCCGCCAAGGTGGCCGAAGGGCTCGGCATGGAGGTGCCGGCGCCGCTGCCACGGGTGCTCGCGAAGCCGGCGAACCCCGAAGTCGCGAAGTCACCCGCGCTGTCGCTGATGGCGCGGCCGGGCGAGGGCGGGATCCGCACGCGCAAGGTCGCGATCCTGGTCGCCGAGGGCGTCGAAGGCGAGTCGGTGGCGACGCTGCAGGCGGCATTGGTCGAACAAGGCGCCGTCGCGCGGCTGGTCGGCATCCGCGTCGGGCGTGTCGTCACGGCATCGGGCGAGGTGATCGAAGCCGACGCGTCGATGGAGAACGCGCCGTCGGTGCTGTTCGACGCGCTCGTGCTGCCCGACGGCGACGATGCGATCCGGCGGCTCGCGGCCGACGGCCACAGCATGGAGTACATCAAGGACCAGTACCGGCATTGCAAGACCATCCTCTCGCTCGGCGCGTCGCGCGCGCTGCTCGACAAGGCGGGCATCGCGGTGGCCGAAGAAGAGGATCCGGGCGTGCGCTGGATGGAAGCCGGCGAGGCCGCCGATGCCGCGTCGTGGCTCGTGTCGGCGATGGCCGCCCACCGGCACTTCGATCGGGAGAGCGATCCGCCTCGGATCTGAGAAGCGGCCTTGACATCGAGTGCACGCGATCGCTTCCAATACGCGGATGGACACCGAATCGAACAAGCGCCTTGCCATCGAGCTCCTCGCCCGCTTTTCCGCCAGCGACATCGCCGGGGTGCTCGATTGCATGACCGACGACGCGACCTGGCTGATCCCAGGCAAGCCGGAAGCCTCCCCGGCGGCCGGCCTGTACGACAAGCGGCGGATCGGCGATCTCTTCCACATCATGCTCGGCCGCCTGAAGAACGGTCTGGCATTGACCGTCGATGGCGTCGTCGCCGAGGGCCACAAGGTGGCGGTCGAGGCGCGCTCGCAGGGCGAGCTCACCAACGGCAACGTTTACCGGCAGCACTATCACATCCTCATGGAGTTCCGCGACGGCAAGGTCTGCGCGGTCAGGGAGTATCTGGACACGCAGCATGCCCATGCGGTGTGGTTCGGGCCGGGGCCGGGGTAGGACACCCGCCATGAGCAGGAGAGGGCTGTTGCTGCTGTCGCTTGCCGCGATGTTCGACATCGGCTTCGCGCAGCCGGTGGCCGAGCCGCCGCGGCGGCCGCGACTGGTGGTGCTCGACTTCGAGCAGGCGGGCGACCTGGGCGACGACTCCATGACGGCTGCCCGTCGGCAGCGCATGGAGCGCGTCACCGCGGAGCTCAAGCGCCGGCTGGCCGAGACCGGCCTGTACGAGGTGGTGGACGATGAACGGGCGCGGGCCCTAATCGACCGTGCGAAGGCGGGCCAGTACCTCCACCGCTGCAACGGCTGTGAGCTGGACATCGCCCGCGCGCTGGGCGCCGACGCGGTGCTCGTGCCCTGGGTGTTCCGCGTGAGCCAGCTCATTCTGACCATGCACGTGGAGATCAAGGACGCCGCGACAGGTGGCTTGCTGATGAAGCGTGCGCTCGACTTCCGCAACGACGTGGATGCGTCGTGGCTGCGCGAGGTGGCCTACTTGATGCGCGACATGAAGGACGGCAAGCTGTGGAACGGGGAGTCCCTCGCGCCGGCCACCGGCAGGTGAGGGCGCTAGCGGCGCGTGTTCAAGGCCACCGCGGCGCGAACCAGTGCCTTGAAAGCGTTCTCGTCCAGCGTGTCCCCTTCGTGGAAGTCAATGGCGCGCCTGACATTGCCTTCGAGACTGGAGTTGAACAGGCCCGAAGGATCCGGCAGCGAGGCCCCCTTGGCGAACGTCGTCTTCACGGCTTTCTTGTAGGTCTCGCCGGTGCAGATCAGCCCATCGTGCGACCAGACCGGATTGCTCCACTTCCACTCCTCGGTCACCTCGGGGTCTGCCTCCTTGATGAGGGTGCGCAGGCGTGCAAGCACGGCGCCCCTCCAGTCGCCCAGCTGGTGGATCCTCGCGTCGATCAGCTCGGATGCGGACCCGGTCGCCTTTGCATCGTTCTTCTTCATGCGAGAGTCCTCAGCGGCGCGCCTGGATCATCTTCCACCCGTTGCCCGACGGGTCTCGGAAGCCGGCATCCACCGTGCCGTAGCGGTCCACGGGATCCTGCGTGAACTCGACGCCCCGGGCGCGCATGCGATCCCAGGCCGCCCGGCAGTCGTCGACGACCAGCACCAGCGGCGGCATCGCGCCTTTGGCGACGAGCGCGCGCAGCTCCTGCGCCGTCTGCGCGTCGACCACCGGCGGGCCCGGTGTGAACAGGCCGAGCTGGAACGACGGCTGCTCCGGATGCTGCACCGTGAGCCAGCGATAGTCGCCGTTGCGCACCTCCGTGTGAACGCGAAACCCGAGCTTGTCGACATAGAACGCTAGCGCTTCGTCCTGATCTCGCACGTACAGACCGACCACTTCGACACCCTGGCTCATGGGACCTCCTTTTCGTCGGACCCGTTTATAACGTCCGCTCCTCGTCGCCGCTTCTCCGAAACTGCGATTTCGAGGCCGGGCCTCTGCGCCGCGCTGAGGATGCAGGCGGGCACGCGGCCCAGCTCTTGGACCGTGCCCCTGAGCCGCGTCCGGGTCGTCCCCGGGCTCTCGCCGGTGATGTCGCGGAAGGTGCGTCCGAAGGTGCCCAGGCTCCCCCAGCCCGTGTGGAACGCGATCTCGGTGATGGAAAGATCGGTCTCGCGCAGCAGGGCCATGGCCCGCTCGATGCGCCGCGTGAGCAGATACCGGTGCGGCGGCACGCCGAACGCCTGCTTGAACGATCGCGCGAAGTGGGCCTCGGACACGCCGCTCACGCGTGCCAGCCGTCCGACAGGCCAGGCCTCGTGCGAGGCGGCATCCATCCGGTCCTTGGCCCGCAGCAGGCGGCGCAGCAGCTCGGGGTCCTGCGGTGCGCGACCCGGGATGCTCGTTCCTTTGGCCGTGGGCATGACCTAGGCGCCCACGACGACGGCATCCCCGAGGCGGTACCTGGCGATCACCTCCATGTCCGGCTCGATTCCCAGCCCGGGCCCGTCCGGCACCGACAGCCGCCCCTCGCGAGCGCGCACCGCATCGTGGTAGGGGCTTGCCTCCAGGGCGCCGAAGAAGAGCTCGAACGGCGCCGCAGGGGCAAACGCCGCTGCCAGATGCAGCGATGCAAGGTAGCCGGGGCCGAAATAGAAGCAGTGCGGTACGTACTCGACGGAATGTGCCCGTGCCACCGCTGCCGCTTGTGCCACGGCGGCGATGCCGCCGAACTTGATGACGCTGGGCTGGCAGACATCGAGCGCTCCGGCGTCGAACATGCTCGCCAGGTCGTGCACGCTCATCGCGTTCTCGCCGGCGGCGACAGGCATCGCCGTCGACGCGCGCACACGCGCCAGGCCATGCCGGTCTTCCGGCGGCCACACAGGCTCCTCGAGCCAGGCCAGGCGCAGCGGCTCCAGGGCACGGGCATGCTCGATCGCCTGCGACACGCTCCATGGGCAATTGGTGTCGAGTGCCAGCCAGGTGGTCTCGCCCGCGGCCCGGCGTGCGGCCGTCACGGCGTCAATCCGCTCCTCGTGCAACTTGATGTGCCTGAAGCCTTGGCCGAGTGCCCGCTCCACCGCTGCCGCGACCAGCGACGGCTCGCTGTACCGCAGCAGGCTTGCATAGGCCTCGAGCTCGCGTGGGGCGCCTGCGAGAAGGCAGGCGATGGGCTGCTTGGCCAGCTTGCCGGCGATGTCCCACAGCGCGATCTCGATGGCCGCCAGGGCATACGCCACCGGGCCCGTTCGGCCGTGGATGTGAAAGCGATGCTGCATCTCGAGCATCAGGGCGGTTCGGTCGGTTGCATCGCGGCCCACGAACGCCGGGCCTACCAGGGTGGTCAGCGCTGCCGACGTGGTCGGGCACGCGACATGGCCCCAGCCTTCACCCCAGCCATCCACGCCCTGGTCGGTGAGCACGTGCACGAAGAGGGAATCGACCGATGTCCAGTTCATCCCCGCGAATGCACGCGGTGCAGCGCCCATGTCGAATGGAACGCGAATCAGGTGAACCTCGATGCGGGCAATTTTCATCTCCACCTCGCAGCTGCATCAACGAAGGCCGGAGCCGGCGCCGCTGGCGCGGTCTGGGTGCGTTGGCCGTCCGGGAGCGAATCATGTCCACACCGGCTGACATCGTCGAGACCTACATCCGCGCCAAGGACGGCAACTGTCCGCACCTCACGGCGGCGCCGGTGACATGCCGTTCATTCCGGTGCCGGTGGCTTGTCGGGATGTCGCCTGGATCTCGATCCATGCCTGGCGCGGCGGCTGGTGATCACCATCGATCGGATGGAAGTCGCAGCCCCAACGGATCTGCCCGCCGTGATGGACTGGCTCGCCTGCCTGCCCTACCCGTGGTGCCCTCGGCTCCCCGATCGCCCTAGGCCAGGTCGACCACGACATTGCCTGTGAGCTTGCCGTCCTCGACGGCTTCGTGCGCAGCGGCGATCTCGTCCAGTCGCCAGCGTCCGCCGATCGTGTGGATGAGCTGTCCGGCCTTCAACATGCGAGACAGTCCTTCCACTGCCGCACGACGGGCATCAGCGCTCAACTCGTAGACGAGGAAGAAGTGAAGGCTGATGGATGCGAACAGCAGCATCCGATACGGGATCGGGATGTCGCCATGGGCGTTGGAGCCGTAGCTGACCAGCAACCCGTGCGGCGCCAATACGTCGTCGGACAGGAGCTGCGCGGTGGAAGAGAAGTCCATGTCGACGATCGCATCGACACCCCGGCCGCCGGTCAGGTCCTTGACACGCCGCGCCACCGGCTCGCGCTTGTACTCGATCGTCGCGTCCACGCCAGCTCGCGCGGCGTGCCGAGCCTTGTCTGCCGAGCCCACCGTGCCCAGCACGCGGGCACCGCCCAGCACCGCGATCTGGGCGGCGTAATGGCCGACTGCCGACGACGCGCCGATGACCAGGACCGTCTTGCCGTCAACGTCGCCCAGGAGACGCACCGCATTGAACGCCGTCATGGCCGGGATGCCCAGGCAGGCCGCAGCACCGTCATCGACGGTGTCGGGCAGCGGGACGGCCTGGTTCGCGGGCAGGACGATGAACTCGGCGGCAGTGCCCATCGGACGCTTCCACTGTCCGTTCCAGACCCACACCCGCTCGCCGATGCGTGCCGCCACACCGGAGCCGACCGAATCGATGGTGCCGGCGCCATCGCTGTGGGGCACGACACGCTCTGCCCCGAGGGGGCGGCTCTGCCGTGACTTGACATCGGACGGATTCACGCCTGACGTCGCCAGGCGAACACGAACCTCCCCCGGTCCCGGCTGCGGATCCGGCAGATCCCCGACCGTCAGCACCTCACGGGCCTTGCCGTTGCGCGTGTACCAAGCTGCACGCATTTCATCCTCGCCCCGTCGACCGCTGGATACTGAACCTTCCGGAACCGGCGCGCAACGGCGGGTGCCCAAATTCTGCGGTGTCTGCGCTGTCGTTCACCGTCCGTTCGCCGCACGCGAATGAGGTCCTCCACGGAGTTTCGCAGCGACAGGTGCGCGCTACACTGAAGCGCCTGCGGCTGATCCCGACCTCCACGGTGCAAGGATGGGGCAACGAGCCAATGCACTCGGCTTTGGGCCAGACATGCTTCGAGATTCCCATCCGAACAAATCCATCACGATCCACGACGTCGCGAAGGCCGCCGATGTCTCCAAGTCGACCGTCTCGTTGGTGCTGCAAGGCAGCCCGCTGATCCGCGACGAGACTGCCGAACGGGTGCGCGAAGCCGCGCGCAAGCTGGGTTACGTCTACAACCGGCGGGCCGCCGAGTTGCGGCGCCAGGCCTCCAACACGGTCGGTGTGGTCATCAACGACCTGATGAATCCGTTCTTTGCCGAAGTGCTCGTCGGCATCGAGCGCCGACTGGTGGATGCCGGCTACATCGTGCTGATGGCCCATACGCACGAAAGCCTGGACCGGCAGCGCAAGGTGCTGGCTTCGATGCGCGAGCAGAACGCCGCCGGACTCATCATCTGTCCCGCGTTCGACACCCCGCGGACGCTGACCAAGGAGGTGCAGGCCTGGGGCATCCCTCTCGTGGTGATGGTGCGTTCCCTGGGTGCGGGCAGCTACGACTACGCCGGCTCCGACAACGAGCGGGGCGTGCTGCTCGCCATGCGGCACCTCCTGGCGCGCGGCCACAAGCGAATCGGCTTTCTCGGGGGTCGCTCGGGCGTCGTGTACGAGCAGCGGCTGCGAGGCTACGCCGGCGCGCTCGAAGAGGCGGGCATTCGGCTCGACGAGCGTCTCATCATCGCATCCGACCCGAGTCGCCAGGGCGGAAGCGACGCCATGGCCGCGATGCTGAGGATCAAGCTCAAGATCACCGCGGCCGTTTGCTACAACGACATCACGGCATTCGGCGCGCTTGCAACCCTGGGCGAGCACGGTCTGCGGGCCGGAACCGATTTTGCGCTGATCGGATTCGACAACGTGCTTGCCGCTGCGCACTCGAACCCACCGCTCACGACGGTCGACATTCGGCCCGACGATCTGGGCGAGCATGCCGCTGCCGCACTGATGGCGCGCATTGAGAACCCTCAGTTGAAGCGCCAGGTGTACCTGGCGGAGCCCCGGCTCGTCCTGCGGCAGTCCGGCTGAGCTGCACGACGGCGGCGTCGCGGCAATCGACCCCATGGCGAGGCGATGGTTTGGCAGCCGGGCCGGGCAGTGCGGGGCAGCGCAGCGTGCGGCTGTGGCAGTCGTGGACCGCAAAAAAACGCCCGCGGCAAGCGCTGTTCACTTGCCGCGGGCAACCGCCCCTGGGAGAGGTCCCCGGGGCTCCCGCCGGCCAGGGCAAGGAGGCACGGTCCAGACCGCGGCTCCTGTGTCGAGGCGGGCTCGCTCAAACGATCAGAACCACATTTCGACTTGGGCGCCGTAGCTCGTGCCGGTGGTCTTGCCATCGCCGGCGCCGGTCACGCCGCCAGGGCCGGCGGCCGCATTGGCGGGCTGGTTCCATTTCGCGGTGGTCACATAGAGGCGCAGCTCGGGTCGGTTCCAGAAGCCGGGGCCGGTGGACAACGCGGGGCCAAACGTCAGCTTGGCCAGCTTCTGGGTGGGGCTGCCGTCGGGCTTCTTCTGCGAGTAGCCGGCCTCGGCGAGCAGCTTGAAGTTCTTCGATACCGCATAGGACGCGCGGCCGCCTACCGTCGTGGAGTCGGTCTTGAAGCCACCGACCTTGTCGTTCTGATACATCACCTGCGCTTGTCCACCCAGCGGGCCGAGCTGCCAGCTCAGGCTCTCGACGATGCGCCAGCTCTTCGCGTCCGAGTCGGCCGTGAGGCTGCCGAAGTTTCCGTCCAGCCCTGCCGATCCCTGCGCAAACTGAAGCCACAGGTTGTTGGCGCCTCCGAGCAACTTGTCCTGGGTGTGCTGAAGCGTCAGGCCGAACCCGCTCTTGCCTCCGGTGAAGTTGCCATCGGTGAACGTGCCGAGAATGCGAAGCTTGCCGTCGGGATTCACCGGCAGGCCGGAATAGTCCAGGTTCAGCCGGTTGCCGGACACGTTGGCATCGACATCGGTCTTGAAATAGGCGACGCCCAGGACACCGCTGCCGACGGGGATGTCCGCGCCGGCGCCGACGCCGCTGAGGTTGGTGTAGAAGGTGTCGACGATGTGCACATCGGCACGGCCGTAGAACCGCTTGCCGATCCAGAAGGTGGTCTGGGGGGCGATGTCGAAGCCCTTGCCTTCGGCATACATCTGATTGATGCCCACCCGCGCGTCACCGGTGTCGGTCTGCGGGTTGTACAGGTTGGTCATCAGCGCGGCCTTGTAGTCGACCCCGTCCTGCTTCAAGCCTTGCGAAAGCATGAATTCGCCGTAGATGTCGCACTCGTTGCCCAGGCGGTACTTGAGCCCCGGGCCGCCGAGCCCATAACAGGCGCGCGAGGAGTCCTTCTTCGAGGCCCCCGGCCCGGCACGGAAGTAGCCACCCCAGTCGACAGCCGCTGCCGGCCACGCCAGCGAGAGCAACGAAGTGGCAAGCGCCGTGCGGATCGCCAAATGGGTCGCGTTCAAGTGCATCAAGGTCTCCTTTGGTTGAGTGAGGGCCGACCGGCCCCGCGTGGCACGTCGACCTGAAAGGGCCGGACGCGGATTGGAACGTTCCAACGAACGTGAAAAAAAATGGGAGTCGTGTTCTCATGCCACGCGACTACTTGACAGCGGCCGCGCGCACGAGCCGGCCAATGGCCTCGTCGACTGTCAGCGCGTCGTTGTTCCAGAACTCGCTGACCACCGCTTGCAGCGCGGCTTGCGTGGTCGTGCCCGGCGCCATCCCGACGGCCACGGAGGGCAAGAGCGCGTGTACCTTCGCGCTGTCGTCGAAGTCTTTCCGCGAAGCCTTTGCGCAGTCATCGAAGCCGTCGAGCGGGATGTCCATGCGGACGGGGATCGATCCCTTGCGCTGGTTGAACTTTTGCTGAAACTCCGTGCCCAGCAGCACATAGGCCAGATAGCCCTGCGCCTTCTGCGCCTCCCAGTTCCTCAGCTGAAACATGGCGAAGGTGTCGACGACATAAGTGAACGCGTTGCCGCTGTCCCAGGCCGGCGTGCACGAGAAGTGGGTGCCCGGCTTGCGACCCGCGGCAATGAACTCGCCCTTCGCCCAGTCGCCCATGAACTGGAAGGCAGCCTTGCCCTGGATGACCATGTCGGTGGCGGCATTCCAGTCGCGCCCGCGCGACTTGTCGTCCACATAGGGCTTCAGCTGTCGGAACGCCTGGAGCGAGCGCCGCATTTCGCTGGCGGACAGCGCCGCCGGCTCGAGCTGGACGAATGCGCGCCGATAGAGGTCGGCTCCGGCGACGCCAAGCGCGACCGACTCGAACAGGATGAAGTCCTGCCATGGCTGCCCGCCGTGGGCGACGGCGACAAAGCCGGCCGATCGTGCTTTCTCGGCGGCCACGAGGAACTGGTCGAAGCTGGACGGGGGCGCCTGGACGCCGGCCTTGCGCAGCAC
Organism: Piscinibacter sp. XHJ-5; assembly: GCF_029855045.1. GTDB lineage: Bacteria > Pseudomonadota > Gammaproteobacteria > Burkholderiales > Burkholderiaceae_C > Albitalea. The sequence continues at coordinate 838,658 of NZ_CP123228.1, forward strand.
GTCGAGGTTGGACCATAGCCAGTTGGCGCGATGAATATTCACTGGAACCGCGACGTAGCTTCCCTTGTGCTTGACGTGTTCCTGCACGACCTCGGGCAGCACCTTGTCCCAGTGTTCGAACTGCGCCATCGAGTCGAGCTTGGCCAACGCACCCATCGACGCCCACTCCTGGACCGCCGGGCCCTTGATGGACGCCGACGACGGCGAATGGCCCGCCATCACCCGCTGCTTGAGCGCGGTCATGGCGTTGCCGCCGGCGCCGCCGACGACGGCGAAGTCTTTCCAGGTGTGACCCCGCACAGCGATCAACGCCTTGAGCTCAGCCAACGACTTGGCCTCGCCGGGCGATGTCCAGAAGTGCAGCACCTCGACCTCGCCGGCCACGGAAGGCGGTGCACACAGGGACAGTGATAGCGCCAAGCCGGCGAATGCAACGACGATTCGCTCCATGATCGAACGGACTCCCCAGAACGTTCTTGAACGGACAGGCTCATTATTGGAACGTTCCAATAAAAACACAAGGCAAGAGTGGGCATTCCTAGGGAAACCTCGGGGAGACGGGTGTGCAGCACTGGCTCGCGTTGTGAACAATGCCGCAGCGCATCGCGTACGCATGTCGTTGCACGAGTCGCCTGGGTGCTCGAAGAACAGCACCGTCTTGCTTGGCAATCGCTTGGAGCCTCAGTTCAGTCGTGGTTGATCGCTTTCAGCAGACCGAGCGCGCCACGTTTGTCTTCGAACGTGGCAATGCATGCAACCCGGACCGACGACGGCGATGTGACGATGCGAGTGAGCCGCCATCGAACCGGGGCATGCCCGTGGTCATGCGGGCTCGATCAGGATGGCCCGGAAGTCGTTGATGTTGGTGAATGTCGGCCCTGTGTGCAGCAGCGCGCGGGTGGCCTCGAGCGGAGTGGCGCTGTCGTTGTCGTCCAGATGCAGGCGGGGGTCCAGGCCCAGCGCGCGCACCTGACGCAGGAAATCGGGCACCAGCCATGCCCCGGCTGCACCAGCGCGGCCATCCAGGCCATCGGTGCCGGCGGAGAGCGCGTATATGCGGTCGGCACCCGTTCGGCCCTCGAGTGCCATGCCGAGCGCGAGGATGAACTCCGTGTTGCGTCCGCCGCGACCGCCGCCGCGCACGGTGACGGTGGTTTCCCCGCCGGACAGGATGACGCAAGGCGCTGCAAAGGGAGCGCCCCGCGTCGCCACCCCGAGCGCGATGGCTGCGTGCGCCTTGGCGAGCTCGCGTGACTCGCCTTCCATGGCATCCGAAAGAATGTGGCAGGCCATTCCGCGTTCGGCGGCGAGCCGCGCGGCCGCTCGCAAGCCGTCCCAGGCGCTCGCGATCAGTTTGTGCTCATGGCCCGCCAACCGCGGATCTGCAGGCTTGACGGATTCCCATTCGCCCCGCGAGAGCGCGGTGCGCACCAGGGGCATGTCGTCCAGTGCGTAGCGGCGCAACACCGCGAGCGCGTCAGCGCAGGTGGAGTGATCGGGCAGGGTCGGTCCCGAGGCCACCAGCGCGGGGTCGTCGCCCGGAATGTCCGAGATGACCAGCGAGACGACATGCGCGGGATGGGCCTGCGCCGCCAGCCGTCCTCCCTTGATCGCCGAAAGATGCCTGCGCACCGTGTTGATCTCGGCGATGGTGGCGCCGCGACCGAGCAACTCGCGCGTGATGCGTTGCTTGTCGGCAAGCTCGAGCCCCGGGGCGGGGAGGGCGCACAGCGACGAGCCGCCGCCGGAAACGAGCGCGATGACGAGGTCGCTGGAGGTCAATCCCGTCACGGCGTCGAGCAGCAGACGAGCGCCGGCGACGCTGCGCTCATCGGGCACCGGGTGGCTCGCCTCGTGCATTCGAATGCGTGTCGACGGCAGCGCGGCGCCCTCGGGCACGACCACCACGCCGTTCATCGGTCCCGACCAGTGGTCGTCGATGGCGCACGCCATCGCAGCGGCTGCCTTGCCGACACCGACGACGACCGTTCGTCCTCGGGGCGGCGGGGGCAACTGCGTCGGCACGACCCGCATCGGGTCGGCCGCGACGAGCGCGGCTGCGTAGAGATCGACCAGCAGCTGGATCTGGGGTGGCCCCGATGCAGCCACGGACTTCATGCGTTGATGCCCGCGGCCACCGACAGAAAGCGCTTCATGCGCAAGGTCGCAAGCTCCGGATCGGCCAGCACGCCGCAGTCGTCGGCCAGCTGGAACACGCGCGCGTAGTGGGCAACGCCGCGCGCTGATTGCGCGCCGCCGGCCATGGAGAAGTGATCCTGATGGCCGTTGAGCCAGGCGAGAAACACCACGCCCGATTTGTAGTGACGGGTCGGTGCTCGAAAGATCTCGCGCGACAGTTCCACCGTGGGGTCGAGCAATTCACGGTAGCGGAACGCGTTGCCGGCCGCCAGGGCGCTGAGCGCGACGGAGGCCACCGGCGCGATGGCATCGAAGATGCCGAGCAATGCGTGCGAGTAGCCCTGCGCGTCGCCTGCGATGAGTTCGGCATAGTTGAAGTCGTCGCCGGTGTACATCTTCACCCCGGCAGGAAGCCGGCGGCGCAGCGCGAGCTCCCACTTGGCGTCGAGCAGCGATACCTTGATGCCCTCGATCTTGCGGGCATTGTCGGCAATGAGCTGCGCCACGGTGTCGAGGGCCGTCGCGATGTCGGTGGAGCCCCAGTATCCGCGCAGGGCAGGGTCGAACATCTCGCCCAGCCAGTGGAGAACCACGGGTTGCGAGACTTCGCGCAGGAGCCGTGAATACAGCTCGAGATAGTCCTGCGGACCCCTGGCCACCCGCGCGAGGGCACGACTGGCCATCAGGATCACGCGACCGCCTTCGGCGTCGACGACACCGATCTGCTCGCGGTACGCCGCCTCCACCTGACCCAGCGTCACCTCGGGCCCCGGCGGGAGTTGATCGGTGCCGGCGCCGCAGGCCAGATCGCCACCGACGCTGCGTGCATGGCGGATGCTGCGTTGGATCAATTCGCGCGCGACCGGCCAGTCGACGCCCATGCCACGTTGCGAGGTGTCCATCGCCTCCGCGACCTTGAAGCCGAGCCGGTAGAGATGCTCGCGAAAGGCGAGCGTGGTGTCCCAGTCCACGCGAGGGGACGCGTCCCACGGATCGAGATTGGCGACGGGATCGACCACCACGTGCGCTGCTGCGTACACGGTGCGGTTGAACTTCGCCGGCCCGTGCGGGCGCACCGGCTCGGCCTTGAGGTAGTGGGTCTTGAGGGAGCCATCGGACTGCGGCAAACGAATTTGCATGATGAGTTCGGGATTTCAGGCCGGACGCCGGCCCAGGATGTGATCGGACGCCTTCTCGGCGACCATGATGGTTGGCGCGTTGGTGTTGCTGGACGGAAGCAGCGGCATCACCGATGCATCGACGATGCGCAGCCCGTCGAGGCCGATCACCCGCAGGTCTGGGGCGACGACGCTTCGCGGGTCATGAACCGGTCCGATGCGGCAGGTGCCGACGGGATGGTGGTCGGTCTTGGCGTTGCGGCAGGCGTAGTCGAAGAGGTCCTGATCGCTCTGCGAGCGCGGTCCTGGAAGAACCTCGTTCTTCACGTAGCGCTTCAGCGCGGGCTGGCTGAGGATCTCGCGCGCCAGCCGCAGGCCTTTGATCGCCATCTCGCGATCGTGCGGATCGGCCCAGTAGTTGGGGTCGATCAGCGGCGCGGCCGCGGGGTCGGCGCTGGCCAGGCGAACGGTCCCGCGGGAGCGTGGCCGCAGGTACGCGGTGTTCAGCGTCACGCCGGCGTTGCCGAGCTTGGCCATGCCGGCTTCGATGCCCGAGCCCAGGCCGAGGTGGAACTGGATGTCCGGCGACCGATCCCTGCGCTCCTTGTCGGCAAACCAGAAGCCACCGGTTTCGAAGAGGCTCGAGGCGACCGGCCCCTTCTTCAGCAGGAGATACTGGAGACCGGCCCACAGCGCATGGTGTGGCTGGTTGTATTTGTCGTAGGTGTGGTCACCGGTGCACTCCGCGATCGCGAAGAGGTCCAGGTGGTCCTGCAGGTTCTCGCCCACTCCAGGGAGGTCATGCAGGCAGTCGACGCCCACCGACTCGAGATGCCGGGCAGGCCCGATGCCCGATTGAAGGAGCAGCTTGGGAGAGCCGATCGCGCCGGAAGAGACGATCACCTCGCGGCTCGCCGTCACGACCTCCGGTGTGCGACTGGTGCCATTGACCAGTTCGACGCCGACGGCCCGGCCGTTCGCCACGCGCAGGCGCAGCGCGTGCGCCTTCAGCCGGACCGTGAGGTTGGGACGATGGCGCACCGGTGCGACGAACCCGATGGCGGCCGACGATCGACGCGCCCCGAGTTGAGTCAGCTGGTAGTAGCCCAGCCCTTCCTGGCAGGCGCCGTTGAAGTCCTGGTTGAACGGAATGCCGAGTTCCTGGCCGGCCTGGAAGAAGGCTTCGCAGATCGGCAGCGGGCTGACCGGATTGGAGACGCCCAGCGGGCCGCCATAGGCATGGAACTCGTTGGCGTAGCGCTGGTTGTTCTCGGAGCGCTTGAAGTACGGAAGCACCTCCTTGTAGCCCCAGCCGGTGGCACCGGCCCGGCTGACCCACTCGTCGTAGTCGGCCGGCACGCCGCGCGTGTAGATCTGCGCGTTGATCGAGGACCCGCCTCCGATCACCTTGGCCTGGGTGAAACGCAGGACGCGGCCCTGGAGGTGCTGCTGAGGCACGGTGTGCCAGCCCCACGAACCGATGCCGCGCGTCATCTTGGCGAAGCCGGCGGGCCAGTGGAAGAAGGGATGCCGGTCCGCGCCGCCGGCTTCGAGCAGCAGCACCTTCACGGCCGGATCGGCGCTCAGCCGGTTGGCCAGCACGCAACCTGCGGAACCGCCCCCGGCGATGATGTAGTCGTAGGTCTCCATGGTCACAGGCGTTGAATCGACAGGGCGCCGTCGACGTTGATGACGCTGCCGGTTGCGAACGCGAGACGCCCGCCGGCCAGCGCCGCAACGGCACAGGCAACGTCCGCCGGCTCACCCCAGCGTCCCATCGGCACCAGGCCGTTGGCGATGCGCTGGTCGTAGTGCGACGCCACCCCTTCGGTCATCGGCGTGCGGATCACCCCCGGGCGCACTTCGAAGACGCCCACGCCCAGCGCCGCCAGACGCAACGCGAACAGCTTGGTCACCATGGTCAGGCCGGCTTTCGAGACGCAGTATTCGCCGCGCTCCGGGGAAGCCATCTCGGCGCTGACCGACGACACCGTGACGACGGTGCGCGCGGCATCGCTGCGCGTGGCCGCCATGTGGCGTGCGACCGCCTGGGTGAAGAAGAAGGTGCCGCGCAAGTTGATGTCGAGGGCGCGGTCGTAGTTCAGCGCAGTCACGTCGAGCAGATCGCCTCGCTGTACCGCCGGCACGCCGGCGTTGTTGACCAGGCAGGCGATCGGCCCGCCCCAGGCGACGATGCGCTCGACAACGGCCGCGTGACTGTCGATGGCCGACAGGTCGGACTCGAACAGCGCGCCCCGGCGTCCCCGCGCGGCGATCGCATCCAGCGTGGCTTCGGCGCCGCCCGTGTCGATGTCGGTGATGGCCACGTCGAAGCCGGCCGACGCCATTTCGATGGCGATCGCGGCACCGATCCCGCGCCGTGCGCCGGTGACCACCGCGAGCGGCGAGGTGCTCATTGCCGCACCTCGTGGCGCAGGTGGTGGCCGACGCGAAGTGCCTGTGCGGCGACGGTGAGCGCCGGATTGACGGCGGCCGACGACGGAAAGAAGCTGGCGTCGACGACGTAGAGGTTGTCGTGGTCCCAGGCCTTGCATAGCGGGTCGAGCGCCGATGTGGCCGGGTCGTTGCCGAATCGCACCGTGCCGCACTGGTGGGACACGACGTCGGTACCGAAGGGCGCGGACAGCACGAGGGGGTAGCCGGTGCGGCGCAGGATCTGCTTGCACTTCTGCACCCAGCGGCGGTGCGCGGCGAGGTTGCTTCGGTGCCAATGCAGGTTGATCGCGCCGTCGGGCCGAAGCGTGATGCGGCTGTCGCGGTGCGGCAGGTCTTCGCTCTGCGCATACCAGTCGACACTGCGGTCGGCAAGCGCCTTGCGCGCCATCCGGGGGATCCACGGCAGCCTGCCGCGCAGCATGGGCTCGCGAATCTTGCCCAGGAGCTGGAGGCTGCCGAGCGGCTTGCCGGCGTCGCCGTCGCCGAAGTAGAAGTCGTGCACCGCCAAGGTCTTGGGGAAGCGGGTGGCGTTGACCCGCCACGGATGCAATGCCATCAGGGCGGAGGTGTTGTGCGTCATGTAGTGTCTTCCGACAGCGTCGCTGCTGTTGGCCAGCCCGCGCGGATTCTGGTTGTTGGCCGACCTCAGCAGCAGGGCGGCGGAGTTGATGGCGCCTGCGCTCACCACGACCAGGCCCGCGCCGACGATGCGCACCACACCATGCTGCTCGACTTCCACACCGACGATGCGGCGGCCACTCCGGTCGGTGAGCAGGCGATGCACGCAAGCCCCTGGGCGCAGTTCGACGTTGCCGCCGCGCAGCGCGGGCCGCAGCAGCTTGATCTCGGCGTCGCCTTTGGCGTCGATCATGCAAGGGAAGGCGTCGCAGTTGGAGCAGCGCTGGCATCGGCCGTGCACGCCGAAGTCAACGGTGCTCGGCATGGGAAAAGGCCGGAGTCCCTGTTCGCGCAGCCGGTGCTCGATCCTCTCCAGCAAAGGCTCGTGCGGAACGGGAGGTTGCGGAAACGCGCTGCTGCGCGAGGGCTCGGTCGGGTCGATCCCGGCGCGGCCGTGCACGCCGAACAATCGCTCCGCCTCGGCATACCAGGGCTCGAGCGTCGCGTAGGTGATGGGCCAGGCCGGCGAGGTGCCTTCCTCGTGCTGGACCTCATCGAAGTCGCGTTCGCGAAACCGAAACATCGCCGTGCCGAACACCTTGGTGTGGCCGCCGACGAAATAGAACATGCCGGGCCGGAAGGGGCGGCCGTCGGCGTACCAGGTTTCAGTGGTGTGGTAGCGGCGCTCGCAGAACAGCGACTCCGGATCCCAGTTCTGCGGCTCTCGGGGCAGCTCGGGCCCGCGCTCGAGTACCAGCACGCTGGCACCGGTGCCGGCGAGCTGCAGCGCGACCGAGCTGCCGCCGACTCCGGAGCCGACGATGACGACGTCGAATACTTCCGGTCGCATGGTGCTCAATCGATCAGTGTTTCGTGCCTCGCGTCGAAGCACACGAGCTTGGAGAGATCCACGAGGAAGCGCGCCGTGTGGCCGGGACGCAGGGGCACCTGCGGATCCAGCCGGGCAGTGAGCTCCTGGGCGCCCACCTCCAGAACGACCAGCGTGTCGGCTCCGGTGGGTTCGATGACCTCGACCCGGGCGTCGAAGAATCGCTGCGAGGCACTGGCCGCCATGCCGTCGCGGTACATCGAGATGGCTTCCGGACGGATGCCGGCAATCACCTCCGTGCCGTGGACAGCGGTGAGCGAGCGTGGGACGACCTCCGGCGGCAGCTCCAGCACGACACCTGCGGCCTTCCCCGCAGCGATGGTGAGCGACGTGCGGTGGTCTGCCGAGGCGACGCGCGCCTTCAGCAGGTTCATGCGCGGCGATCCCATGAAGCCGGCAACGAAGGTGTTGGCGGGTCGGTTGTAGACCTCGTACGGGGTGCCGAGCTGCTGCAGCACGCCGCCTTTCATGACGGCGATGCGGGTGGCCAGCGTCATGGCCTCGATCTGGTCGTGCGTGACATAGACGATGGTCGCCTTCAGCCGCTGATGCAGCTTCTTGATCTCGGTGCGCATGTCGACGCGCAGCTGGGCATCCAGGTTGGAAAGCGGCTCGTCGAAAAGATAGAGCTGAGGCTCGCGCGCCAGGGCGCGGCCGATGGCGACACGCTGGCGCTGGCCGCCCGACAATTGACGCGGCTTGCGATCGAGAAGGTGCTCGATCTGCAGCAGCTTGGCCACGGAGTTCACGCGTTCGATGCGGTGTGCCTTGTTCACCTTGCGCATCTCCAGCGGAAATTCGATGTTCTTCGCCACCGTCATGTTCGGGTAGAGCGCATAGGACTGGAAGACCATCGAAATGTTGCGGTCCGCGGGCGGAACCTGCGTGATGTCGCGACCCTGCAGTCGCAGCATGCCGGCCGTGGGTTGCTCCAGCCCGGCAATGAGATTCATCAGCGTGCTCTTGCCGCAGCCCGAGGGGCCGACAAGGACAAGGAATTCGCCATCCTGCAGCGAGATGGAAATGTCGTGCAGGATCTTGATGGGCCCGAAGCTCTTCTGAACGTTGATGAGGTCGAGTGAAGCCATGGCAGTGCTCTCTAGCCTTTGACCGAGCCGGCCATGAGGCCGCGCACGAAATATTTGCCGGACATCAGGTAGACGACCAGCGTGGGCAGGGCGGCGATGAAGGCGCCGGCGAAGTGGACGTTGTATTCCTTGACCCCGGTGCTGCTGTTCACGAGGTTGTTGAGGGCCACCGTCAGCGGATAGGAGCTGTAGTCGCTGAACGAGGCGCCGAACAGGAATTCGTTCCAGATGTTAGTGAACTGCCAGATGACGGTGACGACGATGATGGGCGTGCTGTTCGGCAGCAGGATGCGGCACCACACGCCGAAGAAGCCGGCACCGTCCATCCGCGCCGAGCGGATGAGCTCGCCCGGAAAGGCGTCGTAGTAGTTGCGGAAGAACAGCGTCGTGAAGCCGATGCCGTAGACGACGTTCACGAACACCAGACCCTTCACCGTGCCCGCCAATCCGAGAACGCCGAGTGTCTTGGCCATCGGGATCAGGACGATCTGATAGGGAATGAACACCGAGAACAGCATCGCAGCGAACAGCAGGTGGGCGCCGCGGAAGCGGTATTGCGTGAGGATGTAGCCGTTCAGGGCGCCGATCAGCGTGGAGATGACGACAGAGGGAACCACCAGCAGGAACGAGTTGATGAAGTACGGCTTCAGACCGGTCGGTTGCACGCCGATCTGTGCGGTGCTCCAGGCGGTGCGCCAGGGCTCCAGCGTCCAGGTGAGCGGCAGCGACATCAGGTTTCCGCTGCGGATCTCGTCCAGAGGCTTCAGCGAGTTGACGACCATCACGTAGACGGGCATCAGGAACATCCCGGCCAGCACGACCAGGAGTGCATACAGCACGATGCGCGAGACGCTGATCCGCGTCGTCGTGCCGGCGGCGTCCTGTGTGCGGACGGCGAAATGCGCGCTTGCTTCAGCCGCCATGCTTCACCTTCTTCATTTCGCTGTAGAGATAGGGCAGGACGACGGCAGCGATCGCGAGAAGCATCAAGACAGAGCTTGCCGCGCCGACCGCCATTTCGTTGCGCGTGAAGGAGTACTGGTACATGAACACCGACGGCAACCAGGTCGATCGCCCGGGACCCCCGTTGGTGAGCGCGATGACCAGGTCGTAGGACTTCACGGCCATGTGCGCAAGGATCACGAACGCCGAGACGAACACCGGGCCGAGTTGCGGGATCACGATCCTCAGGTAGATCTGCCAGGCCTTCGCGCCATCGACGCGTGCGGCGTTGATCTGCTCGGTGTCGACGCCGCGCAGGCCGGCGAGGAACATCGCCATCACGAAGCCGGCCGTCTGCCAGACCGCCGCAATGACGACGCAGTAGATCGCCAAATCGCTGTCCTTGATCCAGCTGAACGAGAAGCCCTCCCAGCCGAGCGAGTGCACCGTGCGCTCAAGACCGACGCCGGGATCGAGCAGCCACTTCCACGCGGTGCCCGTCACGATGAACGACAGCGCCATCGGGTAGAGGAAGATCGACCGGAACGCGCTTTCGGCGCGGATCTTCTGGTCGATGAGGATGGCCAGTCCCAGGCCCAGCGCGAGCGCGCACAGGATGTACATGCCCGCGAACACCTGCAGGTTCGACAAGGACACCGACCAGTTCTCGAGCGACAGGAGGCGCGTGTAGCTGACAGCGCCGGCCCACTCGTACTGCGGCATCAGGGTCGAAGGTGTGAACGACAGATAGAACGTGAAGGCGATGAAGCCGTACACGCACACCAGCACCAGCAGGGCGCTGGGCGAGATGAGCAATCGGGGCAGGGCGCCGGCACGCATAGGTCACTTTCTCGAGTACGGCTTGGTTTCTGGGTTGCCCGGTGCGGCGTGTCGGCACAAGCCAAGGAGCACACCTCGTTGTGCCGCGAGCGGGTCTGGCACTGCCGACGCAAACTCGCCATGCGGCTTCGTGTTCACGTCGGCATCCGGGCAACGCCAGGGTTACGGATCGTTCAGTTCTTGACCGCCGCGACGAGCTCGGCGACAGCCTTCTTGTCGTCGAGTTGACCGTTGAAGTGGCGCGTGATCACGTCGTAGATCGCGTTCTTGATCGATGCCGGCACGGCATGACCATGAGCGATCGATCCGACGAGCGTGTTCTTGGCGCTGGCCTCGGCCAGGTCCTTCATGCCCTTCTTGCCGCAGGCGTCGAATGCGGCGTCCGGCACGTCGGTGCGTGCGGGAACCGAGCCCTTCACCACGTTGAACGCGGACTGGAAGGCCGGATCCATGATGGCGCTGGCCAGCTTGGCCTGTGCGGCCGCCTTGTCGCCACCGAGCTTGAACATGGCGAATTGGTCGGAATTGAACGAGACCGTGCCCTGCGAACCCGGCACGCGGAAGCACAGGAAGTCCGTGCCGGGCACCTTCTTGGCATTGAGGAACTCGCCCTTGGCCCAGTCTCCCATGATCTGGAAGCCGGCCTTTCCGCTGATCACCATGCCCGAGGCCACGTTCCAGTCGCGACCCGAGAAATCCTTGTCGACCAGCTGCCGCAGCTGGCTCATGCGCTGGAAGACCTGCAGGGTGGTCGGTGAATTCAGCGCTTTCGCGTCGAGTTCGATGAAGGCCTTGCGGTAGTAGTCGACCCCTCCGGTGACGAGCACGATGCCGTCGAACACCGTCGCCTCTTGCCACGGCTGGCCGCCGTGGGCCAGCGCGACGAATCCGGCCTTCTGCACCTTCTTGGCGGCTTCGATGAACTCATCCCAGGTCTTGATGTCGCCGGTGACGCCCGATTTGGTCAGCACGTCCTTGTTGGCCCAGACCCAGTTCGTCGAGTGAATGTTCACCGGCACTGCAATCCACTTGCCGTCGTACTTGGAGAACTTCTGCAGCGCCTGGGGCACGTTCTTGTCCCACTGCTCCTTGGCTGCCACGGCGTTGAGGTCGGCGAGCACCCCTTGCTTGGCCCAGTCTCGGATGTCGTAGCCCATGCTCTGCATCGTGGTCGGCGGGTTGCCCGAGGTGACGCGCGCGCGCACCGCGGTCATTGCCGCCTCGCCCCCTCCGCCGGCCACCGGCATGTCGTTCCACTTGACGCCTTGCTTCTCGAGGTTGGTCTTCAGCACGTTCAGCGCCGTGGCCTCGCCGCCTGAAGTCCACCAGTGCACGACTTCGACGCTGAGCTGTTGTGCTGCAGCCGGCATCGCCATGGCGGCGGCAAGCGCCAGGCTGGTGAGTTGCTTGTTCATCTGCTGTCTCCTTTTGGAAGGGTGGTGGGGACTGACGACTCAGCGATTCGGCACGTACCAGTCGGTGCGTGGACCGAGATGCATGTGCAGAGTCTTGGTTTCGGTGTAGTCCTCTGTCGCGAAACGACCGAGCTCGCGGCCGATGCCGCTCTCCCGGTAGCCGCCGAAGGGCAGCTCGGCGTGCCCCTCGAGGAATGTGTTGACCCACACGGTGCCGGCCTTGATGCGACGCGCGGCGCTGAGGCAGGTGGTGAAGTCGCTGCTCCAGACCGCGGCCGACAGGCCGTACAGGGTGGAGTTGGCGAGCTGCACCGCCTCATCGAGCGTTTCGAACGTGAGCACCGATAGCACGGGACCGAAGACTTCCTCCCGCGCGATAGCCATGTCGGGCGTGACGCCGGTGAGCACGGTGGGCTCGATGTACAGGCCGGGCATCGCGAGGCGGGAGCCGCCGAGTGCAACGGTGGCACCGTCGCGACGAGCGTCGTGGATGTGGGCGAGGATGGTCTCGAACTGCTTGTCGGTCGTGATCGCGCCGACCTGCACGCCGGTGGCCAGCGGATCGCCGACCCGAACGCGCTTGGAGCGCTCGACGACCGCGGCTGCGAACTTCTCGGCGATCGATGCCTGCACCAGCACACGGCTGCCGCTGTTGCAGCACTGACCGGCGTTGAAGTAAATGCCGAACACCGTGGCGTCCACCGCCGCCTCCCAATCGCAGTCGGCGAAGACGATCTGGGGGTTCTTGCCGCCGAGCTCCATGGAGACCTTCTTGAGGGTCTGCGCCGACGCGGCGACGGCCTGCTTGCCGACGGTGGTGGAACCCGTGAACGACAGCATGTCGACCTGCGGATGCTTGACCATCACATCGCCGACCACGCTGCCGGGTCCGACGAGGATGTTCACGGCGCCGGGCGGCACACCGGCCTGGTGGAGGATCTCGGCGAGCATCACCGTCGTGCCGGATGTGAACTCGGAGGGCTTGACCACCGCAGTGCAGCCCGCGGCGAGCGCGAAGGGCAGCTTCTGGCTGACGATGAGGAACGGGAAGTTCCACGGGGTGATGATGCTGACGACCCCGATCGGGTCGCGCAGCACGACGCCGAGCGTGTGTTCGCCCAGGGTGTTGTAGCTGTCTCCGTGCAGATTGCGCGCCAGCGTGGCGGCGTAGTGCCACAGATCGGCCGCGCCGTCGACTTCGGCCAGCGACTGCGCGAGCGGCTTGCCGTTCTCCAGTGTTTCGAGCAGCGCGATCTCCTGCCGGCGCGCGAGGATGCCCTCGGCCACGCTGCGCAGGATGCGGGCCCGCTCGGCCCCTTTCATGCGGGGCCAAGGGCCCTCGTCGAAGGCACGGCGGGCGGCTGCAATGGCACGCTCGGCGTCGACCTTGCCGGCCTTGGCATAGACGGCCACCACGTGATCGTGGGCGGGCGACTTGCGCTTCAGCATGCTGCCATCGAGCGCATCGGTCCAGGCACCGTCGATGAAGAGCTTGCCGCGGAACGGGGCGCGCGCCAATACGTCGCTGGCGTTCGGGGTGTCGGTGAGGATCATGGTGGTGAAAAGGGATCGGGTTCAGGAGCCGCGGTAGCGCGGCGGGCGCTTTTCGCGGAAGCTTTGGATGCCCTCGGCGGCATCCTGGGTGAAGGCGGCCAGCGCGCCGGCCATGGACTCCAGCGCCGCGTCGGTCGCTTCACCGCCGGCCGCGTTCACGAGCTGCTTCGTCAGCTGCAGTGCGACCGGCGCCCGAGCGGCGAGCTCCTGCGCCAGGGCCATGGCGCGGGGGGCGAGTTCGACCACGGGGACGACTTCGTGCACCAGACCCGTGTGCAGGGCTGCAGCGGCGTTCATCCGGCTGCCGCTCAATGCGAGGTACTTGGTGCGGCTGGTGCCCAGCATGCGGGCAAGACGCTGCGATCCGGACCAGCCGGGGCATGTCGAAATGGATGCTTCGGGCAGCGCAAATTGCGCGTGATCGGCCGCGAGACGGATGTCGGCGGTGATCGCGAGCTCGAGACCGCCACCGAAGGCATGGCCGTTGATGGCGGCGACGACGGGCTGGCGCAACTGGGCCCATTGGTCGAACACCTGATGGCCGCGGCGGACCCAACGGCGCCACATGTCGAGCGGCTGTAGCGCGGCCCATTCGTTGATGTCGGCCCCGACGCAAAACGCCTTGTCGGTGGCGCTGGTGAGCACGACGATGCGGACGGCCGGATCGGAGTCGATCGAGCGAGCGGCCGACTCGAGCTCGTCGAGCATGGCCGGCGTCAGCGCGTTGAGCTTGGCAGGCCGCGCCAGCGTGACGACCGCGACGTCTTCGTGGCGACGAATCTGAACGAGCAACTCAGTCACGCCGGCTCTCCCGGGGCTTGAGCTGCAGACCAAAGACGCCCTCGGCGAACAGCGACGCCTTCATGGGCTTCACCTGGGGCGCGACGCGCAAGGGAAACTCGCACTGATCCAGCACGTCGCGCTGAAGATCGACGCCGGGTGCCACCTCGCGCACGACCAGCTCGCCCTCGTGCAATTCGATGACGCAGCGTTCGGTGACGTAAAGGACCTTCTGCCCGCGCTCGCAGCCCATCGAGCCGCTGAAGGTGATGTGGTCGGCGCCCCGCACGAACTTGCGCTTGCCTTCGGAGAGGATCTTCAGCTTGCCGTCGCCCACTTCCAGCCTGGCGCCGGCAGTGAAGAAGCCCGAGAACACCAGGCGCCGTGCATGCGCCGTGATGTCGACGAAGCCGCCGCAGCCGGCGGTCAGGTAGGGCTTGCTGGCCAGCCGGGAGACGTTGACGCTGCCGCTCGCGTCGACCTGGAGAAACGACAACAGGGCGATGTCGAAGCCGGCACCCTGCAGGTACGTGAACTGGTTGGGGGCGGGAATGATGGCATCGGCGTTGGACGCGCACCCGAAAGCGAAGCCGAGCAGCGGCATGCCGCCGACCGCGCCTTGTTCGATCGCCCAGGTCACTTCGCCATGCAGGCCTTCCTCGAGCAGGATGCGCGGCACGTTGGCCGAGATGCCGAATCCGAGGTTGGCGGCATCGCCGTGCGCCAGTTCCATCGCGGCGCGGCGCGCAATCACCTTCTCCGGGCTCCACGCCTGGTACTCGAAGCGCGACAGCGGCTCGATGATTTCACCGCTGATGGCGGGGTCGTAGAGGGTTTGCGTCGTCTGGCGCTGTTCGGGGTCGACGATGACGTGATCGACCAGGTTGGCCGGCACGTGCACGTCGTGCGGTCGCAGTGCGCCGTATTTCACGACGCGCTTCACCTGGGCGATGACGATGCCGCCGTTGTTGCGGGCGGCCAGCGCGAGGTCGAGGTTGCCGAGCAGCGCGCCCTCGTGCTCATAGGTGAGGTTGCCGCGTTCGTCCGCGGTGGTGGCGCGAACGATGGCGATACGAGGCACGACGGCAGGGAAATAGAGCCAGTCGCGACCGTCGAAACGCTCGCGGCGCACGACCGGGTGGGCGGCCGCGGCATCGTTCATCGCGCAGCCTTGCTGCTGCGGGTCGACGAAGGTGCCCAGCCCGACCGAGGTGAGGACGCCCGGGCGGCGTGCAGCGGCGTCGCGATGCATGTCGAACAGGATGCCGCTCGGAATGTTGTAGGCCTCGAGCTGGTTGTCGATGACCATGCGCCAGATGGCCGGCATCGGCAGCGAAGACGGACCGCTCGGATAGGAGCCGGCGAGGATTCGGGTCAGCAGTCCGGGCCGGGCGAGGTGGTCGATGCCCTTGATGCCGTACATGTCGCCGGCAGCGATGGGACAGAGTGCGGTGAGCTTTCTTGGCGCGCCTTCACGTTCGAAGCGATCGCCGATCGCGGCGAGCATCTTGTCCGGGCACCCCAGGCCGCTCGACGAGCTGATGCTGAGGACATCGCCGTCTCGGATCAAGGCTGCGGCCTGTTCCGCAGAGATGACTTTGCTCATGGACGACTTTCAGGCGAAGGGATCGGAGATGCGCGCCGCCGTGCCGGTTCGGCATGCATCGGCGATGGCCAGCGCTGCGGCAAGCGACCGCACACCGTCCTCGGCAGTGGCGGCGGCTGCGCCTTTGCCCTGCATGGCGGCGCAGAAGGCTGCCACGCCGCGCACGTAGAGGTTTTCGTGCTCGAGGGGCACCGGCTGCTCGCCGTCCGAATTGCGCAGAACGACGGTGCCGACCGGGCGCTGGGTCATCACGTCGCGCGCGACGATGGAGCCCTCGGTGCCGTGAACCTCGAGGCCCGTGCCCGCGTGCTTGACGGTGAATGCGTCGTGGATCTGCGCCAGCACGCCGTTGTCGAAGCGCAGCACGGCCATGACGCCGTCTTCGAGACCGTGGCGGGAGAGCGAGCCGAAGTGGGGCAGGGCGACGGCCTCCACGGGCTCGGCGCCCAGGATGAAGCGCAGCGTGTCGGCGTCGTGGACGGCGATGTCGAGGATGACGCCGCCACCGGCCTGGGGCTTGTCAAGCCGCCAGCCCTGCAGGTGAGGCGGGAGGTGGACGGCGTGGAATACCCGGGCGAACAGCGGCTTGCCGATCGCGCCCGATTGCACCAGCTCGCGGATGCGGCGGTGGCTGGCGGCATTGCGCAGATGGTGATTGGTGGCCATGACGACGCGGGCGCGGCGACACGCACCGACCATCGCGAGCGCGTCATCGACTGTCAGGGCGAGGGGCTTTTCACACAGCACGTGCTTGCCGGCCTGCGCGGCGGCGAGAACCTGTTCACGGTGCAGCTCGTTCGTCGTGCTGATGTAGACCGCTTGCACGCCGGGGTCTGCCAGCAGGGCCGCGACGCTGTCGCAAGACCGCTCGATGCCCAGCTCGGTGGCGAAGCTGCGGGCACGCTCCGCATTGCTGCTGGCGACGGCCACCACCTCGTGGCCGGCCTGCGCGCGAATCGCCTCGACCATCCATTGGCGGGCGATCGTGCTGGCGCCGATGAGGCCCCAGCCGGTTCGGGATTGGGTAGGAGTCACGGGAGTGCGGTACTGCTGATGGAGCGATGGTCAGAATTATTGGAACGTTCCAACTGGAAGTCAAGGCGAGCTGCCTCGGGGAAACACCTATCAACGTTTCGCAGGTCCTGCGTCAGCCCGAACGGCGCAGCATCAGGCGTGGCTTGGCCAGGTAGATCTGGCGTTCCACCGAGGGCTGGGCAATGCGCGCCATCAACGCAGCGGCAGCCTGTTCGCCGAGGTCCCCGGGGTGGATGTCGACGGTGCTGAGCGGTGGATTGGAGTGGGCGGCGTCCGAGACGTTGTCGAACCCGATCAGCGCGAAATCGGCCCCCGCGCGCAACCCTTGCTCGCCGAGGGCGGCGAGCGCACCGAACGCGGTGATGTCGTTGTAGCAAACGGCCGCTGTCGGGCGGGGATCGATCCGAAGGGTCCTGGCCATCGCGTCGCGTCCGCCACCGCGGCCCGGGTCGGCCTCGATCACGAGCTGCGGGTCGAAGGGAATGCGGGCGGCCGCGAGCGCCTTCCTGTAGCCGCGCAGCCGCTCGGCATATGCGGGGCCCGTGCGGCCGCCGAGAAAGGCGATGCGCCGGTGACCTGTGTCGACGAGGTGGCGCGTGGCCATGCGCACGCCGCACTCGTTGTCGGAGCCGGCGTAGTCGTAGGCGCCCGCGCCGAGCGAGCGCACCATGACGACCAGCGGAATGCCCCACGGCAGCAACTCGTGCGGCAGCGAGCGTGGCGTGCCGAGGGCCGGGCACAAGAGGATGCCGGCGGCGTGGTGCTCGCGCATCGACTGCAGCACGCGGCGCTGCCGGTCCGGGCTTTCCTGCGCATGCGCCATCAGCACGATGTAGCCCGCATCCATCAGCCTGCGCTCCACCCCGGCGAGCAGCTCGGCGAAGAATGGATTCATCAGGTCGTTGATGACCACCCCGATCATGTTGGACGACTGGCGCCGCAGTTCCGCGGCGCGCCGGTTGTACACATACCCCAGCTTGTGCGCGGCTTCGCGCACGCGCTCGGCGGTCTCGTCGCGCACCAGCGGGCTGCCCTGGAGCACCAGGGAGACCGTGGACTTGGAAACGCTGGCTTCTTCGGCGACGTGATGGATGGTGACGGGGCGTGGGTATCGGACGGACGGCGCCATGTGCTCCCTGGGGTGGCTTTTGCGGCCCCGGGATTATTGGATCGTTCCAGCGCATCCGGCAACCGTGGGCCCGGCCGGGCTTCGGGGTCGCAGTGCGCTTGTTCACGAGGGGGTCCCGCCTTCGCGCCCGATCGCCCACCCCCGCGCACGACTATGGCGCCGTGGAAGACCGGCTGGGCAGCAGGAAGGACCTCTCCGCATAGCCGCCCGACAGGTCGCCGGGCTCATTGCCGATGTTGGCGATGACGGTATAGCCCTCCAGCGCGAGCCGGGCACGTTCCGGCGCCTTGAAGGTCGACGGCGATGCGGTGGCCAATTCGTTCGGCCTCAGCACGAGTCCGGCCCAGTCGCGGTATCCGGCATCGCTCAGCTGCTTGACGGTGGCCGCACGTTGCGCCTCGGGGCGGGCGGCCACGAAGAAGATGGACACACCCTTCTGCCGCGCCGCGTTGTAGAAGGCGAGCACGGGCGCGACCGCCCGCATTTTCCTGTCGGCGCTCCATGGAGCGGTGCCGGCGGAGGCTGGGTCCACCGGGTGAATCGCCGTGTCGTCGATGTCGAGCACGATGGCAGGGTTTCGCACCTGCGGCGCGCGCTGCAGCAAGTAGGCAAGGGCCGCGGTGGCCACCGCTTCCTGATCGCCCGCGATCGTTGCGCGCGCAGTCACGGCGGGAGGCACCTCGGCGCTCGTGGAGGCACGCGCCGCCGGGCCGCATTCGTCAGAAGCGTAGGCACTGTTCAGCAATGCGGCCAGCCGCATGCCGCCGAGCGCCAGCTGCTGGTCGAGCAACGGCAGCGTCGCGGCGTAGTAGCGCTCGTCGATCGTGCAGTCCGCCGGAATCAACCGGTCGTTCCAGACCAGACGTGCGACGCCGTGGGACTGCAGCGCCCAGTTCAGCGCGGAGTCTGGCTCGACACGTTCGTGCAGGCTCTGGTGCCGGAGCAGGCTCGCCTCGAGCCGCTCGACGTAAGCCCCCCAGGACCAGGTGGTGCGTTCGATCAGCACGACATCCCAGAGCGCGTGCAGGTTGGTGTCGGGCGGCAGCTGGCAGTCGCCGCGGCAGGTCTGTCCACGAATCGCGCCGCGCAGCATGAACTCGTTGCCGCCGCGATAGCCGCCGACCGTGTGCAGCGGCTGGTGGATGTCGCCGACCAGGTGCACGGCGAACAGCAGCGCCTCGCGCCTGGCCTCGTCCGAAGCCGCGCAGCGAAGCTGCGACTGCAGACTCGACACACGCTTGACGACGCAGTCGCCGTTGGCAGTCGACTTGCAGTCGCGGGATTCGACATAGGTGGTTTCGCCGAGCGGAATGTCGACGAAGTGCCAGTTCGACGTTTCCTTTCGCTCCGATCGCGTGTCGTCGGCCCAGCTCGCCACGGAGGCCAGCGAAGTGCCCGGCCCGAGCAGCCGCGACACCATGGCGGCCGCCTGCGGGGTCAGCCTTCGCTGGGCGATCTCGGCGACGATGGAGTGGCCCTCCGCCCCGAAACCGTAGGCTTCTGTCGCGGATAACAGAATGGCCGCTAACAGCGAGAACAGTACGGTCCTGATGAACATCGCGTTGTCCCTCTTCAAGTTCAAGCACGCCGGTTCGATGCGCATGGCCTCACCCCACCCTGCAGGGATAGCTGAAGCCCACGAAGTGGACGGCGTTCACTGCGAAGTGGACAAGGATCGCGGCCTCGACGCGCCGGGTCATGGCATACACCAGCGAGTACCCGAGGCCGGCAAGTGCCGCCAGCGCAACGAGCGGCAAGCCGCCGTTCACGTGGATGAGCGCGAAAAGCAGCGTCGACACCACCACCGGGAGCCCGACGAGGCGGGGCTGGTGTTCGAGCGCCTGGATCAGCTGCTCCTGGATGACGCCGCGAAAGACCGCCTCCTCCGCGACGCAGGTGAACAGCAGATTGATGGCCAGAAAGGTCCACGCCTGTGGTGGCCACTTGGGATCCCACCGCACGTAGCCGATCGCAGCGGCTGCACCGAGCACGGCCATGACGGTCACGAGTGCAGCAAGCAGTGAAGGCCGCGCCATGCGCCGCAGGTCGCTCATGCTGCCGATGTGCGGCGCCATGAGCGCAAGCAGCAAGAGCCCGACTGCGCCCTTGTCGAAGTTGGCGTATTGCGTGAACGGTGCGGAGTCCACGCTGAAGCGCGCCGCGTCGATCACGACAGGGTTCTTGAACCCCGGCACGGCATGCAGCGCCAGCGCCACGGCGAGAACGATGACGGCGAGGATCGAGAAGCACCTCAGCCACCTGTTGCCGGCGTCCCGCGCCGACCATGCAAGCGCGGCAAGTACCACGAGGCAGAGCGCGCCCGGTCCCTGCAAGACGCCGGTCCACAGGCCAGCCATGACGGCTGCCGCGAACAGCAGCACCCACGGTGCCACCGGCCGCCACGAGGCCACGCGAATCGCCGGAAGCCAGACGGCGCAGATCGATGGGCCGAGTAGCGCGAACGAAGCGACGGCGTGGCTGGTGGCGATTTCCATGACGCCGATTTTGTGAAGCCATGCCCGCGCACGACCAGTGGCAGATTGCCTACGCCGATTGCCTAGTCAGCTCAAACGAATCCATACCTTCCCCGATCACGACCGCCGTGACGTCCTCCTTGTCGACGACCTCCAGCCCTGGCGTTCGGCGCCAGCTTGTGCAGCCCGGCCAGTTGCTCGAGGACCAGGGTGCGCCTCTTCGTCGCCAAGACGTTGCTCAGAACGTCTTCGCAGCAAGCGGGCCGCGGATGGTCCCGACTTCAGTGGTGCTGGTGCTCGTTCACTCTAGAGATCGGCCGCCGTCTTTTCATGGGCAAAACGCCGACAAGGCGGATCCATCCATCGGCAGATTGCCTACGCCTGCCGGCGCCATGCCAGGGCGGTCGCTCAGTAGCCTGCAGTGACACCGAAGTCCATGCTGAGCGTGGCGCCGGTGATGGGAGCCGCGCGTGAAGAGAGCAGGAACGCGATCAGGCTCGCCACCTCCTCGGGGTCGATGAACCGAGCTTCGTGGCGTTGGGGGTAGCGCGCAAGAAGACGATCGAGGTACGCATGCGGATCACCGCTGCCGAAGCGCTCGGCTTGTCGATGCAGCATCGGCGTCGCGATATCGGACGGACACACGGTGTTCACGCGGATCCCGAAAGGCGCCAACTCGAGCGCGAGCGCCTTGCCCATGAGCACCAGGCCGCCCTTGCTGGCGCAGTACACGGCGCAACCGGCATTGCCGACGACGCCAGCGTCCGAGCCCACGTTGACGATCGCACCTCGCGTTGCCTTCAGCGCCGGAATGGCTCGGGAGCAGATGAAGAAGGTGCCTTTCAGATTGACGTCGACGCAGCGGTCCCATTCCTCCTCGGTCACGAGAGCGCTGTCCCCTTCGGTCCACCTGCCTGCGCAGTTGACGACCGCGTGGAGTCGCCCATGCCGGGCGAGCACGGCGTCGACGACGCGCTGGCAATCCGCCACCTTGACCATGTCAGCGACCATCGCCGGTGCACGGAGTTCATTGGCAAGCGCATGGAGTCTTTGCGGATCGGTCGAGGTGAGAGCGAGCTCGGCGCCACTGCGGCGCAGCAGGCGTGCGACGGCGGAGCCGACGCCGCCCGCTGCACCGCTGATCAGAACAACCTTGCCCTCGAACAGGCGCGGGTCGAACATGCTCAGTCCTCGGCGGCCTGCGCCACCCGTGTACCGGGCGTCGAGCCGGGCAATGGCCGGACCGACTTGTCTTCCTGCAGGCTGTTGCCCCCGTCGACCACGAACGCCTGTCCGGTCACATAGCTGGCGCACGGCGACGCGAGAAAGGCGATCATCGCGGCCACTTCATCGGCGCTTCCGGCACGACGCAGGGGCGTGTTCCGCGAGGCCTCGCGCTCATGCGGCGTCTGCGACCCGGTGGCGATCCAGCCTGGCAGCACGTTGTTGATCGTGATGTTGTGCTCGGCCACCTCGAGCGCGATGGCGCGGCTCATCCCGATCATGGCCGACTTCGCCGCACCGTATGCCGCTTCGCCGGGAACGCTGACCAACGGACCGGTGACCGACGACACGTTCACGATGCGACCATAGCGGCGCTGAACCATGTGCGGCAGCACGCGACGGCTCACGTTGAAGCAGGTGGTCAGATTGCGCTCGATCGTCATGTCCCAGTGCCGGTCGCTGCATTGATCGAAGCGCTCGTACTCCTCGGTCTGGCCGCCGAGCGTCATGCCGGCGTTGTTCACCAGCACCGAGATGGTGCCGAAGTCTTCGATGACGCTGGCGATGAATGCGTCGACTTGCGAGCGCGATGAGAGGTCGCAAACGTAGCCACGGGCTGCATATCCGCGTGCCCGCAGCTCCAGCGCCCGAGCTTCTGCGCGGGCGTCGATGTCGGTGACGACGGCGCTGGCGCCCATCCGTGCCAGGCGCAGCGCGGTGGCATAGCCGATGCCTGTCGGACTTCCAGCTCCGGTGATGAGCACTGCGTGACCTGCCAGATGTCGATCCGCCGATGAAGGGCGGGGCTGCGGCTCTCTCAGCTCAACTTGATCCATACGTCGTTGGTTTGGGCGGCGTTGTCGAGGTAGTAGCTGTTGTCCACGATGGGCGGCTCGATGATCGTCAGCTTGAGCGCCTGAGGCGCCGACGTGATGGCCGGACGCCATCCCTTGACCTCCCATGAAAGCGTGCCGTACTGAACCTGGGGCGCGCCGACGGCGCGCCCGACGTCGGGCAGCCAGTCGACGAGCGCATCGAGCGTCGCCCCGCCCTGCGGGAGAATCACTTCCCGGCCGTCGATATCGACCACCTCGCGCAGACGCCGCTTGAGGTTGGTGTAGTCACTGGCCAGGAACGGTGCCCCGCTGCTCGTCATGCAGAGCACGCACCATGCGACGGCCACCACCTTGCCGTTCTGGTCCTTCACGGCGACCAGCACCCAGGGGCCTGCCAGCCGCTCGAGAAGCCGAACGCGATACTGGCCGCCGGGCGAGAGACAGCACCCGACCTCCTCCCCGAGCACCAGGCAGGCGACATGCTCCTTGTCGAGGATCTCGAGCTCGAAGAGGTGGTAGTTGTCGTGGTGTGCCGGGAAGTCGTCCCTGCCGATGAAGGCGACCAGCGCCTGCCGGGTCGCCTCGAGCTGCTCGATCTGCGCCTTGGCCTGCGGCGCGAGCGTCTGCAGCTGGGTCAGCAGGTCCTGGATCGGCGTCGCCAGCGTGCGGTTCTTCATCACCACGATCTTGCTCAGGATGTCTTCGGTCAGCAGGCACTCTTCGTCCGTGCCGAAGATCAGCGTCATCAGCACGTCGAAGCTGCTGCCCTTGATCTTCCAGTTCTGGATGTCGGTGTGGCGGGGCTTTCCGTGCAGGGACAGCCCCAGGAGCTTCAGGCGGCCGATGAGCGCGACCGCGGCAGCCGCCCGGTCCTTGACCGGCAAGGTCTGCAGGTGGTCGATCGCTGCCTGTGCCAGCCGGCGGATCGCCACGACCCACGGTTGCAGCACCGCGAACAGCTGCGGCGCGGTGCAAAAGCGCTTGGGCGCGAGCTTCTTCGACGCGCAGCCGCGGAACACGAGGTCCCAGTCGATCGAGGGATGCCTCTTGCGCAAGCCGGCGCGGTACTTCTGCACCTCCGGAATCTGATCCCATCCCAGCATGCCGGTGGTCAGGCCCTGGTGCAGCGCCTGCTGGTAGATGGCCCGGCCGTTCCACTGCCCGACCTCGAGTGCCAGCGCGACGCACTTGCTCCATCCCGCATCCGAC
Organism: Piscinibacter sp. XHJ-5; assembly: GCF_029855045.1. GTDB lineage: Bacteria > Pseudomonadota > Gammaproteobacteria > Burkholderiales > Burkholderiaceae_C > Albitalea. Next base: position 862,011 of record NZ_CP123228.1, read on the forward strand.
TGGGCGACGACGTCGTCATGGATGGCCGGCGAGGTGGGAACCGGCTCTGCATACCAGCGCTGCTTGTGGCCCGCATCGAGGGTCAGTCGGATCGAGATCTCCAGCCAGCTTTTCTCGGCGGCAGGCAACGGGGCGACCCAGTTCGCGATCTGCCGCCAGACGGCCGGATGGCCGCATCGGGCGGTCCACAGCCGACTCACCAGATCGGCGAGAAAGCTGGCGGGCGCGCTCGACGGCAGCGGCATGGCGGGCGGAACCGCGGTCCAGGCCTCTGGAGCGCCGGCGGCAAACGTCGCCAGGGTCGCCGGGCTGTCCAGCACCACGCGCTGAGTCTTGCCATCGCACTGAACGATTGCCCGGAACAACAACCCGAGGCGGGCGGCGCTTTCAGGGGCTTTCAGAAGCTGCCACAACCAGACGCGCAGGCTCGAGGTGGTGGCCGAAGTGCTCAGGATCTCGGTGCACAAGGCCATGGGGGCGGCGACATCGGTTGCGGCGAACCCGAATGCGGCGTTCAGAAAGGCCCCGATCGGTTGCGTCCAACTGGCGGCATTGAGGTTCTCCTTGGCCTCGCGCCAGAGTTCCGCCCAGACGTCTGCACTGGCGAGTGCGCCGCCGGCGGGCAGCAGCGATACGCTCAGCTCGAATCGGTCCCCCGGGTCTCGCATGGATTGCCGCAGTCGGAGCAGCGCACGGGCCCGTTCCGGGGTCAGCAGGGACGCTCGCATGAGTCCCGACACGACGTGCTTGCACGCTCTCTCGACGTCGCGCCCCAGCAACTGGCTGATCAGCGTGATCGTGTTGTCCCAGTCGCCTGCCTGCACCCATCCGGCTTCCGCGAGCGCCTGCGCCAACTCCACCGCGGCACGGTGGTGGTGCAGCGTTTCACCGGCCATGAGGTGGCTGATCACCGGTGCCGGGCCGGACTCGTGCGAGATCAGCAACTTCACCAGGTTGACCACGAATTGAGGCGTGTCGACGGCCTCCCAAGGCTGCAGGACCGAAGCTTCTCCGAAGAAGAGCTTCAGCACCCGGGCGCCCAAGGCGCAGTCCAGCATGGCGGGCAGCCACCGGTGTTGCTCCTTGTGGTCGAGCAGGAACTGGATCCACTGCCGCAAGGCGGCATCGCTCACCGCATCGACGTTGGGGAGCAGCCGCAGTGCCGCGGCCAATGAGCTCACCGAAAAAGGCTGCGGCGACGGCTCGGTGGCGATGGCGGCGATGATGCCGGTCCACTGAGCGCAGTCGAGATACGACGTGAGGTTGAGCGCGACCGTTGCGTGCGCATAACCCCGGGACTTCGGTGCGATCTTCTTCGCCAGGTCCATGAGCCGCGCCACATGATCGCGCCGCTCGTGCTGCCTGATCAGCTTTGCCAGCGCGCTGACCATCATCCCGTCCGCGTCGGGCTTGGACAGAAGGTCTTCGGCCAACGCAAAGAGCACGTCCCAGGCCTCGGGTGAGGCAAGGCACTTGCAGCCGCTGGCACCGCGTTCCAGCTGCACGAGACGCTTGACGAACGCGGTGGGCGCGCTGTTCGCCTCGGCCGACAAGATGGTGCCGAAAAGATTCGGGAACGGTTGGTCGAACCGATCCAGACCTGCCACTAGGTGATTGGCCAGCTCAAAGGCGCGTTCGCTCGACGAGCCCGTGCAGTGCGCCCATTGCGACTTGAATTCAGCCGCGAAGGTGGGATCCGCGCGGTGCTGGTGCAGCAGGGCCACGGCTTGGACGCCCTTGCCCTCCATCGCCAGCGTGAAGGCCGTGGCGACGGGTGACGCGGCGGCGTGAATGGCCGTGGTTTCCATGCCGAGCATTGTGTGTAGCCGGGTCCGCGCGCCGCCACTGGCGGATTGCCTACGTCGATTGCCGATGCCCGCCGGCGGCCTAGGAAAAAACGACGGCCTGCCTGCGACAACGACCCATGGGAGGCGTCGCTCGCCGCACCTACTCTGTCGTGGATGCATCGGCCTGCCATGGAGCGCGGCCATGCACGACACCGGAGCGATACCGATGACGCCAACGTCCCCCTCACGACACGGCAGATGCGCAAGCGCATGCGGCTCGATCCGCATGCATGGGCGGTCTGCTCGTCCGGCGGCAAGGCCGTGAAGCGTTTCACTCCGCCCGACGGCGCTGCCGCGGCGCATGGAAAACGGCGTGCTTTGCAAGTCCGCATGCCGACCTCCCGTGCCACCTTTGCGGCGCCGACCGTCCATGCACAGCCGCATGCCGGCGACGGCACCCCCGCTCCTCCTCAGAACCTCGGCGAAAGCTTTCCCATCATGCAAACACACGCCTCCCAGCAGGGCCCCATCGTCACCATCAAGGCGCACAGGGGCGACTTCAAGACATTGCTCGCTTTCAACCTCGTCGACGAGAGCCACCGCAAGAACCTCGCCGGCTTCACGGTGCAATGCCGGGCGCCCTCGGGCAAGGCCTTCTACCTGCACAACGCGCTGCGCTTCGAGGATCCGTCGCGCCATGCACAGTGCCACACCGAGCCGGACAACTCGTCCATCAACGCACCGCTGCACACGTTTCGCTGGCTGCATGTGCCGGGCGAGGCCAACGAGGACGTCGCGGCCGTCGCGGGCACTTATCAATACACCGTCACCCCGCGCTACTTCGACGACGCGCAATGCATGCTGCCGCTGGATCCGGCGCTCGGCGCGACCGTCAGCGTCGAGGTCGGGCCGCTCGAGGTCGGGGATCTCCAACTCGGCTTCACGCGCGGGGCAACGCAGTCGCAGGCCTTCGAGCATCACTTCGGCCTGAAGGCGCTGCTGCGTCCGGCCGGTGACGAGCTGCTGTACGACACCCACCTGCCGTCCGGCCGCAACGCCGAAGGCCGCGCCTACACCTTCGACGAGCAGTACGCATGGCTTGGCTCCACCGCCCGCGCGCGGGTGCTGGAGCTGCTGCGCGAGGCGACGGCCAAGCCGGGCATGCGGGTGGATGTCTTCGCCTACGACCTCAACGAGCCGGACGTGCTGCGCGCCGTGCTCGAGCTTGCGCGCCAGGGCCGCGCGCGCATGCTGCTCGACAATGCCGCCCTGCACCACGGGCCGGAGGGAAAGACGGCGGAAGACCGCTTCCAGAAGCTGTTCGAAGGCGCCGAGAAGGGCGCGGCGGCGATCCGTCGAGGCAAGTTCGGCCGCTACGCGCACGACAAGATCTTCATCCTCTATGACGGCGATCGGCCGTGCCGCGTGCTGACCGGATCGACCAACTTCTCGATCACGGGCCTGTACGTCAACTCGAACCACGTGCTGGTGTTCAGCGACGACGCGGTGTGCAAGCAGTACGCACAGCTGTTCGAGACCGTGTGGGCCGGCAACGCGTCGCGCGAAGCCTTTCTCAAGACCGAGCTCGCTCAGCGCAAGTACGACTTCGGCGGCGAGCGCCTGCCGAAGACGGAGATCACGTTCTCGCCGCATCCGCCGAAGGTGGCGGAGCAGTTGCTGCAAGAGCTTGCCGACCGCATCGGCGCGGAGCGCGATCGCGGCGCCAAGGACGGCAGCGTGCTGTTCGCGCTGATGCAGGTCGACGGCAGCCCCAGCCCCGTCTACAAGGTCCTGAGCGAGCTGCATGCCAGCCAGAACGTGTTCAGCTACGGGGTGTCCGACACCTCCAAGGGCACGTCGCTGTACCGGCCGGGCTGCCGCGACGGCGTGCTGGTGTGCGGCAAGCCGGGCAAGCTGGCCCTGCCGCCGCCGTTCGACCAGGTGCGCGACGTGGGACTGGGTCACCAGATCCACCACAAGTTCGTCGTCTGCGGATTCAACCGCGAAGATGCCGCCGTCTATTGCGGCTCGTCCAACCTTGCCTTGGGCGGCGAGGGCGCCAACGGCGACAACCTGGTGATCATCCGCGACCCGCGCGTGGCGACCGCCTTCGCGATCGAAGCGGTCGCGCTGGTCGACCACTTCGACTTCCTGGACCGTGTGGCGCAGAAGGCGCGCGAGAACAAGGACAAGGGTGTGGCCGCCGAGGTGAAGGCCACGACCTCGCGGGCCCACGCGGCCGCCGCGGCCTCATGGCACCTGGGCACCACCAACAAGTGGAGCGACAAGTTCTTCGACAAGTCCGACCTGCGCTGCGCGGACCGGCTGCTGTTCGGCTGAACTGCGGGGGGATGGCGATGCAGATCGACACGCAGGCTCTGGCCTGTCTCATGAAAGGCGGGCTGCCCCGCGCGCAGGTGTGGCAGCCCGCGCTGACGATGGCCTGCGAGCGCTATGCCGTGGCCACCCCCGCGCGTCTGGCGGCCTTTCTGGCGCAGCTGGCGCACGAGTCCGACGGGTTCTCGCAGCTGGTGGAGAACTTCCACTACACGGCGGCGCGGCTGTGCGCGGTGTGGCCGCACCGGTTCTTCCTGTTGCCGGACGAGCCGGCAGGCCGTCTCGACGCGGACGAGTACGCAGGGCACCCCGAGCTCATCGCGAACACCGTCTACGCCGACCGGATGGGCAACGGCCCGGTGAGCAGCGGAGACGGCTGGCGCTACCGGGGTCGCGGCCTGCTCCAGATCAGCGGCCGCAACAACTACGGCGACGCCGCGCAAGACATCGGCGTGGACGTGCTGCTCAACCCGGACCTGCTGGTCGAGCCGCTCAATGCGGCGATGTCGGCCGCGGCGATGTGGCAGCGCATCGGCGCCAACGAGCTGGCCGATGCCGACACGGCCGAGGCCTTCGGCGAGATCACCTTCGCCATCAACGGCGGCACGGAGGGCATGGATTCGCGCGTCCACTACTGGCAGCTCGCGCGCCGGGTCATCCAGCAGGCTTGACATGCGCACCCTGTCCGCCTCGCTCGTGCTGCGGCTGCTGGCTGCAGCGTCCCTGTGGATGGCGACCGCCGCAGGCGCCGCGCCGGCCGGCGATGCGGCGGCGGAGCCTGCGCCCCGCGTGGTTCAGCTCGGCGGCGAGCTGCGCGTCGGCCGTCCGATCGACGTGCACGTGGCCGGCCTCGAAGCCTGGGCCGCCCACCCGGGCAACTCCGCGTGGCAGCTGGTGCCCTATCTGAACGGTCGGCCGCTCAAGTCCGTGTATCCCACTTCGGTGAACCTGCGCACGGGACGGCTGCAGTACGACCTCTCGGTGAAGGAAGACAACCGGGGCGTCTGGGTCGACGTGCTGAGCCCGCCCACGCTGACCCGGCACATTCGCTTCTCGGTTGGAGCCGAGCGGGGCGACCCGCTCGACACCGACTACACGCTGGAGAAGCAGCCCGCTTCGCTCGTCGTCCTCGAGCCCCATTGGGCGGTCTTGTCGCTGGCCGTGGTGGCCGTCGGCGCGTTGCTGTTTCTTCGCCTGGCGATGACCACGTCGCTGCTGACCGAGGCCTATGTCGACCCGGCGGGGCAGGCGGCCAGCCGCTACAGCCTGGCCAAGGTGCAGATGGCGCTGTGGTTCTTCGTGATCTTCGGCGGCTTCATCCTCATCTGGCTGGCCACCGGCAACTACGCCACGGTCAACGTGTCGGTGGTTTCGCTCCTGGGCATCAGCGCCGGCACCGCGGTGGGCGATGCCTACCTGCGCTCACGCACGATGGATCCGTTGCTGGCCGAGCGCATCGTCGTACGCGAGGGCACCACCGAGCTCGTCATCGACGCGCTTCCCCCGCAGCCGCGGAGCAACCGGCTGCTCGCCCTGCGTGCGTTCTTTCGCGACCTCATGTGCGACGGCAACGGCTATTCGATCTACCGCTTCCAGATGTTCGTCTGGACGCTGGCGCTGTCCATCATCTTCGTGGCGCAGGTCTACTACCACCTGGCGATGCCGACGTTCACGCCGGAGCTGCTGTATCTGCTCGGCTTGAGTTCAGGGACCTACGTGGCCAACAGCGTCCCCGAGATCCGGCATCAGGCGAGCGAGGCCGGCGTGGTGCGCGCCGCCGAGCAGGCAGCGGCGAGGCAAGCGGCCCGTGAGATGGCGGCGGCGCGCGCCCGTCAGGCGCCGTGAGCACAGACCCCATGCATCTGGCCTGCTGCTGTACGGCTGCAAGGTGGCCGAAGGCGAGACGGGACGGTCCTTCGTCGACAGCCTCGCCGCCATCACCGGCGCCGACGTCGCCGCCTCGACCGACTGGACCGGCTCCGCAGCCAAGGGCGGCGACTGGCAACTCGAAGCCAACACCGGCCCGATCGACACCGAGGCGCTTTCCGATGCGGCCTACGCCCACGTCCTCAACACCCTGAATGCGGGCGACATGGTGGTGCTCGGATGGAGCGCGCTCACCGACACCGTCACGATGGCCACGCTGGTCGACATCCCGACCGGCACCACCATCAAGATCACCGACAAGGGATGGGACGGCGTCAACGGCAACTTCACCGCCCTGTCCACCGGCGACGGCGTCGTCACCTGGACGACCAGCGGCCTGGTCTCCGCTGGAACCGTGCTCGATCTGCACCTCGGCGGCTCGGACGCCCCCACCACGCTGACCGATGTGTCGCACGGCATCGACCTCAGCGCCGACATCGCCGTCAGCACCTACACCGTCACCGACCCGCTGAACCTCGCCGGCGACGGCGTGTTCATCTACCAGGACGCCGACAACAACCCGTTCTTCATCTACGGGTTCAACAATTCCGGCGGCACCGTTGCGGGGGTCAACGACGCGCCGGTCCACAGCGTGCCCGCTTCGCAGAACGTCATCGAGGGCGGATCGCTGGTGTTCAGCAGCGCCAACGGCAATGCGATCGGCGTCGACGACATCGACGCCGCCGGCAGCGCGCTGCAGGTCACCCTCACGGCGGCCAACGGTACGCTGACGCTCGGCAGCACGGCAGGCCTGGTGTTCTCGGCCGGCAGCGGCGCGGGCGACGCCACGATGACCTTCACCGCGAATCGCGCCGACATCAACGCCGCACTGAACGGACTGGTGTTCATTCCGTCGGCGGGCTACGACGGTCCGGCCTCGCTGCAGATCACCACCAGCGATCAGGCAGCGTCCGGCGGGGGTGGCCCCCGGTTCGACACGGACACGATTGCCATCACCGTCGTGGCGGACAACCCGCGCGCCGTCGGCATCGATTCGAGCAGCGCCGACGGCGTCTACGGCATCGGCGACGTCGTCACGATCACGATCCGGTTCGACTCCGCGGTGGACGTGGACACCACCGCCGGCACGCCGACGCTGCTGCTCGAGACCGGCAGCAGCGACCGCGTGGCGACCTATGTGTCCGGCTCGGGCACCTCGTCGCTGAGCTTCAGGTACGTCGTTCAACCAGGAGACCTGGCGGCCGACCTGGACAGCGCCGGGACGTCCGCGCTGGTGCTCAACGGTGCGACGGTCCGCGACCACCATGGGCTCGATGCCGTTGTCACGCTGCCCGTGCCCGGCACCACGGGCTCGTTGGGCGCACAGCGGGCCATCGTGGTCGACGGCGTGCGTCCCACCGCGTCCATCGTCGTGGCCGACGGCGTGCTCGCCGCCGGCGAGACTTCGCCGGTGTCCATCACCTTCAGCGAGGCGGTGACGGGCTTCACCGTCGACGACCTGTCGGTGCCGCACGGCAGCCTCGGCAGCCTCGCGTCCAACGATGGAGGCATCACCTGGACGGCGACGCTGACCCCGGCACCGGGAGCCACGAACCCGGGCAACGTCATCACGCTCGACGCCGCCGGCGTGTCCGACGCAGCCGGCAACGCGGGAGCGGGCACCATCACCTCCAACGCCTACGCGGTCGACACCGCCGGCCCGACGGTCACGTCGGTCTCCGTTCCTGCGGACGGCACGTACTCCGCCGGCGACGCGCTCGACTTCACGGTCCACTTCGACGAAATCGTGACCGTCGATGCCGGCGCCGTGCCGCGCCTGGGGATTGCGCTGGACAGCGGCGGCACGGTCTTCGCCGGCTACGTGAGTGGATCGGGGACCGGTGCGCTGACGTTCCGCTACACCGTCGTCCCGGGTCAGCGCGACGGCGACGGCATCACCGTCGCCACGGCGCTCGATCCGAATGGCGCCACGTTTCACGATGCCGTCGGCAACCCGGGAAGCGTGACGCTTCACGCCATCGCTTCGACGACCGGGGTGCGGGTCGACGCCCCGCCGCCGGGCGGCGAACCGCCGCCCAGCCCACCACCGCCCAGTCCTCCGCCGCCGCCCGGCCCGCCGCCGTCCGAGCCACCGCCGTCCGGCCCACCGCCGTCGGCCCCGCCGCCGCCGCTCGCCACGCCGCCGGTGGCGCCTCTGCTGTCGCCGCCGCCGTTCGATTCCACCGCGCCTGCGGCCGATCGGGTGCCGATCGTCGCCGTGCCGACCGATCTGCCGGGCGCGCCTGGCGCGACGTCCCTGCCCGGCCGACCCGACGCGTGGAGCGAGGCACGGCTCGGGGACGTCACGACGCTGCAGGCGATCCCCGACCTGGGACGCTTCGATGCACAGGCCGGACGCCCGCTGCACATCGCGCTGCCCGGCGCGATTGGCGGGCTCGACCCGGCGTTTGCGCCTGTGCTCGTGGACGTCCGACTCGCTGACGGTCGCCCGCTGCCGGCCTGGCTGCGCTTCGATCCCATGACCGGCACGCTCGCCGGCGAACCGCCGCGAGGCGTCGCGCAGCGTGTGGTGATCGAGGTGGTCGCCACCGATGACCAGGGCCGTCGAGCGGTGTCACAGCTCGTCATCGACGTCACGACCGCACCGGTGCAGACGGACGCCGAGCCGCCGCAGCAGAAGGACGTGCCGGCGGCCGGACGTGCGGGCTTGACCGCGCAATTCGAGCGCCACGGTCCGCACGGCCGCATGGCCGAGCGCGCCGCCTTGGTCGCGCATGCCCGTTCCCTCGGGCACGGTCCCCGCTGACCTGCACCGGCCACGACATGCATCGCCACTTCACGGAGGATTTCTCTTGAGTTCCAGTCGCATTTCCGCACGACTGCTCTGGGCCGCGCTGGTCGCCGCAGCCCTTGCCGGCTGCGCGGTCCAGCCCCGCGTCCTGACCATCGACGAGCGCCGGGCCGCCATGGCCGCGGATCGGCAGGCGCTGTTCCGCGAGCAGGAGCCTGTGCGGGGCGCCATCACGCTCGAAGAAGCCATGGCGCGCGCGGTCAAGTACAACCTCGAGCATCGCGTCCGGCTGATGGAGGAAGCAGTGGCGCAGCGGCAGCTCGACCTGTCGCGGGTCGAACTGCTGCCGCGGCTCACCCTCGCCGCGGGTTATGCGGGGCGCGACACCGAGCTCGCCGCATCGTCGCGCGACATCACGACCGGTTTGCAGTCGCTCGCGCCTTCGACCGCCACCGATCGGGAGCGTGTCCTGGGCGACCTGGGACTGTCGTGGAACGTGCTCGATTTCGGCGTGAGCTACTTCCAGGCCCGGCAGCAGGCCGACCGCGCGCTCGCGGCGCAGGAACGCCGCCGCAAGGCACTGCACCTCGTGATGCAGCAGACGCGCCAGGCCTATTGGCAGGCCGCGGGCGCGCAGCAGCTCGAAGCGCGCATCGAGCCGGTTCTGCAGCAGGCCCGGCAGGCGCTGGTCGACGCGCGCCAGGCCGAGTCCGAACGCGTGCGCTCGCCGCTCGAGCCGCTGAACTACCAGCGCCAGCTGCTCGACATCATTCGCCAGCTCGAGGCGGTCCGCGACGAGCTCCAGCTGGCCAAGCCTCGGCTCGCATCGGCGATGAACCTGGAGCCGGGCCTCGCCTTCAGCGTCGTGCCGGCCGACGCGCTGCCGGTGCCGCGCGTCACGCTGCGCACGGCGCGCATGGAAGAAGTCGCGCTGCTGATCCGACCGGAGCTGGTGGAGTCGCACTACCAGGAACGCATCGGCGTGCTCGAGACGCGCAAGGCGCTGGCGCGACTGCTGCCCGGCGTGGAGATCAGTCTCGGCGGGCACTACGACAGCAACAGCTACCTCGTCGACAACACCTGGTGGGACGCCGGCCTGCGCGTCAGCTGGAACCTGTTGAATGCGCTGAACGCCGGTCGCATCCGCGGCCTGGCGCAAGCCCAGCTCGACCTCGCAAGGCAGCAGCGCCTGGCCCTCGGCATGGCCGTGCTGACGCAGGTGCACGTCGCGCACCTCGAGTACCTGGCTCGCGTGCGACAGCACGAGATGACCCGCGAGCTGCATGCGGTGGAGCAACGCATCCTGCAGCACAGCCGCAACGCGGAGCAGGCCAGCGCTCAGGGCAAGCTGGAGCAGATCCGGGCGGCAGCGGCGGCCATGATGTCCGAGCTGCGGCTGTATCACAGCTATGGCGCGGTACAGGGTGCCTACGCGCAGGTCATCGCCACCCTCGGGCTCGATCCGCTGCCGTCGTCGGTGGACGGACACGACATCAAGACGCTCACCGAAGCGGTGCGCGCCTGCGAGCGGGCGTGGACCGAGACGGTCGACCCCGGGGGCAGCTCGTGAAGGCGTGGCGCGCCCTCACGATCGTGCTCGCCTGCGCGCTGATCGGTGCCCTCGCGCAGATCGCCATGGCGGCCCCGCCTGCCGACCGCGACGACCGCATCCGCGCACAGCTCGGGTCGCGCCACAGCGTCACGATCTCCAGCGAAATCGCGGCACGCATCGCCGCGCTGCCGCTGCGCGACGGCGATGCGTTCCGCGCCGGGCAGCTGCTCGTGGGCTTCGACTGCTCGCTGTACCAGTCGCAGCTCGGCAAGGCCGATGCCGGCGTCGACGCGGCACGGGCGCTGGCGCAGTCCAACCAGCGGCTGGCCGAGCTCCACTCGGTGGGCCGGCTCGAAGTGGATCAGGCCGCGGCGAGGCTCAAAGAGGCCCAGGCCGACGCCTCGACGGCCCGTGCCATGGCGAGCCGCTGCAGCATTGCGGCTCCCTTCGCCGGGCGCGTCGCCAAGCGGCACGCTGCCGAGCATCAATACGTGACGCCCGGCTCCCCGCTGCTCGACATCCTCGACGGCGGTCCGCTGGAGGTGCGCATGATCGTGCCTTCCAAGTGGCTTGCCTGGCTGAAGCCGGGCGCGGCTTTCGAGGTCGACGTCGAGGAGCTGGGCCGGCGCTTTCCGGCCAAGGTCCAGCGGGTGGGCGCGCAGATCGAGCCGGTCAGCCAGACCGTGTCGGTGGTGGGCGTGATGACCCAGGACCCGGCGTTGATGTCAGGCATGAGCGGCTGGGCGGTGGTTCCGCGCCCGCACTGAACCGGTTCTCACGCGCCATGGATTCGTCGGTTCAGCCGCTGCTGACGCTTCTGCAGCTGGGACGGCGGGCACGCTCGGCACGCGAGCTCGCCGAGCTCGGCTTCGTGGCGGTCAATGAAACCGTGGCGCTCGTGCCGTATCGGCAGGCCGCGCTGTGGTCGGCCCTCGGGCTGCCGCGCGTGCAGGCCGTGTCGGGCGTGCCGCAGCCCGATCCCACGGCGCCGTTCGTCCAGTGGCTCACGGCGCTGTGCCGCCATCTCGCCGACAGCGCCGCTCCGTCGGGCGAAATCGACACGGCGACGCTGCCTGCACGGCTGCTCGATGCCTGGGACCAATGGCTGCCGCTGCATGCAATGTGGCTGCCGCTGCAGCGCGATGCAGCGCCCGACGGGGCGCTGCTGCTGGCGCGCGGCGAGCCCTGGAGCGCAGCCGAAATGGCGCTGCTGCGGGAGCTGGCCGACGTGTTCGCCCATGCGCTTGCCGGCTTCCGGCCGCGCCAGCACGGGATCGACCGGATGCTGGGGTGGTGGCGCAGCGGCAAGTCCCGGCGCCGGCTGTGGCTCGCCGCCGCCGCGCTTTGCGTCTTTCCGATGCGCATCGATGTGCTCGGGGCCGCCGAAGTCGTTCCCCGTCAGCCGCTGCTGGTGCGCGCGCCGCTGGATGGCGTGGTCGAGCGTTTCGAGGTCCGGCCGAACCAGCCCGTCAAGGCAGGGCAGGTGCTCTTCAGCCTCGACACCACGGCATTGCGAACGCGCCACGAGGTCGCTCGCAAGGCCTACGACACCGCACAGGAGGAGTTGCGCCAGTCGGCCCAGGCCGCGGTGACCGACGAGAAGCAGCGTGCCGACATCATGCTCAGGCGCAGCCAGCTGCAGGAAAAGCAGGTCGAGCTCGACTTCACGGTGGACCAGCTCGACCGTGTTCAGGTCAAGGCCGAGCGCGAAGGCATCGCGGTGTTTGCCGACGTGAACGACTGGCTCGGCAAGGCCGTCTCCGTCGGGGAGCGCATCCTGCTGGTGGCCGACCCGACGCAGGTGGAGCTGACAGCGTATCTTCCGGCGGCCGACCACATCGAGCTTCAGCCGGGCGACGCCCTGACCCTGTACCCGCAGGGCGAGCCGCTGGCCTCGTTCCAGGCGCGCATCCAGAGTGTCGCCTACCGGGCCGAACCCTCGCCGGCGGGACACCTCGCCTATCGCATCAAGGCGGAGTTCCTTGCCGCTCAGCCGCTTCCGCGCCTCGGCCAGGTGGGCACCGCACGCGTGCGCGGCCCCTGGGCGCCACTGCTGTACGTGGTGCTGCGGCGACCGTTCGCCGCCTTGCGGCAATGGTCGGGACTGTGAGCTCCCGGGCCGGGGTTGCCGCGTGAACGCCGCTGGCGCGCTGCCGCCGCTGCGGCAGGACCTCGGCCTGCATGCCGGGCCCCCGGCGCCGGACGGGTCGCCGACCTGGACCTTGCACGACCCGGCGGTGAACCGCTTCTACGAGCTGCCCTGGCCGGCGTTCGAGGTGCTCTCGCGCTGGACGCTGGGCAGCGTGGGCCGCATCGTCGACGCGGTGCGGCGCGAGACCACGCTGCGCATCGTCGACGCGGACGTGGCGGCATTGCGGCAGATGCTCGCGCACAACCACCTGCTCCAGGCAAGCAGCGCGCAGGACAGCGAGTGCCTCGCCCGGACGGCGCGTGCGGGGCGGACAGGGTTCGCCCGCTGGATGCTGCGGCACTACCTCTGCCTGCGCGTGCCGCTGGTGCAGCCGATGCCCTGGCTGCAGCGCCTCGGACCGCACGTCGCCTGGGCGTACCGGCCGGCCTTCTGGTGGCTCACTGCCATGGCAGCGGTACTCGGATGGGTTCTCGTCGTGCGCCGCTGGGATGACTTCACCGACAGCCTGGCGGCCTGCGCGACCTGGGACAGCGCCGTTGCGATGGCGTTCGCCGTGGCGTTCGCCAAGGTCCTCCACGAGCTGGGGCATGCCTTCACGGCGCATCGGCATGGCTGCCGCGTGTCGACCATGGGGATCGCATTCGTGGTGCTGTGGCCGGTGCTCTACACCGACACCACCGAAGCCTGGAAGCTCGCGTCACGGCGGCATCGGTTGGCCATCGGCGCTGGCGGCATGCTCAGCGAGATCGCGCTTGCCGCCTACGCCCTGCTGGCGTGGGCGCTGCTGCCTGAAACCCCTGCATGGGCGCCGCTGCGTGCCGCGGCGTTCCAGCTTGCCACGACCACCTGGCTGATCGCGCTGACCGTGAACGCCAGCCCCTTCATGCGCTTCGACGGCTACTTCCTGCTGTCCGACGCCATCAACATGCCCAACCTGCATGAGCGTGCATTCGCGCTCGCCCGGTGGTGGCTGCGCGAACGACTGTTCGGCTGGGGCGACGCGCCGCCCGAAATCTTCTCCCGCACACGCGCGCGAGGGCTCGTTGCCTTCGCGTTCGCCACCTGGCTGTATCGGCTGGTGCTGTTCGTCACCATCGCGTTGATCGTCTATCACGTGTTCTTCAAGGCACTGGGGGTGCTGCTCATGGCCGTGGAGCTGACCTGGTTCGTCGGGCGACCGGCGGTGAGCGAGATGAAGCGGTGGCACGCGCGCCGCAAATCCCTGCGCTGCAACCGCGCCACCTGCCGACTGGCCGTGTCGACCGCCGCTCTGCTCGCCGCGCTGCTCTGGCCTTGGCAAACCGCCGTGCGTGTTCCCGCCGTGCTCGGGGCCGCACCGGCGCTGGCGGTGTATGCGCCGCATGCGGGGCAGATGGGCGACACCTGGCCGAGCGTCGGCCGACGCCTGAGGCAGGGCGATCCGCTGGTGGCCATTCGATCGCCCGCGCTGCAGGCTCGCCTGGACCTGGCGACCTCCCGCGCGCAACGCCTGCAATGGCAGGTGGCGCAGCAGACGCTGGATGCGAGGCTCATGGAAGCGGGGCCCGCCTTGCGCAAGCGCTGGGAAGCGGCTCGCGAGGAAGCCGAAGGCCTGCAGCGGGAGACGCAGCGGCTGAACCTCGCCATGCCGTTCGACGGCGTCGTGCTCGAGGTCTCTGAAGACGCCGGCCCCGGACGCTGGGTCTCGGCAGGCGAGAAGCTGCTGCGCGTGGCCGGGTGGCAGGGCGCCAAGGTCGAGGCGTTTGTCGACGAATCCGAACTGCCGCAGGCGCGCGACGGCGGCGAGGCGACCTTCATTGCCGACGCGCCCGAGCATTCACCCGTGCAATGCCGCCGCACGGTGGTCGACGCCGTACCGCTGAGCGAGCTCGACCAGGTGGCGGTGGCAAGCATGTACGGCGGCCGCATCCCGGCGCGACAGCGTGCCGACGGACGCATCGTGCCGCTTCGGCCCACCTTTCGGGTACGGCTCGAGGGCTGCGACCTGCAGGCGGCGCCGGCCTGCGAAGTCCTGGGTGTCGCATTGCTGCACGGAGAGCGCCGTTCGCTTGCGATGCGGGCGTTCCGGTGGGCCGCCGCGTGGTGGCATCGCGAGGCGGCGTTCTAGGGTCGTGGCGCGCCGCGCCGTGGCTCACCCCCAATGGCAGCGCAGTCAATGACATGCGAGTAGAAGGGGCGCTCCAATCCCCGACAAAGGAGTGCGTCATGAACGAGAAGAGAGCCAGCGTGCACTGGGAAGGCGCAGGCAAGAAGGGACAGGGCCGCATCAGCACCGAAACCGGCGTGCTGAAGGAAGCGCCCTACGGTTTCGCCACGCGGTTCGAGGACGACAAGCGCGGCACCAATCCGGAGGAACTGGTCGGCGCCGCCCACGCGGCGTGCTTCGCGATGGCGTTCTCCTTCGCGTGCGACAAGGCCGGGTTTGCCACGCGCACGGTGGACACCAAGGCCAGCGTGCGGCTGGTGGCGCAGGGCGACGGTTTCGCGATCGACCGCATCGCGCTGTCGCTCGAGGCCAGCATCCCGGACATCGACGAGGCGAAGTTCCAGGAGCTGGCGCAGGCCGCGAAGGCCGGCTGTCCGCTGTCGAAGGCGCTGGCCAGCGTGCCGGAGATCACGCTGGTCGCGACGCTGAAGCCGTGAGGCCGGAGGCGGGCGTACCATCCCGCCTCCCATGCAGATCGAATCCATCCGCACGCGCTTGCGCGAGCAGGGCGCCAAGCCCTGTCACGAGCAGCGCGTGCTGCGCCTGTGGGCTTACGGACTGCCGCAGGACAGCGGCAAGCGCCGGCCCGAAGACTTCCTGCCGCTCGATGTGCGGCACATGCTGCCCTCGCTCATCGAAGACTTGCGCCGGCTTGCGCGGGTTCGCTCCGAGCATCCGGCGGCCGACGGCTCGGCGCGGCTGCTCGTCGAGCTGGCGGACGGCCAGACCGTCGAGAGCGTGCTGCTGCCGCGCGAGGGCTTGTGCGTGTCGACCCAGGCCGGCTGCGCGGTGGGCTGCGCCTTCTGCATGACCGGCCGCGACGGTTTGCTGCGGCAGCTCGGCAGTGCCGAGATCGTGGCCCAAGTCGTGCTGGCGCGGGCGCGCCGGACGGTGAAGAAGGTCGTGTTCATGGGCATGGGCGAGCCTTCGCACAACCTCGACAACGTGCTCGAGGCGATCGAGCTGCTGGGCACGGCCGGCGGCATCGGGCACAAGAACCTCGTGTTCTCCACCGTCGGCGACCGGCGGGTGTTCGACCGCCTGCCCCGCGGTGCGGTGAAGCCGGCCCTGGCGCTGTCGCTGCACTCCACGCGCGCCGAGCTGCGTGCCAGGCTCATGCCGCACGCGCCGCGCATCGAGCCGGCGGAGCTCGTCGAGTCGGCAGAGCGTTATGCGCGGTCCACCGGCTACCCCATCCAGTACCAGTGGACGCTGCTCGAAGGCATCAACGACGGCGACGACGAGCTCGACGGCATCGTGACGCTGCTGAAGGGTCGGTACGCGATCATGAACATGATTCCGTACAACAGCGTCGACGGGCTTGCGTTCCGGCGGCCGTCGGCGCAGCGCGCACAGGCCATGGCCGACGCGCTGCAGCGGCGCGGCGTGAGGGCGACGCTGCGGCAGTCGGCGGGGCAGGACGTCGACGCGGGATGCGGCCAGCTGCGCGCACGGCATGTGATCGACGTGCATCGACCACCCACCGGCGCGACGTAACGCGTCGTGAGTGTTGTGGGAACTCCGCGCGCCTGATCGAAGGAGACGCAGCATGGACCGATTCACGGGCGGCTGCCTGTGCGGCAACGTTCGAATCCTGGCGTCCGGACGCCCGTACCGGGTCGGCCTTTGTCACTGTCTCGACTGCCGCAAGCATCACGGCGCGCTCTTCCACGCGTCCGCGGTGTTCCCTCAGGACGCGGTGACGATCGCCGGCGAAACACGCGACTACGCCGGGCGCTTCTTCTGTCCCCGCTGCGGATCGTCTGTTTTCGCACGCACCGCCGACGAGATCGAAGTGAACATCGGGTCCCTGGATACCCCGAACCAGCTGACGCCGACCTACGAGAGCTGGATCATTCGCCGCGAGTCCTGGTTGCCGCCGTTTCCGCTCACGAGACGATACGACCGCGACCGTGATGCCACGAGTCGCTTCGAGGAGTAGGTCGCCGCATCAGTCCTGCGCGGGGATCGCCATCGCCCGGGCCACCGCGAGGCGTCGAGTGTGCAGCGCTCGGGCCGCGGGAGCGAAGCCGCCGGCAAATTCCTCGGCCGTCATCGAGGGCGCACGCTGAAGCAGACGGCCGGCCTCCTCGCGAGCCTCGGCCACGCGCCCCAGCTCCGCCAACGCGGATACCCGGTCGACGCGGCAGCGGTGGAAGTGCGGCGCCACCGCCAGGCATTCGTCGGCGACGCGCAGCGCATCCTCATGCCGGCCCGCCGCCCATAACGCGCTGCCGTAGAACGCCGAGAGGAACGCAGGCGCCACCGGGTTGCGATCACGCGCCTGCTCGAGGTGGGCCACGGCCTCGGCGACACGGCCGACACGCAGCTCGGCGGCGCCCAGCGCGTAGAGGCAGCCGGCGTCGTTCGGGCTCAGGCGCAGGCACTGTGCAGCCGACGCGAGCGAGGCGTCGAACGCACCGCCCACCCCCTGCGCTTCCGAAAGTGCCAGATGAGCGAGCGGCAGGCCGGGCTGGAGAGCGATCGCGCGCTCGAGTTGCGACAGGACCTCGGGCGTGCGGCGGCGGTCCCACTCGCCGGTGAGTCGGGTGCCGATGTCGACGTTGTTGACCTGCCCGAGCGCCACCCACGCCGGCGCGTAGCCGGGGTCGCGCTCGATCGCCTGCTCGAACAGGCGGCGCGCCTCCCGGATGCCTTCTGCGCTGTAGCGGCGCAGCAGGATGCGGCCTTGCGCCGTGAGCGCGACGACGTCGAGCGAACGCGGCGCCGCCTCGAGCGCGCGTCGCTCCTCGTGGCGCGCCACGCGCGCCTGCAGCGAGCCAGCGATGCGCTCGACAAGCGCGCGCTGCGCCGCTGCGAGCGTCTCGCGATCGACATCGTGCGAGGACGACCAGACCACGCGGCCGTCCTCGCTGTCGAGCAGATCGATCGCCATCGACAAGCGTTCGCCATCGCGCCGCACCGTGCCGCCGACGATATAGCGGCTGCGCAGCCGTTGACCGATCTCAAGCAGCGGCATGCGTTGGTCGGCGAGGGCGAAGCTCGACTGGCTGGCAAGCACGCGCAGGTCGGCGCTGCGGCCAAGCTCGGACACGAGGTTGGCCGCGAGGTCGCGCGCCAGCGGCTCGCCTTCGGGCGTGGGGGCGCGGAAGGGCAGGACGGCGATCGACGGCTGCGTCACGCGTGCGGGCGGCGCAGTGGACCAGCGCCAGGCTGCGAAGGCGGCGAGCAAGACGGCCAGGCAAGCCGCGGCGGCGAAGCGCCAGCGGCCGCGCGGCGAGGCGGGTTCGGCGGCCCCGGCCGGCGCGGACTCCGCCAGTTCCATCAGGTAGCCGCGCCGCGGCACCGTGCGCACGAGGCCGCGCCCGGCTTCGCCGAGCGCTCGACGGATGTCGCCGATCGCCTGAACGAGCGAATCGTCGGTGACGACGAGGCCCGGCCAGACGAGCGCGAACAGCACCTCCTTCGTGACCAGCTCGCCGCGCCGTTCGGCCAGCACGCGCAGCACGTCGAAGGCCTGCGGGCGCAGACCCACCGGCCGCCCGTCCGGGTCGCGCACCGCTTGGGCCGCGAGGTCGAGCACATAGCCGCCGGCGAGTGCGAGGCGTGCTGGGGAGGCAGGCGGATCCATGGCGACTGCGCGGCGGGCGCGTTCGGCGGAGTTTCGGGGCATTTTCGCCGAGCGATCGGGACGCCGGGCGTCGTCCGGCCGAAGCTGTCGGGGTTCCAAACCTCCCGAAAGGCAACGGCCATGTACACCCCGACGCTCCTCACCGCCTTGCTGCTCGCTCTGCTGCCCGCCGCTGCCGCCGGGGCGCCGCAGTGGATCATCGTCAACGCGCGCATCTTCACCGCCGACCCGACACGCCCACGTGCCGAAGCGCTGGCGGTCGAGGACGGCAAGATCAGCGCCGTGGGCTTCGATGCCGACGTCCGGCCGCTCATCGGTCCCGACACACGCGTCGTGGATGCAGGCGGCCGCCTGCTGACGCCAGGGCTCACCGAGGCGCACGTGCACCTGGGCGCAGGGCTGCCGCTGTTCACGCCGCCGACGCTGCCTCTCACCGGCCCCGGCGGGGCGCCGCTGGGGCCGACGGGCGACAGTGCGCTTGCCGCCATCGCCGCCGAGGCCAGGCGCGGCGGCAGCGGCTGGATCACGGCCTTCGTCACGCCGGGCGTCGTCAACGACCGACGCCCGTGGCGCGCTGCCCTGGACGCCGCGTCGCCCGATCGGCCGGTGATGCTCCGAGGTTTCTGGGGGCATGGGACGCTGCTCAACAGCGTGGCCCTGGCACAGCTGGGCATCGGCGAGCAGAGCGCCGATCCAATCGGCGGCTGGTGGGGGCGCGACGCTGCCGGCCGCCTCGATGGCCGCGCGTTCGAAGCCGCCGAGAACCTGGGCTGGGAGCGCGTGGCGCCGCCGGACGCGGGGCGTCTCGCGTCCGTGTTCGGCGAGGCCACCGACCGTTACGTGCGCTGGGGCGTGACCAGCGTGCACCTCATCAACAACGCAAAGACGGCGGCGCTGACCACGACTGCACTGGCACGCCTGCCGCAAGGGTTGAAGTGGACGGTCTACGCCTGGGGCATGGGGCAGCGCGACCTCGCTGCCGCATGGGCCGAGTTGGACGCCGTGCCGCGACCGCTGCCGGGGCGCGTGCGCGTCGACGGGCCGAAGTGGATGCTCGACGGCACGCCGCTCGAGCAGAACGCGCTGCGCCGCGACGACTATCCAGGGCGGCCGGGCTGGCGCGGGCGGTCCAACTTCTCCGACGCCGAACTCCGCGAGATCCTGCAACGCGCGCTCGAACGCCCGGAGCAGCCGATGCTGCACGTCGTCGGCGATGCCGAGACCGACCGCCTGCTGCGCGCCATGCGCGATCTCGCGCCGGACGCTGCCTGGGTCGCGAAGCGCCTGCGCGTGGAGCACGGTGACGGCCTGCGGCCCGACACCCTCGATGCGGCGCGCCGCCTGGGCGTGGTTGTGACGCAAAACCCGACCCACCTCGCGCCGGCCGGCACGCCCGCGGTGAGTCAGACGCGGACGCTGCTCGCGAGCCTGCTGCGCGCCGGCATACCCCTCGCGCTGGGTTCGGACGCTCGCGGCCCGGAGACCAACCCCTGGTTCAATCTCATGCTTGCGCTGCGCAACGGCGCGACAGGCGAGCAACTCACGCGCGAGCAGGCGCTCTTCGCCTACACGGCCGGCGGCGCCTACGCCGAGCGGCAAGAGAAGCGCCGCGGGCGCATCGCGGTCGGCCTGGCAGCCGACCTGACGCTGCTGTCGCAGGATGTCCTGACGGTAGCGCTGGAGGACCTGCCGGCCACACGAAGCCTGCTGACGCTGATCGATGGCCAAGCGGTGTTCGAGGCTCCCGGGCCGTGGACCCCAAAGGGGCAATGATCCACACGCCGCGGGTCGCCTCCATAGAGCGTCGCCGCCGAGGTCCCGGACATTGGGCGCTCGGCGGACTTCAAGGCTCAGGCTTCGGGTTCGTGGCAAACCGCTTCGATGTTGTGCCCGTCAGGCCCGATGACGAAAGCTGCGTAGTAGTTCGCGTGGTAGCGCGGGCGCAGACCGGGCGCACCGTTGTCCTTGCCGCCCGCCTCGAGCGCCGCGCGATAGAAGGCATCGACTTGCCGGCGATTCTCGGCCGCGAACGCCAGGTGCAGGCGCGCGGGCTTCTCCTCGGTCTGGAACAAGCACAACGAAGCTGAAGCCTTGCCCTTCGACTGGCTGAGCTCGATGCCGAGCGGCCCCTCCAGGGCCACCGCTACGCCGAGCGGTTCGAGCGCCTTGAGGAAGAACGCCTTGCTCGCTGCATAGTCGCTGACTCCGAATACGACGTGGTCAAACATGAGTTCTCCTGAAGAGCGGCCGGCGCGAGGCCTGACGCTCGCGGCCGACCGCAGACGATCCGTCACCTGCGGGCCGCGACTTTAAACCGGCACGCACATCCATTCGGCATCGGTGCGATGGCGACCAGCCTGCAGGGGTGGCCGGCCGGATTGACGACGTGGCGGGTTTGATGGCTTTCTTCAGCTGATTGCGACCGGAGGCCGTCACTCCACCGTCACGCTCTTCGCCAGATTCCGCGGCTTGTCCACATCCGTCCCGCGTGCGCACGCCGTGTGGTAGGCGAGCAGCTGCAGCGGCACGACGTGCAGGATGGGCGACAGGGCCCCGTAGTGCTCCGGCATGCGGATCACATGCAGGCCTTCTCCCGACTCGATGCGGGTGTCGGCATCGGCGAAGACGAAAAGCTCGCCGCCGCGCGCACGCACCTCCTGCAGGTTGCTCTTCAGCTTCTCCAGCAGCGTGTCGTTGGGCGCGACGGTGACCACCGGCATCTCGGCGGTCACCAGCGCGAGCGGCCCGTGCTTCAGCTCGCCGGCCGGGTAGGCCTCGGCGTGGATGTAGCTGATTTCCTTGAGCTTGAGCGCGCCTTCGAGGGCGATGGGGTAATGCAGGCCGCGCCCCAGGAACAGGGCGTTCTCCTTGCGGGCGAACTCCTCGCTCCAGGCGATCACCTGGGGCTCGAGCGCCAGCACCGCCTGCACCGCCACCGGCAGGTGGCGCAGCGCCTTGAGGTGCTGCGCTTCCTGCTCTTCGCTCAGATGGCCGCGCACCTGCGCCAGTGACAGCGTCAGCAGGAACAGGCCGACGAGCTGCGTCGTGAAGGCCTTGGTGGACGCGACACCGATCTCCACGCCGGCGCGGGTGATGTAGGCGAGCTCGCATTCGCGCACCATCGCGCTCGTTGCCACGTTGCACACCGTCAGCGTGTGCTTCATGCCCAGTGAACGCGCGTGCTTGAGCGCGGCCAGCGTGTCGGCCGTCTCGCCGCTCTGGCTGATCGTGACCACCAGCGTGCGCGGGTTCGGCACGCTGTCGCGGTAGCGGTATTCGCTCGCGATCTCCACCGAGGTCGGGATCCGGGCGATGCTCTCGAGCCAGTACTTGGCCGTCGAGCCGCTGTAGTAGCTGGTCCCGCAGGCGAGGATCAGCACCGAGTCCACGTCCTTGAAGATGCGGTATGCGCCGTCGCCGAACAGCTCGGGTGAGATGCCGCTCACCGCATCGAGGGTGTCGGCGATGGCCTTGGGCTGCTCGAAGATTTCCTTCTGCATGTAGTGGCGGTACGGGCCCAGCTCGGCGGCGCCGGAGTGGGCGTGCACGGTGCGCACCTGGCGCTGCGCCGGCTCGTAGCGGCCGCCCGGCGTGCGCGCGGTGATCCACATCTTGCCGAGCTGCAGGTCGACGACGTCGCCTTCCTCCAGGTAGACGATCTGGTCCGTGACGCCGGCCAGCGCCATCGCGTCCGAGGCCAGGAAGTGATCGCCGGCGCGATCGCCGGTGCCGACGCCGAGCACCAGCGGCGAGCCCTCCCGCGCGCCGACCACCCGATGCGGCTCGTCGCGGCAGAACACGGCGATGGCATAGGCGCCGCGCAGGCGCAGCGTCGCGCGCTGCACGGCGTCGAGCAGGTCGCCGTCGTACAGGTGATCGACCAGGTGGGCGATGACTTCGGTGTCGGTCTGGCTGTCGAACTGGTAGCCGCGCCCCTGAAGCTCCGCGCGCAGCTCATCGTGGTTCTCGATGATGCCGTTGTGCACCAGCGCCACGCGGCCCGCGCTGGACTGCCGCGCATGCGGCCCGTGGGAGAAGTGCGGGTGGGCGTTGTGGACGGCCGGCGCGCCGTGCGTGGCCCAGCGCGTGTGGGCGATGGCCGTGCCGCCCTGCACATGCTCGGCGTTGACGCTCGCCGCCAGCTCGGCCACGCGCGCCGTGCTGCGCGCCCGTCGCAGGGCGCCGTCCTGGTGCACCGCCACGCCGCACGAGTCGTAGCCGCGGTATTCCAGGCGCTTCAGGCCCTCGATCAGGACCGGGACGATGTTGTGGGTGCTGATGCTGACCGCGCCGACGATGCCGCACATGGAATGCCTTCCTCGAAGTCGAATGAGCCTGGATGGTATGGAGGCTCGTCTGAAATAAAGGTTCGAAATTGGATCTGATTCGGTGAAAATCGCCAGCACCCCGGATGCATGAAGAATTAGTTCACACAATGCCGAAGAATGGACGGAAAAAATCAGACCATCCCCCTGGATGAGGTGGACTACCGGATCCTCGATTTGCTCCAGCGAGACGCGTCGCTGTCCAACCAGGACCTCGCGGCGGCCGCGCTGACCTCACCTGCCACCTGCCTGCGGCGCGTCAAGCGCATGGTGGACAGCGGGCTCATCGAGCGGCGGGTGGCAATCCTGTCGCCACAGCGGCTCGGCGCGGGACTCACCGTGATCGCCGAGGTCACCCTCGATCGGCAGGGCGCCGAGCATCTCGACGCCTTCGAGGCGCGCGCAGTCGCCGACCAGGCCGTGCAGCAGTGCCATCGCGTGTCGCCAGGGCCGGACTTCGTGCTCATCCTCCACGTGGCCGACATGGCGGCCTGGAACGCGCTGGTGGACCGGCTTTTCACGCAGGACGCGAACGTGCGCAACGTGAAAAGCTTCTTCAGCGTCCGGCGCGCGAAGTTCGACACCAGGCTGCCGCTTCCCGGCCATCGGGACAAACGCGAGTGAGACTTCCCGACGCAGCCTGAGAAGCCTCAGTCCTTCCTGTGAAAGTTCCGTCCGACGCGCCACTCCCCTTGAATAAGGGGGATGACCTTCGTGAACTATCACTCGGAGAATGGCCGCCCACCGGCAATCTTGACAAAACGTTGCCGGGTCCCCGCCGCAACCATCACCCCGCTGACATCGGGACTCCTGGACGCTCCGGGGTCGGATCAACCTCCTCCGCAAAGGAAGCGCCATGCGTTGCAATGTCTTACGGCGAGTGCTGTCAGGGGTCGTCTTTTGTGGGGTCGGATGGGTCGGACCCGTCCACGCGGGCCCTCTCGATCTCGAAACGATCACGCCACCAGCGCCCGCATTGTTCTTCTCGGGCGAGACGTTCCAGCAATCGCACTACACCTTCACCGTCGACCGTGACAGCGGTCAGGTGGACACGGTGGCCGGCTTCGCCGGCGGGCTCACCCCGCCCAGCGGCAATGCCACCCAGTTCTACAGCGGCTTCAACGACGGCGCGCTCACGCTCACCGATACCTTCGGCGTGGGCTTCAACCTGCATGGCTTCGACGCGGGCTTCATCGGTCCCATCCCGGTCGAGTCGGGCGTGTCCGCAGGCCGCATCGTCGTCGAGGCGACCACGCTCGGGGGAACCACCGTCACCGGCAGCTGGGACCTCGGCCTGAGCGGCGCCGATGGCGCGTTCTCGTTCCAGAGCTTCACCGGCTTCGGCGGCGCGTTCGCCAATCTCGCCTCGGCCACCTTCTTCGCCTGCATCTACGACGGGGCCGGCGGCTGCACCAACCCCGCCGACAACCTCGCGCAGTTTTCGCTCGACAACATCAATGTCGTCGCCGTGCCGGAGCCGTCCACCTATGCCCTGCTGGCCATCGGCCTTGCCGGGTTCGCGATCTATCGCCGCCGTGAGCGCGGCTGAGACAAGAGCCCCCAGGAGCCTTCCATGACATTCCAACGCATTGCTTTGGCCGTCGGCCTGACGGCCTTCGTTTCGCTCGCCGCCGCGCAGCCGGTGGCGCGCCAGGCCTACATCGTCCAGCTCGCCGATCCGCCGGCCGCCGCCTATCGCGGCACCGTTCCAGGCCTGCCGGCCACCCAGCCGCCTGCCGGCCGCAAGCTCGACATCAAGGCATCGCACGTCCAGCAATACCTGCAGTACCTGGACAACAAGCGCAACAACGCGATCGCGCAGGTCAGCCCGTCGGCGGTGATGCATCGCTACAGCGTCGCCTTCAACGGCTTCTCTGCCGTCCTCACGCCGGCCGAAGCACAAAAGCTGAAGAGCGCGCCCGGCGTCGTCGCCGTCACGCCCGACGAGCCGCGGCAGATGGACACCACCCGCACGCCGGCCTTCCTCGGCCTGAGCACCCCGGGCGGCCTGTGGTCGGTACTCGACGCGAGCTCGCGCAACGTGAAGGGTGAAGACGTCATCATCGGCATCGTCGACGGCGGCATCTGGCCGGAGAACGCCTCGTTCTCCGACAAGGTCGATCCGGCCACGCTGCGGCCGGTGCCGTACTACCAGGCGGGCACGCAGGTGTACGGCCCCGCACCGGCCAAGTGGGCCGGCAACTGCACTGCGGGGCAGGGGTTCAATCCGGCGACGATGTGCAACAACAAGCTCATCGGGGCACAGTTCTTCAACGCCGGCTTCCTCGCCTTCGGCAAGCCGCTGTGGCCCACCGACTACATCGGCCCGCGCGACATGGACGGCCACGGCACGCACACGGCGTCCACCGCCGGCGGCAACGAGAACGCCGATGCGCTGATCAACGGCATCCCGGCCGGCCGCATGTCCGGCGTGGCGCCGCGTGCGCGCATCGCGGCCTACCGCGTCTGCTGGACCTACGTGGACGCGCCGGGCGTCAGCAAGAACAGCTGCTTCACCTCGGACAGCGTCGCCGCCATCGACAAGGCGGTCGCCGACGGCGTGGACGTCATCAACTACTCGATCAGCGGTACGCGCACCAACTACCTCGACGCGGTCGAAGTCGCGTTCTTCAACGCCGTCGGCGCGGGCGTGTTCGTCGCCACCTCGGCCGGCAACAGCGGACCGGCCAACACGGTGGCCCACATGAGCCCGTGGCTGACGACCGTGGCGGCGTCCACGCATGACCGCTTCACGGTGGCCAACGTCGTGCTGAACGACACGGCCGGGTCGACCTTCAGCGGTCCGTCGTACCAGTCGCTCGGGGTGCCGCCCACCGACCTCATCCTGGCGCAGAACGCCGGCACGGTGCCGTTCGCCAGCCTGTCGGCGACCGATCAGGCCGCGCTGAGCCGCTGCTACAACCCGGCCGACCGCGCCACCGCCGGCGCATCGGCCCTGGCCGCGCTCGACCCGGCCAAGGTCGCCGGCAAGATGGTCGTCTGCATCCGCGGCGGCAACGTGCTGGTCAACAAGGCCGACTCGGTCAAGCTGGCCGGCGGCAGCGCGATGATCATCCAGAACACGCCGTCCACCGCCAATACGACGATCCTGCAGCCGTACGTCGTTCCCGCGGTGCATCTGCCCGCCTCGGCCTCGGCGACGGTCCTCGCGTACGCCGCCACGGCGGGCGCCAAGGCCTCGTTCACGCCGGCGACCCAGGTCGCGGGCGTGGTGGCGCCGGTGATGGGCGACTTCTCCTCACGCGGCCCCAGCCTGGCCGACAACAACATCCTGAAGCCGGACATCTCGGCCCCGGGCGTCGACGTGATCGCCGCCTACGTCGCCGACAACGTCGCCGACCAGGCCGTGCACGACGCCATCGTCGCGGGCGCCACGCCGACCGGCGCCGCCACCTCGCTGCAAGGCACGTCCATGGCGAGCCCGCACGTCGCCGGTGCCGGTGCGCTGCTGCGCCAGCTGCATCCGAGCTGGTCGCCCGCGGCCATCAAGTCGGCGCTGATGACCACCGCCACCGGCATCAAGCTGGCCAACGGTGCGCTCGATCCGGATCGCTTCGGCTACGGTGCCGGTCACCTCAACCCGACCGTCGGCGCCGACCCGGGCCTGGTGTACGACGCCGGCGCGGTCGAGTACGTGCAGTTCCTCTGCGGCGTCGGATCGCTTCCGCCGTCGCACAGCCTGTGCCAGAACTTCGGCTCCGTCGCGCCGTGGAACCTGAACCTCGCCTCGCTGACCGCGGGCGACGTGCTGGGCAAGATCACGATCAACCGCACCGTCACCAACGTCAGCAACGCGGCGTCGACCTACACCGCCAACGCCACCATTCCCGGCTGGTCCGTGACCATCACGCCGAGCACCCTGACGCTGGCGCCAGGGGCGAGCGCAAGCTACAGCGTGAACCTCGTCCGCACGTCGGCGGCGGTCAACACCTGGACCTTCGGCGACATCGTGTGGTCCGATGGCCCGCACCAGGTGAAGAGCCCGGTGACCTTGAAGGCGAGCCTGTTCAAGGGTCCGGCCGAAGTCACCGACACGCGCGCAGCAGGCGGGAAGGCCTTCACGGTGCTGACCGGCTACAACGGCACGCTGAACGTCGGGGCCACCGGCCTGGTGGCGGCCACCCGCACCAGCGGGGCCGTGGCCACCAACGCCAAGCAGTGCTTCAACTTCAACGTGCCGGCCGGCGCCCTGGCCGCGCGCTTCGCGCTGTTCAACAGCGACACGCAAGGCGGCGACGGCAGCGACCTCGACCTCGAGGTCTACAAGGGAGCCGACGGCACCGGCACCCTGGTCGGCTCCAGCGGCAGCGCGACCTCGGACGAGCTGGTCCACCTTGCCGCTCCGGCGGCGGGCACCTACTCGGCCTGCGTGCTGGGCTTCGCGCCGGCCGGCGGCAACGCGACCTACACGCTGTCGAGCTGGGTCGTCGGACCCGCAGTCGGCCAGCAGTCGCTGCGTGCCGGCAAGGTCTCGCAAGTCACGCTGGGCGGCACGGCCACCGTGGCCACGTCGTGGAACGTCGCCAAGGGCAGCCGCTACCTCGGCGTCCTGCGGTACACGGACGGCGCGGGCACGGCGCTCGGATCGACCGTCGTGTCGGTGGACGCACGCTGAACCGCAGCGCGGTCTTTCACCCCACCAGGCAAAGGGCCGCGCGAGCGGCCCTTTTTCATGGCGCGGCCGCGGTCAGCGGGCCAGAGCACCGCCGCCCTTGCCGGAGCGCAGACGGCAGCTGCCGGGCGATCCGGCGGTCGGCTGGCTCATGTCGCAGAAGGCCCCGGGGTCGGGCACCACCGTGCAGGTGGATGCCATGCCCTTCGCTTCGGCCTGCTTGCGATCGGCCTCGGCGCTCGCGTCGGACATTGATCGCAGCGCGGCCTCCTCGGTGCGTGCCGAGGACCAGGCGAGGTACGACTGCGGACCGCCGCAGGCCTTGGCGCCCACGGGCATGGTCTTGCATTGCGCATCGGTGCTGCAGGCGGCATCGCCGATCAGCGCCTGCATCGAACCCTTGTCGGCTTGGATGCCCGGCGCCGCACAGGCCGCGGTCAGCCCGAGACTCGCGGCGAGCAGGAGGGGAGTCGCTTTCATGTGCAGGTCCTCGTGGTCAGCGCTTGATGATCATCAGGCCCTTGAGGTATTCGCCCTCGGGAAACGTCACCGTCATCGGGTGATCGGGTGCCGCGCCGACCCGCGCGTAGATGAGCCCGTCGGCGCCGGCATCGAGGCCCGCGCCGGCGACGATCTTGTGGAACAGCTCGGCGCCCACGCCGCCCGAACACGAGAACGTGAACAGCGCGCCGCCCGGCTCGAGCAGCTTGAAGGCGAGCCGGTTGATGTCCTTGTAGGCGCGCGCCGCGCGTTCGGCATGGGCAGCGGTCGGGGCGAACTTCGGCGGATCGAGCACGATGGCGTCGAAGCGGCGGCCTTGCTTGAGCTGATCGCGCAGCGTCTGGTTGACGTCGGCGTCGAGTGCCTCGTGGCGTGCCGGATCGAACCCGTTCAGTGCCACGTGCGCGCTGGCGCGCGCCAGCGCCGGCGCCGATGAATCGACGCTGGTGACCTGCGCCGCGCCGCCGGCCAGCGCCGCCACGCTGAAGCCGCCGGTATAGCAGTAGCAGTTCAGCACGCGCTCGTACCCGAAGTGGCGCACCGTGTCGGCGAACAGCTTGCGGTTGTCGCGCTGGTCCAGGTAGAAGCCCGTCTTGTGGCCTTCGGCGACGTCCAGCGTGAGCCTCCATTCGTGCTCGCGGATGGTCACGTCGGTGGCGCCTTCGCCGCGCAGCCAGCCGCTCGCCGCGGGCAGGCCTTCAAGCTGGCGCACGCCGGAGTCGCTGCGCTCGAACAGCCGCGTGAGTCCCGTGGCCTCGAGCAGCAGGTCGGCGATCGTCGCCTTCCAGCGCTCGGTGCCGGCCGACAGGAACTGCGCGCAGAGGATGTCGCCGTAGCGGTCGACGATGAGTCCCGGCAGCCCGTCGGCCTCGCCGTGGATCAGCCGCACGCCGTCGCTGGCGATCGGCAGGCGCGCGCGGATGGCCAGCGCCTGCGCCACGCGACGCTGGAAGAACGCCGCATCGATGCGCTCGGCCTCGTCGAAGCTCCAGGCGCGCACGCGGATCATCGAGGTGGGGCTGTACGCGGCCCAGGCGAGGAACTGGCCGTCGTGGGATTCGACCCGGACCGTCTCGCCGCTGTCGGCGCGGCCGGTGGCGATGCTGCCCTGGAACACCCAGGGATGGCGGCGCAGCAGCGAGCGCTCCTTGCCGTCGCGTAGCTTGATCACTTTCATGGAAGCAGCAGGTGTTCAGCGCTTTCTGGCGCGCGGGTGGGCGGCGTCGTACACCTTGGACAGATGCCCGAAGTCGAGTTGCGTGTAGACCTGCGTCGTCGTGATGTTGGCGTGCCCGAGCAGCTCCTGCACCGCCCGGAGGTCGCCGCTGGACTGCAGCAGGTGCGACGCGAACGAGTGCCGCAGCATGTGCGGATGCACGTGGGTCGGCAGTCCCGCGGCGATGGCGCGGCGCTTGAGCCGAGAGCGCACCTGGCTCGCGGTGAGCCGCGTTCCGCGCTGGCTGACGAACAGCGCCGTCTCGCCCGGCGCGGCGATGCCGGGCCGCAGCGCGAGCCAGTCGCGCACCGCCTTCAGCGCCGGCGCGCCGACCGGCACGCTGCGGCGCTTGCTGCCTTTGCCGAGCACGTGCGCGCTGGCGTCGGCGAGATCGATCCATCCCGCCGCGGCCGCGCCAGC
Source organism: Piscinibacter sp. XHJ-5 (assembly GCF_029855045.1). GTDB lineage: Bacteria > Pseudomonadota > Gammaproteobacteria > Burkholderiales > Burkholderiaceae_C > Albitalea. Next base: position 891,410 of record NZ_CP123228.1, read on the forward strand.
ACCGAGGTCCAGCGCTACCAGCTCGCCGACGCGCAGGCCGCAGCCGTAGAGCAGCTCGACCATGCACTGGTCGCGCGCGGACAGCGCCGGCGAGCTGCCGTCGCTGCTGTCCGCCGTTGCGTCGGCCAGCGCGACGGCGTCATCGACGGACAGGGCCTTGGGCAAGGGCTTGGGCGCCTTGGGCGCGCGCACGCCGTCCACCGGGTTGGCGGCCACCAGCCCCTCGCGGCCCCACCAGCGGTACAGGCCTCGCCAGGCCGAGAGGATCAGCGCGATGCTGCGCGGCGCGAGGCCCTCGCCATGCAGCTGCGCGGTCCAGCGCCGCAGGTGATGCGGCTGCGCCTGCCGCAGCGCCACTGCCGGCGCTGCCGACGCCAGGCGCTGCAGGCGCTCGAAGGCATCGGTGTAGAGCTGCAGCGTGCGCGGCGCGAGCCGGCGTTCGACCTGCAGGTGCTGCAGGTGCTCGCGGATGTCGGGCTGCAGCTCGGCCGCGGACGTCACTGTGCTCGTGTCCTCAGGCCGGCGCGGGCAGCAGCCGCGACAGGCCGGCGCTCGCGATCTCGCCGATGCGCATCAGGAACTCGGTGCCCATGTCGGACGAATAGCGGGTGGGGTCGGGCGAGCCGAGTACCAGCATGCCGAAGGCGGTGAGGCCCGCGCCGTGGCGCAGCGGAATGAGCGCGATCGACATCACCGAGGCCGGGTCGTCCAGCCATTGCGCGGCCTCGAAGCCCGAATTGAGTCCGCAATACGGCAGCCCCAGGCTGGAGGCGAAGCTCTTCGCGTCTTCGCTGACCGGGCGCGCGAAGGGCAGCGTCGCGAATGCCGCCGCCGCGTCCCAGATGCGGATGCCCGCCTGCGGGATCATGAACTGGTGCATCACCTGCTCGACGACGACATCGGGCAGGTCGGCAGCGTTGCCGGTGAGCATGATGGCGCGCGTGAAGCGATGCAGCCGGTCGGCGATGGCGACGTTCTCCTGCCCGTGGCGGATCATCTCCATCACCTTGTGCTCCATGCCCTTGAGCTTGTCGCGCAGCAGCTCCATCTGCCGCTCCTGCAGCGACACCGCGCGCTGGCCGTGCGGGCTGGTGAGCTGGATCGACCCGAGCAGCTCGGCATGGCGCTCGAAGAACCCGGGGGTGTTCGCGAGATAGTTGGCGATGTCGTGCTCGGTGATGCCCTGGATGCCTGCGACCGTGCTCATGACAGCCCCTCGTCCGGCGAGTACGACGGCCGATCCCCCGGGGTCACGAGGGGCCTCTTGGTGGCCGGCTTGGGAGCGGCCCGGCACTCGGCCCGCTGGAAGGGTGACGCGGGGTGATTCACAGTTCGATCTCTCCTTCAAAGACGGTTTGTGCGGGGCCGGTCATCAGCACGTGACTGTCACCCCCGTTCCATTCGATCGTGAGCCGGCCCCCGTGGGTGTCGACGTCGACCGTCGAGTCGAGCAGGCCGAGCCGGATGCCGGCCACCACCGCCGCGCACGCGCCGGTGCCGCAGGCGAGGGTTTCGCCGGCGCCGCGCTCGTGCACGCGCAGCCGGATGTGCCGGCGGTTCACCACCTGCATGAAGCCGGCGTTCACGCGGCGTGGGAAGCGCGCGTGGCTTTCGATGACCGGGCCTTGCAGCGCGACCGGCGCGTGGTCGACGTCGTTCACCAGCTGGACGGCGTGCGGGTTGCCCATGGACAGCACGCACACCGCCACGGCGTAGTCGCCGAGGTCGAGCGGCCACAGCTCGAAGTGGCCCATGGGCTGCGGCGTCAGCCCGCCCGCGTCGAAGGGCACGCGGTCCGGCTCGAAGATCGGCGCGCTCATGTCGACGGTGACACGGCCGTCGGGCTGCAGCCGCAGCTCGAGCAAGGTGTTCATGGTCTCGACGCGGATCACGTCCTTGTCCGACAGGCCTTTGTCGCGAACGAAACGCACGAAGCAGCGCGCGCCGTTGCCGCATTGCTCGACCTCGTCGCCGCTGTTGTTGAAGATGCGATAGCGAAAGTCGACGCCCGGCGTGCTGCTGCGCTCGACGACGAGGATCTGGTCGGCGCCGACACCGAAGCGCCGGTCGCCGAGTGCGCGGTACTGGTCGGCGGTGAGGTCCAGCGGTCCGCGCGTGGCGTCGAGCACGACGAAGTCGTTGCCGGCGCCTTGCATCTTGGTGAACGGGAGTCGCATCCGGCGATTATCCCGGAGCGGGTGAAGGCCGCTCGTGCGATGTTGTCGCCGCCCCGGCCTGGATGGATGGCGCAGCCGCACTGCAACGTATACCGGGCGGGTCGTGGAGGATGTCTATGAGGAGATCCGCCATGCATTTGATGCGTCTTCCGGTGCTTGCGGGCAGCGTCGCCATCGCGCTGGCCTTTCCGGCTGGGGCCGTCGATTTCAACGTGCTGTCGCTGGTGACCGACGATCCGTCGGCGCACCCGGCCCAGATCACCGACCCCGGGCTCAAGAACGCCTGGGGCATTTCGTTCGGTCCCACCTCGCCGTTCTGGGTGTCGGCGGCCGAGACCGGTACCTCGCCCCTGTACCGCGTGGATCCGCTCACCCAGGCGACGACCAAGCTCGGCCTCACCGTCACGGTGCCCGGCGTGCCGACCGGCCAGGTGTTCAACGGCAATGCCGCCAGCGGCGCCTTCAACGGCAACCTGTTCCTGTTCGCCAGCGCGGAAGGCACGATCTCGGGCTGGCGGCCCGCGCTGGGCAGCACCGCCGAAGTCCTGATGCCGGCCGCGCCCGGCAACGCGTATCTGGGTGCCGCCTTCTCGACGCTCGCCGGCAACAGCTACCTCTACGCGGCCAACTTCAAGTCGGGCGCCATCGATGTGCTGAAGGGCAGCGCAGCGGCGCCCTCGCTGGCCGGCGGCTTCATCGATCCTGCCCTGCCGCAGGGGTATGCGCCGTTCAACGTGCAGAACCTCGGCGGCACGCTGTATGTCGCCTACGCAGTGCCCAACGAAGAGGGCGACGAGGAGGTGACAGGACCGGGGCTGGGCATCGTCGACAGCTTCGACCTGCAGGGCAATTTCCTGTCGCGCATCGCCACCGGCGGCACCCTCAATGCGCCGTGGGGCCTGGCGATCGCGCCCGCTTCCTTCGGCGCGTGGGCCGGCGCCTTGCTGGTCGGCAACTTCGGCGACGGCCGCATCAATGCCTTCGACGCAACCACCCACAGCTTCCTCGGCCAGGTGACCGGCAGCAACGGCCAGCCGCTGGAGATCGACGGACTGTGGGCCATCACGCCGGGCAATGACGCGCAGGCCGGCAGCAGCCGGCTGCTGTACTTCAGCGCCGGTCCGGACGAGGAGACGCACGGGATGTTCGGCGTGCTGGTCGCCGTGCCGGAGCCGGGGACGTGGGCGTTGATGGCGGGCGGCCTGCTGGGGCTGGGCCTGATGAGGCGGCGCGCTGCGTGAGGGCTACGACAGGCGCAGCCCGCGCCAGCGATCCTTGAGCTGCGCCCACGCATACGTGGCCTGCGCGGCCGCGAGCCCGGCCGGCCGGAAAGTCCGCGGCAGGCCATAGCGCTCGAAGCCCTCGGGAATGGGCTCGCCGTGAGCGATCGCCGCTGCCAGCACCTCGCCGGCGGCGGTGGTCGGCGCGACCCCGTGACCGCCGAAGCCGAGCCCGTACCACCAGCCATTCGGCAGGCGCCCGATCTGCGGCATCTTGTGGCGCGCGTAGCTCATCATGCCGCCCCAGGCATGATCGATGCGCGCGTCGCGCAGCAAAGGAAACACCTTCGACATGTCCTGCTTCAGGAAGCGGGCGATGTGGTCCGCGCGGCGGTCGCGCACCGAGATGCGACCGCCCCAGAGCAGCCGCGTGTCGTTCAGCCGGCGGTAGTAATCGAAGGCGAAGCGCGTGTCGTAGACGGCCGCTCGCGACGGGATCAGCCCGGCCAGCGCGTCGCCGAGCGGCTCGGTGGTCATCACGTAGGTTGCGATCGGCAGGATGGCGCGTTCGAGCGCCGGGACCAGTCCCGCCAGGTAGCCGCCGCCCGCGATGACCACGTGGCGCGCCCGCACCGAGCCGGCCGGCGTCGTGATCCGCGCGCCGCCGGATGCGTTCTCGATTGCCGTGACGGGCGAACGCTCGTGGATGGCGCCCCCCATCGCCTCGACGGCGGCCGCTGCGCCGAGCGCGTACTTCAGCGGATGGAAATGGAAGGCGTCGGGCTCGACCAGGCCTGCGCTGTAGCGCTCGGAACGGACCCAGCTGTCGAGCTCGGGCTTGCCGACGAAGCGCCAGTGCACGCCGAAGTGATCCTCCATCAGGCGCTGCTGGCGCAGCAGCAAGGTGTCGTCGTCGAACCAGTTGGCGAGCAGCGCGCCGCCTTCGACCAGCTCGCAGTCGATCGCATGGCGCGCGACACGCTCGCGGATCAGCGTCACGGCCCGCCGCGTCAGCGCATAGACCGAGCGGGCGCGCTCGGGTCCCAGCTGGGCCAGCAGCTCGGCGCAGTCCAGGCTGTAGCCGCCGAACACGAAGCCGCCGTTGCGGCCCGAAGCGCCGAACCCGACATGCTCGGCCTCCAGGACGACCACCTCGCGCACGCCGCGCTCGACGAGGCCGATCGCCGTGGCCAGGCCGGCGAAGCCGGCGCCCACGATGCACACCTCGGCCTCGGTGTGCTGCTGCAGCGCGGCGCGCCGCGCGCCGCCGCCGGCGGTGGCGGCGTAGTAGTTCGAGAGGCTCAATCGTCGCCGTAGTCGTGGTCGGGGTGATTCACCTCGCCCAGCTTCCAGTAGCCCCGGCCGATGACCTGCGCCTTGGGCACGCCCAGTTCCTCGATCAGCAGACGGCGCAGGCGGCGCATCGCCATCGCTTCGCAGGCGATGTAGATCCGGGTGCCGAGCGGTGGCGCCGGCCGCGCCCGCAGCGCGGCTTCGAGCGCCGCGCCGGCGGTGTTCTTGTCGGGTCCGCGCGGCAGCCAGTGCACCTGCCGGGCGACGGTGCCGGCCAGCGTGCGTTCCTCGTCCGCCGACACGACCTCGGCGAAGACCTCCGCGCGGCTCGTCTCGGGCAGCACCTCCAGCAGCGTCTCGATCGCCGGCAGCGCGCTGTCATCGCCGATCAGCCAGTGCAGGGGCGCGCTCCTGTCGACCGCGTAGCCGGGACCGGGTCCCATCATGTAGAGCGCATCGCCGAGCTCGGCGCGCTCGACCCAGTTCGACGCCGGTCCTTCGCCGTGCAACACGAAGTCGACGTCGAGCTCGAGTGCACCCGCATCGAAGCGGCGCGGCGTGTAGGTGCGCATCGATGAGGGACGCGGCCCCTCGGGGGCTGGCGGCACGGCTTCCTGCCGGCCGGGCTCGGGGAACACGAGCTTGAGGTAGCCGGCCGGCGCGGGTGGCCCGAAGCCGGCAAGGTCCGGGCCGCCGAAAGTGATGCGTCGCATCGCCGGGCTCAAGGTCTGAATGCGCCTGACCGTGATGCGGCGCGGCGGTGAGCGGCGGCGGGGAGTGGGGGTGGTGGACTCGGTCATGCGTGGTTCTTCAGCACGATGTCGAACACGCCGACCATGGTGCCCTGCTGTTCCTGGAAAGCGACCCAGCGGCAGGCCTCGACGCGACGGTCGGTGAAGTCGCGCCGTTCGGCTTCGGTGCCCCGCTCCTCGATCCAGTACGACTGCGTCGTCAGCGGCGCGTGCCCCGCCGCGGTGATCTTCCAGTGGATGTGGCGACGGCGGTTGGCGTAGCGCGCCGGCACGATGCTGGTGAAGGCATAGCGGCCCGCGTCGTCGGTGGTGGTCCAGCCGCGCAGATTGATCTCGCCGCGGCGGTAGCGCGAGATGTCGCCGTTGCCGTTGGGGTGGTAGTCGCCCTGGGCATCGGCGTGCCAGATCTCGACCCGCGCGCGCCGCACCGGCGTGACGCCGTCCTCGCTGTACACGGTGCCGGCGATGCGCATCGGCTGGCCGGGCGCCTTGCCGGGATTGATGTCCACGCCCTCCGGCGCGTTGGCGACATAGAACGGGCCTTCGGTGGCGCTCGCCGTCGGCCCGCAGTCCTTGCGGCACTGCGGCGCCGGCGAGCAAGCCGTGGCGGCCTGCGGCCAGGCCGGCGGCACCGATGCGAGCATGCCCAGCGCTCCGGCTTCGCGCAGGATGCGACGTCGTGCAATCTTCATGGAATGACCTGCCTTCCAGAGGGGGTCCGATTCTGATCCGCCGCGCGGCGGGTCTGTTCACGCGTTCCCACGCACGCCGTCAGGTCAAGCCGCGCGCCTGCGCCATCACGCGCGCGAGGCCGAGCAGCCCGTCGAGGTGCGGCGTGGGAATCCGCAGGTGCCCGGCGATTTCCTTGACGGCGCCGACGAGCGCTGCAAGCTCCAGCGGCCGGCCGGCCTCGACGTCCTGCAGCATGGACGTCTTGACCGCACCCAGCTTGCGCGTCACCTCGTGCCGCTGTTCAGGCGTCTGGTCGATGGGACAGCCGATGCGCGCACCGATCTCCCGCGCCTCGAGCATGACGGCACTCGCGTAGGACCGCACCAGCGGATCGTCGAGCAGGCGGTCCATCGTGGCGCCGGTCAGTGCCGACATCGGGTTCATCGTCATGTTGCCCCACAGCTTGAACCAGATGTCGCGCTGGATGCGCTCGCTCGCCGTGACGGCGAAGCCCGCGCGTGCCAGCAGCGCCGTCAGCTGCTCCAGGCGCGCGCTGGTGCCGCCGCGCGGCTCGCCGATGATGAGGCCGTTGCCCATGGCGTGGCGCACCACGCCGGGCGCCGTTGCCGCGCTGGCTGCATGGACCACGCAGCCGATCACGCGCTCGGCCGGAATCGCCGCGCGCACCACGCCGCCGGGATCGACGGATTCGAGCCGCAGTCCGTGGCATTCCCCGGGCAGGCCGTCGAAGAACCACCAGGGGACGCCGTTCATCGCCACCAGCACGGGCGTCTGCGGTCCCAGGAGGCCGGCCACCTTCGAAGCGACCGAGGCCAGCGCCGGCCCCTTGACGGCGACGATCACCAGGTCCTGCTCTCCCAACTCGCGCGGGTCGTCGCTCGCGCGCAGGGCGACGCGCTGCGTCGAGCCGGCGCTTTCGAGCTGCAGCCCGTCGCGGCGCAGCACCTCCAGCGTGCGGCCGCGCGCCAGGGCACTCAGATCGACGTCGGGCATCCGGCCCAGCCACGCGCCGAACAGCCCGCCGATGGCGCCGACGCCCGCAATGCAGACACGTGTCACGTTTTCGCCCTTCACCGCTTCAAACGAAGCGGAATGCGACCGAGCCGAGCGGTCCGTAGTCGACGTGGAAGACATCGCCGGCGCGTGCCGGCGTGGGCCGGGTGAACGAGCCGGCAAGCACGACCTGGCCGGCTTCGAGGCGCTCATCGTACGGCGCGATCTTGTTGGCCAGCCATGCGATGCCGGTCGCGGGGTGGTTGAGCACGCCGGCCGCCAGCCCGGTCTCCTCGATCACCCCGTTCTTGTGCAGCAGCGCGCCCACCCAGCGCAGATCGACATCGGTGGGTCTGACCGGACGGCCGCCGAGCACGATGCCGGCATTGGCGGCGAAGTCGGAGATGGTGTCGGTCACGCGCCGCATCTGTCGGGTCTCGCGGTCGAACTGCTCGATGCGTGCGTCGATGATCTCCACGGCGGGAGTCACGTAGTCGGTCGCGGACAGCACGTCGAACAGCGTCACGTCCGGGCCCTGCAGCGGCTTGCCGAGGATGAAGGCCAGCTCCACCTCGACGCGCGGCGCGATGAACCGGGCAGCCGGAATGTCGCTGCCCTGCGCATGGAACATGTCGTCCAGCAGCGGCGCGAAGTCGGGCTCGCCGATCTGCGACGCCTGCTGCATGGCCCGCGAGGTGAGGCCGATCTTGCGGCCCTTGACGACGCGGCCCTGGGCCAGGCGCAGCCCGAGCCATTCGCGCTGGATGCGGTAGCCGTCGTCGACCGTCATCTGCGGATGTGCCCGCGAGAAGTGGCGCAGCGGCTGCCGCGTCACGCGGGCGTTCTCGAGCTGCCCGGCGAGCGAGCGGACGGTGGTGTCGTCGAGCATGGCTCAGTCCTTGCGAAAGCGCTGGTGCAGGTTGTTGTGCTTCCAGGTGCCGCCCTCGTCGAGCTCCTGGATCGCGAGCGACAGCGCCAGGCCGTGCGCGGCGAACTGACGCTCGAAGCCGCGCTTCATCGCGTCGAACAGCGCGTCGCCGGTCGCGCGCTTCACCGCATCGCTGCGGCCTGCGGCGATCTTGAGGGTGCCGTGCACGAAGCCGGCATCGGGGGCGCCGTCGGCGATGCAGTAGTCGTCGCAGCGCAGGGCGCGCACGCGCACGCCGCCGATCGGGTACACGGCGGCGCCGCGCTCGTCGCGCTGCGCGACCAGTGTGGCGGCGAGCTCCTGGCAGAGCGCGCCGAAGTCGGCCTCGAGGTTGGCCGAATACTCGAGCGTCAGGTGCGGCATCGTCAGGCTCCTGGAGGCAGCGGCGCGACCGGAAACACCGCATTGATCTGGCCGGTGCCCGAGCTGGCGAAGAATGGCGTCACGATCTCGGCCGGCTCGCGGTAGTGCTCGCCGCCCAGCACGCCGAGCAGCATCGCGGTGTCGTGCATGCCGCCTTCGCCGAAGCAGCGCTCGGCGTACATCGGCAGCATGCGGGTGAAGGTGGCGAAGTCGCCGCGCTGCCAGAGCTCGACCACGCGCAGGTCCATCTGCTCGAGGAAGGGGTCCCACATCCTGTGCATGAACTCCGGGGCATGTCCGTTGTCGGCGAAGTGGTGCGACAGCGATCCGCTGGCGAACACCGCCACGGTGCCGTCGTAGCGCTGCTCGATCGCGCGGCGCACGGCGCGGCCGAAGCGCTCGCTGTCCTTCAGGTCGTGCCACATGCACCAGGCGGAGACCGAGACGACCTTGAAGTGACGGTCGGCGTTCATGTAGCGCATGGGCACCAGCGTGCCGTACTCGAGCTCCAGCGTGGTGTCGTGGTGCGCACGCGACTTGACGCCCATCTCGGTGGCGGTCTCGGCGATGAGCTGCCCGAGCCGCGTGTTGCCGGGATAGGCATACGGCATGTTGCGGATGAAGTGGGGCAGCTCGTTGCTGGTGTAGACGCCTTCGAACTGCGGTGCGCAGTTGACGTGGTACTCCGCGTTGACCAGCCAGTGCACGTCGAACACGACGATGGTGTCGACTCCGAGCGCGCGGCAGCGCCGGCCGATCTCGACATGGCCGTCGATGGCGGCCTGGCGGCAGCCCTTGTGCGGGCCGTCGAGCTCCGACAGGTACATCGACGGCACGTGGGTGATCTTTGCGGCGAGAGCCAGGGTGCCCATGGTGTCAGCCTCCCCAGTGCGGGATGTGGTGATCGGTCGTGGACACGCACACGTTCTTCGGCTCGAGGAACACCTCGAAGCTCCAGGTGCCGCCCTCGCGGCCGGTGCCCGAGGCCTTGGTGCCGCCGAAAGGCTGGCGCAGGTCGCGCACGTTCTGGCTGTTGACGAAGCACATGCCGGCCTCGATCGCGGCGGCCACGCGGTGCGCGCGGCCCAGGTTCTCGGTCCACACGTACGACGACAGGCCGTAGCGCGTGTCGTTGGCGATGCGTATCGCATCGGCCTCGTCGTCGAAGGGAATGAGACAGGCGACCGGCCCGAAGATCTCGTCCTGCGCGATGCGCATGTCGTTGCGCACGTTGGCGAACACCGTGGGACGCACGAAGTGCCCCTTCGCGAGGTGCGCGGGCAGCGCCGGCGCGTCGAGGCCGCCGGTCAGCAGGTCGGCGCCGTCCTCGAGGCCTAAGCCGATGTAGCGGCGCACCTTGTCGAGATGGCCGGCGGAGATCATCGGGCCGATGAGCGTGGCCTCGTGGAGAGGATCGCCGACACGGATGCGCGAGGCGCGCTGGGCGAAGGCCTGCGCGAAGCGGTCGTGGATGGAGCGCTGCACCAGGATGCGCGAGCCGGCGGTGCAGCGCTCGCCGTTGTTCGAGAAGATCATGAACAGCGCCGCATCGAGCGCGCGGTCCCATTGCGCATCGTCGAAGATCACGAACGGGCTCTTGCCCCCGAGCTCCATCGAGAACTTCTTCAGGCCGGCCGACTGGATGATGCGGTTGCCGGTGACGGTGCTGCCGGTGAAGGAGATGGCACGCACGTCGGGATGCGCCACCAGCGCCTGGCCGGTGCGGCCGTCGCCGTGCACGACGTTCAGCACGCCGGGGGGAACGCCTGCCTCGAGCGCCAGCTCACCCAGGCGAGACGCGGTGAGCGGCGAGAGCTCGCTCATCTTCAGCACCGCGGTGTTGCCGAACGCCAGGCAGGGCGCGACCTTCCACGTGGCCGTCATGAAGGGCACGTTCCACGGCGAGATCAGCGCGCAGACGCCGACCGGATGGAACAGCGTGTAGTTGAGGTGCGTGGTCGTCGGGTAGGTGTGGCCGTCGGTGCGCGTGCACATCTCGGCGAAGTAGTGGAAGTTGTCGGCCGCGCGCGGCACGAGCTGCTTGCGCGTCTGCGAGATCACCTGGCCGGTGTCGCGGGTCTCGGTGTCCGACAGATCGGGCACGTGCGCGGTGATGAGGTCGCCCAGGCGACGCATGATGCGGGCGCGCTCGGCCGCGGCCAGGCCCGCCCACGCGGGAAACGCCCGGCGTGCGGCCTGCACGGCGGCGGCGACCTCGGCCTCGCCGCCGAGCGCGACTTCGGCCAGCAGCTCCTGCGTCGCCGGATTGGCGGTGTGGAAGACCTGGGGTCCGGCGACGTGCTCGCCGCCGATCAGATGACGGATGGTGTTCATGCAGCGGAAGCCGCGGGCGGCGCGGCGATGGTGTTGACGAGGCGGCCTATGCCTTCGATCTCGCAGATCACTTCGTCGCCGACGGCGCAGTCGACCACCCCGTCGGGCGTGCCGGTGAGGATGACGTCGCCGGCAGACAGCGTCATGAAGCTGCTCAGATGCTCGACGAGCGCAGGGATGTCGAACACCATGTCGCGCGTGTTGCCGCGCTGGGTGACGCGGCCGTTGACCGTGGTCGTGAGCGCAAGGTTCATCGGATCGGGCACGTCGGCGGCATCGACGAGCCATGGACCGATGGGCGTGCAGCCGTCGCGGTTCTTCACGCGCAGGTTGGGGCGCTCGTAGTTCTCGAGGTAGTCGCGGATCGCATAGTCGTTGGCGACGGTGTAGCCCGCCACGTGCGCCCAGGCCTGCGAGCGCGGGATGCGCTTGCCGGCTCGGCCGATGACGACGGCGAGCTCGCATTCGTAGTGCATGAAGGTCGCGCCGGCCGGGCGGTGCGTCACGCCGCGGTGCCCGCCGAGCGTGTTCGGGCCCTTCAGGAAGACGAGCGGCTCGGCAGGTGCCTTGAACGCGAGCTCCCTGGCGTGATCGGCGTAGTTGAGCCCGAGCGCGAAGATCGTGCGGAACGCCATCGGCGGCAGCCATTGCAGCTCGTCCTCGCGCAGCACGCGGCCGCTGTCGACGAGGCGCACGCCGCCGTCCGCCGGCTCGACGGCGTGCGCGGCGCCTTGCCAGAGGACCCGTCCGCGCTTCATGCGGCCTCCGCGACGAGGTGGTGCCTGAGCGTTCCCAGGCCGTCGATGGCGACCAGGATCGATTGCCCGGCGCGCGCCAGCGGCGCTTCGTCGGGCGGGCCGACGAGCAGCACGTCGCCTGCGGACAGGGTCATGAATCCGGTGATGTCGGCGATCAGGGCGGGCACGGAGCGCACCAGGGTGGCCAGCGTGCGGTGATGCACCTCCTGCCCGTCGATCCGGGTGCGAATCACCGCCTGGTCCGGATCGGACAGCGACGAGGCGGGAAACACCGTGCTCATCGGACAGAAGCCGTCGCGGCAGCGCTGGCGCACCGCGGGACGGAAGTGGCTGTCGTGCGGCAGCTCGAGATCGCTTGCGACGACGTAGCCGCCGATGTGCGACAGCGCATCGGCCCGGTCGACGCGGGTCGCGGCGCGGCCGATCACGATGCCCAGCGTGGCGCCGACGCGTACCACGCCTGGTTCTGCCGGCACCGCCACGTCGGCGCCGTCGGGCGCCCACGTGTTGGCCGGTTTGAGATACAGCACGGGCGCCGCGGGCGGCGCCTGGTACGGCGGCTCATGCAGCCGCCGCCCCAGCCGCGCCAGGGTGGCCGAGTCGTTCAGCGCGACGCCGTAGACGGTGGGCATGCAGGGTCGTCCCGAATTTAGTTGATATGTTAACTATACGGCCAGCGCTGCGGTTCGACAAGCTTCACGTGTTAACTTTCGCGCCATGCCTCGCCAAGCTGTCGATACGCCCCTGCGCGCCTTTTCACGCTCCCTGCCGATGGCGTTGCTGCGGGCGCGCGAATCGGTGATGGCCAACTTCCGCCCCATGCTGCGCCAGCATGGCGTGTCGGAGCAGCAATGGCGGGTGCTGCGCGCGCTGCTGTCCGATGGTCCGATGCGGGCCAGCGACCTGTCGATCGACACGCTGATCAGCATGCCCAGCCTGTCGCGGCTGCTGAAGACGCTGGAGAACAAGAAGCTCATCGAGCGCACCGTCCACCAGGACGACCTGCGCGCGGCACAGGTTGCGATCACCCGCCGCGGTCAGCGGCTGGTGGAAGCGCTGGGCCCGCTGTCGGAGGCCATCTATGCGCAGATCGCCGAGCGAGTGGGTGGCGAACATCTGGAAGGGTTGTATGCGCTGCTCGAAGAGCTGACGGCGCGGCTGGGGGCGGTGACGGACGTGGAGGAGTCCTGAAGGGCATCACGGCCGCACCGCCGGCGTCTCGATCTTCATCCCCGCTGCCCGCCCCGCCAGGTACAGCTCCAGCTCCGTCAGCTCGAACGGAAACGTACGCAAACGGCTGGGCGCTCACCCCCGTCATGCAGTTGCGCAAGCGCCGCTGCAGCGAACCCTTCGAGGCTCATGTCACGACGATGTTGTGGATTTCGGACTGCGCGAAGCCGTTGTCGCCCTCCCAGCTGAAATGCAGCGTGCCGCTGGCCGTGGCCACGGTGTGGAAGGTGATGTAGGGATTGGCGGCAATGGCCGAGTGCAGCTCCATGCTGAACACCAGCTCGTTGTCGTAGCGGCAGCTGAAGCTTCGGATGATGTCGCGCGGCAGCAGCTTGCCGTCGGGTCCGGGCCGAAAGCCCGTCTCCATCGGATGCGCGATCAGGGTGCGGATCTCGATGATGTCGCCGCGCCTTGCGCTGGCGGGTGCATTGATCAGCGTGCGGGCCATGTCAGGAACCCTCGATGCAGCCGGCGAGCGTGACGATCACGTCGACGGTGTTCGACCAGTGGCTGCCGTCGCTCATGCGCGCCACCGCGACCAGCTTCTGCGAGGTCGCGAGGCGGATGCGCGTGGAGACGACGGCGCGTCCCGAGCGCGGCGTGAGATGGAACACCGCCACTTCACGCTGTGGATTGCGCTCGTTGAAGAGCGCGATCGCCTTCACGTGGTCGGCGGCGCTCATCGGGCTTTCCACCCTGATCGCGATGGGCACCGCATTGCCGTTCTCGACCAGCGGCGCGATCTCGATCTGCACCTTGCCCTCGCGCACCGGCGCGTTCGCCGCGAAGGCGCGCACCACCGCCTGCAGCTCGTCCGATTGCGCGAGCGCCGGCCGCAGGGATACGGTGCATGCGGCGGCACCGGCGAAGACCAGGTTGCGGCGGGTCAGCATGGTCATGGGCTCCGTCTCAGGGGCGCAGCGTGCGCAGGAATGCGACCGGCTGCGCCCAGGCGGCGGCCGCCACCACGGCCAGCGCCGTGAACCCGGCTGAACGACACCGGCGGCTCATCGTGCATTCAAGCCTTCCTGAGACTGTGCTGCTTCAGCGGCAAGTCGCGGATGCGCTTGCCGGTGGCGGCGAAGACGGCGTTGAGCACCGCGGGCGCGGCCACCGCGATGGTGGGCTCGCCGACACCGCCCCAGAAGCCGCCGGACGGCATCACGATGGTTTCCACGGCGGGCATGTCCGACAGGCGCATCACCGGGTAGCTGTCGAAGTTGGTCTGCTCCACGCGGCCATCCTTCAGCGTGATGCCGCCGAACAGCGCCGCCGACAGTCCGTAGACGAAGGAGCCTTCGACCTGGGCCTCGATCTGCTGAGGATTGACCGCATGGCCGGGGTCGGTGGCGGCGACGATGCGCCGGATCTTCAGCACGCCCTCGTCGCTCACCGAGACCTCGGCGCACGCAGCGACGTAGCTGCCGAAGCCCATGATCTGCGCCAGCCCGCGGTGCACGCCCTTGGGCGCCGGCTTGTCCCAGCCGGCGCGCTCGGCCACCGCGTCGAGCACCGCCAGGTGCCTGGGCGACCTGGCCAGCAGCTTGCGGCGCAGCGCGAGCGGATCCTGTCCGGTGGCGTGCGCGACCTCGTCGAGGAAGCACTCGACGTAGATGGCGTTGTGGTTCAGGTTCACGCCGCGCCATAAGCCGGGGCGCACCGGCGGGTTGCGCATCGCGTGGTCGATCAGCAGGTGGGGCACCGCGTAGCCGAAGGCGCTCTCGGTGCCGCCCGCATTCAGGCCCTGGAACACCGCCGGGTCCTTGCCGCTCTGCAGGTTCTGCGGCGCGAGTCCGGCGAGGATGGACTGCCCCGAGATGCGCATGTGCAAGGCGGTGAGATTGCCCTGCGCGTCGAGACCGGCGGTCAGCTTGCACTGCGTGATCGGGTGATAGAAGCCATGCTGCATGTCTTCTTCGCGCGTCCACATCAGCTTGACCGGCGTGCCGGGCATTTCCCTGGCAATCGCCACGGCCTGGCGGATCCAGTCGGTGGCGCCGCGGCGGCCGAAGCCCCCGCCCAGCAGCTGCTTGTGCACGTCGCACTTCGATGTGGGCAATCCGGCCGCCTCGGCGGTGGCGGCGAGCGCCGCTTCGCCGTTCTGCGTGGGGGTCCAGACCTCGCAGCGCTCCGGCGTCCAGCGCGCCGTGGCGTTCATCGGCTCCATCGTCGCGTGGTTCTGGTACGGGTACGAGTACACCGCCTCGATGCGTCGGGCGGCTCGCGCCAGCGCGCCGCGGGCGTCGCCGGTCTGGTGCCCGACGGCGGCTTCCGGTGCGTCCAGGCCCGACCTGAGCATTGCGGCGATGTCGGCGCTGGACAGCCTGGCGTGAGCGCCTTCGTCCCACTGGACGGGCATGGCATCGAGCGCGGTCTTGGCGCGCCACCAGGTGTCGGCCACGACGGCGACCGCGGTGTCGCCGACCTTGACCACCTTCGTCACGCCGGGCCGGTTCTGGATCGCCGCGGCGTCGAAGCTCTTGAGCTTGCCGCCCACCACCGGGCAGTCCTTGATGGCGGCATTGAGCATGCCCGGCAGGCGCAGGTCGCTGCCGTAGAGCTGCGCGCCGGTGAGCTTGGGCGCCGTGTCCAGGCGCTTCACCGGCTTGCCCGCCACCTTCCAGGTCTTCGGGTCCTTCAGCGCGACCTCGGTGGGCGGCTTCAGCCTGGCGGCCGCCGCGGCGACCTTGCCGTAGGTGGTCTTGCGCCCGCTCGGCCTGTGCGTGACGACGCTGTCGGCCGCGCTGCATTCGGACGCCGGCACCTTCCATTCGTCGGCCGCGGCCTGGATCAGCAGGGTGCGTGCGACCGCGCCGCCCTTGCGGACATATTCGTGCGAGTCGCGGATGCCGCGGCTGCCGCCGGTGGAGAAGCTGCCCCAGACCCGACGCCGGGCCAGGTTCTGGCCCGGCGTCGGATATTCCGTGCTGACCTTCGACCAGTCGCACTCGAGTTCCTCGGCGACGAGCTGAGCCAGGCCGGTCAGGGTGCCCTGGCCCATCTCGGAGCGGGCGATGCGGATGATCACGCTGTCGTCCGGCTTGATGACCACCCACGCGTTCACCTCGTCCGGCGCCGCGGCGACCTCGGCCTTCACCTTGCCCGCGCGCGGCACCGCGATGCCGACCGCCAGCCCGCCCACGGCGACGGCCGAGCCGCCGATGAAGATGCGGCGGGTCAGTGTGATGGTCATCCGGCGGCACCTCCGGTGCGGCCGCCGGCCGCCTGCTTGATCGCCGCGCGCACGCGGTTGTACGTGCCACAGCGGCAGATGTTGCTCATCGCCTGGTCGATGTCGGCGTCGGTGGGCTGCGGCTTGGACTTCAGCAGCGCCGCTGCGGCCATCACCATGCCGGCCTGGCAGTAGCCGCATTGCGGCACGTCGAGCGCCGCCCACGCTTTCTGCACCGGGTGATCACCCTGGGGCGAGAGGCCCTCGATGGTCACGACCTTCTCGTCCGGGCCGACCGTGGAGACGGGCCGCACGCAGGAGCGCGTGGCGACGCCGTCGATGTGCACGGTGCACGCGCCGCACTGGGCAATGCCGCAGCCGTACTTGGTGCCGGTGAGCTGAAGCTGCTCGCGCAGCACCCACAGCAGCGGCGTGTCCGGCTCCGCATCGAATTCGCGGACCCGCCCGTTGACATTGAGCCTGGCCATCGGCGGTGTCTCCTGGGGCGTGCGTGTCGAGACCGTCGAGCATCTCAAACGGAGATGCCCGACGGAGGCGAAGGGTCATGCCATCCAGCGATGCGCGGCCCATTCGACGGCGGCTTCCAGCGGCAGGCCGGTGGCATGGCGGGCGCGCAGGCCGCGCGCGTCGTTGCCGTCGAACAGGCTGTCGCGCAGCAGGTTGCTGGCGTCCAGCGCCCGCAGGTCGAGCGCGTGCTCGTCGATGCGCGCCAGCGTGCGCAGGATGTCGTCGCGCAGCTTGTGTCGCTGCTTGGTCTTGGGATCGATGATCTCGCCGTCGAGGCCGAAGCGGCAGGCCTGGAAGCGGTTGAAGGCGTAGACGAGGTAGTCGTCCTCGGCCGGCTCGAACGGGCGCTCCTCGCGCAGGTGGCGGCACAGGCATTGCAGGTAGCACGCCAGCGCCGCGGCCTTGTCCACGGTGAGCGGCGTGTCGCACACGCGCAGCTCGATCGTGCCGAACTCGGGCTTGGGCCGGATGTCCCAGTAGAAGTCCTTCATGGACTGCACGACGCCGGTGCTGGTCATCTTGTCGAAGTAGTGGCCGAAGTCGTCCCACGTCAGCGCGAACGGCGCACGACCCGACAGCGGAAATGCAAATACCGAATTGAGGCGCGCCGAGTCGAAGCCGGTGTCCACGCCTTGCACGTACGGCGACGAGGCCGACAGCGCGATGAAGTGCGGCACGTAGCGCGACAGCGCGTGCAGCAGCCACAGCGCGGTGTCGCCGTTCTCGCAGCCGATGTGCACGTGCTGTCCGAACACGGTGAACTGCTTGGCCAGGTAGCCGTACAGCTCGCTGATGTAGTGGAAGCGCTCGGTCGGGTAGATCTGCTGCGCGCTCCAGTGCTGGAAGGGGTGTGTCCCGCCGCCGGCGATGGCGATGTTGAGCTTGCGCGCGCCGGCCGACAGTTGCTTGCGCAAGTCGTGCAGCTCGGCCACCAGCGGGCCGTGCTCGCGCTGGATGGAGGTGCCGATCTCGATCATGCTGCGCGTGATCTCGGGCTTCACGTCCCAGGCGCCGGTGTGATTCTTCAGCACGCGCAGCAGGTCGTCGGCCTGCGGGGCGAGGTCGAAGTCGTGGGTGCTGACGAGCTGCAGCTCGAGCTCGACGCCGAGCGTCAGCGGCTCCGACGCGGTGAAGGCGGCGACGCTCATGGCGTCACGAGGCCCCATCGGCTTCGCGCGCTACCTTCTGCAGCGCAAGCGTGGTCCACAGCGGCCCGGTGATCTGCATGAGCGAGGTGGCGAGCAGGACGGCCTGCAGCACTGCGCGATCCATGCCGGGCAGCTGCGAGGCCCAGGCGAAGGTGTCGGCGGCCAGCAGCACCGCCAGGCTGCTCATCGGCTGCAGCGCGAGGGTCAGTGCCCCGGCCTGGCGCCAGCCGAGACCGCTGGGACGGGCGAGCGTGGCCACCGCCAGCGCCTTGCCGGCGGCGCGCGCGACGACGATGGCCACCACCCAGGGCATCAGCTTCAGCAGGTCGTCCAGCGTGAGCAGCAGGCCGAGACAGACGAAGAGCACGACGCTGAGCGCTGCGCCGGCCGACCCCAGCTGCGGCTCGACCGTGAGCGCATGCCGCATGCGTGAGCGCGCCACCATGCCTGCAACCAGCAGCGCCAGCAACGGCGACAGCGTCCACTGCACCGCCAGCATGCTGGCGATGATCACCAGGCCGATCTGCAGCACCGGCATTGCGCTGGTGCCGCGCAGGCGCCGGCTGAGCAGCTCGAGCAGCAACCCGCAAGCAGCGCCCAGCAGCACGGAGCCGCTGATCACGTACAGCGCATTCATGCCGGTGGCGAACAGGTCGCGATCGACCGAGGCGGCCACCACGTGCCACACCTTCAGCATGAGCATGGCGAGCACGCTGTTGACCGCGGTCATGAGCAGCAGTCGCTCGGTGACCTGTCCCCGCGGTCGCGACTCGTGCAGCACGGCCAGCGTGATGACCGGCGAGGTCGACATCGCCACCGTGCCGGCCACGGTGGCCGACAGCAGCGGCACGCCCATCAGCGCCAGCGAGGCCGCGACCGCGAGGCCGGCGAGCGCGCCCTCGAGCACGCAGGTGAGTGCCAGCGGCGGATTGTCGATGAGCCAGCGCGGGCGGATGCGGGTGCCGAGCTCGAATACGAGAATCGCGATCGCGAGGTCGATCAGCGGCTTCCACGCGTCGAGCTCGCTGCGCTCGAGCAAGCTCAGCACCAGCGGGCTGGCCAGCGCGCCGACCAGCATGTGGCCGCACGAACGCGGCAGCCGGGCATGGCGGTGCAGCAGTTCGGCCAGCACGACGGCCACGACCATCAGCAGCGCGAGGCCCAGCACCGGATCGGCGCCGCGCAGGCCTTCCAGCGTCCACAGCGGCGGGCTGGCCGAGGAGGTGAGGGGATTCAGTCCGGTCATCGGGGTGGTGTGCAAGGGCGGGCCAGTTTAACGACGAGCCACGCGGCCAAGATGAACATTCGCGCTTGTCGATAATCGCCAACCCGCGCAGCGCGCGGGTCTTGAATCGACGTCCGGCGCCCCTACGTGTGGCGCGCCGGACGCCGCCGGCCGACTTCATCCTGAAACACCATGGACAAACAAACTCTTTCTTTCCAGGCCGAGGTCAAGCAGGTCCTTCACCTCGTCACCCATTCGCTGTACTCCAACAAGGAGATCTTCCTGCGCGAGCTGATCTCGAATGCCTCGGACGCCTGCGACAAGCTTCGCTTCGAGGCGTTGAACAAGCCCGAGCTGTTCGAGGACCAGCCCAATCTCGACGTGCGGGTCGCCTTCGATCCCGAGACGAAGACCATCACGATCACGGACAACGGCATCGGCATGTCGGCCGAAGAGGCGGTGGCCCACCTGGGCACCATCGCCAAGAGCGGCACGCGCGAATTCATGGCCGCCCTGCAGGGCGATCAGAAGAAGGACGCCCAGCTCATCGGGCAGTTCGGCGTCGGCTTCTACAGCGGCTTCATCGTCGCCGACCGCATCACGGTGGAATCGCGCCGCGCCGGCATCGCGCCTGAGGAAGGCGTGCGCTGGAGTTCCGAAGGCAGCGGCGAGTTCGACGTCGAGAAGATCACCCGGCCGGCGCGCGGCACGTCGGTGATCCTGCATCTGCGCGAGGGCGAGGAGGAGTTCCTGTCGGGCTGGAAGCTCAAGTCGATCATCGGCAAGTATTCCGACCACATCTCGCTGCCGATCCTGATGCAGAAGGAGGAGTGGGACGCCGAGGCGAAGAAACAGGTGCAGCGCGACGAATGGACGCCGGTCAACAAGGCGGCGGCGCTGTGGACCCGCAACAAGAGCGAGATCACCAGGGAACAGTACGACGAGTTCTACAAGCAGCTCAGCTACGACAGCGAGCCCCCGCTGGCCTACACGCACAACCGCGTCGAAGGCCGCAGCGAATACACGCAGCTGCTGTTCATTCCCGCCAAGGCCCCGTTCGACCTGTGGAACCGGGACAAGCGCGGCGGTGTGAAGCTGTATGTCAAGCGCGTGTTCATCATGGACGACGCCGAGGCGCTCATGCCGGTCTACCTGCGCTTCGTCAAGGGCATCATCGACAGCAATGACCTGCCGCTCAACGTCTCGCGCGAGCTGCTGCAGGAAAGCCGCGACGTCAAGGCGATCCGCGAAGGCTCGACCAAGCGGGTGCTGTCCATGCTCGAGTCGCTCGCCGACAGCGACGAGGCGCCCGAGCGCGAGAAGTACGCAAAGTTCTGGAGGGACTTCGGCGTCGTGCTCAAGGAAGGCGTCGGCGAGGACCACGCCAACCAGGAGCGCCTGGCCAAGCTGCTGCGCTTCGCATCGACCCAGGCCGACGAAGGCGTGAGCTTCGCCGACTACGTGGGCCGCATGAAGGACGGGCAGGAGGCGATCTACTACATCACCGGCGACAGCCTGGCCGCGGCGCGCAGCAGCCCGCAGCTCGAGATCTTTCGCAAGAAGGGCATCGAGGTGCTGCTGCTGACGGACCGCGTCGACGAATGGATGCTCTCGCATCTGTACGAGTTCGACGGCAAGCCGCTGCAAAGCGTGGCCAAGGGCGCGGTCGACCTCGGCAAGCTGCAGGATGAGGCCGAGAAGAAGCAGGCCGAGGAGGCCGCGACCACGTTCAAGCCGGTGCTCGAGCGCCTGAAGGAGTCGCTGAAGGATCGCGCGAAGGACGTGCGCGTGACCACCCGGCTGGTGGACTCACCGGCCTGCCTGGTGGTGGAAGAGGGCGACATGAGCGGCCATCTGGCGCGGCTGCTGAAGCAGGCCGGGCAGCAGGCGCCGGCGGCCAAGCCCATCCTCGAGGTCAATGCCGAGCACGCGCTCGTCAAGCGGCTGGAAGGCAACGCGCATTTCGACGACCTGGCGCAGATCCTGTTCGACCAGGCGCTGCTCGCCGAGGGCGGCCAGCTGGAAGATCCGGCGGCTTATGTGCGGCGGGTCAACACGCTGCTGATCGGCTGATCACTCGATCCGCTCGCGCAGCAGCTGCACCTGCTCCTGCCAGTACGAGGTCGTGCCGAACCAAGGGAAGGCCGCCGGGAACGCCGGGTCCTTCCAGCGCTTGGCGATCCACGCGCTGTGGTGAATCATGCGCAGCGTGCGAAGCGGCTCGACCAGCGCGAGCTCGCGATCGTCGAACTCGCGGAACGACTCGTAGCCGCCGAGCAGGGCCCGCACCTGCGCGCGGCCTTCGGCGCCGTCGGCCGACAGCAGCATCCACAAGTCCTGTACTGCGGGCCCGTTCATCGCATCGTCGAGATCGACGAAATGCGGGCCATGGTCGGTCCACAGGACGTTGCCGATGTGGCAGTCGCCGTGCACGCGGATCGTCGCCGCGTCGCCGAGCCGGTCGAAGGCCTTGCGTGCGATGTCGAGCGCGCGATCGGCGGCGTCCTGCCAGGGCGGCAGCAGTTCGGGGGGCAGGTCGCCGTGCTCGCAGATCCAGTCGCGCGCCGCGCGTCCGATGGCGTCGACGCCGAGCGTGACGCGATGTTCGAAGAGCCTGCGGGCGCCCACAGCATGCATGCGCCCGATGAAGCGGCCGATCCACGCGAGCTCGGACGTGCCTTCCAGCGGCGGCTCGCGACCCGAGCGGCGTGGTGCCACGGTGAAGCGGTGTTCCTCGCCTTCGTGCTCGATGCAGGCGAGCGTCGGCGGGTCGCCGTGCAGCGTCGGCTTCAGCTGCGACGTGGCATCGGCTGCCATCACGAGCGGCGCGACGGCGGGAATCTCTTCCGCAGCCAGCTCGGCGGTGAAGCGATGCTCCTCGAGGATCTGCGCGTTGCTCCAACGGCCCGGGCGGTAGAACTTCGCGACGACGACCTGGCCGTCCTCGAGGAAGACCTGGAACACGCGGTTCTCGTACGAATTGAGCTGCAGGAGCCGTCCGTCGCCGCGCAGCCCGACGCTGTCGAGCGCGTCCAGCACGAAGCCCGGCGTGAGGCCGGCATACGGCGTGAGCGAAGCGGGGTGGGGCGCGGTCATCCGCGCATCGTACGCGCCGCCTCAGTGGCGGGTCTGCGAGGAACGCTGTGGCGCATCGACGACCACGCCACCGACGTCGTCACCGGACTGGTCGCCCGATCGCTCGGGCCCTGTGCGTCCATTTGCCGCGAGCGGGCCGAACTCGGAGGAGAGCCCTTCCAGGCGGTTGTCCGGGGCGAAGAAGGAGTCCTGGAAGAAGGTGGAGTCCTGCCACAGCGCCGTCCGCTCGGCGCGGCGGGTGGCCACCGTGCTGGCCAGCGAATCGCGCGCTTCGTGCAGGCTGGGTGCCGGTGCGGGCGCCGGTTGCGGGCCGCGGGTGGGTGTGCCGTGCTGAGGCACCAGCAACTGCAACTCGGCCACCGTGGGGAGGTGATCGGCGGGGCAGCGCAGGTAGCGCACGCGGCAGGCGGCGAGCACCGACTGCTTGATCTGCATGATGCGCCGCGAATTGCCGCGCTCGTTGTCGAGATCGATTGCCGCAAGCACCCGTCCGTTGGCGCTGCAGACGGCGAAAGCGACGTGGTTGGAGCCGAGCAGGTCGTACCAGTAGCGCACCTCGTTCGGATCGTTCGGCTGGCAGAAGCGCACCAGCGGAAGCTTGGACAGCACGATGTGATGAGGCAGCGCTTCGCGCAGCAGGCGATAGACGCGGCGCTCGTCGACATTGAAGACAGGACGCGCGGTAAGGGCCCATTCGGTCGGCAGCGGGGCTGGCGCGGCCGGGCGACGCGGCCGCAGGGCCCATACGGCAAGCGCCCCCAATCCCACCACGAGCACGGCGAGGGCGGCGATCCACGGAAGCGTTTGCATGGTCACGGCATGATCCTGACAGCCGGCCCCCGAGGTACCGAGATGGCCCTTGCTAGAAACTGGTCGGAAATGTACTGCGAATGTTACGCAGAACGACCCTTTCGACGCATCCCCGACATATGGGGCAGCGCCCGTGAGACAAATTCACTCGGACGCCGCCGGCGCCTTCCGATTGAGGTGGGTTTTCACTTCCGCCAGCGACTCCAGGATTTCGCTGACGCGGTGCGCGTGCACCTTCAGCCGATAGTCGATCTCCGCGGCCTGCGTTTCGAGCATCTCGCCGAACCGT
The DNA here is from genome assembly GCF_029855045.1 of Piscinibacter sp. XHJ-5. Taxonomy (GTDB): domain Bacteria; phylum Pseudomonadota; class Gammaproteobacteria; order Burkholderiales; family Burkholderiaceae_C; genus Albitalea. Next base: position 914,419 of record NZ_CP123228.1, read on the forward strand.
GTGGCGAAGCTTTCGCCGGGGAGCTTGACCCAGGCCTCGGATTCCGAGCCGCTGCGCTCGACCAGCGCCCCGGCCTTGCGTGCGATCTTCAGCATGGCCGTGTTTTCGCTGAGCGCATGGATGAACAAGGTATCGACCCGGCGGTTGCGCGCGTGCATGGCCGCGTGCTCGAACAAGCGGCCGCCGTAGCCGCGGCCGCGCGCCTTGTGTCGCACCGACACGCCGAATTCCGCCATGGATCGCGGATTGGCCGGTGCGCTGGGCGGCGTATAGGCCAGGTGCGCCATCGCGATGATCTCGAGGCGGCGGTTGAAGATGCCGAACATCTCGTCGCGGTCGAAGTCGAGCGTGTCGACGTAGCGCGCGATCTGCTCGTCACTTGCCGGATGGCCGAAGCGCAGATAGCGATCGTGCTCGTTCAGCGACAGCAAATGAGCGACGATGCGCGGCCGGTGCCGGGCGGACAGCGAACGGACAGGCACCCAGGCCCAATTCACGGCAGTGGCAGGAAAAGCTGTTTCGCCCGCCGGCGGCGGGATACGGAGTTCGTCGGTCATGGGGACCTCCTACTTAGGGTTTACCCCAGTCTAGTGGATCGAGCTAGGTGACGCGCTCCAGGGGGCCGCCGACGCCGGCGTGCGACGGCGTGCAGATCTGCTAGAATCAAAAGCTTTCCCTCGATCAGCCCGGGGAAGAGCGATCTTTTCGCCACGCTCCGCTTAAGAGGCCGCCATCAACGAAGCGGCACCGACCGCGGTGCAACAAGGGCTGTATATCCAACCCAAGTCATCCATGAAAACCTTCAGCGCCAAACCGGCCGAAGTGACGCATGAGTGGTTTGTGATTGACGCGACCGACAAGGTCCTCGGACGGGTGGCCAGTGAAGTCGCCCTCCGCCTGCGCGGCAAGCACAAGGCCATCTACACGCCTCACGTCGATACCGGCGATTTCATCGTCGTCGTCAACGCCGACAAGATCCGCGTCACCGGCAACAAGGCCAACGACAAGGTGTACTACCGCCACACGGGCTTCCCGGGCGGGATCTACGGCACCAAGTTCAAGGACATGCAGGCCAAGCACCCGGGCCGCGCGCTCGAGAAGGCCGTCAAGGGCATGCTGCCCAAGGGCCCCTTGGGCTATGCGATGGTCAAGAAGCTGAAGGTGTATGCCGGTGCCACGCATCCGCACACCGCCCAGCAGCCCAAAGTGCTCGAGATCTAAGGACAGGCGATGATCGGAAATTGGAACTACGGAACCGGCCGCCGCAAGTCTTCGGTGGCGCGCGTGTTCATCAAGAAGGGCACGGGGCAGATCCTCGTCAACGGCAAGCCGGTGGAGCAATACTTCGGCCGCCAGACGTCGATCATGATCGTCAAGCAGCCGCTCATGCTGACCGCCAATGACGCCGCCTTCGACGTCAAGGTCAACGTGCACGGCGGCGGCGAGTCCGGTCAGGCTGGCGCCGTGCGGCACGGCATCACCCGCGCGCTGATCGACTACGACGCGGCACTCAAGCCCGAGTTGAGCCGCGCCGGCTTCGTCACGCGTGACGCCCGCGAAGTGGAGCGCAAGAAGGTCGGCCTGCACGGCGCCCGCCGCCGCAAGCAGTTCAGCAAGCGCTGATCGAGATCGCGCACGATCCATGCAAGAGGCCGCATACCATGCGGCCTCTTTCGTTTTCAGCTCACTTTCGGACACAACCGTCATGCGTTGGAAACTGATGCGACGAAGGCTGTCGATCAGCGCGCCGCGCATGATCGTTCGCAGTCATCTTCCGTGGCCTCTGCGATGGGCCGCGCTGGCGGTGGTGCTCGGCTTCTCGGCCGCAATCGCGGTGTGGGCCTTCGAATTCGGCAAGGACATCGCGGGCCTCGATCGCAACGCCTCGGCCGAGCTCAAGCGCTTGCGTGCCGAAGTGGCGCAGCTGCAGGCCGAGCGTGAGCGCACGGCGTCTATCGCCAGCGCCGCCGACAGCCTCCTGAAAACCGAGCGCGCAGCGCAGGAGCGCCTGACGCAGCAGCTCAAGCAGATCGAGGCAGAGAACCTGACGCTGAAGGCCAACCTGGGCTTCTTCGAACGCCTGTTGCCGACCGGTGCCGGCGCCGGCCTGTCCATCCGGGGCCTGCACGCGGAAAGTCGCGCTCCGGGCCAATTGCGTTTCCAGTTGCTCGTGATGCAGCCGGGCAAATCGCCGCCCGAATTTCGCGGCCGGTACGAAATCACGCTGGTAGGCACCTTGGAAGGAAAGCCGTGGAGTTACACGCCTCCAGACGGCACCAAGCCGCTGCAGATGAAACAGTATCTGCGTGTCGAAGGAATGATCGATCACCCCTCGGAAGCCGTCGTTGAAAGCCTGCAGGTGCGGGTGCTGGACGCGAGCGGCGGGGTCAAGGCAACCCAGACCGCCAAGGTCTGAAGCCGGGCGATGGGCCGAGCACCGCCGGACTGCGTTGGGAGAGCACATGTTCAGCAGCAAGAAGAAGCAGCCGCCGATCCGCACGCTGATCGGCGAGGGAACCGTGATCCAAGGCGAATTGCGCTTCACCGAGGGGCTGCGCATCGATGGTGAGGTTCACGGCGATGTCGTGGCGACGGGGGAGGGGCACAGCATCCTCGTCATCAGCGAGAAGGCGCGGGTGCTGGGCAAGGTCAGGGCGGCGCACGTGATCATCAACGGAACCGTGCAGGGTCCCATCCAGTCGGACGAACTGCTCGAGCTGCAGCCCAAGGCGTGTATTTCAGGCGATGTTCGATACGAGGTCCTTGAAATGCACCAGGGCGCCACCATCGACGGAGAATTGCGCCCGCTGAAGGCAGAGGAGAAACCCGCCTTGAAACTGGCGGCAGCCGGCGGCGGATAATGCAGCCCAAAGCCGTATCCTGAAGGAGTCCCCATGAGCGCCGTCGCCGAGAATCTCAAAGTCACCCCGCAAGACGAACCGCCGCCGCCGCTGGTTTTCACCGACAGCGCCGCCGCGAAGGTGAAGGAGCTGGTCGACGAGGAAGGCAATCCCGACCTGAAGCTGCGTGTCTTCGTGCAAGGCGGCGGCTGCTCGGGCTTCCAGTACGGTTTCACCTTCGATGAAATCGTCAATGACGACGACACGCAGATGACCAAGAACGGCGTCACGCTGCTGATCGACGCGATGAGCCTGCAGTACCTGGCGGGGGCAGAGATCGACTACAAGGACGACCTCCAGGGCGCTCAGTTCGTGATCAAGAACCCCAACGCGACGACGACCTGCGGCTGCGGTTCCAGCTTCACGGTCTGAGGCCTCTCGCCCAAAAAAGCCGCCCATGGGGCGGCTTTTTGCTGTCAGCCTGCGGGATAGAGCGCGCCGAGCAGGCGCGGTCCCGCAGCGCCGGTGACGGCGACGAGGTTGCCGGGGCGCCGCTCGACGAAAGCCTTGGCCAGCCACGCGAACGCGGCGGCCTCGACATGGCTCACGTCGAGTCCCCGCTCGCTCGTCGACCGCACCGCGCACGCCGGCAAGCGCGCGGCGAGCCGGCGCATCAGAGAAATGTTCAGCGCGCCGCCGCCGCACACCAGCACCTCGCGCGCGCCGGTGGCATGACGGCTCACCGCATCGGCGCATGCCCAGGCCGTCAGCTCAGCCAGCGTGGCCTGCACGTCCCGCGGGTCGGCACCGGGGCCGTGGGCGCGCAGGTGCGTGTCCAGCCACGCCGGGTTGAACAGATCCCGACCGGTGCTCTTCGGTGGCGGCAGGTCGAAGTACACCTCGCCCTGCATCGCGCTCAGCAGCCTGTCGATGACACGTCCGCCGCCTGCCCAGGTTCCGTCTTCGTCGAAAGGTCGGCCGGTGTGACGACGGCACCAGTGGTCCATCAACGCGTTGCCCGGCCCGCAGTCGAAGCCGATGGTCGATCCGTCCGCCGCGAGATGGGTGAGGTTGGAAATGCCGCCGATGTTGAGCACCGCGACGCCTTCGTCGGTTCGCCCGAACACTGCGCGATGAAACGCCGGGACGAGCGGCGCGCCCTGGCCCCCAGCCACCACATCGCGCGTGCGGAAATCGGCGATCACATCGATGCTGCTCAGCTCGGCGAGCAGCGCGGGGTTGTTGAGCTGCAGTGTGTATCCGAGGCCGTCGAACTCACGCGGGCGATGCCGCACTGTCTGGCCGTGCGCGCCGATGGCGTGAACCTCGCCATGCGTCACGCCGCTGCGCTCGAGCAGGTCGCGCACGACATCTGCATAGACGCGCACGAGGGCGTTGGCAGCCAGCGCAGCACGATGCAGCTCGTCCGCGCCCGTGGTGTTGAGCGCCAGCAGCTCGGCGGCGAGATCGGGCGCGAACGGACGATGGGCATGCGCGCGAAGGTGCAGCGGCGAGGAGGCGCCGGCGGAGAAGTCGACCAGCACGCCGTCGACCCCGTCGAGCGAGGTGCCGGACATCAGCCCGATGTACAGGTGGGTCATCTTCAGTCCCGATCGTGTTGAGCGCGTGCCGCGATTGTGCCCACGCCAAGCAAAAGGCCCGCGCAGTGCGGGCCTCGCAATGGGTCGCGGCGCCGCCGCTACTCGGCGTAGTTGCCGCCGGACGCGGCGACAGTCTGCGCGGCGTCCAGCTGTGCGCGCACGCTTTGCGCCAGCGAAAGGAACTGCGGCTTGGCGACGGGCGAGATGGCGATCGTTTCGGACGCTTTCGCGATGAGCAGCGGGTTCTGCTGCTGGCCGTGCACCTTGACCTCGAAATGCAGATGCGGACCGGTCGCCCAGCCGGTGGCGCCGACTGCGCCGATTCGGGCGCCTTGCTCCACACGCTGGCCCCGCCGCACGTCGATGCTGCTCAGGTGCGCATAGACGGTAGTGCGGTCATTGCTGTGCTTGATGCTGACGACGTTGCCATAGCCGTTCTGCCAGCCGGCGAAGTCGACCACGCCGTCGCCCACCGTGCGCACCGGCGTGCCGCTCGGAGCGCCATAGTCGACGCCGTTGTGCTGACGCCAGGTTTGCAGGATCGGATGGAAGCGCATCGCGAAGCCGGACGTGACGCGGGAGAACTCCATCGGGCTGGCGAGGAACGCCCGGCGCTTGCTCTCGCCGCCTAGATCGAAGTAGCCGCCGCGGCCGGTGGCCGGGTCCTTGAACCAGACCGCCGAATAGGTTTTGCCGGCGTTGGTGAACTCGGCGGCCAGCACGCGACCCGACGACTCGTTCCAGGTGATGGGTTCGCCGTCGGCGGTGAGCGCTTCGTAGATGACGCGGAAGGTGTCGCCTCGGCGAAGCTCGCGCCGGAAGTCGACATCGGTGGAAAAGATCTCGGCAATCTGAGTTGCGACGGGATCAGGGATGCGCGCTTCATCGGTCGCGGCAAACAACGAATTCCGGATGGTGCCGCTGCCCAGTCTCACCTGCGCCGCCAGCGGTGCCGTTTCGATGCTGGCGCGCAGCTGCCCTTGGACACGCTTGATCGACAGGCGAGTGAAATGGGTGCTGAACTGGTCGCTTCGTTCGGCGGCGTAGCGTGCCACCAGCTCTTCCAGCTCGCCCGACGCGTCGGCGCGCACCTGGATCATCTTGCCAGCACGGCCGGTGAGCAGCTTGCGGGCGGTGGCGTCATTGCGGATGAAGGCCGCAGCCTTCGGGTCGCCGACGTTCAGCCGGGTGAGCAGGCTGTCGGCGGTGTCGCTGCTGCGCGTGAGGTCGCTGCGGTACAGCTCCAGCTCGTAGGCGGCCAGCGCCTCGAGCTGCCCTTCGATGCCTTCCGGTGTGACACTTTCCGTCACGATGCGACTCGGCAGGTCGGCCGCGTCCGGCGCCAGCGGCGCGATGCCGAAGGCCGTGGCCGCGAAACCGGCCAGCGCAATCACGACGGCCGACGCGATGCCGCGGGGATGCCGCGCAACGAAGCTTCCGGTGCGCTGCAGGGCCTCGGCCCAAGCGCGGTCAACAGGATCCAACGAACTCAATTTGTTTGCCGAGCGTGGCCGCTCGTCTTGCTGGCCAGCGTCCGGGCGGGCGCTGGTTGGTTGTTCATCACGATCCGGGGCGTCCACTAGAATTCGCAACGCTTTCCAGCCCCTGCGGGATCATGCTCAAGCCGGGCTACGCCCGGCAACAGCCGGCTCGAATTATACGGGCCGGTCGTCTCGAAGCCTTCTGTTGTCCCTCCACTCCCACCTCCTTCGCAAAACTTTGCGTGGTTCCATGACCCAGCCCGCCGAAATCACTGCCGCGTCCCCTGCCACGAATGGCGCCGGTCGTCTGGACCACCCGATCACCGACGGAGTTCGCGAGGCGCTGGCGATCTCGAAACGTGGCTGTGACGAGCTGTTACCGGAAGCCGACTGGCAAGTGAAACTTGCCCGTTCGGATGCAACAGGTGTGCCATTGCAAATCAAGCTCGGGTTGGACCCGACTGCGCCGGATCTGCACCTGGGCCACACGGTCGTGCTCAACAAGATGCGGCAGCTGCAGGACCTGGGCCATGAGGTCGTCTTCCTGATCGGCGACTTCACCTCGCTGATCGGTGATCCGTCCGGTCGCAACACCACCCGACCGCCGCTGTCGCGCGAGCAGATCGAGACCAACGCCCAGACCTACTTCAAGCAGGCCACGCTGGTGCTCGATCCGGAGAAGACGCGCATCCGCCGCAACTCCGAATGGAGCGATGCCCTCGGCGCGCGCGGCATGATCCAGCTCGCTGCCAGGTACACGGTGGCGCGCATGATGGAGCGCAACGACTTCCACGAGCGCTTCAAGGCCGGCACGCCGATCAGCGTGCACGAGTTCCTGTACCCATTGATGCAGGGCTACGACTCGGTCGCGCTGAAGAGCGATCTCGAGCTCGGCGGAACGGACCAGAAGTTCAACCTGCTGATGGGGCGGCACCTGCAGGCCGAGTACGGGCAGGAGCCGCAATGCATCCTCACGATGCCGCTGCTCGAAGGGCTCGATGGCGTCGAGAAGATGTCCAAGAGCAAGAACAACTACATCGGCATCACCGAGCCGGCGAACGACATGTTCGCCAAGCTGCTGTCGATCAGCGACGACCTGATGTGGAAGTACTTCCTGCTGCTGAGCTGGCGGCCCGAAGCGGAGATCGCCAAGCTCAAGCTCGAAGTCCAGGCAGGCCGCAACCCGAAGGATGCGAAGGTGATGCTCGCCAAGGAGATCACGGCGCGCTTCCACGGCGCGACGGCTGCCGATGCGGCGCAGGCCGACTTCGACAACCGCGCCAAGGGCGGCGTGCCCGACGAAATCCCCGAGATCACGCTGGGCGGCGCCCCGCTGCCGATCGGCACGCTGCTCAAGCAGGCCAACCTCGCACCATCGACCAGCGAGGCGCTGCGCCTCGTCGATGGCGCCGGCGTGCGGGTCGACGGCTCGGTGGTCGGCGACCGGGCGCTCAAGCTGCCCGCCGGGACCTACGTGGTCCAGGTCGGCAAGCGCAAGTTTGCGCGCGTGACGCTGACCTGAGGCGGTGACCGCGGTGAGCTTCGCGCCGCGCACGCGCCTCTCGGTCAGCACCTTCCTCAAGCTGTCGGTACTGGCCGCGCTGGCCACCATTGCGCTGAAGACCGCGGCCTGGTGGGTGACCGACTCGGTCGGCCTGCTGTCGGACGCGATGGAGTCGTTCGTGAACCTGGCGGCGGCGGTGTTCGCGCTCGTCATGGTGACCATCGCCCAGGCGCCGGCCGACGACGACCATCCCTACGGCCACAGCAAGGCCGAGTACTTCTCGAGCGGCTTCGAGGCGCTGCTGATCGTGGGCGCCGCGCTCGCCATCATCTGGACCGCCATCCATCGCTGGGTGTCGCCGCAGCCGTTGCAAGGAGTCGCGCTCGGCGTCGTGCTGTCGGTGGTGAGCTCGCTCATCAACGGCGTGCTCGCCTGGGCGATGCTGCGCGCGGCGCGCGATCACGACTCCATCGCGCTCGAGGCGGACGCGCGTCATCTGATGACCGACGTGTGGACTTCGGTCGGCGTTGCCGGCGGAGTCCTGCTGGTGCCGGTGACGGGCCTGCTGTGGATCGATCCGCTGCTGGCCATCGTCGTGGCTGCCAACATCCTGCGTGAGGCATACGGGCTGCTGCGTCGATCGGTCGACGGCCTCATGGACCGCGCGCTGTCCGACCGCGAGCGCGAGGCCATCGCTGCGACGCTCGCGCGCCTGGCGAGCGACGAGGTGCGCTTCGACCACCTGCGCACGCGGCGTGCGGCCGGCGCGAAGTTCTGCCAGCTGCACATGCACGTGCCCGGCGGCTGGACGCTGGCGCGCGCGGCCGCCAAGCGCGACGAGGCCGAGCGCGGGCTCATCAATGCCGTGGGCGGCCTGCGAGTGACCATCGAGCTGCTGCCGGTCGGCCAGGAGCCCGTCGGCGTGCAGACGACGGGCACTGTCTGAGGCGGGCATGCTGGCGTTGGTGCAGCGGGTGTCCCAGGCAAGGGTCGAAGTGGCCGGACGGGTCACCGGCCAGATCGGCGCCGGGCTGCTGGTATTCGTCTGCGCCGAGCCGGTGGACGACGAGGCGATCGCCGACAAGCTCGTCGCCAAGCTGCTCAAGCTGCGCATCTTCTCGGACGGCGCCGGGAAGATGAACCGCAGCGTGGTCGACACGCAAGGCGGGCTGCTGATCGTCAGCCAGTTCACGCTGGCAGCCGACGTGGCCGGGGGCAACCGTCCGAGCTTCAGCGCCGCCGCGCCGCCCGAGCTGGGACGTCGTCTCTACGAGCGCGTCGTCGCGACCGCACTGCAGCTGCACGCGCCGGTGGGCTGTGGCGAATTCGGCGCCGACATGCAGGTCCATCTGGTCAACGACGGGCCGGTCACGATCCCGATCACGCTTCGCGCATAAAAAAGGCCACCCGCAGGTGGCCTCGTCAGGAGAGAAAAGCGCTTCAGTCCGCGTACTGTCCGGCGGCCTTGATCACCGGGGCCCACTTGTTGATCTCGGACTCGACGAACTTCTTGTGCTCGACCGGATTGACGCGTGCGTCGCTGACGATCACCGCGCCCAGCGCTTCTTCGCGCTTGATGAAGTCGGCATCCTTGAGCGCGGCCTTCAACGCGGTGTTGACCTTCTCGAGGACGGCCTTCGGCGTGCCCTTCGGCGCATACATCGCGTGCCAGATCGTCACGTTGAAGCCCTTGAGGCCGGCTTCGTCGAGCGTGGGCAGCTTGGCCAGCACGGGCGTCTTCAGGCGCGCCTTGCTCGTCACGGCGAAGGCCTTGATCTTGCCGCTTTCGATCTGGCCGGTGGTGTTGGTGGTCTGGTCGCACATGATGTCGACCTGGCCGCCGATGAGGTCGGTCATGGCGGGGCCGGTGCCCTTGTACGGCACGGTCTGCATTTCCATCTTGGTGGTGCTCTGGAACATCAGGCCGCACAGGTGCGACGCGGAGCCCAGTCCCGCGTGCGCCAGGTTGACCTTGCCCTTGTTGGCCTCCAGCCACTTGACCAGCTCGGCGTAGCTGTTTGCCGGCAGCGTCGGCTTGCTCACCAGCGTCATCGGCACCTCGTTGACCATGCCCAGGTACTCGAAGTCCTCGAGCGTCTTGTATTGCAGGTTGCGATAGAGCGCCGGCGCGGTCGAGATGCCCGCGTGGGCCAGCAGCAGCGTGTAGCCGTCCGGCGCGGCCTTGGCCACCTTGGTGGCGCCCAGCGTGCCGCCGGCGCCGCCGACGTTCTCGATGATGATCGTCGCATTGCCCATCGGCTTGCGCAGCGCCTCGGCCAGGTCGCGCGCCACCTTGTCGGTGGGGCCGCCGGCAGCGAAGGGCACGACGATGGTGACGGGCTTTTCAGGGTATTCGGCGAACGCGGTGGAAGCCGCGAGCGCGGCCATGGCAGCAACAAACAGCGTATGTTTCATGGCGGAGATCCTTTGTCGTCAGGGAGCAGGCCCGCATTGTCCGCAAGGCCCTCGGCCATTGGCATGACGGGAATTACGTAATAGGAAACCCCGTCGGCGGCTCGCGATGTGCGATTGACTCAAGCGACTCAGTCGTAGCGGCGTGCGTCCTCGATGACCTTGCCATCGTTGGGCAGCGTGCCGGGCGCCTGCAGCACCACCTCGCCGCGCAGCTTGGTGACGTCGCGGATCGACTCCGCGATGCGCGCCGAGAGGCCTTCCGGCCGCTGTGCCACCTCCACCTGCAAGGTCATGCGGTCGTTGGCCATTTCGCCGCTCACCACCAGCCGGGCGCGCGTTACCTCGGGATGGCGGCGCGCGATGTCGGCCACCTGCGCCGGATGCACGAACATGCCGCGGACCTTGGCGGTCTGGTCGGCACGTCCCATCCAGCCGCGTATGCGCGCGTTGGTGCGGCCCGTCGGACAGTGTCCCGGCAGGATGGCCGACAAGTCGCCGGTGCCGAAGCGGATCAGCGGGTAGTCGGGATTGAGCGTGGTCACCACCAGCTCGCCGACTTCGCCTTCGGCCACCGGGTCGCCGGTGCCCGGACGAACGATCTCCACGATGACGTGCTCGTCGAGCACCAGCCCCTGCCTCGCCGTGGTTTCATAGGCGACCAGGCCGACGTCGGCGGTGGCGTAGCACTGGTAGCCGGCGATGCCGCGCTCGGCGAGCCAGTCGCGCAGCGAGACCGGGAACGCTTCGCCCGACACCAGCGCCTTGCGCAGCGTGGGCAGCGCGACGCCCGACTCGGCGGCCTTGTCGAGCAGGATCTTCAGGAAGCTCGGCGTTCCGGTGTAGCCCTGAGGCTGGAGGTCGGCGGCGGCCTGCAGCTGCAGCTCGGTGTTGCCCACGCCGCCGGCGAAGACGGTGCAGCCCAGCGCCTGCGCGGCCGTTTCGACGAGGGAGCCCGCGGGCGTCAGGTGGTAGCTGAAGCTGTTGTGCACGAGGTCGCCGGCACGAAAGCCGGCCGCGTACAGGGCGCGCGCGGCGCGCCAGTAGTCCGGCCCGCGGCCCTCGGGCTCGTAGATCGGGCCGGGCGAGGCAAACACCCGCAAGGCGCCGCTGCGCGTGTGCCAGCCGATGGTCGCGAAGCCGCCGAAGGGGTCTCCCCCGGCACGCGTCGCGCGCTGCCGCTCGATGAGCTCGTGCTTGCGCGTGACCGGCAGGCGGGCCAGCGCGGCGCGGCTCGTCACCTCGGCGGGACTCACGTCCCTCAGCAATTCGGCGAATGCCGGCGCGTGCGCCCGTGCGTGGGCGACCTGCGTCGGCAGGGCGGCCATCAGATGCCGTTCGCGCAACTCGGGCGGGCGCGTTTCGAGCACGTCGTAGAAGGCGGACGCATCAGCGCTCATCGATCATTCCTCCGTCCAGCGCGCGAGGCGCCTTCTCGCTTCGTCGATGCACTTGCGCACATCGGCGCTGTTCTTCAGCACGAGGCGGTCCCATTCGGGCGTGCGCGACTGCCGCCGCGCCAGCCGCACGGTGATCGTGCTGGCGTCGCTGGAGAGCTCGATCACCCGCATGCCCTGCAGCTCGAATCCTTCGCCGCGCTCGGCCAGCGGCTTGAGATCGCGCAGGCTGCGCTTGAGCTGCAACAGGGCGTCGGCGGGTTTGAAGGCGGGCGGTGCGAAGAAGTCGTCCATGTCGTCCTCGCGGTGTTCACGAGAGCCAGCGCTTGCGGCGCTTGTAGCTCTTGACGTCCTTGAAGCTCTTGCGGTCGCCGCCGCCGACGCCGAGGTAGAACTCCTTCACGTCCTCGTTCTCGGCGAGCGCGCTCGCGGCGCCGTCCATGACGATGCGGCCGTTCTCCAGGATGTAGCCATAGTCGGCGTAGCGCAGCGCCATGTTGGTGTTCTGCTCGGCCAGCAGGAAGGTCACGCGCTCCTTGCTGTTCAAGTCCTTCACGATCTCGAACACCTCCTCGACGATCTGCGGCGCGAGGCCCATCGAGGGCTCGTCGAGCAGCACCATCTTCGGATTGGCCATCAGCGCGCGACCGATCGCGCACATCTGCTGCTCGCCGCCGGACGTGTAGGCCGCCTGCGAGGTGCGGCGCGTCTTCAGGCGCGGGAAATAGGCGTAGACCTTCTCCAGCGTCTGCCCCACCGCGGCCTTGCCGTCCTTGCGTGTGTAGGCGCCGGTCATCAGGTTCTCCTCGATGGTCAGGTGGCCGAAGCAGTGGCGGCCCTCCATCACCTGGATGACGCCGCGGTTCACCATCTCGGCGGTCGACAGCGCCTCGATGCGCTCGCCGCGCAGCTCGATGGAGCCCTTGGTCACTTCGCCGCGCTCGCCCGCCAGCAGGTTGCTGACCGCGCGCAGCGTCGTCGTCTTGCCGGCGCCGTTGCCGCCCAGCAGCGCGACGATGCCGCCTTCTGGCACTTGCAGCGACACGCCCTTGAGCACGAGGATCACGTGGTTGTAGATCACCTCGATGCCGTTGACGTTGAGGAGGATGTTGGGGGTTGCGCTCATTCGGGATGTCCGTGGAAAGCGGCCGGGCGGCACGCCCGACCGCTTCGTGGTTCACGAGGCCGTGGAGCCGCAGTCGGACGGTGCGCGGCGCGTCAGCTTCTTCTCGGCTGCGTACTTGTCGGCTGCGGCCTTGACCATCGGCTTGATGATCTGGTCGTCGGCCTGGTACCAGTCGGAGCTGAAGCTCCACTTGGCGCCGTCCCAGGTCTGCACGCGGGCCCATGAGGCGCCCATGTGGTCGGCGCACGAGGTGCTGATCGGCCTCATCACGCCGGCGAAGCCCAGTGCGTCGAGCTTCTTCTGGTCGAGGGCCAGGTTCTCCAGTCCCCAGCGCACCTGCTCGCCCGTGAGCGGCTTCTTGCCGTAGAGCTCCTGCGCGCGCTTGACGCCTTCAACGGCCAGCATCGCGGACATCAGGCCGCGCGTGTACAGCACGGTGCCGACCTCCTCCTTCGGTCCCGTGCCCTGGCCCTTGTCGTGGAGGTACTTGACGACGTCCTGGTGCACCTTCGACATGCCCGCCCCGTGCTGCAGCGCGAGGCCTTGATAACCCTTGGCGCCATCGCCGACGTCCTTCACGTCCGGCTCGGCGGCGGCCCACCACACCCCGTACATCTTGTCGCGCGGATAGCCGGTGGCCACGGCTTCCTTGAGCGCCGTGGAGTTCATGACACCCCAGCCCCAGAGGAACACGTAGTCGGGGCGGCTCTGGCGGATCTGCAGCCAGGCGGCCTTCTGCTCCACCCCGGGGTGGGTGACGGGGATGGTGGTGAGCTCGAAGCCGTGCATCTTGCTGCGCTCGGTCAGCAGCGGGATGGGCTCCTTGCCGTACGGCGAGTCGTGGTAGACGAGCGCGATCTTCTTGCCCTTGAGCTTGTCGGCGCCGCCCTCCTTCTTGGCGATGTGCTGGATCAGCACATCGGCCGCGACCCAGTACGTCCCGGTGAGCGGGAAGTTCCACTTGAAGACGCCGCCGTCGGCGGACTCGGAGCGGCCATAGCCGGCGGTGATCAGCGGGATCTTGTCGGCCGGGGCTTTCTCCGTCAGCGCGAAGGTGATGCCGGTGGACAGCGGCTGGAACACCGTCGCGCCGGTCGGGCCCTTGGCCTTCAGCCGCTCGTAGCACTCCACGCCGCGGTCGGTCGCGTAGCCGGTCTCGCATTCCTCGAAGGTGGCCTTCACGCCGTTGATGCCGCCGTCGCGCGCGTTCACCAGCTTGAGGTAGTCGACGTAGCCGTTGGCGAACGGCACCCCGTTCGGCCCATACGGCCCGGTGCGGTAGACGAGGACAGGAAAGAACTGCTCCTTCGCCTGCGCGAAGGCAGCGGTGCCGACGAGGTTGCCCAGACACAGGGCAGCGGCGCCGGCAGCCAGAGCAAGAGACTTCAGTTTCATGTTTGCCTCCAGAGTTGAAAGAGCACGTTCGCGGCGTGCACAAGTGAAATCAGTGAGGGAAGGGCCACAGCCGCAGCTTCTCCTTGGCAATGGACCACAGCCGGGCGAGCCCGTGCGGTTCGACGATGAGGAAGAAGACGATGAGCGAGCCGAAGATGATCGATTCGAGATGCGAAGCGGTCGCCGTCGAGATCGGGATGCCGAGCATCGCAGGGACCTGGTTCAGCAGGATCGGCAGGATGACGATGAAGGCCGCCCCGAAGAAGCTGCCCATGATCGAGCCCAGTCCGCCGATGATCACCATGAACAGAAGCTGGAACGAGCGGTCGACCGAAAAGGCCGCCGGCTCCCACGAGCCCAGGTGCACGAAGCCCCACAGCGCACCGGCCACGCCGACGATGAACGAGCTGACCGCGAATGCCGTCAGCTTGGCGTAGACCGGACGGATGCCGATGACGCTGGCCGCCACGTCCATGTCGCGCATGGCCATCCACTCGCGGCCGATGGCGCCGCGCACGAGGTTCTTGGCCATGAGCGCGAACAGCGTCACCAGCGCCAGGACGAACAGGTATTTCTGCACCGGCGTCTCGATGGGCACGCCGAACACCTGCAGGTTGGACACGCCGACCGATCCGGACGCCGAGTCGTTGGTGAACCACTTGATGCGCAGGAACGCCCAGTCGACGAAGAACTGCGCCGCGAGCGTCGCCACCGCGAGGTACAGGCCCTTGATGCGCAGGCTCGGGATGCCGAACAGCACGCCGACGGCCATCGCGCACAGTCCGCCCAGCAGCAGCGCGACCAGCAGCGGCATGCCCTCGATGCGCACCATGAAGTTGTAGGCCGCGTATGCGCCGACGGCCATGAAGGCGCCGGTGCCCAACGAGATCTGGCCGCAGTAGCCCACCAGGATGTTCAGCCCGATGGCGGCCAGCGACAGGATCACGAAGGGGATGAGGATCGCCTTGAAGAGATAGGGCGATGCCACCAGCGGCACCACGGCGAACGCGAAGGACAGCGCCAGGAGCAGGAACCAGCGGTCCTGCGCGATGGGAAAGATCTGCTGGTCGGCGCGGTAGGTGGTCTTGAATTGGCCGTTCTCGCGGTAGAGCATCTCGGTCTCCTTGTGTGCTCAGACGCGGTCGATTATTTTTTCGCCGAACAGCCCCTGGGGGCGCACCAGCAGGAACATCAGCGCCATCACGTAGGCGAACCAGATCTCGATGCCGCCGCCGAAATACGGGCCCAGGTAGATTTCCGACAGCTTCTCGCCCACGCCGATGATCAGCCCGCCGATGATGGCGCCGGGCACTGACGTGAGCCCCCCGAGGATGACCACCGGCAGCGCCTTCAGCGCGACCAGCGCCAGCGAGAACTGCACGCCCAGCTTGGAGCCCCAGATGACGCCGGCGACCAGCGCCGCGAAGCCGGCGACCGACCACACGATGACCCAGATGCGCGACAGCGGAATGCCGATCGACTGCGCGGCCTGGTGGTCGTCGGCCACCGCCCGCAGCGCACGCCCGGTGGAAGTCTTCTGGAAGAACAGCGTCAGCACGATCACCAGCGCGGCGGCGATCAAGGAGGCGAACAGGTCCTCCTTGTTGACCAGCACGCCGCCCTGGAAGGTGCTCTCCAGCAGGAACAGCGGATCCTTCGGCATGCCGACATCGATCTTGTAGATGTCCGAGCCGAAGATGGTCTGGCCGAGGCCGTCGAGCACGTAGGCGATGCCGAGGGTGGCCATCAGCAGCGTGATGCCTTCCTGGTTCACGAGCCGGCCGAGCGCGAGCTTCTCGATCAGCCAGGCGACGACGACCATCACCAGCATTGCCAGCAGGAATGCCATCAGCGTCGCCAGCGCCTTGCTCTGCAGGCCGGTCCATTGCGGGATCCATTCCGCGAAGCGCGCCATCGCGAGCGCGGCAAACAGCACCATCGCGCCCTGCGCGAAGTTGAACACGCCCGAGGCCTTGTAGATCAGCACGAAGCCGAGCGCGATCAGCGAGTACAGCATGCCGGCCATCAAGCCGCCGAACAATGCCTCGAGGAAGAATCCCATGGCCGTGCCTTCCGATCAGTGGGTGGTGCCCAGATAGGCACGGATGACGTCGGGATTGCTGCGCACGTGCTCGGGCGCGCCGTCGCCGATCTTCTTGCCGTAGTCGAGCACCACCACGCGGTCCGAGATGTCCATCACCACGCCCATGTCGTGCTCGATCAGCACGATGGTCGTGCCGAACTCGTCGTTGACGTCCAGGATGAAGCGGCACATGTCCTGCTTCTCCTCGACGTTCATGCCGGCCATCGGCTCGTCGAGCAGCAGCACCTTGGGTTCCATCGCGAGCGCGCGCCCGAGATCGACGCGCTTCTGCAGGCCGTACGGCAGGCGGCCCACCGGCGTCTTGCGATAGGGCTGGATCTCGAGGAAGTCGATGATGTGCTCGACGAATTCGCGGTTGCGGATCTCCTCGCGCTCGGCCGGGCCGACGCGGATGGCCTGCAGCAGCAGGTTCGTCTTCATGCGCAGGTTGCGCCCGGTCATGATGTTGTCGAGCACGCTCATGCCCTTGAACAGCGCCAGGCTCTGGAAGGTGCGCGCGACGCCCATCTCCGCCACCTGCCGTGAGTTCATGTGCCGGAAAGTCTTGCCGCGGAAGGTGATCGAGCCCTGCTGCGGCTGGTACACGCCGTTGATGCAGTTCAGCATCGAGCTCTTGCCGGCACCGTTGGGCCCGATGATCGAGCGGATCTCGTGCTCGCGCACGTCGAAGCTGATGTCGGTCAGCGCCTTCACGCCGCCGAAGCTGAGCGAGATGTTGTTGATGTCGAGCACGACATCGCCGATGGACCGCGCACTCATCGGGCTGCCCTCCGCGCTGCGCGCTCCCGGGACGAGGACTTCGGGACGCCGTGCGCACTCATGCGGCCTGCCTCACCGTCGAGAAGGTCTTCGCGTCGCTGATCTTCAGCTCGGCGGCGACCACGCCGGTGCGGCCGTCCTCGAACTTCACCTGGGTCTCGATGTACTGCGAGGTCTTGCCTTCGTACATCGCCTCGACGAGCACCGCGTACTTCTCCTGGATGTAGCCGCGCCGCACCTTGCGCGTGCGGGTGAGCTCGCCGTCGTCGGCATCCAGTTCCTTGTGCAGCACCAGGAAGCGCGTCACCTGGCTGCCGGCGAGCTTGTCGTCGGCAGCGAGGTCGGCATTGACCTTCTCGACGCAGTCCTTGATCAACGCGTAGACCTCGGGCTTCTGCGCGAGGTCGGTATACCCGGCGTACGGCAGGTTGTGGCGCTCCGCCCAGTTGCCCACCGCGTTGAAGTCGATGTTGATGAAGGCGCACACGCGGTCGCGCTTGTCGCCGAAAGCCACCGCCTCCTTGATGTGAGGGAAGAACTTCAGCTTGTTCTCCACGTACTTGGGCGCGAACATCGCGCCGTCATTGGGTCCGCCGACCAGGCGGCCGACGTCCTTCGCGCGGTCGATGATCTTCAGGTGCCCGGTCGCGTCGACGAAGCCGGCATCCCCGGTGCGGTACCAGCCTTCGGGCGACAGCACCTCGTCGGTGGCGACGGCGTTCTTGTAGTAGCCCTTCAGCAGGCCCGGCGATCGGATGAGGATCTCGCCGCTGGTCGTCACCTGCAGCTCCACGCCTTCGCAGGGCACGCCGACCGTGTCGGCCTTGGCCGCGTTGTCGGGCTGCATGCAGACGAAGACCGCCGTCTCGGTGGAGCCGTACAGCTGCTTCAGGTTGACGCCGATGGCGCGGTAGAAGCTGAACAGATCCGGGCCGATCGCTTCTCCCGCGGTGTAGGCCACGCGCACCCGTGACAGTCCCAGCGTGTTGCGCAGCGGGCCGTAGATGCACAGGTTGCCCAGCCCATAGACCAGGCGGTCGGCCAGCCCCACGTGGCCACCGTCCATCAGCGCCGGCCCGACACGGCGCGCGACCGCCATGAACCGATGGAACAGCCAGCGTTTGGGCGCCCCGGCGTCTTCCATGCGGATCATCACGTTGGTGAGCAGGCCCTCGAAGACGCTGGGCGGCGCGAAATAGTAGGTGGGGCCGATCTCCTTGAGGTCGATCATCACGGTGGCCGACGACTCGGGGCAGTTGACGACGTAGCCGCACACCAGCCACTGCGCGTACGAGAAGATGTTCTGCCCGATCCAGGCCGGCGGCAGGTAGGCGAGCACCTCTTCCTCGTGCGTGAGATGGTCGAAGTTGGCGCCGGCGCGTGCACGATTGGTCAAGGTGAAGTGCGTGTGCACCACGCCCTTCGGGTGGCCGGTGGTGCCGGAGGTGAAGAACATCGCGGCGACGTCGTCGGGTTGCGTGAGCCGCACCTGCTCGTCGAAGAAGCCGGCGTTGCGCCGGCCGAAGGCGCGGCCGGCCTCGACCAGCGAATCGAGCGAGTCGAGCCCCGGCTCCTCGTAGTTGCGCAGGCCGCGCGGATCGTCGAACCAGATCCTCGCCAGCTGCGGGCATTGCGTCCGCAGCTCGAGCATCTTGTCGACCTGCTCCTGGTCCTCGACGACGGCGAAGGCGACCTCGGCGTTGTTGATCGGGAACACGAATTCGCCCGCGACCGCGTCCTGGTATAGCGGCACCGGGATGGCGCCGATGGATTGCGCCGCGAGCATCGATGCATACAGCCGCGGCCGGTTGTCGCCGACAACCACGATGTGCTGCCCGCGCTTCAGCCCTGCGTCGGCGAGGCCGTCCGCCAGATCGCGCACGAGCGTGGCGAGCTGCGACCAGGTGGTGGTCTGCCAGATGCCGTATTCCTTCTCGCGCAGGGCGGCCGCCTCGGGCCGTTGCGCTGCGTGTTCAAGCAAGAGGCGGGGAAAGGTCGTCGACACCATCGTCTCCTCCGGAGCGCAGCGGGCTCGAATGGCCCGCAAGCCGTCTCATTGGGGTCGGATGCTAGAGAAGAGTTTGACGCCATGTTGTCGTTGTGACGACAATCCTAGGGACTGTACGAAGCGGACTTTCCCGCAGTGCCATGACCGCTCATTCCACCCATCTGCCGCTCTGGCAGCGGGCCCGACCACTGACGGAAACCGAGTTCGCCGGGATTCCGTGGCTGGCGCTGCTCAGTGCTTCCGAGCAGGAGCGCGCGCGCTCCGTGTTGCGGGCGCTGGTGGCGCAGGCGGGCGATCTGCTCGTTCGCATCGGCAAGCCGCCGACCTACTGGTTCGGCGTCATCGACGGCCTGCTGAAGATGAGCAACGACAGCACGGCCGGGCCGCCCATCACCTTCACCGGCATTCCGCCCGGCGCCTGGTTCGGCGAAGGCACGCTGCTCAAACGCGAGCCCTATCGCTACAACATCCAGGCGCTGCGGCGCAGCACGGTCGCAGGCTTGCCGATCGACGCGTTCCACGAGCTGCTCGAGACCAGCCTGCCGTTCAACCGCTTCGTCGTGAACCAGCTCAACGAGCGCGTCGGGCAGTTCATTGCCGCGCGCGAGATCGACCGTCTGAACGACACCGATTCGCGGGTCGCCCGCGGCCTCGCCGCGATGTTCCATCCGGTGCTCTATCCCGGGGTCGGCGACCTGCTGCGCATCACGCAGCAGGAGCTGGGCTATGTGGTCGGGCTGTCGCGCCAGCGGGTCAACGAAGCCCTGAGCGCGCTTCAGGATCGCGGTCTCATCCGTATCGAATACGGCGGGGTGCGTGTGCTGGACCTGGAAGGCCTTCGCAACGCGATGTTCGAACCGCGGGAGATGGCAGCCTCGTGAACGACGCCGTGCAGGCCCCGGGCCTCACGAGATCAGATTGCGCACTCCTGCCGCCACATGCCCTGACGGCACATGCGCCAGTGCGTTCTCGATGTGCCCGGTCTGGTCGTCGAAAAAGAAGTCGGGCTCGAACTCGCGCAGGAACTCGCCCTTGGGCAGCCCGCCGAGGAACATCGCCTCGTCGACCTCGATGTTCCAGCCCATCAGCGTGCGCACCGCACGTTCGTGGGCCGGCGCGCTGCGTGCGGTGACGAGCGCGGTGCGGATGCGCATGGTGTCCGACGGTTCGCGCTGCAGGCGGTGCAGCGCTTCGAGCAGCGGCTTGAACGGACCGGCGGCCAGCGGCGTCTGGGCGCGGTCGAGCTCGTGGCTCTGGAAGGCGTCGAGACCGTCGCGCTGGTACACCTGCTCGGCCTCGTCGGAGAACAGCACGGCGTCGCCGTCGAAGGCGATGCGCACTTCGTTCGGATGGTCGGTGGACGCCCTCGCCGACTGCGGGAACACACGCGCCGCCGGCACGCCGGCCGAAAGTGCCGATCGCACGTCGGGCTCGTTGGTCGACAGGAACAGGTTGGCCGACAGCGGGCGCAGGTAGCGCCAGGGCGACTGCCCGCGGGTGAACACGCCGCGCTGGATCGGAAGCCCGTAGTGCTTGGCGGAGCGGAACACGCGCATTCCCGACACCGGGTCGTTGCGAGAGAGGATGACCACCTCGACACGCTGCGCGTCGACGGCATTGAAGGCGAGCAGCTTGTTGACCAGCGAGAACGCGACACCGGGCTTGGCCGGGCTGTCGACTCGCTCGAGCTGCAGCCGCATGTAGGCACGGTCGTCCGAGGCTTCGAAGACCTGGTTCTCTTCCTCGAAGTCGAACAGGGCGCGCGACGAGATGGCGACGACGAGCTGGCCGTCCAGTGAAATGGGCATGCGGGGATGATACGGAAGCGCACCTGGAAGGAGGATCATCCGCAGCATGACGAAGCCGCTCGCGCACCTGAGCCTTGCGCTGCCCCCGGGCACGCAGCGCACGCTGGAATCGTTGATCCACAACTCGGTCTGGGGACGCATGCTCACGCCGCAGGAGATCGACCGCGTCGTGGTCGAGTCCTTCGAGCGGCAGGTGCCGGCCGGCAGCTTCGTCGGCCGCATGGGCCAACCGGTGGAGCACTGGATGGGCGTGATCGACGGCCTGATGAAGATGTCGGTCATCTCGCCCGACGGCAAGGTCTCCACGCTCACCGGCATGAGCAGCGGCGGCTGGTTCGGTGAAGGCTCGCTGATCAAGCGCGAGCCGCGCCGCTACGACGTGGTGGCGCTGCGGCCGTCGCGCGTCGCGCTCGTGCCGCATGCGACCTTCGAGCGGCTGCGCAATACCAGCCTGCCGTTCAACCATCACCTGCAGAACCTGTTGAACGCGCGCCTCAGCCTGTTCATCGGCATGCTGGAGTACGACCGCCTGCTCGGCACCGATGCCCGCGTCGCGCGCTGCATCGCGACGCTGTTCAATGCCGACCTGTATCCCGAACCGCGCGCCTACGTCGACCTGCGCCAGCAGGAGATCGCGCTGCTGTGCGGCGTTTCGCGCCAGCGCACGAACGTGGCGCTGCGCACGCTGCAGGAGTCCGGGCTGCTTCGCGTCGAGCCGCGCGGCGTCACGGTGCTCGACCTCGACGGCCTGAGGAACTTCGCCGGCGTGGGCGCTTAGCCCGCAGTGCTCCTCCCGGTCGCTACTGCACGAAGCCGATGCTGCTCCTGCGCGGCCCGCCTTCAGGCAGGTCCGCCGGCAACACGTGGTCCCGGCGGTCGAGCTTGGCGTTGCCGAAGGCCGTCATCCAGGCGCGGCGCATCTCGCGCGGCGCCAGCTCGCTCATGCGGTCGAGCACGTCGGCGCGCGGCTCGGGCGCGAAGCGCGAGCCCCAGTCGTGGTCCGCGCGGATGCTGCGATACAGCTTGGCCGCGATGTGCCGCGCGGCGTCCCGGTCCGGCGCATGCACCTCGTAGACGTTCATCCGGTTCAGGATGGGGTCGGGGATGTTTCGGGCGTCGTTGGCAGTGGCCACCCAGATCACCTGGCTCGCGTCGATCGCCACCTCGGCGAACTCGTCCGTGAAGGCCTCGGCGGTGTCGTGCTCGAGCAGGCTGTACAGCGCGCCGAGGGGATCGTAGGCGTGCTCGCCCCCGGCCTTGTCGATCTCGTCGACGACCATCACCGGGTTGGCGTACTGGCCGTCCACCAGCGTCTCGAACACCTTTCCCGGGCGCGCACCCTTCCACTGGCTGGATGCGCCCGACAGCACCCAGCCGGCCGTCATCGAGCTCATCGAGATGAAACCCATGCCGGTGCCGAGCAGGAGGGACAGCTCGCGGGCGAAGTAGGTCTTGCCGACACCCGGGGGGCCGAGCAGAAGCAGTGGGGTGATCTCCAGCGCGTCGTGGCTGTCCTCGCACAGCGCGAGCTGGCGGCGCACGTCGTCGAGAACCTCGGAAAAATTGGGCAGGTCATCGTACAGGTGGTCCATCACCGGCAGGCCGGACGGCTTGACCTGGAAGCGCTCGGAGCCCTTCTCCAGCATGCGCTCGTAGGTGGCGCGCAAGCTTTCATGCTCCTTGGGCGCCAGCTTGTCGAGCTTGCGGCCCACTTCGTCGACCCGGTAGACGTGCCGCATGCGGGCGATCGGTATGCCCCGACGCGACAGGGGGACGAGATCCTTGGAATCACCCATGGTGAACCTCCGAGCCAACTGCTTCAACCGATTCGAGCAGAGCATGCCCAAATCCGGCCGCGGAAAAAAGCCGTGGAAACCGCCTCTGTTGCTATGCAGATTGCGTGCCCGCAGTTGAGTTCCCGCGGCCGCGGCGGCGGTTCAACCCGTTCTAGGGGCTAGGCGCAATGGGCGCGACCCGGGAATCAGCGCACCCAGGTGTTCAGCTGGATGATGGGCATCAGCACGGCGAGCACGATGAGCATGACCACGCCGCCCATCGCCACGATCAGCAGCGGCTCGAGGATGGTCGCCAGCTGCATCGCCCGGCGTTGCACTTCGGCCGCGAGCTGCTTGGCGGCCCGATCAAGCATGCGCGGCAGCTGGCCGGTCTGCTCGCCGAGGCGGCAGAACATCGCCAGCAGGCCCGGAAATCGCTTCTTTCCCGCGAGCGCCGAGGCCAGCGGCGCGCCTTCGCGCACCTGCACCAGCGCTTCGAGCGCATCGGCGCGCATCGCCCGGTTGGACAGCGTTTCCGCCGCGGCCTGCAAGGCCTTGAGGATGGGCACGCCGGCGCCGGCGAGCATGGCCAGCGTGCCGGCGAAGCGGGCGGCGTTGTAGCCGCGCGAGAGCCGGCCGACCAAGGGCAAGCCGAGCCAGCCGGAGTCGAAGCGCTCGCGGAAGGCTTCGTTGCGCAGCATCAACGTCAGCCCCACGAAGCCGGCCAGGATCGCAAACAGCAGCAGCCAGCCGTACGAGCGCAGGAACGCGCTGATCGCGAGCATCGCAACGGTCAGCCCGGGCAGGGCGCGCTTGGAGCTGGCGAACACCGACGCGACCTGGGGCACGACGTAGGTGACGAGAAAGATGACGATGACGATGGCGATCAGCGAGACGATGGCCGGATAGAGCGTGGCCCCGATCAGCTTGGTCTTCAGCGCCTGTCGCTCCTCCAGGTCGTCGGCCAGGCGCTCGAGCACCTGACCGAGCGCGCCGCTTTGCTCGCCCGCTGCGACGACCCCGCGGTACACGTCGTCGAACTCCCGCGGCGCGCCGGCGAGCGCGCGCGCGAAGGGCGAGCCGGCGTTCACTTCCGAGCGCAGGTGCGCGACCAGCTCCCGTTGCTTGGGGTCCTCGGCCTCGTCGCTCAATGCGGTCAGCGAGCGCTCGAGCGGCAAGCCGCTGCCGACGAGCCCGGCGAGCTGGCGGGTCCACACTGCCAGGCCGGTGGACGAGAACACACGGCGCCCGAAGCGTGCGCCGGCGCTGCCGGCGACGGCGGCCGCGACCTGCTTGACGTCGAGCGGTACCAGCGACTGCGCGCGCAGCTGCGCGCGCGCGGCGCGCGCGTTGTCGGCTTCGAGCAGGCCGGTGGTGGCCTTGCCGGTGGCGTCGAGGGCTTCGAACTTGTAGGCGGGCATGTAACCTGCGGCAATGCCGTCATTCGCGCGTGACGCGCATCACTTCCTCCGGCGACGTGAGGCCTTCGGACACCAGCCGTTCGCCGTCTTCGCGCATCGACCGCAGGCCGCCTTCCTCTGCCGCCACGAACAGCTGCGATTCGGCGGCGCGGCTGTGGATCAGCGAGCGCACCTTCTCGTCGGCGACCATTAGTTCGTACACGCCGGTGCGGCCCTTGTAGCCGCTCTGGCCGCACTGCGCGCAGCCGACCGGGTGGTAGCGCCCACGCGCGTCCGCCTTCTTGCAGGCGGGGCACAGCTTGCGCACCAGCCGCTGCGCCAGCACGCCCAGCAGGCTGGAGCTGAGCAAAAAAGGCTCGACGCCCATGTCGGTGAGCCGCGTGACGGCCGATGGCGCGTCGTTGGTGTGCAAGGTGGCCAGCACGAGGTGGCCGGTGAGCGAGGCCTGGATCGCGATCTGCGCGGTCTCGAAGTCGCGGATCTCGCCGATCATGATGACGTCGGGGTCCTGGCGCAGGATGGCGCGCAGCGCCTTCGCGAAGGTGAGGTCGATCTTCGGATTGACTTGGGTCTGGCCGATGCCGGCAAGCTCGTATTCGACCGGATCCTCCACCGTCAGCACGTTGGTCGTCGCGGTGTCGACGCGCCCGAGCGACGCATACAGGGTGGTCGTCTTGCCCGAACCGGTGGGGCCGGTGACCAGCACGATGCCGTGCGGCTGCTGGATCAGGTTGTGGAACTTGGACAGCACCTCGCCGTCCATGCCCAGCGATTCGAGGGTGAACTTGGACTCGCCCTTGTCGAGCAGACGCAGCACCGCGCGCTCGCCGTGCGCCGACGGCAGCGTGGACACCCGCACGTCGACCGCGCGGCCGCCGATGCGCAGCGAGATGCGGCCGTCCTGCGGCAGGCGCTTCTCGGCGATGTCGAGCTCGGCCATGATCTTCAGTCGCGAGATGAGCGCGGCGTGCAGCGCCTTGTTGGGCTGCACGATCTCGCGCAGCGTGCCGTCGACGCGAAAGCGCACCGAGCTCGACCGCTCGTACGGCTCGATGTGGATGTCGGAGGCGCCGTCCTTCGCCGCCTGCGTCAGCAGCGCGTTGAGCATGCGGATGATCGGCGCGTCGTTGGCGGCCTCGAGCAGGTCCTCGACCGCCGGCAGCTCCTGCATCATGCGGCTCAGGTCGACCGCGCTCTCCACCTCGCCGATCACCGTGGCGGCGCTCGACTCGCCGCCCGCATACGCCTTGGCGATGCGGTTGGTCAGCGTGGCGGCCGCCTCGCGCTCGAGCGCGTCGACGTCGTACATGCGCAGCACTTCGCTCAGCGCTGAAAGCTGCACCGACTCGGGCGCCCACAGCACGAGCTGCGTGCCGTCGTCCTCGAGCAGCAGCGTGTGGGCCTTGGCGAAGGCGTACGGAAGCGGATGGCGAGCGCCCATGGCGGCTCCTCAGTTGGTCGGCGCGCTGCTGCCGCCTTCCGGCGCGCTGGCCGCCGGGCGCGGCGACAGCGGAACCGGCCTGGGTGCGAGCGGCACGGCCGAGGCCGGTGCCTCGGCCGGCGGCATCACCGGCGATTCGTTGATGGGCATGACGAAGCTTCGCGCGGGCTGCGCGTTCTGCTGCATGCCGCGGATGTAGTCGTATCGGTCGGTCGACAGCTTGGTGGAGCCGTCCGAGTCGCGCAGCACCACCGGGCGCAGGAACACCATCAGGTTGGTGCGCCGGCGCTCGCGGCTTTCGCTGCGGAAGAGACCGCCCACCACCGGCAGGTCGCCGAGCAGCGGCACCTTGGAGTGGTTGTGGTCGAAGCGGTCCTCGATCAGGCCGCCCAGCACCAGGATCTGGCCGTCGTCGACGACCACGGTCGACTCGATGGAGCGCTTGCTCGTGGTGGGTCCAGCCGAGCTGGTGCCGGTGGCCTGCGCGATCACGTCGGAGCTTTCCTGGTAGATCACCATGCGCACGGTGCCGTTCTCGCCGATCTGCGGCTTGATGCGCAGCGTGATGCCCACGTCCTTGCGCTCGATGGTCTGGAACGGGTTGGTGGTGCCGGTGCCGGTGCTGGTGAACTGCCCGGTCACGAACGGAACGTTGCGGCCGACGACGATCTTCGCCTCCTCGTTGTCCAGCGTCACGAGGTTCGGCGTGGACATGATGTTGGCGTTGCTCTTGGTCTGGATCAGGCGCGCGATCGCCGACAGCGCATAAGTGCCGCTGAAGTTGCGCACCAGCCCGATGTTCAGGCCGTCGCCGATGGTCGCGTCGCCGGTGCCTCGGGCAGCCAGGTTCAGGTTGACGATGCCGGGCGTGTTGCCGGTGGGCAGGTTGGTGCCGACCACGCCGATGTTCTTGTCGCCTTCCTTGCCGATGATGCCCAGCCACTGGAAGCCGAACTCGGCCACGTCGCCGCCGGTGACCTCGACGATCAGGCTCTCGATGTAGACCTGTGCGCGGCGCGAGTCGAGCTGGTCGATCATCGCGCGCAGCTGGCGGTACATCGGCTCGGGCGCGGTGATGATCAGCGAATTGGTGGCGGGGTCGGCCTGCACGAAGCCGCCGGTCGACGGCGTGGGCGAGCTCGCCACCGGTGTGGTGGCCTGCGGCGATGCGGCCTGCTGGCCGGCGGCGCCCGGCGTGACGGGCGCCGCCGCTGTCGGCGAGGCCGTCGTCGGCGACGTCCCGCCAGCCCCGCCACCGGAGCTGTAGGCCGCGCGCAGCACGGACGCCAGCTTCACGGCGTCGGCGTTCTTCAGGTACACGACCCAGATGTTGCCCAGCGGATTGGGGCCGCTGATCGGCCGGTCGAGCTTGGCCACCAGGGTGCGGATCGAATTCATGCGGGCCGGATTGGGCGCGCGCACCAGCAGCGAGTTGCTGCGCGGATCGACCAGCACCGAGGCCGAGCCGACACCGGCCACGCCGGGCACCGCTGCCCCGGCCACCGCAGGATCGGTGAGCCGCTGCACGAGCACCGCGATGTCGGAGGCGATCGCGTGCTGCAGCGAGATGACCTCCACGTCGCCTGCGGCCGGCGTGTCCATGGCGGCGATGATCTTGCCCAGGCGCGTGAGGTTCTCGGCGTAGTCGGTGATGATCAGCGAGTTGGTGCCCGGGTTGGCGTTGATCGTGTTGTTGGGGCTGATCAGCGGCCGCAGCACCGGCACCAGGTTGTTGGCGCTCTCGTGGTTCAGCTTGAAGATCTGCGTGATGACCTGGTCGCCGCGCCGGTTCACGTCGCCAACCGACACGGTGCCGGCCTGCAGCTTGGCGTCGGCCTCCGGGACGACCTTGAAGATGCCGCCCGACTCGACCACCGTGAAGCCCAGGCCGCGCAGCGCGGCGAGGAAGTTGAGGTAAGCCTCGCGCGGCGTGAGCGCTTCTTCGCTGTACAGCGTGATCGTTCCCTTGACGCGCGGGTCGACGACGAACTGCTGCTTCAGGATCGCCGCCATCGCGCGTGTGACGCCCTCGATGTCGGCGTTGACGAAGTTCAGCGTCACCGCGTCGCCGCCCCTGATGCGCGGATTGGGCGATTGCGCGAAGGTGGCGGGTGCGGTGAGCAACGACAGGCAGAGCACGCCGGTCAGGCTGCGCGTCGCAAGCTGCCGAAGCACGGGCAGCCGGGCCGTCGTGGGTTTGCGTTGCTTCATGGTCATCCGATCGAAATGACGGACCGTGCACCTTCGCGCCGGCCGATGATGTTCAGGAGATTCGACAGCGCCGCGTCGTCGCCCTTCGCGGCGCGTGCCTCGCCGCGAAAGCGCACGCCGCCGGCGCCCCAGGTGCCGCTGCCGGTGAGCTGCAGCGCGCCTTCGAGGGTGGACAAGTTGAGCTGCGAGGTGCCCGCGCTCGCCGCGTCGCCGTTGAGAGTGAGGCGGTAGCTGCCCAGCGAATCGAGCGTCGACAGGCGCGACGAGGCGTTGACCAGTTCGACATCGGCTCTTCCGCGCACCAGCGTGCGGCCTTCGACGGTCTCGAAGGTGATGCCCGGCGAGGTGAGGCGGATCGATCCGCCGAGCTGCAGCGTGTTGAAGGGCGTGCCCAGCCCGCCCAGCCAGGCGCTCGGCCACTGGCCGATCCATCCGCCTTGCGACGGCACCAGTGTCACGTTCATGCGGCCCAGGCCCGGCCTCAACTCCAGGACGACGGTGCCGTTGAGGCAGCACGCCTGGCTGGCGCGCAGCTCGAACCCGAGGCCCTTGACACCGAGTGTCCACTCCATGCGGCCGGGCAGGGCGCTGGCGTCGCGGCTGCCGGGACCGCCGGTCAGCACCGGCACGGCGCTGCCGGACCAGATGGTGCCGCGTGCGTCGGCCAGCAGGAGACGTTGATTGGTGGCAGAGGCCACGGCGCCGGCGAGCCAGGCGGCCGGCGCAAAGGCGACGAGGCCGATCAGCAACCCGACCACCGCCCCGGCAACACCCCAACGCATGGCCGCGCTGCGCGACTTGTCCCATTGCAGCTCGGCGTAGGTGGATTCCCCCCAGCCGGTGGCCGCGACGGTGTTGGCCCACCCGCGGCGTGAGCCCTTGCGGCCGATCAGGGTGCGAATCACGAGCCGGCTCCCAGGGTGACGACCACCAGTCCGGCGTAACCGTCGGGCGTGCGCGTGAGCTGCACGTCGATCGGGCGCGCGCGGGCGGCGCTGCGCGCCTCCCCCAGCCAGTCGCGCAGCGCTTCCCCCGACACCCCGGACAGCGTGAGCGTGGCACGCTCGCCCTGGAATGCCAGCGAGGCCTTGTCGCCGAGCCGCTCGGTGGCTGCCTTCAGCGGCGCCACCGCCTGGGCCGGCGACACCGACGGTGCGCCCTTCACGCCCTTGGCGTCGGCAGCCAGGCGCTGCATCTGCTGCAGCTGAACCTCGATGCGGTCGAGCTCCGCCGGTGCGTCGCGTACCACCCGCCAGGCCGGCGCGACGAGCAGGCTCCAGGCGATGAAGACGACGAGCAGCGCGCCGCCGACGCCCAGCGCCAGCCTTTCGCGCGGCGCGAAGCTGCGCCAGCGTGCGCGCGCCTGGGTGCGCAGGCTTGCGAAGGCCGGCGGCAAGGTGACAGCGCGTGCATTCATCGTGGTCCTCCGGTGCCGACGCGCGTGATGCTGACGCGGCCGTCAGGCCCCTTGTCGGCCTGCCAGCCGGCGGGGCGCAGCCGGCTGCGGAACTGCTCGAGATGGGTTTGAGCCCAGCTGGGTGCCGACAGCGACAGCCGGCCGTTCTCGTAGCGCAGGTTGTCCACCGGGGGTTGGTCGGCCGGCCAGGCCATCGCGGCGGCCTGCATCATCGGCTCGAAGTCGGTGTCGCCGGGCTTGCCTGCAGCCAGCCGCAGGGCATCGGCTTCGCGCTGCATGACCAGCAGCGGGGCGCGGCGGATCTCGTTCTCGCTCAGCTTCGGAAAGGCGGTCTTCACGACCCCCAGCACCGCCTCGCGCCGCGACTCGATCGCCGAGCGCTGGTGCAGCGCCCACAGGTTGAGCCCGATGATGTTGGCGGCGATCAGGCCGACGAGCCCCCAGCGCACGGGACGCCAGGCCGGACTCATGAACTGACGCATCCCGTCGCGCAGCGCACGCGTGCCGCGGTTGCGTCGTGCGAAGTCGAACTGGCGCAGGTTCCACAGCGTGCGCGCGGCCTGCAAAAGGCGCTGCGCCGGCGGCATGACGTTGACGGTGGTACCCAGCCATTGCTCGGCGGCCGCGGCGGCCCCGGGCGTGGCGCTCCAGCGCGTGCCGTGCGGGGCCGGGCGCGGGACGACGGCGCGCGCCAGCCCGCCGTGCAGCCGCAGGCAGGCCACGCCCTCGGGATGCGACCAGGTGAGCGAGATGCCCTCCTCACCGCCGTTGTGCTGCGAGTCGGTCTCGGCGAAGTGGCCGCCGGGCGGATCGTCCGGCCAGGCCGACGGCACGATGCGGTCGACGAAGACGTTTGCCTGCTCCAGTGCAGCCAGCTCGGCGCGCAGCCAGGCGCGATCGATGCTCGCCACCCAGGTCGGCTGTCCCGCAGCCGCATCCGGCGCGACGGCGAAGTGCGTGAGCTCGGCGTCTTCGAGCACCGCTTCCTCGAGCAGGCCGACCAGCGCCGCGCGCAGGCGCGCGGCCGGGGCCTTTGGCAGCGTGATGCGGTGCCAGCTCACGTCGGCGTCAGCGAGCACGGCGACCACGCTGTCCGCCTTGGGCAACAGCGATGCCGCGCATTGGCCCTGAGCCTCCAGCACGAGACCGTCGGGCGTCAGCGCGTAGCTGTATTCGTCGGTCAGGCGGGCGCTGTCGGGCGCGGTCGCGCCGTCGACGCGGGCGCGCAATCGTTGACGGGGAGCGATCTGGATGACGAGAAGCGACATGTGGACGAGGCGCTGGCAGCGCCCGGCAGGCTACGACGATTGTAGGGGGCTAAGAACTACAATCCTTAACAAATCAATGACTTACGGCATGTTGTTGGAGATGGCCTCAGCATGGTGAACACGCGGGTCGGGATCAGCCGGAAAGCGCCTCACGGCTCATTTCGCGCCGGCGCGACAGCGGAATGATGTCGATTCCACGCCGTTCCACCAGCGAGCTTTCCTCCAGTACCCGGTCCTCCAGTCGCAGCCGGCCGCGCACTTCGAAGAACTTCGAGACAACGAAGGCCCGCGCCTGCGACAGCGACTGGGCGGTGGTCGCCGGAAGCACAGCCTTGATGTCGTCGAGCGTCTTGAACGGCTGCCGCTGGCGCGTCTGCACCATGCGCTCGGCCGTGCCCAGGTCGAGGTTGTCGATGGCGGCGACCAGCACTTCCTTGGGGGCGGTGTTGACGTTGACCGCGGTGCGCTCGGGCAGCAGCACGACATAGGCCTCCATCTTCTGCACGCTTTCGGCATCGATGCCCAGCCACGCCAGTTGCTCGATGCTTTGCGGCATCAAGGGCGCATTGGCCGACTTGTTGTTGGAGTCCGGCGGCGCGAGGGCGCCGCGCAATCCCTCGGCGATGGTGACGGCCAGATCCGGCGCGACGTTGATCGCCTGGAACAGGCGCTTCAGGCCTTCCAACTCGGCCGGGACGATCGCGTTCTGGTCGATCAGGTTGCGCAGGTTGTAGCGCGACTGCGCGTCGGTGATGCTGCCGGACAGAAAGGCCTCCGGTGCGTCGTCGGCATTGTTCTTGTCGACGGCGAGGAAGGTGGACAGCCGTGCCTCGGCCAGCGGAACCGCCCACGGCTCGCCGAGGTGGTCCACCTGGGCACTGGCCTTCGCATCCTCGCGCAGGATCAGCTTCGCCCAATCGAGTGCGCCGTTGAGGATCCACGCCGACTGCAGACGGGCCCGCTCGGCGGACTCGATCTGCACGGCTCGCCACTGCTGCCACACCATGGCCGCCGACAGCGTGGCGACCAGCGTGACGATGATCATCGCGGTCAGCAGCGCCGCGCCGCGCTCGCGATGCTGCGTGGGAGGCGCGATCCTTTTCATCGGCTCAGGGCCCGATCGCGATGTCGCGCGTCAGGCTGCCGGTGATCTGGGGGCCACCGAACTCGATCACGAGCCGCACGCCGTTGGGCAGTCCCTGGCCGGTGGATTGGCAGTTGGACCAGGCGTTGCCGCGAAACGCATAACACTGCCATTGCGCCACGCCCGTCAGCGTGCGCAGCTGGCCGACTTCGTTGCCCTGGAACTGCTGCGTGCGCATCCAGGTCTCCTGCAGCTCGTTGCCGCGCGTGCTCGGCGGTCCGGCCCAGCGCTGCAGCAGTCCGGCGCCCGGATTGGCTTCGGGGCCGGGACGCAGCGACCACGCCACGACCTGCAGGCCGCGCTCGGCCCGCCGCGTGATGCGCAGCGTGGCACCGTCGAAGGTGATGCCCGGCACGGCGGGCGACTCCTGCACGGCGGCCAGGTCCTGCTCGAGCTGGCCGATGACAGTGTTCAGGCGCAGCGTCTGCTCCAGGCGCCCCTGGCTGGCTTCGCGTGTGCGGACGATGCCGTCGACGCCCTGCCAGGCCATCACGGCGAGGATCGCCATGACCATCATCGCGACCATCACCTCGACCAGCGTGAAGCCGCGCGAACGTTTCGAGGCGCTGGGGCTCATCGCGAAGGCAGCACCGTGGAGATGCCGAGCACCGGCTGTCCGGCTTCGGTGGAGATCTGCGCGTCGACGCGGCGGAAGTTCGGGTTGGGCGTCGGCCGCACGACGAGCTTGCCGCGGTAGTTGTGGCCGATCTGCTCGCAGGAGAACTCGCTGTCGCCGATCTGCAGCGCCGGCCGGGCCAGCCGCAAGCCGACCAGCTGGTTGTCGGCGCACCATTGGGCGAGGCTCACGTCGGTGAGGCGCTCGGCGTTGTCGGCCAGCGCGCCGGCCGCCTTGATGCCGGCGCCCAGCGCGATGGCGACGATGGCCAGCGCCACCATCACTTCGATCAGCGTGAAGCCGCTCGCGCCGCGCCGCGGGTTCATTCGGTGCCCACTTCGAAAGGCCCGAGGCCATCGGTGGCCAGCGTCAGCCGGCGGTCCTCCAGGCTCAGCACGATGCGCTGCGCCGGGATCAGCGGCTCCGGTCCCAGCACGACGGCGCGCGCGCCGACGATGTCGGCAGTCACGCCTTCATTGAGCCAGTGGTCGGGCAGGGCGTTGGTGGCGGGCAATCCGACGAAGCGAAAGCCCGTGGTGCTGCTCGCGCTGCTGCGCGGTTCCCAGCGCACCGCGAGTCCGGAAGCGCGTGCCTCGGCGCGTGCCGATTCGAGCAGCGCCGCGAGGCGCGCGCCTTCCTGCTCGAGTCGATTGGCGGTGGGATCGCGCAGCGCCAGGCTGGCCAGGCCGGACGCGATGGCGATCAGTGCGACCACGACCAGCAGCTCGACGAGCGTGAAGCCTCGGTGTCGCAGCTTCGCGCCCATCGCAGCCGCCGCATGCCTCACTGCCAGGAGCCGATCTCGGCGTCCTTGCCTTCGCCGCCGATCGCGCCGTCCGCGCCGAAGCTGTAGACGTCGATCTCGCCCTTCACCCCAGGGTTGGCGTACTGGTAAGGCCGTCCCCACGGATCGTTGGGCAGCTTGTCGACGTAGGGCTTCCAGTTCGGCGGGATGGGGCCGGAGGTCGGCTTGACGACCAGTGCTTGCAGACCCTGCTCGGTGGTCGGATAGCGCTGGTTGTCCAGCTTGTAGAGCTTCAGCGACTGCATCAGTCGATTGACGTCGGTTCGCGCGGCGGTGACGCGGGCGTCGTCGGCGCGGTCGAGCACGTTCGGAACGATCAGCGCGGCCAGCACGCCGATGATGACAAGCACCACCATCAGCTCGATCAAGGTGAAGCCGCGACGGCGGCGAATCGCGCGCGTCGGCACGGTGGAAGTTCTTGTCATCGTTGCGTTTCCTGACGGCGCCGAGCCGGCGCGTTGAGCCCGTTGAATGATAATCGCCGCATGCCGGCAAGACTGTCCGCTTTTGTGATCTGGGCCCTGGTTGCCGCGTGCGCGGTTTTCTGGGGCCTGCGTCTGGCGGTGCGCGCGCCCAGCGCCCCGGTGCACACGGTGGCGGTGGGCGACTCGGCGCCGGTGCGAGCCGATCTGACGCGGCTGTTCGGTGCGCCGCCCGTGGCCGCCATGCCCAGCGCGCAAGCTCCTGCGCTGGCGTCTCGCTTCCAGCTCACCGGCGTGATGGCGCCCAAGGCGCCCGGAGATCATGGCGTCGCGCTGATCGCCGTCGACGGCAAGATGCCGCGCGCATACCGGGTGGGGTCTGCCATCGACGGCGAGCTGGTTCTGCAATCGGTCAGTCTGCGTACCGCGGCCATCGGACCGGCGCGCGGCGCCACCGCCGTCGTGCTCGAAGTTCCCCCTCTGCCCGTCGCCGCCACCGGCACCTTGCCGGCGCCGATGCCGATCACGCCGCCGGCGGCCGGTCCCGTGCCGCCGATGCCGGTGCCGCCTACACCCGTGGCGCCGGTATCGCCGGCGGCCCCGCCGACGATGCCGGGGGCTGTGGCGACGCCGGGAGCTGTGCCCGCTTCACCCGGTGTCGTGCCTGCGATGCCCGGCGGCGCCCGCGGGCCGCTGCAGTCGCGCAGCGCGCCTGGCACCACGCCGCGGGAGATGCAGGAACGCTCGCCCGCGGTTCAGTAAGGCGGTCTCAGAACTTGCTGGTGGTTTCGGTGGGCTCAGCCGGATGCGTCGGGCCGGGGTCCTCGCCTTCGGCCACTTCGGTCAGCAGCGCCGCCGCGCTGCGCACCAGCGGCCAGGCCAGCGTCGCTCCGGTGCCGTCCAGGCTCTCCATCCCGAGCTCGAGCAGCGCCGAGGTGTGGAACAGCGACAGCGCGACATCCAGTCCCTGGTGGCTGTGGCTGCGACAGTAGACGCAGTAATCGGTGACAGCCGGCGCAATGCGCGAAGCCACCATCAACGCCGCGCAAGCCGGCATGCCGTCGGCAATGATGAGGTGCCGCTTGCTGCCGGCGACCAGCATCACGCCGACCATCAGCGCGATCTCGAAGCCGCCGAAGGCGGCCAGCACCTCGACCGGATCCGTGACGTCCTTGTGCCGGCCTTGCGCTCCGTACAGCACCATCTGGAGATGATTGAGGTCCTCTTCGTTCATCGCCGGCCCGGCGGTGACGAGGTCGCGCACGTTTGCGCCCGTCAGGCGGGACAGCACGAGCGCCGCGCTTTCGTTGGAGCCGACGCCGATTCCCGCGCAGGCCACGACATTGCCCGGAAGCGCGTCGCCGATCTCCATGCCGGCGCGAATGGCCGCGTGCGCCTGGTCGAGCGACATGGCTGCGGTCACGCGCGCGTTGCGCGTGCCGTGCGCGATCTTGCGCGCCAGCAGGCGGGCATGTGGAGCGACCGCTTCGGAAACGCCGCAGTCCACCACCGACAGTTCCAGGCCCTGGATGCGAGCGAACACCGATACCGGCAGCTGCGATGTCAGCAGGTTGTGCACGAGCTTGGACGTCGACATGCGTCCGGGCGCCGCAATGCCATCGACCGCCAGGCCGTGGTCCGCCGCGAACAGCGCGAGCTGTGGCGCACGAAAGCGCGGTTTCAGCGTGTTCTGGATGAGCCCGAGACGGATGGCAAGCGGCTCGAGCTCGCCGAGCGCGCCAGTGGTTTCGCTGCGGCGCTTGAGCTTGTCCCGCAACGCCTGTTCGAGCGTCGGGTTGGTCGTCGGTGCGATCAGCGAGCGGTTGACGGACATGGGCACCCGGTGATGGTGATGCGGCGGCCGCCGCTTCTGGCGTCGATTGTGGGGCCGGGGGATCGCCGGAGGCAAACGGCGCTGTTGCGCCGAATCACCTCAGGAAGAGCCGATACACCGGGTTGTCGGTTTCGTCCTCGCACGGATAAGCCAGCGTGTCGAGGAACTCGCGGAACGCCTTCTTGTCCTGCCTGGGGACCTGGATCCCGACGAGGATGCGTCCGTAGTCGGCACCCTGGTTGCGGTAGTGGAACAAGCTGATGTTCCACTCCGGATGCATGCTCGACAGAAAGCGCATCAGCGCCCCCGGACGCTCGGGGAACACGAAGTGGTACAGGCGCTCGTCGTGCGCGAGCTCGGTGCGGCCGCCGACCATGTGGCGCACGTGCTGCTTGGCCAGCTCGTCGTGGGTGAGGTCGATGGTGGGAAAGCCGTGCCGTTCGAAGTTGCGTGCGATCTTCTCCGACTCGCCGCGGCTCGAGGTGGAGATGCCCACGAAGACGTGCGCGAGCCTGGCGTCTGAGATGCGGTAGTTGAATTCGGTCACCGACCGCGGGCCGATCAGCTCGCAGAAGCGCTTGAAGCTGCCGCGCTCCTCGGGGATCGTGACGGCGAACAGCGCCTCGCGCTCCTCACCGACTTCGGCACGCTCGGCGACGAAGCGCAGCCGGTCGAAATTCATGTTGGCGCCGCAGGTGATCGCGACGAAGGTGCGGCCTTTGAGCTTGTGCGTTTCGACGTACTGCTTGATTGCCGCCACGCCGAGCGCGCCGGCGGGTTCGAGGATGCTGCGCGTGTCCTCGAAGACGTCCTTGATGGCGGCGCAGACGGCGTCGGTGTCGACGACGACGAAGTCGTCGACCAGCTCGCGGGCGAGGCGGTACGTCTCCTCGCCGACCATCTTCACGGCGGTGCCGTCGGAGAACAGCCCCACGTCGCTGAGCTGCACCCGCTTGCCGGCCTTGACGGATCGCACCATGGCGTCGGAGTCTTCGGTCTGCACGCCGATCACCTGGATCTCCGGCCGCACCGACTTGATGTAGGCCGCGACGCCAGCGATGAGACCACCGCCACCGATGGCAACGAACACCGCGTCCAGCGGGCCCTGATGCTGGCGCAGGATCTCCATCGCGATCGTGCCCTGGCCGGCAATGACGTCAGGATCGTCGAACGGATGCACGAACGTCAGGCCGTGCTCGCGCTCCAGCTCCAGGGCATGCAGGTACGCGTCGGAGTAGCTCTCGCCGTGGAGCACGACCTCGCCGCCGAGCGAGCGCACCGCGTCCACCTTGACGCGGGGCGTGGTGACCGGCATCACGATCATCGCGCGGCAACCCAGGCGCTTCGCGCCCAGCGCGACGCCTTGCGCGTGATTCCCGGCCGACGCGCAGATCACGCCGCGCTGAAGCTGCTCGGGCGACAGGTGCGCCATCTTGTTGTAGGCGCCGCGAAGCTTGAAGCTGAAGACCGGCTGACTGTCCTCCCGCTTGAGCAGCACCTGGTTGCCCAGACGCTTGGACAGGCTGCGCGCCGGCTCGAGCGGCGTCTCGTGGGCCACGTCGTACACCCGGGCTGTCAGAATCTTCTGCAGATACGCCGTCAAGGGTAGGGGACGGGAAGCGCTGCCGCCGGACCGGCTCTTCTTCGGGCTCTGCTGCGCGCCTGAGCGGCCGGCCATCGAGATCTCCTGGGGGATGTTTTGGGGCGCCGGATCATACGTCAGCGTGTCGCGGTGGCCGGGGCAAGAAAAAGGCCCAAGGCATTGCTGCCTTGGGCCGAATCCACCAATGGAGGAGGTGGAGGAGACAACCGGCTGGAACGGTGGAATCGTGGTGTCGATTCGCAAGCCCTTCCAATGCGATCCAGTGTAGTCCCTCCTTTGCTGCGCCGCAATATTTATCGGCCCGTTTGGCTAGGCTGGCGCGTCGAAAATACGTGACGCGATGCACAATTCGCACCTGCGTCAGGATTTCGCCCCTCTTTCGTGCGGCACGCACAGGATCCGATCATGGAATGCACCGTCAATTGGGTTGCCGCCACCGGCATGGCGTTCGTCGCGGAGACCGGCAGCGGCCATGTGCTCGTGATGGACGGGGCGCCGGACGGCGGCGGGCGCAACCTGGCGCCGCGACCGATGGAAACGGTACTCGCGGGTACCGCCGGCTGCACCGCGTACGACGTCGTGCTGATTCTCAAGCGCGGGCGGCATCAGGTGTCTGGTTGCCAGGTGAAGGCGACATCGGAGCGCGCCGCCGCGGACCCCAAGGTCTTCACCAAAATCCACCTGCACTTCACCGTCAGCGGCCAGGGCCTGGCCGAATCGGCAGTCGAGCGCGCCATCCACCTGTCGCACGAGAAGTACTGCTCGGCCACCATCATGCTCGGCAAGACGGCCGAGATCACGACCTCCTTCGAGATCGTGGCCGCGTAGCGGCGCTCCTTCACACCCGGTACGCGGTCGTCGTCATCACCTTGGCCGCCGCGCGCATCGCCCAGCGCACCGGCGGCGGCAGGTCGGCGGCCCCTGCCTGCTGGGCGTCGACCGCGTGGCGTGCCTCGTCCTCCTTCATCTGCCGCACGATGGCGAGCGAGCGTTCATCGTGCGCGGGCAGGGCGTTGAGATGGCCTTCGAGGTGCTGCTCGACCTGTCGCTCCGTCTCGACGACGAAGCCCAGGCTGGTCGCGTCGCCGATCCGGCCGGCCACGAGGCCGATGGCGAAAGCGCCGGCGAACCACAGTGGGTTGAGGATGCTGGGCGAGGCCCCGAGTTCGTCCAGGCGTTGCTGCGTCCATGCGAGGTGATCGGTCTCTTCGCGCGCCGCGCGGTCGAAGTGCTGCTTCAGCCGCGGATCGCGTGTGGTGAGCGCCTGCGCCTGGTACAGCGCCTGCGCACACACCTCGCCGACGTGATTGACGCGCATGAGGCCGCCCGCGTGGCGGCGGTCCGCTTCGGACAGCCTTTCATCATCGGGACCCAGGTGCTGCGAAGGCGATGCGCGACCCGCGTGATTGGCGCCGCTCAATGTGCGCAAGACGTTGTCGGCGGCGACGAGCAGACGGTCCATCGTTGTTCAGCCAGGGCGGTCAAGACCGACTCAGCATAGCGCAGCCACGACGCTGCTTTCACCCAGTGAGATGCGCCGCGGCGCGTGATTCGGGCTGCCGTCGCGGCCGCACCGGCGAGTGTTCGGCTCGTTGTGCACAGACAACATAAAGGCCTCTTTCCCCCCTCCAATCCTTTGCAACGGTGAGGGGCTCTGGTGCAATACATCCAACTTCCGCTGAGGGGGTTTGGCCTGATCAGCCCTCGAGGCAGGGTGCATCCGATCGGGACCTCTTGTTCAACCTAGGAGATAGTCGCAATGAAAAAATCTCTGCTCGCTCTCGCAGTTCTGGGCGCATTCGCTGGTGCTGCGTCGGCGCAGTCGTCGGTCACCATCTACGGTCTGCTGGACCTGGCCATCACCAAGGGCAATGGCGGTACGGCTGCCAACGTGGGCGCGAACGGCACCTCCAAGGCATGGATCGAGAAGCAGTCGGCTTCGTCCCGCCTGGGGTTCCGGGGCAATGAAGATCTGGGCGGCGGGCTCTCGGCGCAGTTCCAGATCGAGCACCGCTTCAATCCGGACGACGGCACCCAGAGCTCCCCCCCGTTCTGGCAGGGCCGCAGCTACGTCCAGTTGAGCCACAACGATCTCGGCCGCATCTATCTGGGTCGTGAATACACCCCCGCGTTCTGGGTTCAATTGAAGCTCGATCCGTTCGGCAACGACGGCGTGGGCCAGTTCGGTACGGCCATGTCGTGGGCGGGCTTCAACACCCCGTCGGCGGTCATTCCGACCGGCGGCAGCGCTCGCACGTCGAACACGGTGGGCTACAAGACGCCGAACTGGG
Source organism: Piscinibacter sp. XHJ-5 (assembly GCF_029855045.1). Classification (GTDB taxonomy): domain Bacteria; phylum Pseudomonadota; class Gammaproteobacteria; order Burkholderiales; family Burkholderiaceae_C; genus Albitalea. Next base: position 953,102 of record NZ_CP123228.1, read on the forward strand.
GTGGCCTGACCGCCAACGTGGCTGTCGGTCTGGGTGAAAACAGCACTCCGCGCGATACCGGCTTCAACGTCGAGTACGCGGCCGGCCCGATCTACGCCGGCCTGGGCTACGAGAAGCTGAAGGAAGGCCCCCCGATGGCTGCGGACCGTACCGACGGCAACTCGCTGTTCAACATCGGCGCGACCTATGACCTCGGCTTCGTGAAGCCGGGTCTGTACTACGCGCGCGCCAAGCTGGCTGGCGGCACCATCACCAACAAGACGGTCGAGATCACGGCTTCGGCCAACCTTGGCCCGGGCCGCCTGAAGGCCGGCTGGGGTCGCCTCGATCCCCAGGGTGACAACAACACCATCTCCAAGCTGGGCCTCGGCTACGACTATCCGCTCAGCAAGCGCACGAACGTCTATGCCGACGTCGGCCTGGGCAAGCAGGACAACCAGTCCAACAACCGCGCTTTCGCGTTCGGCGTGAAGCACGTGTTCTGATTCGCGGCCCTGTCGCGAATTCGATTCAAGGCCGCCTTCGGGCGGCCCTTTTCATGTCCGGCCCTTCGCGCCGTCGTACGAGCAGCGATCCGCTGAGGCGAGCATCGCCTCGGGACATACCCTCTTTGCCGGCGGCATCCGTTTTGCTCAGATAGGTGTCTCGCGCGACATCGCAGGGCGCCGCGTCATCCACGCGTCGCCGAGTCGCGGAAACGGCTGCCCCACCGGCCTGTCGCTCCGGCATCCATCCATGCTCGCTTTCGTCCTTCGCCGCCTCGCCCAAGCCGTGATCGTGATGCTGAGCGTCGCGTTCATCGCGTTCATGCTGTTCCAGTACGTGGGCGACCCGGTGACCAACCTGCTGGGACAAGACGCGACGCCCATGCAGCGCGAGCGGCTGCGCGCCGACCTGGGGCTGGATCAGCCCTTTCCGGTGCAGTTTTCGCGCTTCGTCGGCAATGCGGTGCGCGGCGAGTTCGGCCTGAGCCTGAGGCAGGGCCGCAAGGTGTCCTCGCTGATCGTCGAGCGGCTGCCGGCGACGCTGGAGCTGTCCGTCACGGCAGCCTTCATCGCCCTCGCTGTCGGCATCCCGATGGGCGTGTACGCGGCGCTGCGGCGCGGCACCTTCTCGTCACAGCTGATGATGACGCTGTCGCTGCTCGGGGTGTCCCTGCCGACCTTCCTGATCGGCATCCTGCTGATTCTCATCTTCGCCGTCACGCTGAAATGGCTGCCCAGCTTCGGGCGCGGCGAGGTGATCGCCTTCGGGTCGTGGACGACAGGGTTTCTCACGGTCGACGGATGGAAACATCTGATCCTCCCGTCGATCACACTGGCTGTGTTCCAGCTCACGCTCATCATGCGGCTCGTGCGCGCCGAGATGCTCGAGGTGCTGCGCGCCGACTACATCAAGTTCGCGCGCGCCCGCGGCTTGCCCAACCGCGCTGTGTACTTCGGCCACGCGCTGAAGAACACCATGGTGCCGGTCATCACCATCACCGGCCTGCAGCTCGGATCGCTCATCGCCTTCGCCATCATCACCGAGACGGTTTTCCAGTGGCCGGGCATGGGGCTGCTGTTCATTCAGGCGGTGACCTTCGCCGACATCCCGGTGATGGCCGCCTACCTGTGCCTCATCGCGCTCATCTTCGTGCTGATCAACCTCGCGGTCGATCTGCTCTATTTCGCCGTCGATCCGCGCCTGCGCATCGAAAAGGCGGCGGGAGCCCATTGATGCTGCAAGCGGTCGATTCGGTCCGCGCAGGCGCCTACCAGCGCCTGCGCGCGTGGCATTCGGAACTGACGGCGTTTCGCCGCGATCTGCATGCGCATCCCGAGCTCGGATTCGAGGAGGTGCGCACGGCCGGCCGCGTGGCCGAGGCTTTGAGGCTGGCCGGCGTCGACGAGGTGCATACCGGCATTGCCAAGACCGGGGTGGTCGGTGTGGTGCGCGGCACACGAGCCGAATCCGGCCGGATGATCGGGCTGCGCGCCGACATGGATGCACTGCCGATGCGCGAAGAGAACGACTTCTCGTGGCGCTCAGCGTCGCAAGGCCTGATGCACGGTTGCGGCCACGACGGACACACGGCGATGCTCGTCGGCGCGGCGCGGTACCTGGCGCAGACACGGCAATTCGACGGCACCGCGGTCCTGATCTTCCAGCCGGGCGAGGAGGGATTTGCCGGCGCCAAGGCGATGATCGACGACGGCTTGTTCGACCGCTTCCCGGTCGATGCGGTCTACGCGATGCACAACTGGCCCAGCCTGCCGCCCGGCGTGATCGGTGTGAACAGCGGGGCCATGATGGCCGCCGCTGATCGCTTCGAGATCACCATCCAGGGCCGCGGTGGACACGGCGCGCATCCCTACATGGCGATCGACCCGGTGCTGGTCGCAGGCCACATCATCACTGCGGCGCAGAGCCTGGTGGCACGCAACGTGAACCCGCTCGACAGCGCCGTGGTGAGCCTGTGCGCAATGCAGGCCGGTGACCTGGGCGCCTTCAGCGTCATCCCGCGGCAGGCGCAGCTCATCGGCACCGCGCGCACCTTCAAACGCGACGTGCAGGACATGATCGAGGAGCGCCTGGGTCGCCTGGTCGAATCGGTGGCGCTGGGCTTCGGTGCGACTGCCCGGCTGGACTATCACCGCATGTACCCCGCGACGATCAACACCCCGCACGAGGCGCGCTTTGCCGGCGACGTCGCCGCCTCGCTCGTCGGTGAGGACAAGGTCATCCGCGATCTCTCGCCGAGCATGGGCGCCGAGGACTTCTCGTTCATGCTGCAGTCCAAGCCGGGCGCCTACTTGCGCATCGGCCAGGGAGGCGAGGGAGGCTGCTTCCTGCACAGCACTCGCTACGACTTCAACGACGAGATCCTGCCGCTCGGCGGCGCGTTCCTGGCGAGCCTGATCGAACGGGCCATGCCGCTCTAGCTCGCATGCCCACGCTGCAACGACGACGGAGAAACTCCATGACCCTGAAGCACCTTGTGTGTGGCGCCGCCTGGCTCACCTGCTGGGTCGCCCAAGCAGCCACGCTGCGGGTGGCCGATGCAGGCGACGTGCAGTCGATGGATCCGCACTCGCTCAACGAGACGCTGCAGCTCGGCTTCACCGGCAGCATCTACGAGCCGCTGGTGGGACGCAACAAGGACATGTCGTTGGCGCCGCTTCTGGCGACCCGGTGGACCCAGACCTCGCCCACGGTTTGGCGCTTCGAGCTGCGCAAGGGCGTCACCTTCCATGACGGCACGCCGTTCACCGCCACCGATGTCTTGTTCTCGTTCAAGCGTGGTGCCGCCGACGGCTCCGACATGAAGGGCTACACCTCGCCGATCAAGGACGTGCGCCAGGTCGACAGCCACACGGTGGACATCGAAACCAACGCGCCCTTCCCCATCCTGCCCGACACGCTCACCAGCCTCTACATGATGAGCAAGAAGTGGTGCGAGGAGAACAAGGCGGAGCGGCCGGTGGACCGTCGCAAGGGCGTGGAGAACACGGCCTCGTTCAAGAGCAACGGAACCGGGCCGTACCGCCTCAAGGAGCGACAGCCGTCCACGCGCACGGTCATCGTGCGCAACTTCAATTACTGGAACAAGGTCGAGGGCAACGTCGACGAGGTCGTCTTCACGCCGATCGGCAACGATGCGACGCGGGTCGCGGCGCTGCTGTCGGGCGAGGTCGACGTGCTGCAGCCCGTGCCGCTGCAGGACGTGGAGCGGGTCAAGGCGAGCGGCAAGTTCACCGTGCTGCAAGGTCCCGAGCTGCGCACCATCTTCCTCGGCATGGACCAGAAGCGTGACGAGCTGCTGTTTTCCAGCGTCAAGGGCAAGAACCCGTTCAAGGACAAGCGTGTGCGCCAGGCCTTCTACCAGGCGATCGACGTCGAGGCGATCAAGTCGCGGGTCATGCGCAATGCCGCCACGCCGACCGCCGAGATGATCGGGCCCGGCGTGCGCGGCTTCCAGCCCGACATGAACAAGCGCCTGCCCCACGACCCCGAGGCTTCCAAGAAGCTCCTGGCCGAGGCCGGATATCCCAACGGCTTCGAGGTCGGCATGAACTGCCCGAACGATCGCTATGTCAATGACGGCCAGATCTGCCAGGCGGTGGCCGCAAACCTGGCGCGCATCGGCGTCAAGGTGAACCTGCAGACCGAAACCAAGGTCAGTTATTTCCCCAAGATCCTGCGCCGGGACACCAGCTTCTACCTGCTCGGCTGGACACCCAGCACCAACGACGCGCACGACGCGATGTACAACCTGATGTCCACGCCGACCGACAAGGGGCAGGGCCAGTTCAACCTCGGCTCGTACAGCAACCCGAAGTTCGACGAGCTCGCGCTGAAGGTGCAAACCGAGACTGATGACAAGCGCCGCAACGAAGCGATCCGCGAAGCGTTCAAGGTGCATGCCGACGACATCGGCCACATCCCGCTGCACCAGCAGGCGCTGGCGTGGGGCTTCGGCAAGCACGTCAGCCTGGTGCAGTTGCCCGACAACCGCATGTTCTTCAAGTGGATCACGGTGAATGGAGCACGGTGACGTCCGGCTGGCGACGACCCGGCCTGCTGCGCAGGTCACGGCAGAGCGCGCGCCTCGGGCGTTGGGTCGCTTCTTCGACAGCGACGTCTGGCACAGCTTCATCCGTTCGCCGGTGGCCATGGGCGCGGCGGCGGTGGCGTTCGTGTGCGTCTTCTGCGCGGTGTTCGCCAACGTGGTGGCGCCGCACGACACGCAGAACCTGGCCACGCTCGATCTGGCCGACTCTCGCCTGCCGCCGTCCTGGATGGCGGACGGCAAGAGCGCATACCTTCTGGGCACGGATGACCAGGGCCGCGACATCCTGTCGGCGCTGATGTTCGGCGCGCGCATTTCGCTGTTCGTCGGCGTCGCGTCGGTGCTGCTCTCGATGGTCCTCGGCGTGAGCCTCGGGCTGCTGGCCGGCTTCGTCGGCGGCAAGACCGACGCCTTCATCATGCGGTTCTGCGACGTGATGCTGTCGTTCCCGGCGATTCTCGTGGCGCTGTTGATCGACGGCGTCGGCCGCGCGATGTTCCCCAACGCCCACGACACGCTGGCCTTCGCCGTGCTGATCCTTGCGATCTCGCTGACCGGCTGGGTTCAATATGCACGCACCGTGCGCGGCTCCACGCTGGTCGAGCGGAACAAGGAGTACGTGCAGGCCGCGCGCGTCATCGGCGTGTCGTCGCTGCGCATCATGCGCCGCCACGTGCTGCCCAACGTGATGGGGCCGGTCCTGGTGCTGGCGACCATCCAGGTGGCCACCGCCATCATCATCGAAGCGACGCTGTCCTTCCTCGGCGTTGGCGTGCCGCCCACCTCGCCTTCGCTGGGCACGCTGATCCGGGTCGGCAACGACTTCTTGTTTTCCGGCGAATGGTGGATCACCATCTTTCCCGGCGCGGTGCTCGTGCTGATCGCCCTGAGCGTCAACCTGCTCGGCGACTGGCTGCGCGACGCGCTGAATCCTCGGTTGCGTTGATGCCTGGAGGTATGACATGAAGGCAGTGTTGAAGACCACGGGTGCGGCGGCCGCACTGTTGGCGATCGCCGGCTGCGCGAGTACCGACTTCCACTATTCGAAGCTCGACGGGCGGCGCTACTACCAGGCGCCGATCGACACCTATCCCGTGCTGGTGACCAAGGTCGATGGCAAGTCGACCATGCCCTCCACGCCGGCACTGGTCGAGCCGGGACCGCGCGTGGTGGCGGTGCAGACCCTGCCCGACCACCTGCATCGATTCGGCGAGGAGCGGACCATCAACCTCGAAGTGAAGCCGTGCACCCATTACTACCTCGTCGCGGTGAAGCCCACCCGCGTGGCAACCGACTTCACGGTGAAGATCGATCACGAAGAGCCGGTGTCCGGCTGCACCCCACCGCCAGCCAAATGACGCCGCATGACCTCGCCGCTGCTTGAAGTCCGCCGTCTCCGAGTCGAGTTCCCCACGCGCCGCGGCACGCTGGTCGCGCTGGACGACATCTCGTTCGACATCGCGCCGGGGGAGATTCTCGGGGTCGTCGGCGAGTCGGGCGCCGGCAAGTCGCTGACCGGCGCATCGATCATCGGGCTGCTCGATCCTCCAGGACGGATTGCCGCCGGCGAGATCCGCTTCCAGGGACGGCGCATCGACAACCTGCCGTACGAGGAGATGCGCCGCGTGCGCGGGCGCAGCATCGGCGCCATCTTCCAGGACCCGCTGACGTCCCTGAACCCGCTGTATACCGTGGGCCGGCAGCTCACCGAGACCATCCAGACGCACCTGCCGGTCGGCGCCGCCGAGGCGCGCCGGCGTGCCATTCGCTTGCTCGAGGAGACCGGTATCCAGGCCGCGGAGCAGCGTTTCGATCAATTCCCGCATCAGTTCTCGGGCGGCATGCGCCAGCGCGTGGTGATCGCGCTCGCGCTTGCCGCGGAGCCTCAGCTGATCGTCGCCGACGAGCCGACCACGGCGCTCGACGTGTCGGTGCAGGCGCAGATCATTTCGCTGCTGAAGCGCCTGTGCAAGGAGCACGGCGCGGCGGCGATGCTGGTCACTCACGACATGGGCGTGATTGCCGAGACCTGTGATCGCGTGGCCGTGATGTACGCCGGCCGCATTGCGGAGATCGGGCCGGTGCACGACGTGATCCACGCGCCGGCCCATCCGTACACCGTGGGGCTGATGGGCTCCATCCCGTCCATGGACGACGACCGCGCTCGACTGCTGCAGATCGACGGCGCGATGCCGCGGCTCAACGCGATTCCGAGCGGCTGCGCGTTCAACCCGCGCTGTCCGCACGTCTTCGCGCGCTGCCGCACCGAGCGTCCCGACCTGCTCGATGCCGGCGCCACGCGCGCGGCCTGCTGGCTGCACGACCTGCCGCAAAAGGCGGCGGCATGAACTCGCCGGGCCGCTCCCCAAGCGATCATCCCGCAGCGCGCAGCCCGCAGGGGAGTCCGATGAGTCCTCCCTTGGTCGAGGTTCGCGATCTTGCGAAGACCTTCAATGTCTCGGCGCCGTGGCTCAACCGCGTTGTCGAACGCAAGCCCAAGCAATTCGTCCACGCGGTCGACGGCGTGAGCTTCAGCATCCAGCGCGGCAAGACCTTGGCGCTGGTGGGCGAGTCGGGCTGCGGCAAGAGCACTGTTGCGCGGCTGCTGGTCGGCCTGTACACGCCGACGCGCGGCCAGGTGCTGTTCGACGGAATGGACATCCGCGCCACGCTGGCAGGATCGCAGGCATCCGCACTGCGGCGGCGCATGCAGATGATCTTCCAGGACCCATACGCCAGCCTCAATCCGCGCTGGACCGTGCGCGACATCGTCGGCGAGCCGCTGATCGAACATGCGCTGATCCGCGACGGCGGCGAGCAGAAGACCCGGGTCGGCGAGCTGCTGAAGTCGGTCGGGCTCGGGGCCGGCGACATGGAGAAGTTCCCGCACCAGTTTTCGGGCGGCCAGCGGCAGCGCATCTCCATCGCCCGTGCGCTGGCCACGCAGCCGGAGTTCCTCGTCTGTGACGAGCCCACCTCGGCGCTCGATGTGTCGGTGCAGGCGCAGGTCCTCAACATCATGAAGGAGCTGCAGCGCGAGCGCGGCCTGACGTACCTGTTCATCTCGCACAACCTCGCAGTGGTGCGGCATGTCAGCGACGAGGTGGGGGTGATGTACCTCGGCCGCCTCGTCGAATGGGCAGACAAGGCCACGCTGTTTGCGCAGCCGCGCCATCCCTACACGCGCATGCTGCTGGACGCGATTCCGGACATCCGGATGAGCGGCCGGCCGCGCACGCCGGTGCAGGGTGAAGTGCCGAACCCGCTCAATCCGCCGAGCGGCTGTTCGTTCCATCCTCGCTGCCCGCATGCGAACGCGCGCTGCAAGAGCGAGCGCCCTGCGCTGCTCGACATCCAGGGGGTGAAGATCGCGTGCCACGCGATCGAGGAAGGGCGGCTGTCGCCGCAGCCGCGATCAGACCTTCGGCAGCAAGCGCTCGCCGCGGAACAGCTCTGAAGGCTTCTCGCGCTCGCGGATGAGCCAGGCGCTGTCGCCGCGCACCATCACTTCGGCCGCGCGGCCGCGCGTGTTGTAGTTGCTCGCCATGCTCATGCAGTAGGCGCCGGCCGACAGCACGGCCAGCAGATCGCCGGCCTCCACGGCCAGCGCCCGGTCGCGCCCGAGCCAGTCGCCCGATTCGCAGATCGGGCCGACGACGTCGTAGATGCTCGGCGCGGCGTCGCGCCGGCGGCACGGCACGATGCCCATCCACGCCTCGTACATGGCCGGGCGCATCAGGTCGTTCATGGCCGCGTCGACGATGCAGAAGCTCTTCGCGTCGCCAGGCTTGAGATAGAGCACTTCGCTGACCAGCACGCCGGCGTTGCCGACCAGCGCCCGGCCCGGCTCGAAGAGGATGCGTCGGTGGCCGTGGCCGCGTTCGTCGATGCGCTCGAGCAGCGCCCTCACGAGCGCATCGGCGGCCGGCGGCGTCTCGTCGGTGTAGGTGATGCCCAGCCCGCCGCCGAGATCGAGGTGATGCAGGCGGATCCCTTCCGCTTCGACCGCCTCGACCAGGTCGAGCACGCGATCCAGAGCGTCGAGGTAGGGCCCCACCTCGGTGATCTGCGAGCCGATGTGGCAATCGATGCCCGCGACTTCGATGCCGGGCAGCGTGGTGGCGTGGCGATAGACCGCGACGGCGCGTTGATGCGCCACGCCGAACTTGTTGGCCTTCAGTCCGGTGGAGATGTACGGATGCGTGCCGGCGTCCACGTCGGGATTGACGCGCAGACTGATTCGGGCCGTGCGGCGCAGCCGCGTGGCGACTGCGGACAGCACGTCGAGCTCGGCTTCGCTCTCGACGTTGAAGCACAGCACGCCGGCTTCGAGCGCCTGCCGCATCTCGGTGCGGCTCTTGCCGACACCGGAAAACACGATGCGCTCGGGGTCGGCGCCGGCTGCCAGTGCACGCTCGAGCTCGCCGCCCGACACGATGTCCAGGCCGCAGCCGGCCTCGATGAAGGTCTGCAGGACCGCAAGGCTGGAGTTGGCCTTCATCGCATAGCAGATGAGGTGGTCGCGGCCGGTCAGCGCACTGCGCCATCCGGCCGCTGCTTCGCGCATGGCGGTTTGCGAATACACGAACAGCGGCGTGCCGAACTCGGCTGCCAGCCCGGCCAGCGGGCAGTCCTCGATGAAGAGCGTGTCGCCTCGGTAGGCGACATGCGGCGAGCCGGGCAGGATCATGGAGCGCTTGAAGGTGAGGAGGCCGGCGCGGCGGCCGGCACGGGAGGCGGCTTCGGGGTCGCGAGTGTCAGCGGGCCCTTCTGGCCACAGGCGGACAGCAGCGACAGCGCCGCGAGCAAAGAGCCTGCTGCCGTCATCACGACGGACCTGCGGGCTAAACTGCTGTGGCGCTTCGGCATACCGCTTCGATTTTACCGACCATGTCCCTCGAGATCGTTCCCACCCCGTTGTCGGACAGCGAGTACCACGCGAAGGCCGCCGCCGTGCTGGCCAGCGTGGAAGCGGCGGTGGACCGCTTCCTGCAGGACGATGTGGTCGACATCGACGCGCACCGCACCGGCGGCCTGCTGGAGCTGGGCTTTCCGAACGGAAGCAAGATCGTGCTCAACACACAGCCGCCCCTGCACGAGCTGTGGATGGCGGCGCGCGCGGGCGGCTATCACTACAAGTACGTCGACGGCCGCTGGCTCGACCGCGAAGGCCGCGAATTCTTCGAGGCCCTGTCCACCTGTGCCAGCGAACAGGCCGGTGTCAGGATCGCCTTCGCGCGCAACGCCTGAGCGATCACCGCTTGAACAGGTCGAGGATGCTCTTGCGCTCTTCCTCGGTGGGCGTGGTCGGCAGCTTGTCCTCCAGCCCGACACTGCTGATGCCGCTGCCGTGCGTGTACTCCTCGTAGTACCACTCGCCGTTGAGGTTGACCACGCCGTCGGGCGCTGACATCTCGCTCGGCGGGATGCTCTTGAGCGCGTAGCGCATGTAGTCCACCCAGATCGGCAACGACAGGCCGCCGCCGGTTTCACGATCGCCGAGCTTGCGCGGCGTGTCATAGCCGATCCAGACCACCGCCACCAGATGCGACTGGTAGCCGGCGAACCAGGCGTCCATCGAGTCGTTGGTCGTGCCGGTCTTGCCGTACACGTCGGTGCGCTTGAGCTTGTCCTGCGTGCCCGCTGCGGTGCCCGACCGAGTCACCTCCTGCATCAGGCTGGTCATCACGAAGGCGTTGCGCGCTTCGATGGTGCGCATGGATTCGTCGAGCGCCGAGGGCTTGGGTTCGGTCAGGACGCGGCCCTTGCTGTCGGTAAGCCGGCTGACCAGGAATGGATTGACGCGATAGCCGCCATTGGCAAAGACCGAGTAGGCCGAGGCCATCTGCAGCGGCGTGACCGAGCCGGCGCCCAGCGCCATCGTCAGGTAGGCGGGATGCTTCTCCGCCTCGAAGCCGAAGCGCGTCGCCCATTCCTGCGCATACGGCGGGCCGATCGACTTCAGGATGCGGATCGACACCATGTTCTTCGACTTCTTCAGCGCGGTCCGCAGAGACATCGGTCCCTCGAACTTGCCGTCGTAGTTCTTCGGCTCCCACGGCTGGCTGCCCGTGGTGCCCGCGTCGAAGAACAGCGGCGCATCGTTGACCACCGTCGCGGGCGTGAATCCCTTTTCCAGCGCCGCCGAATAGATGAACGGCTTGAAACTCGACCCGGGCTGGCGCCAGGCCTGGGTCACGTGGTTGAACTTGTTCTTCGCGTAGTCGAACCCGCCGACCATCGCGTGCACGGCACCCGTGCGAGGGTCCATCGCGACGAACGCCCCTTCGACCTCCGGGAGTTGCGTGATGAACCAGGTGTCGTTCTTCGGGCCGCCCTTGACCAGCCGGATCACCGCGCCGCGCCGGATGGCGGTCTTCGGATTCGCCTTCTCGGACAGCCCGGAGGTTGCAGGCTTCAGGCCGTCGCCGGTGATGGTGATGGACTCGCCGCTTTGCAGCACCGCGACGACCTTCTTCGGTCCGGCCTCCAGCGCGACGGCGGCCTTGATCTCGTCGTTGTCGGGATGGTCGACCAGTGCCTCGGCGATCCGCGCATCGAGCTCGCGCGGGTTGGCCGGCAGGTCGATGTAGGCCTCCGGACCGCGATACACCTGGCGGCGCTCGTAGTCCATGATGCCCTTGCGCAGCGCGCGGTACGCGACCATCTGCTCGCCGGAGTCGATCGTCAGGTAGACGTTGAGGCCGCGTGTGTAGGCCTCGTCGCCGTACTGCGTGAAGATGAGCTGGCGTGCCGCCTCCGCCACGTATTCCGCGTGCACCGGCACGTCGGTCGGGGTGCGATAGCGCAATGGCTGGGCGCGTGCCGCTTCATGCTGCTGCGACGTGATGAAGCCGTTGTCCAGCATGCGGTCGATGATGTAGAGCTGGCGCACGGTGGCGCGCTTGGGGTTGGCGATCGGGTTGTACGCCGACGGCGCTTTCGGCAAGCCCGCGAGCATCGCGGCCTCGGCGATCGTGATTTCCTTCAGTGGCTTGCCGAAATAGATTTCGCTGGCGGAGGCGAAGCCGTAGGCGCGCTGACCCAGATAGATCTGGTTCATGTAGACCTCGAGGATCTGCGGCTTCGTGAGCTGGCTCTCGATCTTGAGCGCCAGCAGGATCTCGTAGATCTTGCGGGTGAAGGTTTTCTCGGTGGAGAGATAGAAGTTGCGCGCCACCTGCATCGTGATGGTGGATGCGCCCTGGCTGCGTGCTTCGCTGAACTGCGCGAACGCGGCGCGAACCACGCCCTTGTAGTCGACGCCGCTGTGCTCGTAGAAGCGCGCATCCTCGATGGCCAGCACTGCCTGCTGCATCACCTTGGGAATCTCGGCGATGGGCACGAAGCTGCGCCGCTCCTCGCCGAACTCGCCGATCAACACGCCGTCCGCGGAAAAGATGCGCATCGGCAGCTTGGGCCGGTAATCGGTGAGGCTCGCGATCTCGGGGAGGTTCGGATACGCGACCGACAGCGCGATCGCCGCGACCATCAGCACCGACAACGCCGCAGCGGCGACCAGCCCGACGAGCCACAGCGCGAGGCGGGACAGCCATCGGGCCCAGGGCGGCATCGGCGAAGACGGGCGGCGGGAGGAGGGCGGTCGAAACGGCCGATCGGCCTCGTGCTCGGGTGAGCTCATGGGACTCCAGAGGGTGCTGCGAAGAATTATAGAAAGGCAGTTACAGCTGATTCGGGATTGCCGTGAACAGGTTGGCAACGAAGCGTGAAATGACTTCCGAAGGCATCAGGGTTCACCCCAAAAATGGGCTGTTTTGGTTACGAACACGTCTTGGTTTCGCAACGAGAACAGGGGCTCGGAAACGGAAATTGCGTTGTCGCTCAAAGGCTTTACTGCTAGCATTGAAGTAACTTATTAACAGTCCACCGCTCTGAGTGGCGCGTTGGGAGAGGGCCTCCTTGTGAGCTTTCTGGACACCCTGCTGGGGCGCAAGCATCCGCCGATGATCGGCTTGGATATCAGCTCCTCCAGCGTCAAATTGGTTGAGCTCTCGCAAGACGCTTCCGGCGAATATGTGCTGGAGCGCTTTGCAGCCGAGAGTTTCGAAAAAGGCTGGATTCAGGACGGCCAGATCGAAAAGTTCGACGAGGTCGCCGACGCAGTCAAGCGCGTCGTCAGCAAGAGCGGCACCAAGACCAAGAACGTCGTGATGGCGATGCCGCAATCGGCGGTCATCACGAAGAAGATCATGCTGCCGGCCGGCCTTCGCGAAGAGGAGCTCGAGCTGCAGGTCGAGTCCGAGGCCAACCAGTACATCCCCTTCTCGCTCGACGAAGTCAGTCTTGACTTCTGCGTCGTCGGACCGAGCCCCACATCGGTCGGCGACATCGAGGTGCTGATCGCCGCATCGCGCAAGGACCGTGTCCAGGACCGTCAGGGCCTCGCCGAAGCGGCCGGGCTGAAGCCGGTGGTGCTCGACATCGAGTCGCACGCTTCGCGCCTGGCAATGAGCCGCGTGGTCGCCACGCTGCCCAACGAGGGTCGCGACGCGCTGGTCGCGCTGTTCGAGATCGGTGCCGACACGACCAGTCTCAAGGTGCTGCGCGACGACGAGATGCTGTACGACCGCGATCAGGCGTTCGGCGGGTCGCAGCTCACCCAGCTCATCTCCCGACAGTACGGCTTCTCGTTCGAGGAAGCCGAGCAGAAGAAACTCGCCGCCGACCTGCCGGACGACTACGAGGCCTCGATCCTCACGCCGTTCGTCGACAGCCTCTCGCAGGAAATCGGACGTGCGTTGCAGTATTTCTTCACCAGCACGCCGCACCACAAGGTGCACTACGTGATGCTGGCCGGCGGCACGGCCACGCTGCCGGGGCTCAAGGACCGGGTGACCGAGCTGACGGGCTTTGCGTCGATGGTCGTCAATCCGTTCGACAACATGAAGCTGGGAAGCGCCGTGCGCGAGTCCAAGCTTCGTCGCGAAGCGCCGTCCTACCTGACGGCATGCGGCCTCGCGATGCGGAGATTCCTGCAGTGATCCTCATCAACCTGCTCCCGCATCGGGAGGAGCGGCGCAAGCGCCGCAAGGCCGCCTACTTCGCTGGCTTGGGACTGGCCGCGGTGGCCGGCCTGGCCATCGTGGGCGCCTGGTACCTGGTCCTGCAGCAGATGACGGCCGCCCAGCAGGAGCGCAACGCGTTCCTCAACGGCGAGATCAAGAAGCTCGAGGTGCAGATCAAGGACATCGCCACGCTGCGCGCCGAGATCGAGTCGTTGAAGGCACGGCAGAAGGCCGTGGAAGATCTGCAGATCGACCGCAACGTGCCGGTGCACATCCTCAACGAACTCGTGAAGCAGACCCCCGAGGGGATCTACTTCACCTCGGTCAGGCAAGACGCCCAGAACCTCAACGTCAGCGGCGTGGCGCAGACCAACGAGCGCGTGTCCGAATTCCTTCGCAACACGGCCAACAATTCTGAATGGCTCGTCAAGCCCGAGCTGGTCGAAATCAAGGCCGCGACGGTGCAGACCGCGAGTCGCGAGCAGAAGCGGCTGTTCGACTTCTCGGTCCGGCTGGCGGTCAAGCGGCCTCAGGACAAGAACGCCGCCGAGGCGGCGGCCGCGGGTCGCCCGGCGAGCGCGCCCGCTGCGGGCGCCGCCGCCAGCGCGACCGTCGCGAAGAAAGCGTGAGAGCGACATGGCAACCAAGAAGTCGATGAACGTCGATCTCAACTCGGTCTTCGAGAGCGCAGCTGCGCAGTTTCGAGGGCTCAATCCGAATGAGCCCGGCCAGTGGCCGATGCTGCCGAAGTTGGGCACCTGGTCCATCCTGGCGCTCGCCGTCGTGGTCGTGGGCTGGTTCATGTTGCTGTCCACCGCGAACGACGAGCTGGAGAGCGAGCGCGCCAAGGAACCCAGTCTCAAGGCCGACTATCGCAACAAGCTGGCCCAGGCGGTGAACCTCGGCGAGCTGCGCAAGCAGAAGCTGCAGGTCGAGGAGTACGTGACGCAGCTCGAGAAGCAGCTTCCCGGCAAGGCCGAGATGGATGCGCTGCTGTCGGACATCAACACGGCCGGCCTGGGGCGCGGCCTCCAGTTCGAGCTGTTCCGCCCGGGCCAGTTCGTCGTCAAGGACTACTACGTCGAGCTGCCCATCGCCATCAAGGTGTCGGGCCGATTCCACGATATCGGATCGTTCACCGCCGACGTGGCGAACCTGTCGCGCATCGTCACCCTGCACAACATGAACATCATCGCCAGCAAGGAGCCTGCCGGCATGCTGTCGATGGAAGCCACGGCACGAACCTACCGCTACCTCGACGCGGCCGAGGTCGAGCAGAACAAGAAGACCGCTGCCGAAAAGGCGAAGAAGTCGGGAGCCGCCAAGTGAGCCGCATCCATTCGTTGCGCATGGCCGCCGGCCTCGTGCTACTGACGACGCTGGCCGCGTGCACGGGCGAGCAGCAGGAGCTGCAGGAATGGATGGATCAGCAAAAGCGCGAGGTCAAGCCCAGCGTGCAGCCGCTGTCTCCGCCGAAGAAATTCGATCCGCAGCCGTACCTGGCCCTGACCGGGGTGGACCCGTTCAGCACTCAAAAGCTCACCGTGGCCCTCAAGCATGAGGCGCGACAGCCGAATTCCATGCTGGCGGCCGAGATCAACCGGCGCAAGGAGCCGCTCGAGGCCTATCCCCTGGACAGCATGTCGATGGTGGGCAGCGTGATCAAGCAAGGTCGCCAGTACGCGCTGCTCAAGGTGGACAACCTGCTGTACCAGGTGAAGGTGGGTGACTACCTCGGGCAGAACTACGGAAAGATCACCAAGATTTCCGAGACCGACATTTCCCTGAGAGAGATCGTTCAGGATGCAGCGGGCGAATGGATCGAGCGCAGCGGCTCGCTCCAGCTCCAGGAGAAATCACGATGAATCGCATGGAGGCGGGAATGATGAGCCATTGGCGAGCAGCGATGCTCGCGATCGCGGTGTTTTTCGGCATCGCGAATCCGGTGTGGGCGCAAAACGCCATCCAGTCGATCAACAGCAGCCAGCAGGCCGGCAATGAGGTGGTGCGCATCGAGCTGTCGCAGCCGCTCACCGCCCCGCCCGCCGGCTTCGCCGTGCAAACCCCGCCGCGCGTCGCGATCGACCTGCCCGGCGTCGCCAATGCGCTCGGCAAGTCGAGCGTCGAGATCAACCAGGGCAATCTGCGTTCGGTGAATGTCGCGCAATCGGGCGACCGCACCCGCCTGGTGATCAACCTCAAGCAGCCGTCGAACTACACGACCCAGCTTCAAGGCAAGGTGCTGCTGGTGGTGCTCGAGACTCCCACCGTGGCCGGCGCGCCCGCCACCACCGGCGATCCGGTCCACTTCGCGGAAAGCCTGAACCGCACGCCGCTGGCCATCCGCGACATCGATTTTCGCCGCGGGCCCGAGGGCGCGGGCCGCGTGGTCGTCGACCTGCCGAGCAATCAGGTCGGCGTCGACATCAAGCAGCAGGGCCAGAGCCTGGTCGTCGAGTTCCTGCGGTCCACACTGCCCGACAACCTGCGACGCCGGCTCGACGTGACCGATTTCGGCACGCCGGTGCAGACGGTGTCCGCCGTGCAGAGCGGCGACAGGGTCCGCCTGACCATCGATCCGCGCGGCGCATGGGAGCACAGCGCGTATCAAAGCGACAACCAGTTCGTGCTCGAGGTGCGTCCGCAGAAGATCGATCCGAACAAGCTGACCCAAGGGCCGGGCTATTCGGGCGAGAAGCTGTCGCTGAACTTCCAGAACATCGAAGTGCGCGCGCTGCTGCAGGTGATCGCCGACTTCACCAACTTCAACGTCGTGACCAGCGACACGGTCACCGGCAACGTGACGCTGCGGCTGAAAGACGTGCCGTGGGACCAGGCGCTCGACATCATCCTGCAGGCCAAGGGCCTCGGGCTGCGCAAGTCGGGCAACGTGATCTGGATTGCGCCGAAGGACGAGCTCGCCGCGAAGGAAAAGGTCGACCTCGAATCCAGGCAGCAGATCGCCGCTCTCGAGCCCGTTCGCACGCAGTCTTTCCAGCTGAACTACACCAAGGCCGAAGAAGTCGCGAAGGGACTCATCGGCCAGACGAGTGGCGGCGGCAGCGGTGCGACCAATAATCCGAGCCGCATCCTGTCGCCGCGCGGAAGCGTCATCTTCGAGTCGCGGACCAATCAGCTCTTCGTGACGGACATACCGTCCAAGCTGGAAGAAGTGCAGGCGATGATCGGCAAGATCGACATTCCTGTGCGCCAGGTCCTGATCGAGGCCCGCATCGTGATCGCCGACGACAAGTTCGGCCGTTCGCTGGGGGTGAAGCTCGGTGCTGCCGATCTGCGCGGTGTGCGCGGCGGCGTGCCGGGCTACAGCCTGGGCGGCGACACGCGCGCCACCATCGGCGGCAACATGAACGCTGTCGGCGCCCAGACGCTGCAGACCGACGTGAGCGGCGTGCCGTTCAATGACACGCAGTTCATCAACCTGCCGGCGAACAACCTGGGCACCAGCCTCAACCCGGCCACATTCGCGCTGTCTCTGTTCGGGGCTACGTCCAATCGCTTCCTGAACCTCGAGATCTCGGCGCTGGAAGCCGACGGCAAGGGCAAGGTCGTGTCGAGCCCGCGCGTGATCACGGCCGACCAGGTGAAGGCGTTGATCGAGCAGGGCGAGGAATTGCCCTACCAGACCGCCACGTCCAGTGGCGCCACCGCGTTGCAGTTCCGCAAGGCGAACCTGAAGCTCGAAGTCACGCCGCAGATCACCCCCGAGGGCAACGTGATCCTGGATGTCGACGTGAACAAGGACAGCGTCGGCCGCAATACCATCGCCGGTTTCGCCATCGATACCAAGCACGTGAGGACGCAGGTCCTGGTCGAGAATGGCGGCACTGTCGTGATCGGCGGCATCTTCGAGCAGACCGATCGCGAGGACATCACCAAGGTGCCGGTGCTCGGCGACGTGCCCTACCTGGGCAATCTGTTCAAGACCAAGACGCGGACATCCAACAAGACCGAGTTGCTGATCTTCATCACGCCCAAGGTCGTGAGCGATCGCACCGCGGTTCGTTGAGGCCGGCGCAAGCACCACGGAAATTGAGCGAACGACTATGAAAAGCATGAACTGGTGTGGCGCGCTGGCCGTCTGCCTGGCCGTCGCGGCGTGTGGCGGAGGCGGCGGCGACAGTGGAACCGATCCGTTCGGCACGGGCGCGGGCACGGGTACCGGAGGGACGGGCACCGGCGGAACGGGCACCGACACCGGCACCGACACGGGCACGCCCTCGACCCCCACGACGCCCGGTGGCGGCATCTCGAACGTCAGCACGGGCGTTCCCAACCAGCGCTTCATGTCCATGTCCGTGGAGAAATGGGCCCTGAACTGGGGAATGGACGGAGACACCACCAAGGTGACGATCCGGGTGGCAGACAGCGCCGGCAATCCGGTGCCGGAAGGCACGCGTGTCCAGTTCTCGACCAGTGGTGGCCAGATCGTGACGTCGTGCGCCCTCAGCGGCGTGGCCGAGGGCACCGCCACGATCTCCGCTTGCAGTGTCGACTTCGCAACCCAGGACTTCCGCCCTCTCAGCGGACGCGTGAGCATCCTCGCGTGGCTCGAGGGTGAAGAAGCCTACAAGGACCTGAACGGCAATGGTGCCTATGACGTCGGCGAGCCGTTTGCCGATGCCGGTCGTCTCTTCCGCGATGACAACGGGGACAAGACCTTCACCGACCAGGTGGACGAGCTGAACGTGGGAGCCACGCTGGCCAGCACGCCGGGCATCGGCTCGTCGGCTTGCGTGGTCGATCCGGCAGTTCCCGTGAACGATGCCCCGCTGTCCGTGCCTGCCACCTGCGACGGCGCGTGGGGCCGCACCTTCGTGCGAGCGGCCGCATACCTGCCCGTTTCCGATCCGCGATACCTGAACGCCTCGGTCCTCGGCGACACGGTCCGCGTCTGGACCAAGTTCGGCACCGACGAGGTCGCCGCGCCGTCGGGAACGACGCTCACCGTGAAGACCTTCCCGACGGGGTGCACGGTATCGATCTCACCGAGTTCGGTCCCGAACGCCGCGGTGGACCCGACGCTGCACACCATCTCCAGCACAGGGGCGACCTGCACGGGCGGATCTGTCGGCATCGAAGTGAAGTTCAACGAATTTTCGAAGCTGCTCACCGCCACGCTCCCGTGACGACGAACTCGTAGGCCGCCGTGGATGGGCCTATTGCGTTGGTGGGGATGCCGGGCGGTGGCAAGTCCACCGTCGGGCGGCACCTCGCGAGACGGCTGGACCTGACGTTCGCCGACGCCGACGCCATCATCGAGAAGCGGATCGGTCAATCGATCCGCAGCTATTTCGAGCGCGAGGGCGAGCAGCGCTTTCGCGACATCGAGCAGCAGGTGATCGACGAGCTGACCTCCGGCCCCCGCGGGGTGCTGGCCACCGGCGGAGGCGTGGTGCTGCGCGAAGCCAACCGGCGCTGCCTGCGTGAGCGGTGCACGGTGGTCTACCTGCACTCCACTGCGGAGGAACTCGCCCGGCGCCTGCGGCACGACACGGCGCGGCCGCTGCTGCAGGTCGCCGATCCGCTGGGCAAGCTGCGCTCGCTGCATGCCGAGCGTGATCCGCTGTACCGAAGCACGGCCCACTTCGTCGTCGAGACGGGGCGGCCTTCCGTGCCCACCCTGGTCAACATGATCCTGATGCAGCTGGAGCTGGCCGGCGTGGTCGATCCGGCGAAGGTGCCGTCCAGCGTGGGCGATCGGACGCAAGGGCGCGCTTAGACTTCGCGGATGACCGCAACGCCCGTTCCCGACACCGTTCGTATCGCCCTCGGCCCGCGCAGCTACGACGTGCTCATCGGGCGCGAACTGCTCGGTCGCACTGCCTCGTACAGCGAACTGCCGGCAGGCGCCGACGCCGTCATCGTCACCAACACGACGGTCGGCCCGCTATATGCCCCGGCGCTGCTGGAGGCGCTTTCGCCGCTGTACCGGCGCGTGCTTCGCGTCGATCTTCCCGACGGCGAGGAGCACAAGGACTGGCCTGCGCTCAACCGCATCTTCGACGCGCTGCTCGCTGCCGGGTGCGATCGCAAGACGGTGCTGTTCGCACTGGGCGGCGGGGTGATCGGCGACATGACGGGCTTCGCCGCGGCGTGCTACATGCGGGGCGTTCCGTTCGTCCAGGTGCCGACCACCCTGCTGGCGCAGGTCGATTCGTCGGTGGGAGGCAAGACGGCGATCAACCATCCGCTCGGCAAGAACATGATCGGCGCGTTCCACCAACCCGTGCGCGTGATCGCCGATCTCGACGTGCTGGCCAGCCTGCCGCAGCGCGAGATCGCGGCCGGACTCGCCGAGATCATCAAGTACGGCCCGATCGCCGACGCGGCCTTTCTCGATTGGCTGGATGACCATCTGTCCGGCCTGGTGGAGCGAGATGCATCCGCGATGGCGCATGCCATCAGGCGCTCCTGCGAAATCAAGGCGCAGGTCGTCGCCGCTGACGAACGCGAATCGGGCCTGCGCGCCATCCTCAACTTCGGCCACACCTTCGGCCATGCGATCGAGGCCGGGCTCGGGTACGGCCAGTGGCTGCATGGCGAAGCGGTGGGCTGCGGCATGGTGATGGCGGCCGAGCTGTCGCGAAGGCTGGGCTTCATCGATGGTGCGTACGCGGCTCGCCTGGGCGACATCGTCCGCCGCGCCGGATTGCCCGTGCGCGGTCCGGCGCTCGGGGCCGATCGCTACCTGGAGCTGATGCGCCTGGACAAGAAGGCCGAGGCCGGCGAGATCCGCTTCGTGGTCATCGAGGCGCCGGGACGGGCATCGGTGCGCGCGGCGTCCGACGCGCTGGTGCGCGAGGTCATCGCTGCCTGCACGGGCTGAACCCCGGAGGGATGCGGTGCTGCAGCCCTACGCCAGCCATCCGGCGCACTCCCGCGGACGCCGCTACGCCGAGGAGCCGGCGCCCACCCGCGACGACTTCCAGCGCGATCGCGATCGCATCGTGCACAGCACGGCGTTCCGGCGCCTGGTCTACAAGACGCAGGTCTTTCTCAACCACGAAGGCGACCTGTTTCGCACGCGGCTCACCCATTCGCTGGAAGTCGCGCAGCTCGCGCGCTCGATGGCCCGCTCGCTGGGTCTCAACGAAGACCTGGTCGAGGCCATCGCGCTGGCGCACGACCTGGGCCACACGCCGTTCGGCCACGCCGGCCAGGATGCGCTCGACGAATGCGCGCGCCGCGCCGACCCGGCGGGAGGCGGTTTCGAGCACAACCTCCAGAGCCTGCGCGTGGTCGACGAGCTCGAGGAGCGATATCCGAGCTTCGACGGACTGAACCTGACGTTCGAAACGCGAGAGGGCATCCTCAAGCACTGCTCGCGACGCCATGCGCTGCGCCTGAGCGCCGCCGAGCCGAACGGCGTCGCGCAGCGATTCCTCGACGGGACGCAGCCCAGCCTCGAAGCGCAGCTGTGCAACCTGGCGGACGAGCTGGCCTACAACGCCCATGACATCGACGATGGCGTGCGCTCGGGGCTGCTGACGCTGGAGCAGCTCGACGGCGTGGCGCTCTTCGCCGCGCACGCCCATGCGGCGCGGCGTGACCATCCGTCGCTCGCCGGCCGACGTCTGTTGTTCGAGTCGGTGCGTCGAATGCTCTCGGCGCAGGTGTACGACATGATCGAGGCGACGGGCCTCGCCGTGGCCGAACACGCGCCGGGCAGTGCGGACGAGGCGCGCCGCATGCCGCCGTTGGTGAACTTCAGCGAAATGTCGCGCCGCCAGGGCGTTGATCTGAAGCGCTTCCTGCGCGACAACCTGTACCGCCATCCGCAGGTCGTCGACACGACCGAGCGCGCGAGGGTGGTCATCCGCGACTTGTTCGACGCCTACGTCGGCCGTCCGGTGGAGATGCCGCCCGCTTTCGCCGGTCAGGACGACCGTGCTCGTGCGGTGACGGACTACATCGCGGGCATGACCGACCGCTTCGCGTTGAAGGAGCATCAGCGCCTCACCGGCCGCAGCTTGTTCTGAGCGACTTGCATGGCTCGACTTCCCCGTCTCGTGGTGGCCGGCCAGCTTCATCTGCTGGTGCAGCGCAGCCATGGCCACAGCCCCGTGTTCCGCGGCGAGAACGACTTCCAGGCCTACCGGCGCGCCCTCACCGAGCTCGCGCCGCAGCACCAGGTGGCCGTCCACGCATACGCGCTGCTGCCGACGCAGGTGTGGCTGCTCGTCACGCCGTCGACAGCGACGGCGCTGAGCCGGTTGTGGCAGGCGCTCGGCCGGCGCTTCGGCGCCGACTACAACCGGCGCCATGGACGCTCGGGCGTGTTGTGGGAAGGACGCTTTCGAACCACCGTGGTGGACCCCGCGGCGCATCTGCTGGACTGCTGCCGGCGGATCGAATGGGCGCCGGTTCGCGCCGGCCTGGCCGACACGCCCGCCGATTACGCCTGGTCCAGCGCGGCCCATCACATGGGGCAGCGCGTCGACCCGCTCATCACCGAGCATCCGGGCTACTGGGCGCTGGGCAACACGCCCTTCGAGCGCGAAGCCGGCTATCGTCGATTGCTCGACCAGCCGCTGCCGGCCGCGATCGAACGGCGGCTGGACGACGCCGTGATGAAGGGCTGGGCGCTGGGCGGCGAGGCGTTCGTGCGCGCACTGGGCGAGCTGACGGACCGGCGACCGGGCCCGCTGCCACGCGGGCGACCGCGTAAGGTGAGTGCGAACAAGACTGTCCCCTAATAATCTGTCGACGTTTCAGGCCTGCAAATATTTGGGGACAGACCCCGATAAAAGTGGTTGAGGCATTTGCTGCAACGCAGTATTCTCCGGGCCATCCCTTAGTCAGCCGGAGAACGCCATGCACGAGGCGGTCCACGGGGTCCCTTCCCCCGAAGAATTGCAACAGACCGCCGAGCGCGGCCTCTATGACCCCAGTCGCGAGCACGACGCCTGCGGCGTCGGCTTCGTCGCCCATATCAAAGGCATCAAGGCGCACGGCATCGTCGAGCAGGGCCTGAAGATCCTGGAGAACCTCGACCATCGCGGCGCGGTCGGCGCCGACAAGCTGATGGGCGACGGTGCCGGCATCCTGATCCAGATCCCCGACGATTACTTCCGCGCCGAGATGGCCGCACAGGGCGTGGAGCTGCCGCCCTTCGGCGAATACGGGGTCGGCATGATCTTCCTGCCGAAGGAGCACGCCTCGCGGCTGGCCTGCGTGCAGGAGCTCGAGCGCGCGGTGAAGGCCGAGGGCCAGGTGTTGCTCGGCTGGCGCGATGTCCCGGTGGACCGCGAGATGCCGATGTCGCCCACGGTGCGCGAAAAGGAGCCGGTGATCCGCCAGATCTTCATCGGCCGCGGCCCCGACGTGATCGTGCCCGACGCGCTCGAGCGCAAGCTCTACGTGATCCGCAAGACGGCGTCCAGCGCCATCCAGGCGCTCAAGCTCACCCACAGCCGCGAGTACTACGTGCCCAGCATGAGCTGCCGCACGATCATCTACAAGGGCCTGCTGCTGGCCGACCAGGTGGGCCGGTACTACAAGGACCTCCAGGATTCGCGCGTCGTTTCGTCGCTGGCCCTCGTGCACCAGCGCTTCTCCACCAACACCTTCCCCGAATGGCCCCTTGCGCACCCGTACCGCATGGTCGCGCACAACGGAGAGATCAACACCGTCAAGGGCAACTTCAACTGGATGCGCGCCCGCGAAGGCGTGATGAAGTCGCCGGTGCTCGGCGATGACCTGAAGAAGCTGTACCCGATCAGCTTCGAAGGCCAGTCCGACACCGCCACCTTCGACAACGCGCTCGAGCTGCTCACGATGAGCGGCTATTCGCTCGCCCACGCCGCGATGATGATGATCCCGGAGGCGTGGGAGCAGCACACGCTGATGGACGAGCGCCGCCGTGCCTTCTACGAATACCACGCGGCGATGCTGGAGCCGTGGGACGGCCCGGCGGCGATGGTGTTCACCGACGGCCGCCAGATCGGCGCCACGCTTGACCGCAACGGCCTGCGCCCGGCTCGCTACATCGTCACCGACGACGACCTCGTCGTGATGGCCTCCGAGTCCGGCGTGCTGCCGATCCCGGAGAACAAGATCGTCAAGAAGTGGCGCCTGCAGCCCGGCAAGATGTTCCTGATCGACCTGGAACAGGGTCGCATCGTCGACGACGAGGAGCTGAAGAACCAGTTCGCCTCCGCCAAGCCGTACCGGCAGTGGATCGAGAGCGTGCGCATCAAGCTCGAGGAGATCGCGGTCGACGCCGAGCAGCCACAGTTCAGCGAGAGCCTGCTGGATCGCCAGCAGGCTTTCGGCTACACGCAGGAAGACCTCAAGTTCCTGATGAGCCCGATGGCGCAGTCGGGCGAGGAGGGCGTGGGCTCGATGGGCAACGATTCGCCGCTGGCGGTGCTGTCCGACAAGAACAAGCCGCTGCCCAACTACTTCAAGCAGCTGTTTGCGCAGGTCACCAACCCGCCGATCGACCCCATCCGCGAGGCGATCGTGATGTCGCTGGTGTCGTTCATCGGCCCCAAGCCCAACCTGCTCGACATCAACGCGATCAACCCGCCGATGCGCCTCGAGGTGCCTCAGCCCATCCTCGATTTCGAGGACATGGCGCGACTGCGCCAGATCGAGAGGCACACCCACGGCAAGTTCAGGAGCTACGAGCTCGACATCACCTACCCGCTCGCCTGGGGCCACGAGGGCATCGAGGCCAAGCTTGCGTCGCTGTGCGCCGAGACGGTGGACGCGATCAAGACAGGCCACAACATCCTCATCATCAGCGACCGCCGCATGGACCGCGACCATGTCGCGATCCCGGCGCTGCTGGCGCTGTCGGCCGTGCACCAGCACCTGGTCCGCGAGGGCCTGCGCACCACCGCCGGCCTGGTGGTCGAGACCGGATCGGCTCGCGAAGTGCATCACTTCGGGGTGCTCGCCGGCTACGGCGCCGAGGCCGTGCATCCCTACCTCGCGATGGAGACGCTGGCCGAGCTGCACCAGCAACTGCCGGGCGACCTGTCGGCCGAAAAGGCGATCTACAACTACGTCAAGGCGATCGGCAAGGGCCTGTCGAAGATCATGTCGAAGATGGGCGTGTCGACGTACATGTCCTATTGCGGTGCCCAGCTCTTCGAGGCCATCGGCCTGGAGAAGGCGCTGGTGGACAAGTACTTCCGCGGCACCGCATCCCAGGTCGGCGGCATCGGCGTGTTCGAGGTGGCAGAAGAGGCGATCCGGATGCACCGCTCCGCCTTCGGCGACGACCCGGTGCTGCAGGGCATGCTCGACGCCGGCGGTGAATACGCCTGGCGGGTGCGCGGCGAGGAGCACATGTGGACGCCCGACGCGATCGCCAAGCTGCAGCACAGCGCGCGCGCCAACCGCTTCGACACCTACAAGGAATACGCGCAGATCATCAACGACCAGTCGCGGCGCCACATGACGCTGCGCGGTCTGTTCGAGTTCAAGTTCGATCCGGCCAAGGCGATCGCCGTCGACGAGGTGGAGCCGGCCGCCGATATCGTCAAGCGCTTCGCCACGGGCGCGATGTCGCTGGGCTCGATCTCCACCGAGGCGCATTCCACGCTGGCCATCGCGATGAACCGCATCGGCGGCAAGAGCAACACCGGCGAAGGCGGCGAGGATCCGGCCCGCTATCGCAACGAGCTGAAGGGCATTGCGATCACCGACGGCACGAAGGTCAGCGAGGTCGTCGGCGAGAAGGTCATCGAGGCCGACTACGAGCTGAAGGCGGGCGACTCGCTGCGCTCCAGGATCAAGCAGGTGGCTTCGGGCCGCTTCGGCGTCACCACCGAGTACCTGGTGTCGGCCGACCAGATCCAGATCAAGATGGCGCAAGGCGCCAAGCCCGGAGAGGGCGGCCAGCTGCCCGGCGGCAAGGTCAGCGAGTACATCGGCTTCCTGCGCTACTCGGTGCCGGGCGTCGGCCTCATCTCGCCGCCGCCGCACCATGACATCTATTCGATCGAGGACCTTGCGCAGCTGATCCACGACCTCAAGAACGCCAACCAGAAGGCGAGCGTCAGCGTCAAGCTCGTCAGCGAAGTCGGCGTCGGCACGATTGCCGCAGGCGTGGCCAAGGCGAAGGCCGACCATGTCGTCATCGCGGGCCATGACGGCGGCACCGGCGCGTCGCCGTGGAGCTCGATCAAGCATGCCGGCACCCCGTGGGAGCTGGGCCTGGCCGAGACGCAGCAGACGCTGGTGCTGAATCGCCTGCGCTCGCGCATCCGCGTGCAGGCCGACGGCCAGATGAAGACGGGGCGCGACGTGGTCATCGGCGCGCTGCTCGGCGCAGACGAGTTCGGCTTCGCGACCGCCCCGCTGGTCGCCGAGGGCTGCATCATGATGCGCAAGTGCCACCTCAACACCTGCCCGGTGGGCGTGGCCACGCAGGACCCGGTGCTGCGCAGGAAGTTCCAGGGGCGGCCCGAGCACGTCGTCAACTATTTCTTCTTCGTCGCCGAGGAAGCGCGCCAGATCATGGCGCAGCTGGGCATCCGCAAGTTCGACGAGCTGATCGGCCGGGCCGACCTGCTCGACACGAAGAAAGGCATCGCGCACTGGAAGGCGAAAGGCCTCGACTTCAGCCGCATCTTCCACCTGCCGCCGGTGCCGAACGAAGTCCCGCGCCGGCAAGTGGAGGAGCAGGACCACGGGCTCGCCAAGGCGCTCGACAACCGTCTCATCGACAAGTGCCGTCCGGCCTTCGAGCGCGGGGAGAAGGTGCAGTTCATGGAGGAGGCGCGCAACGTCAATCGCACGGTCGGCGCGATGCTGTCGGGCGAGCTGATCCGCCGTCATCCCGAGGGCCTGCCCGACCAGACGATCTTCATCCAGTTCGAGGGCACCGGAGGCCAGAGCTTCGGCGCTTTCCTCGCAAAGGGCATCACCTTCTACCTGATCGGGGACGCCAACGACTACACCGGCAAGGGTCTGTCGGGCGGGCGCATCGCCATCCGCCCCAGCATCGACTTCCGCGGCGACGCGACCAAGAACATCATCGTCGGCAACACGGTGCTGTACGGCGCGACCAGCGGCGAAGCCTTCCTGCGCGGCGTCGCCGGCGAGCGTTTCGCCGTGCGGCTGTCGGGCGCGACGGCGGTCGTGGAGGGCACCGGCGACCACGGGTGCGAGTACATGACCGGCGGCACTGTCGTCGTGCTCGGCCAGACCGGGCGCAACTTCGCCGCCGGCATGAGCGGCGGCATCGCCTACGTCTACGACGAGGACGGGCGCTTCGCCGAGCGCTGCAACACCGCCATGGTGGCGCTCGAGAAGGTGCTGCCTGCAAAGGAGCAGGAAGCGACAGTGGATCGCGGCATCTGGCACAAGGGCCTCGCCGACGAGGTGCTGCTGAAGAAGCTCATCGAAGAGCAGCACAAGTGGACCGGCTCGCTGCGCGCGCGCGACATCCTCGACCACTGGGCCGAGGCCCGCTCCAGGTTCGTGAAGGTGTTCCCGCACGAATACAAGCGAGCACTGGGCGAGCTGCAGGCGGCACGCGAGGCCGGCGACACCATTGCCAAGGCCAGGGCCGCGGACAAGAAGACCAAGGCCGTGCCTGCCAAGTAAGGCGCGGCGTCAGGAAACCACATCGGGAACATCATGGGAAAAGTCACCGGCTTTCTGGAGTACGGACGCGTCGAGGAGCACTACGCGCCCGTGGAGACACGCGTCAAGCACTACAAGGAATTCGTGCTGTCGCTGAAGGAGGAAGAGGCCAAGATCCAGGGCGCACGCTGCATGGACTGCGGCATTCCGTTCTGCAACAACGGCTGCCCGGTCAACAACATCATTCCGGACTTCAACGACCTCGTGTACCGCGGCGACTGGAAGAACGCCTGGCGGGTGCTCGACTCGACCAACAACTTCCCCGAGTTCACCGGCCGCATCTGTCCGGCGCCCTGCGAGGCGGCGTGCACGCTGAACGTGAATGACGACGCAGTGGGCATCAAGAGCATCGAGCACGCCATCATCGATCGCGCCTGGACCGAGGGCTGGGTCGAGCCGCGCCCGTCCAGGCAGCGCACCGGCAAGACGGTGGCGGTGGTCGGATCGGGTCCGGCCGGACTGGCGGCGGCCCAGCAGCTCGCGCGCGCCGGCCACTCGGTGACCGTGTTCGAGAAGAACGACCGCATCGGCGGTCTGCTGCGCTACGGCATTCCCGATTTCAAGATGGAGAAGTCGCACATCGACCGGCGCATCGAGCAGATGCGCGGCGAAGGGGTCGTGTTCCGCGAGGGCGTGATGGTCGGCCACCTGCCGGAAGGCAGCAAGGTCACCAACTGGGCGAAGGAGATCATCAGCCCCGACACGCTGAAGGCCCAGTTCGATGCCATCGTGCTGACCGGCGGGGCCGAGCAGCCGCGCGACCTGCCGATGCCTGGACGCGATCTGGAAGGCATCCATTTCGCGATGGAGTTCCTGCCGCAGCAGAACAAGATCAACGCCGGCGACAAGGTCAAGGGCCAGCTTCGCGCCGACGGCAAGCACGTCATCGTGATCGGCGGCGGCGACACCGGCAGCGACTGCGTGGGCACCAGCAATCGCCACGGCGCGGCGAGCGTGACGCAGTTCGAGCTTCTGCCGATGCCGCCGGAGCAGGAAAACAAGCCGCTGGTGTGGCCCTACTGGCCGATCAAGCTGCGCACCTCGTCGAGCCACGAAGAGGGCTGCGAGCGCGAGTTCGCCATCGCCACGAAGGAGTTCATCGCCGGCGAGGGCAAGGACAAGGGCAAGGTCAAGGCCCTGAAGGCGGTGCGCGTCGAGTGGCAAGGCAACAAGATGGTCGAGGTGCCGGGCAGCGAGCAGATCCTGCAGGCCGACCTCGTCTTGCTGGCCATGGGCTTTGTCGGTCCGGTCGGCACGGTGCTCGACGCCTTCGGGGTCGAGAAGGACCCGCGAGGCAACGCTCGCGCAAGCACCGACTTCGCCGGCGGCTACAAGACCAATGTCGACAAGGTGTTCGCCGCCGGCGACATGCGTCGGGGCCAGTCGCTGGTCGTGTGGGCGATCCGGGAGGGCCGGCAGGCGGCGCGGGCGGTGGACGAATTCCTGATGGGGTGGAGCGACTTGCCGCGTTGATGCGTCCGGCTAGCGCGTAGAAGACTCCACCGCCTCGAAATTCAGCTCGACGCGGGCCTTCGGTGCCGCGAGGTCCGGGCCGGGTGCGCTGGAGTCGAAGCGCATCTCGTCGAGGGCCAGCATTGCGGCCTCGAGCAGCGGCGGCGCCAGCTCGGGTTCGGTCCGATGGACGGCAACCGCGCGTCCGCCTTCGTCGAGCTGTGCAATGAGCAGCGCGTGACGCGGACCATCGCCCAGCAGCGCCTCGGGCAAGCGGATCGTCACCGCGCCGCCATCGACGTAAGAAGGCGGCGGCGCGCCGACGGCTGCCGGCGCGCTCAGAGGCGGCGGAGCAGGTGGCGCGGCGTCGCGCACGGTGGCGTGGGCGGCGGTGCCCGTGCCCCTTGCTGCCGCCTGGCGCTTGTCGGTGTCGGCGGCTTCCGGCTCGAGGTCGCGCCGCGGGTCGTGCGACGACGTCGCGCGGTCGATGAGGCGCACCGTCATGCTGATCGGGCCCGCACTGGCAGGTTGCCCAGGGTGCGACTGCCATGCAGCGAGCAGGATGCCGTGCGCCAGCACGACCGACACCGCGGCGACCGTGAGTGGACGCGGCCAGCGAGGAGTCGGACGGCGTGCAAGCAGCATGGCGGCCGGTTGGATCACTGCTCGGTGTTGAGCTCGCGCCAGGAGGTGCGGCGAGTGGAGCCGCTGGGCTTGTTGATCGGGTGATTGACCGTTTCGACCTCGCCATCGCCCCTGGACGCGTGGTCCTTGCAGACGGCATTGGGCAGGCAGCCGACGTTGCTGCTGCTCAACGTGGAGTCCACGCGCTGGCTGACGGTGTCGTTCGTCCCGGCAATGGGCGCCCCGGTCCGGTAGTCGAAGAAGTTGAAGAAGCCGTAGCCGCCGGCCGAGCAGGCGTTGGGGTCGAGCACGTTCGTCGTGAACACCAGCGTGCCGAGCGTCAACTGCGGATCCGTGTTGGCTCGCTCGCGCGAGGCGGGAAGGTCCACGAACCAGCCGTCCTTGGTGGTGATGTCCACGGCGTTGTTGGTGCCGGTGCGCGTGATGCGGCCCGGCGTGCAGAAGGTCGATCCCGTCGGGCAGGTGGAGTCGGTCAGCGTCTGCTGGACGAAGTTGTTGGTCGTGGACCGGGGAATGCCGTAGCTGACGGTGCCCAGCCTGTCCTTGATCGCATAGATGCTCTGCTGGGTGCTGTCGGACAGGTCCGAGGTGCCCAGGTAACGCCCGGTGCCGACGTACACCATGGCGTTGCCGTTCACCAATGCGAGCTCGGGCCGCGCCGTCACCGATTGCACGTTGCCGGCGTCGCCGCGCAGCGTGGCGAGCAGCTGCGCGTCGCGGCCGGCCGCACCGATGTCGCCGTTGATGTCGAAGCGCCAGACATTGCCGAGCAGATCGCCCGCGTACACCCGCTGCGCGGTGTTGTCGATGTCGGCGTGGTCGGCCCAGGCACGGATGTGCGCCAGGCCGCTCGGCGTGCCAGCGGACCCGTCGCCGGTGTCGATCGGCGTTCCGACCAGGGCGCCCGTGGCGGCGTCGATCACGAAGAGGTAGCCGTGGCCGTCGCCGGGCGAGACGTTGTTGTAGCCGGACGCCACGATGGCGACCCATTGGCCCGTCTTGAGCTTGGTGATCTCGGCCTTGCCGGGGGTGAGGCCCAGGTTCGTGTGCGTGAACTCCCACAGGACGGTGGGGTTGGTGGGATCGGTCACGTCGAGCGCGTAGTACGCGCGTCCGCCGAAGCCCAGGCTGCCCACGAGCACGGTGCGCCATTGACCGCCGATGAATGCATCGCTCACGACGGGCGAGCCGTCGACGAAGTACTGGTGGCGGTTGCCATAGTCCTTGTCCGCCAGCTTGTACAGCTTGGGCAGCACCGCCTGCGGCACGTACGCCCAGCGTTCTGCGCCGGTGGTGGCATCGAACGCGTGCAGCATGCCGTCGTTGGCCGCCACGTACACCATCGCCACCCGGTTCTGGATCGCCGCCGACGCCTTGTACGTGGCATAGCCGGTGTCGGCGTAGCTGAACTTGGGCAGCTTCACGTAGACCGCTTCGGAGTTCACGATGTCGCCGAGCAGGTGCGCGCGCTGACGGTAGTACTTGCTCGGATCCGCCAACCCGCCCTCGTTGGTGCGGTCGCCGCGCAGGAAATTGACCAGCTTCTCGCCGGCGGCATCGGATTGCGCCGTCGCGGACAGGCAGGTGGTGCCGAAGGAGCAGAACTGGCTCAGCGACCCGGCGCTCGTCATGTGGGTCGTCTCGAAATACGCCTTCTCCGCCGTGGTCAGGCTGGCCCACTCGAAGGTCTTGCGGTGGGTGGACGCGTTGCTGCTGTCGTAGGTGTAGATGACACGCGACGTGTTGGCGTCGAGCTGGGACTGGGCCGACCAGTCGATCGTCGGCTCGATCGCGGCGGTCGACAGGTTGATCTGACGCCGCTGCAACTGGCCCGTCCACTCCTGGGCCATGAAGTTGGAGCTGAAGATGAAGTTGTCGCCCGAGGAGACGTTCGGGTTGCTGGTCGTGGCCGCGGCGGCGCCGCCGCGGCGCTTGTTGATGCTGCTCAGTGCGGCCGACAGACCGCTGTACAGCGTGGCCGGGTCGGTGGCGCTGAAATAGGTGCCGTGACCGTTGACGGCGGCGTGCCAGAGGTCGTCGATCGCCGTCTGCGTGTTGTTGGCCGGCACCGGCCAGTTGCAGTCACCGCTCGATTGCCAGCTGCAGACGGCGTTGGCCGGGTCTGCCGCCAGGCCGTTCTTGACGGCGAAGTAGTCGCCGGAGCTGGCAGTGAGGTAGTCCGACTGGAACTGCATGTAGCCCGAGGCACCGAGGCCCAGCGTGAACGTGGTCATGTGCTGGTATGTGGCGACGTCGTTGGAGTCGGCCGGTACGGCATTGGCGCACACGTCGACGCCAGCGCCGAGCGCGCCGGTGCAGTTGTTCAGCGTCGCCTGGTCACGCAGGTCGGTCTTGTAGTAGTAGGCGGCCACGTCCGCCAGCGTGTTGGCGGTGGCGGTTCCGTCGAGATAGGGGCGCGCAAGGGTCGAGTCCTGATCACCGAGCTGAGTGCCGTTCAGATTGGTCGGCGTCGAGCTTTCGTTCCAGTAGCCGTCCGTCGACAGGATGGTGAAGTTCTTCTGGCACGAGTACTGCACCGGGTCGGCCGCGGCCACGCCGTTGACCGTGGTCAGCTTGCCGGCGAACAGCTTGCCCGCGGTCGACAGCGCTGCGCGCAGCGGCGTCGTGCTGTTCGGCCGCGCGGCCTGCAGCTTGGTGAACCAGTTGACCTTCTCGGCGGCCTCGAACTTGGCGAAGTTGTGGAAGTCGGTGCCCGTGCTGTTGTTGATGCTCATGTAGGCGACCCGGAACTGGTCCGAGAGCCCCGAGAAGGCGAGGCTGGCCGACGACTTCATCATCTGCATCCGCGTGCGGTAGTACGTCCACCAGTTCGCGAAGTTGGTCATCTCCTCGTCGTAGGTGCAAGTCGTGCCCGCGCAGTCGCTGCGCGAGCCCGTCTTGGGATAGGACGTGGTGGTGGGAACGATGTCCGTGCGCACGAACGAGCCGTACCAGCCGGCCGGCACCGCCGGCTGCGCCGCAACGGCCGCGGTGTAGCCGCCGAAGGCCGAGGGATTGGTGGGCGTGAACGTGCAGGTCGAGGTCGCCGTGGCCGTCAGGACGACTGCATAGCCGTTGGCATTGACACCGGCCGGCGCGGTGATCGTGACGGTGCGCCCGCCGTTGGTGGCGACAGCGGTGTAGCCCGAGGCCCCGCTGACGTGGCTCGCGACCTCGCTGCCCAGGTTGTCGCGGTTGTTCACGAGCGACGTGGCGCTGGAAAGGATGTTGGTGCCGTTGACGGTCAGGCTCTGCACGGCCACCTTGCGGCCGCTGCTGCAACCGGACACGTTCATGGTGAACGAGGTGCTGGCCCGGACCTCGGCGGTCGCGGGTGTTCCGGCGGTTCCGGTGGTGAAGAACTTCGTCGGGAAGCGGGCGCGGCTGTACGTGGAGGTCTGCTGGGCCTGGCACGAGTTGGCCGCCGGCACGGCCGCGCGCGCATTCGCATCGGTGTCGCACCAGCGCAGCGACGCGGGAATGTTGTAGGTCGCGCTCTGCGTCGCCTGGCAGTTGCGCAAGGTGATCGAGGTGCAGTACTCGCCCGCAACGATGCTGTAGTAATGGGGTCCGAAACTGCGCGTCTGCGTCGTCGGTGCATCCGGCGCGCCGACCGCGATGGAGCCGGTGCCGGTCGCCGTGACGTAGTGCTCGACCGTGTAGTTCTTGTTGTTGACGGTCCCCGGCAGCACGTAGTTGCCGTTGCGCAGGCAGTCGCCGTAGCTGGTGTCCGTGCACCACGCCAGGTCGTAGAAGCCGGACACCAGGTTGGTCGATGTCGTGCTCTGGATACCGTAGGCGTCGTCGCGAACCGATGTCCAGCCCGCCGTGTTGGCCGAGGTCTGGCTCGGATAGAGATCGCCGGTGCCGCCGGTGCCGTGCGAGGGCGGCAGGTACCGGATGGCCGGGTTGTAGTAGATGCTGTTGAACGCGCTGGAGCGGTGCAGCGGCTGTCCGTACAGGTTTCCGCCCGAGGTTCTCCTGCACTGCAGGGCGAACGAGCCCGAGTTGCTGCTCGTCGCACCCGCGCTGCGGCAGTGCTGGTCCGCGGCCCAGTCGGGCATGAAGTCCGACGACATGCTGCCCGAATCGTCCAGGATGAACATCAGGTTGGACAGCACGGACGAAGGCGCCGACGTGACGAGCGGAGCGGTTGCGATGTCGGTGGTCGCCGCATGCGCCGTCACGGCGGCGGCGATGGCGCCGATCAGTGCCGCCGCGCGCCACACCTTCGGCGTGGACTGGATGGTGTTCATGGCAACCTCTTCCTCTCTGCGATCTGCTTATGGGGTGCGAGCCGCGCTCACATGGCGACGATGACCTGCACGATGCTCGATGTGTTGCGCGGCCCGACCACGCGCGCGGTGATGCGGTAGTACTGCTGGTTGGGCAGCTTGACGGGAACGGTTCCCGTGCCCATGCCGCCGCCTTCTTCGCCCACCACGCGCGGTGCGACGGAGCAGCCGATGCCGCTGTTGGGGTCGCCCACCGCGTTGCACATCCGGTGGATGACGTAGGACACCGTGTTGCCCGATGCATCGGCTGCCAGCGTGTTGACGCGGCCAGTCGCGACCAGGGTGTCCTTCCAGAAGGTTTCCCACGACACGCCGGCGGCCGGATCCTGGCGCGCGGCGAAATAGCCGACGGGCGCGCCGCTGGCCGTGGTGGTGTACAGGGTGCCGCCGGTGTTGTTCGCTTCGAGCCAGGCGATTGCGGTCTCGACGCCGACGTCGGCCGCCTGCGTCGCCGCCTGCTGGAACGCCAGGTTGCCGGCCACGCGGTTTCCGGTGGTCACCGAGCGCATCAGCGCGATGCCCGCCAGCGTCATGGCCACCAGGACGATCAGCGACACGATCAGAACGACGCCTCGCTGCCGGGCGGCGGGCCGGTGGTCGATGCTCAGCATGGTTGCACCCCTTGCCATGCCATGTTGCGCAACGGGACGGTGGTCTCGAAGGTCCTGTAGCGATACCGCTGCCAATCCGCGTTGCCCGACAGATCGATCGGCGCGCTGGCCGAGCCGGACCAGGCGGGGGCGCTCGCGGACACGGCCGTCTTCTCCAGTTGCGAATTGCGGGCGACGAGGGAGAGGCGCAGCGCCGTCACCCGGGTCCAGCCGCATGCGCCCACCGGATCGGTGCGATCGTAGGCATCGACGACGGAGTCCATCGGCGCGCTGGTGTCGCGGCCATAGTCGGCGCGCAGGCTCACGATGTTGTCGCCGATCGGGACCCAGATCGCCGAGTTGTTGACGCTTGCCGCGAGGCTGCAGTCGTTGGCCATGTAGTCGCAGACGGTCAGGGCACCGTTGCGGACCGCATAGACGCGTATCGTGGGCGCGGCGCCCACGTTGTACAGCGTGCCGTTCGTCATGCCGGCCACCCCCGTGGCCACGCTCACGTTGGGCGGGCTCGGAGATGTCACGGCGGTGACGGGCTCCATGGTGACGTTGCAGGGAACGGGGCGAGGGTCGATCAGGGGGACCGCGATGATCCGGTCACCGATCGCGAACGACGTGGGGGTCGTCACCGTGTACACATTGGCCGTGGCCGGTGGCTGCGTGATGACGCGGTCGCCTTCGGTGGGCCCGGCCGTATTGCCGTAGACCACGACCAGCGTGTCGGTGTTGGCATCGCCTGCCGGAATGTTGGGATGGTTGATCGTCACCGGGGCGATGGTGTTGACCGACCAGGTGGCCGGTGCGGGCAACGACACGTTGCAGCCGATCAGCGCCAATGCGGCGACGCCGTGACCTGATTGGCGAATCTCGCGCTGCAGGGTCATGAGGACCACGGCGCCGTTGGTCTGTGCGTCATCGCCCCCGACGGTGGTGCGCTTCGACCCTTCGGACAGCTGGAAGACCTGCATGATGACGATGACGGCGACCATTCCGATCACCAGGCCGACCATCAGCTCCACGAGGCTGACGCCTCGCTGAGCGGATCGGTGCGGACGACGGCAGCTTTTCAATCGATGCTCCTGCTGGTCCTACTTGATCTGAGTGACGACGGTGAGTTGATGCACCGGGTCGGCCGCGGGCTCGTTGGGCGCCTTCCACGACAGGGTGATGGTCACGCGGCTGCTCGGCGTGCCGCCGACACCGCCTGCAGGCACGGAGACGACGGTCACGGTCGGCGGGTTCGCCGCCGAGCCGGGCAGGGCGGCCTGGACCTGCGGCAGCCAGCTGGTGTATTCGGTGCCGGAGGTCGCGAAGTTGGTATTCAGCGTCGCATAGGTGCGATCGGTCACCCACATGCGCCCGATCAGGTCGTTGGCCAAGAGGCTGGCATCCGTGCGGTAACGAGCCGATGACGACTGCTTCACGGAATTGGCTTGAAGGCCCACGATCGACAGGACGCCGATCGAGAAGATCAGGATGGAGACCAGGACTTCCAGCAGCATGAAGCCGGACTGCGGATG
Organism: Piscinibacter sp. XHJ-5; assembly: GCF_029855045.1. Lineage (GTDB taxonomy): Bacteria > Pseudomonadota > Gammaproteobacteria > Burkholderiales > Burkholderiaceae_C > Albitalea. Next base: position 988,820 of record NZ_CP123228.1, read on the forward strand.
CGGCAGCGTCGTGGAGCGGCGTGGGCGTGACATGTCAGCAGCCTTGCGGATCGGGAAGCGAGAACTTCGGATTGCACATGCGCAACTGGCCGGCCGGCGAGACGACGATCCGAAGGCAAGTCACGGGGCCGCCGGCGTCCGCGCAATCGCCGATCGTCGGATTCGACAGGGTGATGCTCACGTTACCGGCCGGGACGGGGGTGATGCGGCCCAGGCCGTTGAACACGACGCTCGACACCCCGCCGGTCGCCACCACCAGGCCGGTCGGTGTATTGACGCCATCGCGCTTGTGCAGGATGCGCGGCGCGGCCGCATCGTCCGGGGCCGTGCCGCAGGACCCGACGACGGCGTTCGGATCCGAATCAGGGTCCAGGTTGACCACCCAGTTGGCGCTCGAAGTGCTGAGCGCACAGGTGTCGTCCAGCGTCGACGTGAACTGGAACCGCACCCGCGCATTGCGGCTGACCGCCTCGGCCTTGGCCTGCTGGAGTCCGGCCAGGATGGATTCGGCCGACGAGCGCAGCCGGCTGTTCTGGATCCAGGTGGAGAAGCTGGGTGCGCCCAGCATCAACAGGAAGGCGAGCAGGGCGATCACGACCATCAGCTCGATGAGCGTCAGGCCGACGTGCCCGCGGCGCGGATTCAGCATTGGCCGTCCTTTCGAACGACCCAGCAATTGTTGGGCGAGTGTGTCGTCCACCCCGACGGAACGGCCGAGGTCTTGGTGTTGGCCTGATTGACGGTGTAGGTGAACCCGGCCATGGCACCCTTGCCGACCGCCTGGATCGTGACTTGCGTCGCGGTCTGCACGCTGCAGGACAAGTTGAAGTAGGTGCCCGTGGAATCGGCCACGCAAGCCGGATTGGTGGCGCCGACATACGTGCGGTTGTCCTGGAAGAACTGCTCCGCCTGAACCTGGCGCGTCGCGAGTGCGGACGTCGCCTCCGGGATTCGGCCGCGCGTAAGGTAGTCGCGATAGGCCGGGACGGCAACCACCGAGAGGATGGCGACGACCGCGACCACGATCATGATCTCGATCAGCGTGAAGCCGCGTTGACGGGGGCCGGTGTCTCGGTTCAGATGCAGCATGTTTGAAATCCTGGAGGTGGCGGAATTGTCGGTACCCGGGCGATCGCGCTGGAGCCAGTCGTCGGACCGGGCAGACCGTTCATCTTCGAGCCCCGGGGACGAAGCCGGCCGCAGGCCTGCGCTGCAACTGTTACGTCGGTGCGCCGGGTCGCACGGCCTAGGGTAGTCCCGGACAGCGCGCCATCGCGTGAGAGAATAGGCCGCAAGCTCCGGCGGTGCAGCAGGACGAAAAGCCGCCCGGTTACCGAAGAACCTCTGCGGGCGGCCCTGCGGCCCCACACCACCCGATTGAACTCCGACAGCCTGATCGAGATCGATCACGTCACGTTCGGCTATGACGCCAGCCGCACGATCCTCAACGACGTGACGCTGCGCTTCGCACGCGGCAAGGTCACCTCCATCCTCGGTGGCTCCGGCTGCGGCAAGACCACGCTGCTGCGCCTCATCGGCGGAAGCAACACCGCCAACTCCGGCGAGGTCCGCTTCGATGGAGAGAAGGTCGATCCGCGAGACCGCGAGCGCATGTTCCGCATGCGCCGCCGCATGGGCATGCTGTTCCAGTTCGGCGCGCTCTTCACCGATCTCTCGGTATTCGACAACGTCGCCTTCCCGCTGCGCGAGCACACCGATCTGCCGGAGTCGATGGTGCGCGACATCGTGCTGATGAAGCTCAATGCCGTCGGCCTGCGCGGCGCCGCGGGCCTGCGCATCTCCGAGGTCTCGGGTGGCATGGCGCGACGCATCGCTCTCGCGCGGGCGATCGCTCTCGATCCCGAGCTGATCATGTACGACGAGCCCTTCGCCGGCCTGGATCTCATCTCCATGGGCGTGGCGGCCAACCTGATCCGCACGCTCAACGACGTCACCGGCGCCACCTCGCTCGTCGTGTCCCATGACGTACCCGAATGCATGGCGATCAGCGACCACGTGATCCTGATGGCGCCGGGCGGGCGCATCGTCGCGCAAGGCGTGCCGTCGGCGCTGATGAACTCCACCGACCCCGAGGTGCGGCAGTTCGTGCGCGGCGAGCCCGACGGCCCGGTGAAGTTCCACTATCCGGCGCGGTCGCTGGCCGAGGACTTCGACGTTCGCTCGGAGACTGCCGCATGAACGCGCTGCGCGAGCTCGGCGCCCGCACGCTTGCGATGCTGCGCTCGCTGGGCCATGCGAGCTTCTTCTTTGCCGACATCGTGCGCGCCGTGCCGGCGGCGCTGCGGCGCTTCAACCTCGTCGTCACGCAGGTTCATGCCGTCGGCAATCTCTCGCTGCTGATCATCCTCGCCTCCGGCATGGCCGTCGGCTTCGTGCTCGCGCTGCAGATGTACTACGCGCTGGTCACCTACGGGGCCACCGAGTCGCTGGGGCTCATCGTCAACCTCTCGCTGGTGCGCGAGCTCGGCCCGGTGGTGGCGGCATTGCTGTTCGCGGGTCGGGCGGGTACCTCGCTCACTGCCGAGATCGGCCTCATGAAGGCCGGCGAGCAGATCGCGGCGATGGAGATGATGGCCATCGATCCCAAGAGCCGCGTGCTCGCCCCCCGCTTCATCGGCGGCGTGGTGTCCATGCCCTTGCTCGCGATTCTGTTTTCCGCGGTCGGCATACTCGGCGCCTACGTGGTGGCGGTCCTGCTGCTCGGTGTGGACGCCGGCAACTTCTGGTCGATCATGCAGGCGCGCGTCGATGTGTGGCGCGATGTCGGCAACGGCGTGCTGAAGAGCATCGTGTTCGGGATCATCTGCACGGCCGTCGCGCTGTACCAGGGTTACGAGACCCAGGCCACGCCCGAAGGCGTCGCGTATGCGACCACCCGCACGGTCGTGATCTCGTCGCTGGCGGTGCTGGGCACGGATTTCGTGCTGACCGCGCTGATGTTTTCGACCGCCTGAACCAGGCGCGTCCGGGGAAGAGTGATGACGAAAAAGGGAATCGAAACACTGGTCGGGCTGTTCGTGCTGATGGGGCTCGCGGCCCTCGTGTTCCTGTCGCTGAAGGCTGCCAATCTGGCCAGCTTCGGCAACCGCGACAGCTACACGGTCACGGCGCGCTTCGACAACATCGGCGGACTGAAAGCCCGCTCGCCGGTGCGCAGCGCGGGAGTCACGGTCGGTCGCGTCACCTCCATCACGCTGGACCAGAAGTCCTTCCAGGGGCTGGTCACGATGGATCTCGACAAGGGCGTGCAGTTTCCCAAGGACTCGTCCGCGCGCATCCTCACGTCGGGACTGCTCGGCGATCAGTACATCGGCATCGAACCGGGCGGCGACGAGAAGAACCTGGCGGCAGGCGATGTGATCCGCCAGACGCAATCGGCGGTCGTTCTGGAAAGCCTCATCAGCCAGTTCCTCTTCAGCAAGGCGGCCGATGGCGCCAACCCCACGCCGGCTGCACCGGCGGGCCAGGCCGCGCCCCCTGCGGCCGCGGGAGCGAAGAAGTGATTTCGCCGCTCGCGCTGCAGCGTGCCGGCCGGTCGGCGGTGCTGCTCGCGCTGGCCGCCACGCTGCCGGGATGTTCCACCCTGGGCGCGCGCACGGCCGGAGACCGCGTCGACCCCTGGGAGAAGTGGAACCGCCGCGTCTTCATCTTCAACGAGCGCCTGGACGAGAACGTGCTCAAGCCGGTGGCCGTGACCTACAGCAACGTCGTGCCGCGGCCGACGCGCAACGGCATCGCCAACTTCTTCGGCAATGCGGCCGATGCCTGGTCGGCGATCAACAACTTCCTCCAGGGCAAGTTCACCAACGGCTTCCAGGACGCCATCCGCTTCGGCACCAACACGGTGTTCGGCCTGGCCGGCTTTCTCGATGTCGCCACCGAGTTCGGTCTCGATCACCAGTACGAGGACTTCGGCCAGACATTGGGCACCTGGGGCTTCGGACCCGGTGCCTACGTCGTCTGGCCCCTGTTCGGGCCGTCGAGCGTGCGCGAGTCGCTGGCGCTGCCGCTAGACCGTGCCGTCTCGCCGGCGCTTGCGGTGAACGACGGCGCGGTGAAGTGGGAGCTGACCGGGCTGCAGATCATCAATACGCGAGCAAGTCTGCTCGGCGCGAGCAAGGTGCTCGACGACATCGCGCTCGACAAGTACACCTTCGTGCGCGACGCCTATCTGCAGCGGCGCCGCAGCCTCGTCTACGACGGCGAGGAGCCGCAGAAGGGCGATGAATCGAAGTCGCAGGGCGACGAATCGAAGACGCAGTCTGCTGAACCGGCCGCCGCCCCTGCGTCCGCGCCCCAGCAAGCCGCGCCCGAGGCCAAGCCGCCGGCGAAATAAGGCAAGGCCAACCGGTTTGCCGGATCGGACGTTGTTCCGTGGCGCGCCGAACTCCGGCACGAAACGACCCTCCAACGTCCGTGCCAAGAGGCTCAACAGAAAGGTAATCGAATGTTTTCTCGACGTATCGCTCTCATGCTCTCGCTGGCCGCAGGCCTGGTGTGGATCGGCGCCCCTTCGCATGCGCAGACACAGGGTCCCGAAGCGCTGATCAAGCAGGTGTCCACCGAAGTGCTCGACGCCGTGAAGGCCGACAAGTCGATCAAGGCCGGCGATGTCAACAAGATCATCGCGCTGGTCGATGCCAAGGTGATGCCGCACGTGAACTTCCAGCGCATGACGTCCGCAGCGGTCGGCCGCTACTGGCGCCAGGCCACGCCCGAGCAGCAGAAGCGCCTGCAGGACGAGTTCAAGGTGCTGCTGGTGCGCACGTATTCCGGCGCGCTGGCCCAGGTCCAGAACCAGACCGTGCAGGTCAAGCCGATGCGCGGCAGCGCCGACGACGCCGAGGTCATCGTGAAGACCGAGGTTCGCGGCCAGGGTGACCCGATCCAGCTCGATTACCGCCTGGAGAAGACGTCCAATGGCTGGAAGATCTACGACGTCAACGTGCTCGGCGTGTGGCTGGTGCAGAACTACCAGAACAGCTTCGCGCAAGAGATCGGCGCCAACGGGATCGACGGCCTGATCGCCAAGCTGGCCGAGCGCAACAAGGCCGCCGGCGCGCGCAGCTGAGCGACAACGGGAGGCATGACGATGCTGTTGCTGCCGGCCACGCTCACGATGAGTGAAGCGCGTGACGCGCTGGGGATGCTGTCGCAGGCGTTGCGGCGCGAGCCGGACACCGGCGTCGTCATCGATGCGTCGGGCCTGCAGCAGTTCGACACCTCCGCCATCGCCGTGCTTCTCGAATGCCAGCGGCTCGCGCACGACTGGGGCAAGGGCCTGGAGGTTCGCAACACGCCGCCCAAGCTCGCCGCCCTGGCCAAGCTGTACGGCGTGGACGGCATTGTTCCGCTGGGGTCTGCGTAGCCAAGCGCCCGCCGCATGCGGCACAACGGTCCGCGGTTGACCGCTAAGCCGCGTACCGCTTCGCTCTCAGGTTGCGCTTTATCTCCTGCAGCACGGGCCTCAACTCGCCTGGCAGGCGCAGCGCCACGGCGGTGGTCAGGATGTCGATCACCATCAGATGGAGCAATCGCGACACCATGGGGCTGTAGCGGTCATAGTCCTCCGGATGATCCACGGCCAGCAAGACCTGGTTGGCCCCTTGCGCCGTTTGCGCCAGGGGTGAGCCGCTCGCAGTGATGAGGATGGTGGTCGCGCCCTTCTTGCGCGCGATGTCGGCCGCATCGAGCAGATCGCGGCTGCGACCGGAATTGCTGATGATGACCAGGCAGTCGCCCGGCCGCAGCATGGTCGCGCTCATCACCTGGATGTGGCCGTCGCTGACGGCGGCGGTGTTGACGCCGAGGCGAAAGAACTTGTGCTGCGCGTCCTGCGCCACGATGCCGGAGTTGCCGACGCCGTAGAACTCGATGCGGCGGCCCGTCTGTCCTGCGGCCGTCAGCGCCGAGATCGCCCGTTCGAAGGCGTGACTGGCCGCGTCGTTGCGGTACCTCAGCAGCGCCGACACGGCGTTGTCGATGACCTTGACGATGACGTCTCCAGGCTTGTCGTCTTCGTCGACGGCCCGGTGGACGAACGGCACGCCTTCATTGACGTTGCCCGCGAGCTTGAGCTTGAAGTCGGCCAGGCCGTCGTAGCCGATACTGCGGCAGAAGCGCACCACGGTGGGCTTGCTGACATGCGAACGCTCGGCGAGCTCGCCCACGGGGAGACTGGCGAAGCTGCGCGGGTCGGCCAGCACGAGCTTGGCCACCCGCTGCTCGGCGGGAGGCAAGGCGGGAATCGAGGCGCGAATGCGGTCCAGCATGACCTATTGCTCTTCGGCCCAGGCGAAGCCGTCGCGCGCCACCAGCGCGCTGGCGGCCGCCGGTCCCCACGTTCCCGCCGCATAGGGGCGCGGGCCGCCGCCGGCGTCGTTGTCGCGCCCCCATGCGTCAAGGATGGGCTCGACCCAGCGCCACGCCTGCTCCTGTTCGTCGCTGCGCACGAAGAGGTTCAGCCGGCCGGCGATGGCGTCCATCAGCAATCGCTCGTAGGCGCCGACGCGGTTCTCGGCGAAGGCCTTCTCGAAGTCGAGATCGAGGAACACCGGAGCGAGCGTCTCGGGCTGGCCGGCGCCCTTGGCCGCGAGCAGGTGAAGCTCGAGCCCGTCCTCGGGCTGAAGCTTGATGACGAGCTTGTTGGGCTGGTTGATGCCGGGAAAGATGCTGTGCGGCGTGGGGCGGAAGTTCACGACGATCTGGGCGTCGCGCGCGGCCAGCCGCTTGCCGGTGCGCAGGTAGAACGGCACGCCCGCCCAGCGCCAGTTCTCGACCTCCGTGCGCAGCGCGACGAAGGTCTCGGTCTTGCTGCCGTGGGGCACCTTCGGCTCCTCGAGATACCCCGGAACCGGCTTGCCGTTGGAGGTGCCCTTGCGGTATTGCCCGCGGACCACGTCGCGCGCCACGCTCTCGTCGGTGAAGGGCTTCAGCGAGCGCAGCACCTTGAGCTTTTCGTCGCGGATCGCATCGGCGTCGTTGCGCGAAGGCGGCTCCATCGCCACCATGGTCAGCAGCTGCAGCGCATGGTTCTGGATCATGTCGCGCAGGGCGCCGGTGCGGTCGTAGAAGTCGCCGCGCGTGCCGACGCCGATGTCCTCGGCAAGCGTGATCTGGATGTTGGCGATGCTCTCGCGGCGCCACAGCGGCTCGAACAGCGCGTTGCCGAAGCGCAGCGCCATCAGGTTCTGAACCGACGGCTTGCCAAGATAGTGATCGATGCGGAAGGCCTGCGTCTCCCTGAACACCGAGCGCACGACGCGGTTGATCTCCTGCGCGCTCGCCAGGTCGTGGCCCAGCGGCTTCTCGAGCACGACGCGGATGTGCGGCTCGTTGAGCCCCCCGGCGCCGAGCTGCTCGCAGATCATGGGGAACAGGTGCGGGCTGGTGGCCAGGTACAGCACCACGGTGTCGGCATTGCGCTCTTGCAACCACTGCTTGAGCCGCGAGTAGTGCTCGGGCTGCGAGAGGTCCATGCGACGGTAGTGGACCAGCTGGGCGAAGCGCTCGAACTCCTCGTCGCTCGGCCGCTTCTCGTGCACGACCTCCTGGAAGCGCTCCTTCAGCCAGGCGCGATACCGCTCGTCGGTGTGTTCGTCGCGAGCGACTGCGAGGATGCGTCCGGAGGGCGGCAGCTTGCCGTGACGGAAAGCCTGGAACAGCGCCGGCATCAGCTTGCGCCACGTGAGGTCGCCGGTGCCACCGAAGAGGACGAGATCGAAGGACATGGGCTCGCGGGATGTAATTTAGTTTCATCCGAATGATGCCGAAGTTTCTTCGGCGGGTCAACGCCGACGGAGTACCGCGGCGGGCGGGCGCTCACGAATTTCGCAGCTGTTACGGGGACCCCGGCATGATCCGTTCTAATGGAGCCTGGCGCGCCGCGCAGGATCCTCCATGAACCAACTCGACCAGCTCAAACAGTTCACCACCGTCGTCGCCGACACCGGCAATTTCAAGCAGCTGGCGCAGTTCTCGCCGCGTGACGCCACGACCAATCCTTCGCTGATCCTCAAGGCCGTGCAGCAGCCCGACTACGCTCCCCTGCTGCAGGAAACGGTGGCCCAGTACAAGGACTGGCCGCACGAGGAGGTGGTCGAGCAGGTGCTGGTGCGCTTCGGCCTCGAGATCCTCAAGCTGATCCCGGGACGGGTCTCCACCGAGGTGGACGCCCGGCTGAGCTTCGATTGCGCCGCCACGGTGGCGCGCGCACACCGCATCGTGGCGCTGTACGAGGCCGCCGGCATCCCGCGAGAGCGTGTCCTGGTGAAGATCGCCGCCACCTGGGAGGGCATCCAGGCCGCGCGCATCCTCGCGCACGAGGGCATCCACTGCAATCTGACGCTGCTGTTCTCCTTCTGCCAGGCCGTGGCCTGCGGGGATGCGGGCGTGACGCTGATCTCGCCTTTCGTCGGCCGCATCTACGACTGGCACAAGAAGGCGGCGGGCGCATCCTGGAACGAGGCCGCCAACGCCGGTGCCAACGACCCCGGCGTAAGCTCGGTGCGGCAGATCTACACCTACTACAAGAAGTTCGGCATCGACACCGAGGTGATGGGCGCGAGCTTCCGCAACGTCGGCCAGATCCTCGCGCTTGCGGGCTGCGACCTGTTGACGATCAGCCCCGAACTGCTGGCTGCGCTGCAGGCCAGCGAGGTCCCGGTCGTGCGCGAGCTGGACCCCGAGGCCGCCAAGACCGCTTCCATTCATGCGGTCACCTACAACGAAGCAAGCTTCCGCTATGCGCTGAACGAGGACGCCATGGCCAGCGAGAAGCTCTGTGAAGGCATACGCGCCTTCGCTGCCGACGCGGCGAAGCTCGACGCACTCATCCACGCCATGTCATGAAGTCTTCCCGTTGCGATCAAACCGAAGCCTGGTCCGCCCTGCGCGGTCACTACGAGGCGCACGGCCGCGAGTTCGACCTGCGCGAGGCGTTCGCCCGCGATCCCGGCCGCTTCGCCGCGCTGGCGGTCGAGGCGCCGTCGATCTTCGCGGACCTGTCGAAGAACCTCGTCGACACCGCGACCGTGCACTTCCTCGTCGACCTCGCCCGCGAATGCGGACTGGAGGCGCGCCGCGACGCCATGCTGCGCGGCGACCCGATCAATCACACCGAGGGCCGCGCGGTGCTGCACACGGCCCTGCGCGCGCCGCGCGGGCAGGGGCCATTCGCCGACGAGGTGCACGGCGTGCTCGACGAGATGCTGGCCTACGTGGAGACCGTTCGGGACACCCGGGCGAGCGGCATCCGGCACGTCGTCAACATCGGCATCGGTGGCAGCGACCTCGGCCCCCAGATGGTCGTTCCGGCGCTCGATGCCTTCGTCCATCCCGGACTGCACTTTCACTTCGTCAGCAACGTCGACGGCCACGACATCGCAGCGGTGCTGCGCCACCTCAAGCCCGCCGAGACGCTGTTCATCGTGGCCAGCAAGACCTTCACGACGCAGGAGACGATGGCCAACGCGCACGCCGCGCGGGACTGGTTCACCTCCAACGGAGGAACCGACATCGCCCGGCACTTCGTCGCGACCACGACCAACGTGCAGGCCGCGGCCGCGTTCGGCATCACGACCACCTTCGGCTTCTGGGACTGGGTGGGTGGCCGCTATTCCCTGTGGTCGGCCATCGGCCTGCCGATCGCGCTGGCCATAGGCGCCGATCACTTCCGCGCGCTCCTGGGCGGAGCGCATGAGATGGACCGCCATTTCGCCGAGGCGCCGCTGGCGCGCAACCTGCCGGTGCTGCTGGCGCTGATCGACGTCTGGTACCGCAACTTCCACGGCTTCACGAGTCGCAGCGTCGCGCCGTACCACCAGGGGCTGAAGCGTCTGCCGGCCTATCTGCAGCAGCTCGAGATGGAAAGCAACGGGAAGCGAGTCGATCTGGACGGCGATGACCTGCCGTTCGCGACCAGCCCGGTGGTGTGGGGTGAGCCCGGCACGAACGGGCAGCACGCGTACTTCCAGATGCTGCACCAGGGCACCGACGTGATCCCCGTCGAGTTCATCCTGGTCAAGCGGCCCACCCACGCGCTGAGCGGCCTGCACCACAAGCTGCTGGCCAACGGGCTGGCGCAATCGCAGGCGCTCATGCTGGGCAAGCGTACCGAGCAGGCGTTGACCGAAAAGGCGCCCACGGCGTCTCGACAACTCGATGCGCACACCGTGGCGCGGCATCGAACCTTCCCGGGCAATCGCCCGAGCACGACCTTGATGCTCGACCAGCTGACTCCGACAAGCCTCGGGGCACTGATCGCGCTGTACGAGCACCGCGTGTTCGCCGCCGGTGCGCTGTGGGGCATCAACAGCTTCGACCAATGGGGCGTCGAGCTCGGCAAGGCCCTCTGCAACGACTTGCTGCCCCGCCTGGCAAGCGGGGATACCGCGGGCCTGGACGCTTCCACGGCCGGCCTGCTGGCCCGCTTGCGCGCATGAACGTCGTCTTCGATTTCGGCGGCGTCGTGTTCCGCTGGCAGCCGCATGAATTCATGGCGCGGCTGCTGCCGCACCACGCGACGGGGGAGGCCGCGGTCGCGGCGCTGGTGACCGAGTTTTTCCAGGGCTACAGCGGGGACTGGGCCGAGTTCGACCGCGGGATGGTCGACGAGGCCAGGCTGGCCCAGCGGATCGCCTGGCGCACCGGGATCGCGCTGCCCGATGTCCAGAAGATCATCGATGCGGTGCCGTTCGAGCTGCAGCCGGTGGAGCCCATGGTGCGGCTGATGGAGCGGCTGCGCGAAGGCGGACATCGCCTCTTCTTCCTGTCCAACATGCCTGCACCCTATGCGCAACACCTCGAGACGACGCATGAGTTCATGCGCTGGTTCGAGGGCGGCGTGTTTTCTTCGCGGGTGCAGCTGGTCAAGCCCGAGCCGGCGATCTTTCACGAGGCGGTGCGCCGCTTCGGGGCCGCACCGAACGAACTGCTGTTCATCGACGACTTTGCGCTGAACGTGAAGGCGGCGCGGGCGCTGGGATGGCAGGCGGTGCACTGCCTGAGCGCCCAGCAAGTGGAGGCCGATCTGGCGGCCCGCGGCTTGCTGTAGCGCTACTTCGCCGTGGTGGTTGCTGCGGTCTTCGCCGGCGGCTGCCAGGCGCTCAGCGCTTTCGAGAGCTCCTGGTATTCGCCGCACTGCTCGCCGCAGATGCGCTTCAGCGCGGCCAGATGCTCGCGCGCCTTGTCGGCCTGGTTGACCTGGAGGTAGGCCTCACCGATGTACTCGTGCGCGCCGCGGTGGTTGGGATCGAGACGCAAGGCGGTGCGATAGCTGTCGAAGGCCTCGTCGAGCTGGCCGCTCTTGCGGTAGCTGTAGCCCATGAGGTTGTGCACGTCGGGGTTCCTGCGGTCCTTTCGCAACGCACGTTTCAGTTCGACCAGGGCGCCGGTCCAGTCCTTGCGATCGATCATGAGCTGTGCTTCGGTCAGCTCATCGGCGACGTTGGAGGACGGCGCGGGAGGGGCTCCGCCGGCAGCCTGCCCGAGGGGTGCGCTCACGAGAAACAGCACGGACGCGGCGGCGGCCGCCGCGCTGGAGCGCACAAGGCTCATCGTTGTCTCCTCGAATATGTTTGGCGCGTAGGGTAGGCGAGGCGGCGTCGCCGATCAAGGAAAACCCGAGTGCCGTGAGGCTTCATCGCGCGGCGTGCCGCCCCAATGGCGTCCCCAGGCCCGGCGAAGCTGCAGGTCCGAGGAAAAGCCGGCGACCTCGGCGGCGCGAGTCACGCTCGCTCCGCGCCGCAACGATTGTCGCGCATGCTCGAGACGGATCTTCTCGAGGTACTCCAACGGCGAGACACCGGCGTGTTCCGCGAACAGCCGCAGCAGATGGCGCGGGGTCACGTGGGCGACGGCGGCCAACGAGGTCGTGTCCCAGTCGTGCGTCGGCCGTGCCGCGATCGCGTCCTGCACGCGGTGGACCGCGGGATGCAGATGATGGCGATGGGCCAGCATCGGCGACAGTTCCGGATCGTGGGGCGTGCGTCGCAGGTACACCACCATGTCGCGCGCCACCGCGGCGGCCAGTGCGTCGCCGCAGGCCTGTGCGATCAGGTGGAGCGCCAGATCGATGCCGGCTGTCACGCCGGCGCTGGAGGCCAACGGGCCGTCGAGCACGAACACGCGGTTGTCGACCACCTCGGCGTGTGTCGCCAGCCGGCGCAACTGCTCGAGCAGATTGTGGTGGGTGGTGCAGCGGCGAGACCCCAGCAGGCCGGCGCGCGCGGCCAGAAGCGTGCCCGAGCAGATCGTGACGAGGCGGTGCTGCAGATCGCCTTCGAGCAGGGGCCGCATCCGCCGATTCAGCCACTGGGCGATGGTCAGCGTGTCGGGGTCGGGCCGCGCCAGCGCCTCGCTGGGCTGGCCCACCAAGACCATCCAGGTGGGCCTCGGCAGGCTTTGCGGCAGCGGCTCCACGGCAGCCATCGCAAGGCCGACCGAGCTGTCGACCTGGCGCGTCGCGGCGGTGTAGCGCAGCCGGAAAGGCACTGTGCGGCCGGCGGACGAGCGGTGCTGATTGGCGAGCCGAAACGCCTCCGCCGGGCCCGCCAGGTCGAGCAGCAGCGCCCGCGGCGGCAGGACGAAAAGGATGTCGATCGGCGGCGGGTCAGCTCGCTCGCGCAAGCGCCTGCTCCACGCTGCAGATGGTCGCGAAGCGGCCGCTCAAGACAGCCGAGGTGCGCGCGACGATGTCGGCCGCCGGCAACGGCGACCCGTCGAGGTGGCGCATGTCGAAGGTGAGCGTGGCCTCGGGCACGAAGTCGACCTCGAAGCCTTCGTCGCTGGCGTGGCGCGTCGTCGTCTCGCAGCACTGCTCGGTGCGGATGCCTGCAACGATGAGGCGGCCGATGCCGTTGCGCCGCAGCCAGATCGGCAGTCCGGTGCCGACCAGCGCGCTGTGGCGCGACTTGTGGAATTCGGCCGCCGGCTCGATGCGCGCGAGGCCTTCCAGCGGTCGCACCTGACCCGAGGCGAGCGCGAACGGACCCGCTTGCGCACCGTCGTCCACATGAAGAATGCGCACCACCGGCACGCCTCGCCCGCTGCAGCCGTCGATCAGCGCGTTGGTACGGGCGAGGAACGCGGGCAGCGCATCCGCGGTGAAGTACGGGCGGTGGCGGAACGACTCCTGGATGTCGATCAGCAGCAGGGCGGTGTTCATGCAAGGCTCCTTGGTGTGACGAGCCGCGACGGTACGCCGGCGGCGCTGCGCCGTCGCGGCGGGGTCCGACCGATACCGATCAATTTCGGACACGCTTACGGCGAACCGCGCAGCCCGCTGACGGCCTGCCGCGCGGCTTCGACGCCCTGCTCGACGACGCGCTGCTTCCACGCGTCGTCGTCCGTGTAGAAGGCGTCGCGCAACTGCTGCTTGATGAAGCGATGCAACGGCGCCGGCGCCTCGGGATGGTTCTCCAGCCACTGGTCGCCGCGCAGCGCGTTGATCACGTCCAGGATGGGGAGCGTGCCGTACTCGAGGGCGATGCCGGTGTATTCGGCCTGCGGGCATTCGTCGTAGGCGGCCAGCCACATCATTCCGGTGAGCAGGGCGGAGGTGGAGCTGCCGTCGTAGATCGAAGTCACTTCGGGGCCCCACCACGCGCGGGCTCGGGCCAGCGCCGCCGCATCGTCGCGGCAGGCGAAGATGCGCTCGCCGTGGCCGCTGGGACCTAGCCCGGTGTGCAGGTCGATCCAGCCAAGCTTGTCGCAGCGCCGGCCGTGATCACGCAGCACCTGGCGCAAGGTCTGATTGCTCCAGGTCGGATTGCGGCCGCCATAGAACAGCCCCTCGGGATGGTCGTACTGCCCGCTGGACGTGGCGGCCTGCACCGCCTCGATGCCACGGGCCTCGATGAGCGCCGTCACCCTGGCGTTGGCCTCTGGCGACGGCGGCCACGTCGTCGGGACCAGCAGCGGCGCGATCTCGTCGTAGGCCGGATTGGACGGCAGCGGCTGGGTGAAGTCGTGGAAGTTGCGATTGAGGTCGACGTTTTCCTGCGTGACCCGCCGCCACCACGAGAAGCCGTACGGATTGAGGCCGTGGATGTACAGCACTGCCACCGCGGCGCTGCTTGCCTGTTGGCGCCAGCGGGCGTCGTGCAGCAGTGCGTTCTGGATGCCGGAGCCGCAGAATCCTTCGACGCCGTGGCAGGCGCTGGTGATCAGCAGCAGACGCCGCGCGTCGCGCGATCCGTCGAGCGCAACGTCCATGGCCAGCGTCTCGCCGTCGCGCCCCAGCATCGGATGGACATGGGCTTCGACATCGATGCCGGCTGCTTCGCAAGAGGCGAGAAACTTCGCTCGCGCCTCGGCGTAGGTCTGCGCGAAGTGCCCGCTGACGTCCATGGCGCTGGGATCAGCGCGGCTGGGCCAGCCACTGCTCCGCCATGCGCACCCACAGGGTCGCGCCGAGCGGGATGAGCTCGTCGTTGAAGTCGTAGCTCGGGTTGTGCAGCATGCATGGGCCCATGCCGTGGCCGCTGGTGCGATGGCTGCCGTCGCCGTTGCCGATCAGGAAGTACGCGCCGGGCTTCTCGAGCAGGAAGTAGCTGAAGTCTTCGGCGCCCATCGTGGGCTCGAACTCGAGCACGTTGTCGGCGCCGACGACCTCGCCCATGACGCGGCGCGCGAATTCGGTCTCCGCCGGGTGGTTGATGGTGGGGGGGTAGTTGCGCACGAACTCGAACTCGCAAGTCGCGCCGAAGGCCGTGCAGGTGTGCTGCGCGACTTCCTTCATGCGGCGCTCGATCAGGTCGAGCACGTCGAGCGTGAATGTGCGCACGGTACCTTCCATCACGCAGACGTCGGGAACCACGTTGGTCGCCTCGCCGGTGTGGATCATCGTCACGGAAATCACGCCGGCATCGATGGGGCGCTTGTTGCGCGTGATGATCGTCTGGAAGGCCTGGACCATCAGGCATGCCACCGGCACCGGGTCTATGCCGTTGTGCGGCATGGCGGCGTGAGCGCCCTTGCCGCGGATCGTGATCTTGAATTCGTTGCTCGATGCGAAGCAGGGACCGCTCTTGACGGCGAACTGGCCGACCTGCATGCCGGGCCAGTTGTGCGCGCCGAAGATCGCTTCCATCGGAAACCTGTCGAACAGTCCGTCGCGGATCATCTCCCGCGCGCCGCCGCCGCCTTCCTCGGCCGGCTGGAACACCAGATAGACCGTGCCGTCGAACAGGCGATGCTTGGACAGATGCTTGGCTGCCGCCAGCAGCATCGCGGTGTGGCCGTCGTGGCCGCAGGCATGCATCTTCCCCGGATGCCGGCTGGCGTGGGCGAAGGTGTTGTGCTCGGTCATCGGCAGCGCATCGATGTCGGCGCGCAGGCCCACGGCGCGCCCGCTGCTGCCGTTTTTCACGATGCCCACCACGCCGGTCTTGCCCAGGCCGCGATGGACCGGGATGCCCCAGTCGGTGAGCTGGCCGGCGATCACATCAGAGGTGCGCTGTTCCTCGAAGCAGAGCTCGGGATGGGCGTGGATGTCACGCCGCACGGCGGCGATCGACGCCGCGTCGGCAAGGATGGATTCGATGAGGCGCATGGTGTGCTCCGGGGCTCGCGCGCGCCGTGGTCAGGCGCTGGAGACGAAGTGGAGCGACCCAGTTTACCCGTGGCGCTGGGGGCCTGCCAGCGCGTCAAACGGGCGCCGGAACTAGTGGCGGACGCGGCCGTCGGCAGTGAGGATGGTCAGGTCGACGAATTTGGAGCCCGTGTGCTTCTGCGGTCCGAAGTCGACCAGGAAGCCGCCGAGGTCGAACTCGTGCATCGATTCGAGGCCGGCGATCAGGCTGTCCGCGGTCGGCTTGCCCCCGGCGCGCCGCAAGCCTTCGGCCAGCGCCTTTGCCGCGACATAACCTTCCATGCTGCTGTAGTTGGGTTCGAACTTGTCCCCGAGCGCCGTCCTGCCGGCGCTCAGGAATTCGCCCGAGACGTGCGCTTTCGGCGCGAACGGGAACGGCATCACCTGGCTCACGACGACGCCCCGGCCATCGGCGCCCAGTTCCTGCGCCAGCGCCTGGGTGCCCACGAAGGACACGTTGTAGAAGGTGCCGCCGAAGCCGGCCTTGCGCGCCGCGCGGATGAAGGCCGCACAGGACTTGTACGCGCTGATCTGCACGATCGCGTCGGGCTTGCCGGCCATGATGGACTGCACCGCTGCG
Organism: Piscinibacter sp. XHJ-5; assembly: GCF_029855045.1. GTDB lineage: Bacteria > Pseudomonadota > Gammaproteobacteria > Burkholderiales > Burkholderiaceae_C > Albitalea. The sequence goes on from NZ_CP123228.1 coordinate 1,005,013, forward strand.
TCGACGGCGACTGTGTTGCGCTCGACCGTGCCGAGCGCCGCCGGCTGCAGCCCCAGGGGCTGCAGCGCCCGGGTCACGCCATCGAGACCGGCCTTGCCGTAGCTGTCGTTTTGGTGGAAGACGGCAATCTTGCGGATGCCGACGGCGGTGAGCTGCTTGACGATCTCAGCCGTCTCGTTGAAATACGAGGCGCGCACATGGAAGGCATAGCGATTGAAAGGCGTGCGCAGCGCTTCCGCGCCCGTGAACGGCGCGACGAACGGCACCTGCGCCTGGGTAGCCAAAGGCAGCGCTGCAATGCTGGTGGGCGTTCCGATGTAGCCGAACAGCGCGAAGACGCCCGAGTCGATCAGCTTGCGGGTGTTCGCGCTGCAACGATCGGGCTCGTAGCCGTCGTCCAGGCTCTGCAGCTCGATGCTGCGACCGCCGATGCCGCCGCGTGCGTTGACGCGGTCGAACAGCAGCTGGGCGCCCTTGCGGAACTCCTCCCCCAGTGCACTCGCCGGACCGCTGAATGCCGCTGACTGGCCGAGCACGATCTTGTGGCCCGATTGCGTCCACGCGGGCAGGCCCACGCTGGCCGTGCACAGGCCGGCGCAGGCCCGGATGAGTTGTCGACGTTGCAGCAAGGTCACCTCCCGAAAGTCGTCCATCGGCCACGGCGCGATGCGCCGTGCAGCCGGCGATGTCCTCAGCGGCGCACGCGGCCGTCGTCGGTCAGCATCGACAGGTCCACGAAGCGCGAGGCGACATGCTGCTTCGGTGCGAAGTTGACGTTGAAGCCGCCGAAGTTGGCGTTCTGGATCGACTCGAGCGCAGAGACCAGCGCTTCGCGCGACGGGTTGCGCCCGGCGCGGCGCAGGCCCTCGGCGAGCACCTTGGCGGCCAGGTAGCCTTCCATGCTCGAGTAGTTGGGCTTGGCGTCGCCGCCGGCCTTGCGCACCGCTTCGAGGTATTCGCGCGAGATCGGGGTGGTCGTGGCGAACGGATAGGGCATCACCTGGCTGATCATGATGCCCAGACCTTCCTTGCCGAGCTCATCGGCCAGCGCCTGCGTGCCGACGAACGAGACGTTGTAGAAGGTGCCGCCGTAGCCGGCCTTGCGCGCCTCTCGGATGAAGGCGGCGCAGGAACGGTAGGCGCTGATCTGGACCACGGCGTCGGGCATCTTCTGCACGATTTCCTGCACGGCCTTGGCCACGTCCACCGTGTTGCGCTCGACCGTGCCGAGCGCCACCGGCGCCAGGCCCAGAGGGGTGAGCGCACGCTTGACGCCTTCGAGGCCGGCCTTGCCGTAGCTGTCGTTCTGGTAGAAGACCGCGATCTTCTTGAGGTCCAGCGCGGTGAGCTGTTTCACGATCAGCGCCGTCTCGTCGTAGTACGACGCGCGCACGTGGAACACCGACTTGCTGAACGGGTCACGCAGGGCCTCGGCGCCGGTGAAGGGGCCGAAGAAGGGGATCTTCGCTTCGTTCACCAGCGGCAGCGCGGCCAGGCAGGTCGGCGTGCCGACATAGCCGAACAGTGCGAAGACGTCGTCCTTGATGAGCTTCTCGGTGTTGGCCTTGCAGCGATCGGGCTCGTAGCCGTCGTCCAGCGTGCGCAGCTCGATCTGCTGCCCGTTGATCCCGCCGCCGGCGTTGACCATGTCGAAGTAGATCTTGCCGCCCTTGTTCATCTGGATGCCGAGCTGCGCGGCCGGTCCGCTGAATGCGGCCGACTGGCCCAGGACGAGCGACTTGGCCTGTGCCCAGGCGGGCAGTGCCAACGCAGCACCGGCAGCGGTGAACTGCTTGATCGCGTCACGACGGTTCATGAGAAGCCCCTCGAGTTCTTGTGCAGGCAACGGTGCCCGCTTTAAGCGACCGGTCCCGACTGGTCCGGAGTGCGCCCTCACGATTCTCCGACGCCCCGGTGCGGCTTGTGGAATCGGCTCTGTGCAATAGTTGGCCTCATGAACGATTCCGTCACCTTCGTGCGCGCGGCCTGCCCGCATGACTGTCCCGACACCTGTGCGATTCGCGTCACCGTTCACGATGGCCGCGCCATCAAGGTGCAGGGCGACCCGGACCATCCGCCGACCCATGGCGCGCTGTGCACCAAGGTGTCGCGCTATCCCGAACGCACCTATCACGCCGGACGTGTCCTGCATCCAATGCGTCGCAGCGGACCGAAGGGCAGCGGCCGGTTCGTGCGTGTGACCTGGGACGAGGCGCTGGACGACATCGCGGCGCGTCTGGCCGATATTGCGTCGCGCGACCCGCAGGCAGTGGTGCCGTACAGCTATGCCGGCACGATGGGACTGCTGCAGGGCGAGAGCATGGACCGGCGCTTCTTTCACAAGCTGGGCGCGTCGCTGCTGGACCGCACGATCTGCTCCAGCGCCGGCGGCGAAGCGCTCGCCGCGACGTACGGCGCAAAGATCGGGATGCACCTCGAGCACTATGCCGAGAGCCGCCTCATCGTCATCTGGGGAAGCAACTCGATCGCGTCGAACCTGCACTTCTGGACCTTCGCGCAGGCCGCGAAGCGCAACGGCGCCAAGCTGATCTGCATCGACCCGCGCAGGACCGAGACCGCCGACAAGTGCCACCAGCACATCGGCCTGCTGCCCGGCACCGATGGCGCGCTGGCGCTGGGCGTGATGCACGAGCTCATCGTCAACGACTGGCTCGACCACGACTACATCGAGCGCTACACGGAGGGCTGGGCGTTGCTGCGCGAACGCGCGCTGCAGTGGCCGCCCGAGCGTGCCGCGCAGGTGTGCGGCATCACGCCGGACGAGGTGCGCGGGCTGGCTCGCGACTACGGCACGAGTTCGCCCGCGGCGATACGTCTGAACTACGGCATGCAGCGCGCACGCGGCGGCGGCAACGCGGTGCGGCTGGTCGCCATCCTGCCGTGCCTGGTGGGCGCATGGCGACATCGCGCGGGCGGCCTGCTGCTCTCGTCGTCAGGCTGGTTCCCGGTGGACCGCGCCGCGCTGCAGCGGCCTGATCTGCTGGGCGAGCGCCGGCCGCGCACGATCAACATGAGCACGATCGGCGATGCGCTGTTGAACGAGGGCTCGCCCGAGTTCGGTCCGAAGATCGAGGCGCTCGTCGTCTACAACAGCAACCCGGTCGCCGTGGCGCCGGAATCGCCAAAGGTCGTGAAGGGCTTTTGCCGCGAGGACCTCTTCACCGTCGTGCTCGAGCAGTTCATGACCGACACCGCCGATCACGCCGACTACGTGCTGCCGGCCACCACGCAGCTCGAGCACCTGGACGTGCACACCAGCTACGGCCATCGTTACGCGCTGATCAACGAGCCGGCGATTGCGCCGCTCGGCGAAGCGAAGCCGAACACCGGCATCTTTCGCGAGCTGGCGCAGCGCATGGGCTTCGACGATGCATGCTTGCGCGATACCGACGAGCAGATGGCGCGCTCGGCCTTCATCCGCGACGTGAGCTTCGACGCGCTGCGCGCCGACGGATGGGTCGCGCTGCCGCTGCCGGAGGCGCCGCTGGCCGAAGGCGGCTTTCGCACGCCGAGCGGCAAGTGCGTCATCGATTCGCCGCAGTTCGGTGTGCCGGACTACGTGCCGAACTATGAGTCGGCAGCGAGCTCGCCGCAGCTTGCCCGGCGCTATCCGCTGGCGATGATCTCGCCGCCGGCGCGCAACTTCCTCAATTCGACCTTCGTCAACGTGCAGAGCTTGCGCGACATCGAAGGCGAGCCGCTGGTCGAGATCCACGAGACGGATGCGCTGGCGCGCGGCATCGTCGACGGCCAGGCGGTGCGCGTGTTCAACGATCGCGGCGAATACGTCTGCAAGGCCGTGCTCAGCAAGCGGGCCCGGCCTGGCGTGGTGAACGGCCTGGGTGTCTGGTGGCGCAAGCTGGGTCCCACCGGCACCAACGTCAACGAGGTCACGCACCAGCGGCTCACCGACATCGGCCGTGCACCGTCGTTCTACGACTGCCTCGTCGACGTGCGCCCGGCCGGCACGGCGTCGTGAGGCGCGGGCTGCTGATGGCTGGCATAGGGCTCGCAGGCAGCATCGCGCTGGCCGCGGTCACGATCTGCATCGGCTCGGGCTGCAGCTCGATCGGCTACTACGCGCATTCGGTCGGCGGCCACCTCGACCTGCTGCGCAGCGCCCGTCCGGTGCCGCAGTGGATGAGCGACGAAGACGCCTCCGCAACGCTGAAGGAGCGACTCGCGCTCACGCAGCGCATCCGCGACTTCGCGGTCAGCGACTTGCAGCTGCCCGACAACGCGAGCTATCGCCGCTATGCCGACCTGAAGCGCAATGCCGCCGTGTGGAATGTGGTCGCCGCCCCCGAGCTGAGCCTCACGCTCAAGACGTGGTGCTTCCCGGTGGTGGGCTGCGTCGGCTACCGCGGGTACTTCGAGCGCGAGCGGGCCGACGCCTTCGCGGAGGACCTGCGGCGACAAGGCCTCGAGGTCAGCGTCTACGGCGTGCCGGCCTATTCCACGCTGGGCGCCATCCCTGGCGACTTCTTCGCCGACCCGCTGCTCAACACCTTCATCCAGTTTCCAGAAGGCGAGCTGGCGCGGCTCATCTTCCACGAGCTCGCGCACCAGGTGGCGTATGCCAAGGGCGACACGGATTTCAACGAATCCTTCGCGACCGCGGTCGAGCGCATCGGCGGGGCGCGCTGGCTCAGCGAGCGCGCCGCGCCGCAGGCGCGCGAGGAGTACGAGCGCTTCGACGGCCGGCGTCGCGACTTCCGCACGCTGACCAAGAAGTACCGCGACCGGTTCGAGGCGCTGTACGCCAGCGACGCCAGCGACGACAGCAAGCGCGCCGCCAAGGCCCGGCTGATGCAAGAGCTTCGCGCCGAGTACGAAGCGATCAAGGCTTCGCGCTGGGCCGGGTTTTCCGGGTATGACGCCTGGTTCTCGCGCGCCAACAATGCCGGCTTCGGCGTGCTGGCCGCCTACACCGAGCTCGTGCCCGATTTCGAGAAGCTGTTCCAGCACAGCGGCGGCGACTTCAAGCGCTTCTACGCCGAAGTCAGGCGGCTTGCCGACCTGCCGACCAAAGCCGAACGACGCGCCGCACTGGCGTCCCTGGGAGACTGACAGATGGCCGATATCCGCATCCATCGCGCCCACAAGCTGGGCCTTGCCAAGGCGCGCGAGGTGGCCTGGCACTGGGCCGAAGAAGTGGAGAAGAAGTTCGACATGGAATGCACGGTCATCGAGGGCGAGGCCAGCGATACCGTCGAATTCACGCGTCCCGGCGTGCGGGGCCAGCTGGTGGTCGCGGCCGATCACTTCGATCTGACCGCGACACTGGGCTTTCTGCTCGGCGCCTTCAGCAAGACGATCGAGGCCGAGATCGAGCGCAACCTCGACGATCTGCTGTACGCCGAAACGGCGGCCAAAAAGAAGGCGGCGGCCAGGAAGACCGCCGCCAAGTCTGCTGCGACACCCGCGAAGAAGACGGCGAAAAAATAGCGCCGTCCGGCACGCGGTCTACTTCAGCGATTCGATGAGATCGACGTACTCCTGCATCGCCTCATCGGTGCTCTTGCCCTTGAGCTCGTTCCACGCGTCCCACTTCGCGCGGCCGACCATGTCGGTGAAGCCGGGGCGCTTGCCGTCGACATCGCCGCTGGATGCCTGCTTGTACAGCGCGTAGATCTTCAGCAGCGTCATGTTGTCGGGCTTTTCCGGCAGTTGCTTCGATTCGGCCACCGCCTGTTCGAATCGCGCTTTCAAGTCGGCCATGGTGGGTCTCCTGTGGGTGAAAATGCCATTGACGGCCCGCATGTTACTCAGCATCGTCGGCTGCGCTGAAGCCTAATCCGTAGAGGAGACTCCCGATGCTCACCGCCACCACCGAGCGCATGTCGCGTGTGGACACCGCCTGGTTGCGGATGGACAACGAGGTCAACCTGATGATGATCGTCGGCGTGTGGCTGCTCACGCCCACCATCACCTACGAGGCGCTTTCCGAGCGCATCAGCGACAAGCTGCTCAAGTACGACCGCTTCCGCCAGAAGGTGGTCGATGACACCATGGGCGCGAGCTGGGTCGCCGACGAGCAGTTCGATCTGGCCAGGCACGTCGTGCGCCACAAGCTGCATCGCCGGCGCGGCCAGAGCGAGCGTGCGGCGCTGCAGGAGCTGGCGGGGCGCCTGTCGACGACACCGCTCGATTCTTCGCGCCCGCTGTGGCAGTTTCACTTCATCGAGCAGTACGAAGGCGGCAGCGCCCTGATCGCGCGGGTGCACCACTGCATCGCCGATGGCATCGCGCTGATCTCCGTGATGCTGTCGATCACCGACGGCGGCGCCGACCCCCCGGCGCGCAAGCTGCGCAAGACGGCCGATGACAGCGGCTCCGATTGGCTCACCGATGCGGTGGTCAAGCCCTTCACCGACCTGACGATGAAGGCCATCGGCATGTACGGCAGCGGCGTCGCCAAGTCGATGGAGATGCTGGCCAATCCGTACCAGCCGCTGTTCGGCTCGCTCGACATGGCCAGGAGCGGCTATCAGGTCGTCAGCGATGTCGCGTCGATGGCGCTGATGCCCGACGACTCGCCCACCCTGCTGAAGGGCAAGCCCGTCGGCAGCAAGAAAGTCGCCTGGGGCGAGCCGATCTCGCTGGACGACGTCAAGGCCGTCGGCAAGGCGCTGGGCTGCTCCGTCAACGACGTGCTGCTGGCCTGCGTGGCCGGGGCGATCGGCAGCTACCTGCGCGATGCGGGCGACGATCCCGCGGGCAAGGAGATCCGCGCGATGGTGCCGGTGAACCTGCGGCCGCTGGAGAAGGCCTATCAACTCGGCAACCGCTTCGGCCTCGTTCCGCTGGTGCTGCCGGTCGGCATCGTCAACCCGATCGAGCGCGTGTATGCCGTGCGCCAGCGCATGACGCAGCTCAAGGGCAGCTATCAGCCGGTGCTGGCCTTCGCGGTGCTGGCGGTGGCGGGCCTGCTGATCAAGCCGGCGCAGGACGCGCTGCTCAACATGTTCGCCAAGAAAGCCACCGCGGTGATGACCAACGTGCCCGGCCCGGGCAAGCCGCTGAAGTTCTGCGGCTCCACCCTGCGCCAGACGATGTTCTGGGTGCCGCAGTCGGGCAACATCGGCGTCGGGGTCAGCATCCTGTCGTATGGCGGCGGCGTGCAGTTCGGGCTCATCACCGACGAGAAGCTGTGTCCCGAGCCGCAACGGATCATCGAGCGCTTCGAGCCGGAGTTCGAGAAGCTGCTCATGGTCACCCTGATGCTGCCTTGGGGAGAGGCGGCGTAGGCGCCAGGGCCTAGTCCTCGAGCTCCGCCTTCGCCATCTCGACATCCAGCAGTTCCATCGCGTCCATCGGCTCGCAGGCCGCGGCGTCGGCGTAGAGCTTCTCGGCGTCCTTCATCTTCTTCTCGCCTTCGAGCATCACCAGCCCATTGGCGTATTCCACCATCGCGATCGCCGAAGCGGGGTTGAGCTTGAGTGCCTGCTTGTACATCGCGAGCCCCGTGTCCTTGCTCGCGCCCTGCGTGCGACCCAACAGCGAGCCCACCTTGTCGATGACCTCGGCGTGGAAGGCGCCCAGCGCGATGTGAGCGTCCGCGTGCTTGGGCTGCAGCTTGATGGCCGTCTCCAGTGCACCCTTGACCTTGCTGCCCAGGCCCTGCGCCAGCGCCTTGGCGACGCTGATGCCCTGGCTGTAGCGCCCGAGGGCGTAGGCCATCAGGTAGTGCGCGTTGGCATTCTTCGGCTCGGCGGCCGCCTGAGCCTCCGCACGCTCGGCCACTTCCATGAAAAGCGACAGCTTGGCCTTCTCGCTCTTCTCGAGGTAGTTGGCGTAGATCGCCTGCGCCTTGTTGGCCACGGTGATGCCCGCGCCGCCGGCCTTCAGGCCGGCCTCGGCGGCCTTCTGGAATTCGCCGGCGTGGAACAGCGCCCACGCCGCGAGCACCTTGTCGTCCTTGGGCAGCGGCTCGGCGTCACCGGCGTGCAGTCGCGCCCAGTTCTTCTTCAGCGCCGCGGCATCGTAGATGTACTCTGCGTTGTCGTACGGGAATGCGGTCCATTTCGCCATGGGGTGTCTCCTTGGGGTGTCAGGCAGCGTTGTAGTTGCCCACCAGCCCGAGCAGATGCTCCTTCTGGGCGGGCTCGAGGTAAGGCATCAGGAGGCTGAGCAAGTGGAAGGCGCCGCGCAGCAAGGCCGCGCCGGCGCTCTCCGGTTCGAGCGCCTTGCGCGGGTCGCGTACGTACTCGTAGCTCAGCCAGTAAGTGAGGACGACCACCATCGCGGTGGCCACCGGCTCCGCTTCGCGCAACTCCATGCGCATCGCGTTGCCGCGTGTCATGCCGTCGAGCACGCTCTGCACCGCGCGCGACTTGTTCTTGAGCACGAACTGGAAGTGGGTCTCGAGGCGCCGGTTCTTCGACAGCAGGTCGTTCAGGTCGCGGTACAGGAAGCGGTACTGCCAGATCAGCTCGAACATCATGTGGAAGAACAGCCATGCATCCTCCACATTGCGCACGTTGTCTGCGGCATGCAGCAGCTCGTTGAGCGCTCGCTCGTAGCGATCGAACAGGCTGTTGATCAGCTCGTCCTTCGCCGGATAGTGGTAGTACAGGTTGCCGGGGCTGATGTTGAGCTCGGCCGAAATCAGCGTGGTGGAGACGTTGGGCTCGCCGAAGCGGTTGAACAGCTCGAGCGTGACCTCGAGGATGCGCTCGGCGGTGCGGCGCGGCTTCTTCGCCTGGGTGGCCATGGTTCTTCTGGGCTTTTCGGTGTGCCGGGCAATCTAGCACCAAGATGGACCGGCGGGAGCACGATTCGGGAGCGCTGCCTACAATGGCGCCCCCTATGCCGGTGAATTCGCCCGCCATCTCCTTTCAGGACGTCAGCAAGACCTATCACGGCCCTCGCGGCGGCGTCCATGCGCTGGATCACGTGAGCTTCGACATCCAGCCCGGCGAGTTCTTCGGGCTGCTCGGGCCGAACGGCGCGGGCAAGACGACGTTGATCAGCATCCTCGCGGGGCTGGCGCGCGCCACCGGCGGGCGCGTGATGGTGCAGGGGCACGACGTCATCGGCGACTACGCCGCCGCGCGCCGCAGCCTCGGCATCGTGCCGCAGGAGCTGGTGTTCGATCCGTTCTTCAGCGTGCGCGAGGCCTTGCGCATCCAGAGCGGCTACTTCGGCGTGCACGACAACGACGCCTGGATCGACGAACTGCTCGCCAACCTGGGCCTGGCCGACAAGGCCGACGCCAACATGCGCCAGCTGTCGGGCGGCATGAAGCGGCGGGTGCTGGTGGCGCAGGCGCTGGTGCACCGCCCGCCGGTGATCGTGCTGGACGAGCCCACCGCGGGCGTCGACGTCGAGCTGCGCCAGACGCTGTGGCAGTTCGTCGCACGGCTGAACCGGCAGGGCCACACCGTGCTGCTGACCACGCACTACCTCGAGGAGGCTGAAGCGCTGTGCGGCCGCATCGCGATGCTCAAGCAGGGCCGCGTGGTTGCACTGGATCGCACGTCGGCGCTGCTCGCGGGCACCGCCAGCACGATGATGCGTTTCAAGATGGACACCCCGCTGCCCGCACAGCTCGTGCCGCAGTCGCGTGTCACCGGTCGCATCGTGCAGATCAAGGCCCACGATGCGAAGGAGGTGCAAAGCGTGCTCGCCGCGCTGCACGCCGCCGGCTGCGTGCCCGAGGATCTCGAGATCGGCCGAGCGGATCTGGAGAACGTGTTCCTCGAGATCATGCAGGGCGAGTCCCGGCCGCTGCCGCTGAAGGCGGTGACGGCATGAGCTCAGTGGCCACCGGCCCGCTGGCCGGCACGCGCACGCTGCTCTACAAGGAGGTGCTTCGCTTCTGGAAGGTCAGCTTCCAGACCGTGGCCGCGCCGGTGCTCACCGCCGTGCTCTACCTGCTGATCTTCGGCCACGTGCTGTCGGACCGGGTGACGGTCTTCGAGAGCGTCGGCTACACCAGCTTCCTCATTCCGGGCCTGGTGATGATGAGCGTGTTGCAGAACGCCTTTGCCAACAGCAGCTCGTCGCTCATCCAGAGCAAGATCACGGGCAACCTGGTCTTCCTGCTCGTCGCGCCGCTGTCGCACTGGGCCTGGTTCGTGGCCTATGTCGGCGCGGCAGTGGTGCGCGGCCTGGCGGTCGGCCTGGGCGTGCTTCTGGTGACGCTGTGGTTCGCCCCGCTGGGCGCCGCCGAGCCGTGGTGGATCTTCGTGTTTGCGCTGCTCGGCGCCGGCATGCTCGGTTCGCTGGGGCTGATCGCCGGTCTGTGGGCGGAGAAGTTCGACCAGATGGCTGCGTTCCAGAACTTCATCATCATGCCGATGACTTTCCTGTCGGGCGTGTTCTATTCGGTGCATTCGCTGCCCGTCTTCTGGCAAGGGGTCAGCCACCTGAATCCCTTCTTCTACATGATCGACGGCTTCCGCCGCGGCTTTTTCGGGGTCAGCGACGTCTCGCCGTGGATCAGTCTGGGCGTCGTGGGAACGAGCTTTCTCCTCGTCGCGGGCATCTCGTTGCACCTGCTGCGCATCGGCTACAAGATCCGCCACTGAGGCGCCCGGTAAAATCCCGCTCACCATGTCCGACCCCACCGCCGCCGACGTCCAGCGCTTCATTGCGCAAGGGCTGGTCTGCGAGCACCTGGAGGTTGAAGGCGACGGGCGCCATTTCTTCGCCACCATCGTGTCGGCCGAATTCGAAGGCGCGAACCGCGTGGCGCGCCACCAGCGGGTCTACCGCGCCCTGGGCGATAGAATGCGCGAGCAAATCCACGCCCTGTCGATGAAGACGCTGACCCCGGCCGAGTGGGCTTCCACGCCGGCCTCCACCCACCACCACTGACACCCGCCGCAGTGTTCACTGCGGCTGGCGGGCCTGCGCCAGCGGGTTCGAAAGCCGTGATGGGCATGGGCAGAACGAAGGCTCATGGACAAACTCCTCATTCGTGGTGGCCGCCGACTGGAAGGCGAAGTCACGATCTCGGGCGCCAAGAACGCCGCCCTGCCGGAGCTGTGCGCCGCGCTGCTGACCGCCGAGCCCGTCACGCTGACCAACGTGCCCCGGCTGCAGGACGTCAGCACCACGCTGAAGCTGCTTCGCAACATGGGTGCCGGCGCCGAGCGCAGCGAGTCGCAGGCCGACACCGTGACCATCGACGCCGGCCGCGTGACGACGCCCGAGGCGCCGTACGACCTCGTGAAGACGATGCGTGCGTCGATCCTCGTTCTCGGGCCGCTGCTGGCCCGCTTCGGTGAGGCGACCGTGTCGCTGCCCGGCGGCTGCGCGATCGGATCGCGGCCGGTCGACCAGCACATCAAGGGGTTGCGGGCCATGGGCGCCGACATCAGCGTGGAGCACGGCTACATCCTCGCCAAGGCCAGACGGCTCAAGGGGGCGAGCATCACGACGGACATGATCACCGTCACCGGCACCGAGAACCTGCTGATGGCTGCCACGCTGGCCGACGGCGAGACGGTGCTCGAGAATGCCGCGCAGGAGCCCGAGATTCCCGACTTGGCCGAGATGCTCATCAAGATGGGCGCGAAGATCGAGGGCCACGGCACCAACCGCATCCGCATCCAGGGGGTCGACGCGCTGCACGGCCTGACGCCGCTCGCGCCGCATCGCATCATCCCCGACCGCATCGAGACGGGCACCTTTCTGTGCGCCGTCGCTGCAGCCGGAGGCCATGTCGTGCTGAGAAGCGCTCAGGCGGCGCACCTCGGTGCGGTGATCGACAAGCTGCGCGAAGCGGGCGTGTCGATCGAAGCCGGCGAGGACTGGATCCGCGTGAAGAGCGATCAGCGCCCCCGTGCGGTCGGATTCCGCACCAGCGAGTACCCGGCGTTTCCCACCGACATGCAGGCGCAATTCATGACGCTCGACTGCATCGCCGAGGGCAGCGCGAAGATCACCGAGACGATCTTCGAGAACCGCTTCATGCACGTCAACGAGCTGCTGCGCCTGGGCGCGCGCATCGAGGTCGACGGCCACACCGCGATGATCCACGGCGTGCCCAGCCTGTCGGGTGCCACGGTGATGGCAACCGACCTGCGCGCCTCGGCCAGCCTGGTCATCGCCGGCCTGGTGGCCGACGGCGAGACGGTGGTGGACCGCATCTACCACCTCGATCGCGGCTACGACCAGATGGAAGCCAAGCTGCGCGGCATCGGTGCCGACATCGAGAGGGTCAAATGATCACCCTTGCCCTCTCGAAGGGACGCATCTTCGACGAGACGCTGCCCTTGCTCGGGGCCGCGGGCATCGAGGTCGCCGAAGACCCCGAGAAGTCGCGCAAGCTGATCATCGGCACCAGTCGGCCCGATGTGCGGGTGGTGCTGGTGCGCGCAACCGACGTGCCGACCTACGTGCAGTACGGCGGCGCCGACCTCGGCGTCACCGGCCGCGACACCCTGCTCGAGCACGGCGGCGACGGGCTGTACCAGCCGCTGGACCTGCGCATTGCCAAGTGCCGCATGAGCGTCGCCGCGCGTGCCGACTTCGACTATGCCGCGGCCGTGAAGCAGGGCTCGCGCATCCGGGTGGCGACCAAGTACACGCGCTGCGCAGCCGAGCATTTCGCCGACAAGGGCGTCCACGTCGACCTCATCAAGCTGTACGGCTCGATGGAGCTGGCGCCGCTGACCGGGCTCGCCGACGCGATCGTCGACCTGGTCTCCAGCGGTAGCACCCTGCGCGCCAACCACCTCGTCGAAGTCGAGGAGATCATGCAGATCTCGTCGCGCCTCGTCGTCAACCAGGCCGCGCTCAAGCTCAAGCGCGAGCCCATCCGCCAGCTCATCGACGCCTTTGCGGCCGCCATCGAATCATGACCGTCGCCATCCGCCAGCTCAGCACCTCCGCTCCGGACTTCGAAGCCGAGTTCCAGCGTGTGCTGCACTGGTCGGCGGAGCAGGACCACGAGATCGAGGAGCGCGTCGCGGGCATCCTGGCCGACGTGCAGCGCCGCGGCGATGCCGCGGTGCTGGAGTACACGCAGCGCTTCGACGCCCTGCAGGCGTCGTCGGTGGCGGCGCTGGAACTTCAGCCCACCGAGCTGCAGTCCGCTCTCCACGGCATTGCGCCGACCCAACGGGAGGCGCTGCAAGCGGCCGCGCGCCGGGTACAGGCCTATCACGAACGCCAGCTCGAGGCCTGCGGCAGGTCCTGGAGCTACCGCGACGAGGACGGCACGCTGCTCGGCCAGAAGGTGACGCCCCTGGACCGGGTCGGCATCTACGTGCCGGGCGGCAAGGCGGCGTATCCGTCCAGCGTGCTGATGAACGCCGTGCCGGCCAAGGTCGCCGGTGTCGGCGAGATCGTGATGGTCGTTCCCACGCCGCGTGGCGAGCGCAACGCGTTGGTCCTCGCGGCAGCGGCCGTGGCCGGCGTCGATCGTGTCTTCACCGTCGGGGGCGCGCAGGCGGTCGGCGCACTGGCCTACGGCACGGCCACCATTCCGGCGGTCGACAAGATCACCGGCCCGGGAAACGCCTACGTCGCCAGCGCCAAGCGGCGCGTGTTCGGCCAGATCGGCATCGACATGATCGCCGGGCCGAGCGAGATCCTCGTGCTGGCCGACGGCAGCACGCCGCCCGATTGGGTCGCGATGGATCTTTTCAGCCAGGCCGAGCACGACGAGCTGGCGCAAAGCATCCTGCTGTGCCCGGACGCGGCCTACATCGAGAAGGTACGCGAGGCCATCGAGCGCCTGCTGCCCGGCATGCCGCGCCACGCCATCATCCGCGCCTCGCTGGAAGGCAGAGGTGCGCTGATCCTCACCCGGACGATGGGCGAGGCCTGCGAGCTCAGCAACCGCATCGCGCCCGAGCACCTCGAGGTGAGCTCGCAGGAGCCGCATCGCTGGGAGCCCCTGCTGCGGCATGCCGGCGCCATCTTCCTCGGCGCCTATACGAGCGAGAGCCTGGGCGACTATTGCGCCGGACCCAACCACGTGCTGCCCACCTCGGGCACTGCGCGCTTCTCGTCGCCGCTCGGCGTGTACGACTTCCAGAAACGCACCAGCATCATCGAGGTCAGCGCCGCCGGCGCGCAGACCTTGGGCCCCATTGCCGCCGAGCTGGCTTATGGCGAAGGCCTGCAGGCGCATGCGCGGGCCGGCGAATTCAGACTGAACAAGGGAACCGCGCAATGAGCGCCACGCTGCAGGATCGGATGAAGCGGGTGATCCGCCAGGACATCCAGTCGATGCACGGCTATGCCGTCCAGCCGTCGGCAGGCATGGTCAAGCTCGACACGATGGAGAACCCGTTTCGCCTGCCGCCCGCGTTGCGCGACGAGCTGGGGCGGCGACTGGCAGAGGTGGCGCTGAACCGCTATCCCGCCGAGCGTGGCGACGTGCTGCGCGCGGCGCTGGCACGCCACGCCGGCATGCCGGAGCACTGCGACATCATGCTCGGCAACGGCTCCGACGAGCTGATCTCGCTGATCGCGATGGCCAGCGACGTGCCGGGCAGCACCGTGCTGGCACCGGTCCCGGGGTTCGTGATGTACGCACTGTCGGCCAAGCTGCAGGGCCTGCGCTTCGTCGGCGTGCCGACCACGCCGAGCTTCGAGCTCGATCTGCCGGCCATGGTGGCGGCGGTGCGCGAGCACCAGCCGGGCGTCATCTACCTGGCGTATCCCAACAACCCGACGGCCAACCTCTGGGACGATGCGGCCATCGACGCCATCATCGAAGCGGCGCCGGGCCTGGTCGTGATGGACGAGGCCTACCAGCCGTTCGCCGCGCGCGACTCGCTGGCGCGCCTGGAGCGCCACGAACACGTGCTGCTGATGCGCACGATGAGCAAGTTCGGGCTGGCAGGGGTGCGCATCGGCTACCTGATCGGGCGCAAGCCGCTGATCGCCGAGCTGGACAAGCTGCGGCCTCCGTTCAACGTCAGCGTGCTGAACTGCGAGACCGCGCTGTTCGCGCTGGAGCATGCCGACGAATACGCGCGCCAGGCGGCTGTCATCCGCACCGAGCGCGATGCGCTGCTGAAGCAGCTCGCCGAGCTGCCGGGCGTGACGCCCTTCCCGAGCGAAGCCAACATGATCCTGGCGCGCGTGCCCGACTCGAAGAAGGCCTTCGAAGGCATGAAGGCACGCGGCGTGCTGGTGAAGAACGTCGCATTCCTGCATCCGCTGCTCGACAACTGCGTGCGGCTGACGGTCGGAACGCCCGATGAGAACGTGAAGATGATGGATGCGCTGAAAGCGAGCCTGTGATGAGCATCGAGCGCAGGGCGGATGTCACCCGCAACACCACCGAGACGCAGATCCGCGTCGCGATCAACCTGGACGGCAGCGGTGTGGCCAAGCTGTCGACCGGCATCGGATTCTTCGACCACATGCTCGACCAGATCGCACGCCACGGCCTGATCGACCTCGAGATCGAGGCCAAGGGCGACCTGCACATCGATGGCCATCACACGGTGGAGGATGTCGGCATCACGCTGGGCCAGGCGATCGCGAAGGCGGTAGGCGACAAGAAGGGCCTGCGGCGCTACGGGCACGCCTACGTGCCGCTCGACGAGGCGCTCTCACGCGTGGTCATCGACTTCTCCGGCCGTCCCGGCCTGCACATGCGTGTCGACTTCAAGAGCGGAATGATCGGCGCGCTCGACACCCAGCTGGTCTACGAGTTTTTCCAGGGCTTTTCCAACCATGCCGGCGTCACGCTGCATGTGGACAACCTGCACGGAGACAACGCGCACCACCAGTGCGAGACGATCTTCAAGGCGTTCGCACGGGCGCTGCGCATGGCGCTCGAGATCGACCCCCGCGCCGCGGGCGTCATTCCGTCGACCAAGGGAACGTTGTGACATGAGCACCGTCGCGGTCGTCGACTACGGCATGGGCAACCTGCGCTCGGTGTCACAGGCGGTGATGCGTGTCGCGCAGGGATCCGGCTTCGACGTCCTGGTCACGTCCAGGCCCGAGGAGGTGTACGCTGCCGAGCGCATCGTGCTGCCCGGACAGGGCGCCATGCCGGACTGCATGCGCGAGCTTCGTGAATCGGGCCTGCTCGATGCGGTTCTCGACGCGGCGGCACGCAAGCCGCTGATGGGAGTTTGCGTCGGCATGCAGATGCTTCTGACGCGCAGTGAAGAGGGTCCGACGGACGGGCTCGACCTGATTCCCGGCGAGGTGGTGCGCTTTCGTCTGGAAGGGCGGCTGCAGCCCGACGGCAGCCGCTACAAGGTGCCGCAGATGGGCTGGAACGCAGTCGTCCAGGCCCGTGCGCACCCGGTCTGGGCTGGCGTGCCCGACGGGGCGTACTTCTATTTCGTCCACAGCTACTGCGCCAAGCCGGCCGATGCGGACCACAGCGTCGGCGAAACCGAGTACGGCGAGCGCTTTACCTCGGCGCTGGCGCGGGATAACATTTTCGCCACCCAGTTCCACCCCGAGAAGAGTGCCGACCTCGGCCTCGCGCTGTATCGCAATTTCCTGCACTGGAAACCCTGACGAGTCACCTCCTGCCTTCTCGGGCGCCGCTCCTCCACCCCACCTTCCTCATCGGCCATGCTGCTGATCCCCGCGATTGACTTGAAAGACGGCAAGTGCGTGCGTCTGAAACAAGGCGACATGAATGTCTCCACCACTTTCGGTGAGGACCCGGCGGCAATCGCCAGGCGATGGGTGGACGCGGGCGCCAGACGGCTGCACCTCGTCGACCTGAACGGCGCCTTTGCCGGCAAGCCTGTCAACGAGGCCGCCATCAAGGCCATCCTGGCCGAAGTGGGCGAGGAGATCCCGGTCCAGCTGGGCGGCGGCATCCGGGACCTCGACACCATCGAGCGCTATCTCGACGATGGCCTCAGCTTCATCATCATCGGCACGGCCGCGGTGAAGAGCCCGGGTTTCCTCAAGGACGCCTGCAGCGCGTTCGGCGGTCACATCATCGTCGGCCTGGACGCCAAGGACGGGAAGGTCGCCACCGACGGCTGGAGCAAGCTCACCGGCCACGAGGTGGTCGATCTGGCCAAGAAGTTCGAGGACTACGGCGTCGAAGGCGTCATCTACACCGACATCGGCCGCGACGGCATGCTCAACGGCATCAACATCGATGCCACGGTCAAGCTCGCGCAGTCGCTCACCATTCCCGTGATTGCCTCCGGCGGGCTGAGCAGCATCGCCGACATCGAAAAGCTGTGCGCGGTGGAAAGCGAGGGCATCGAGGGCGTCATCTGCGGACGCGCGATCTACACCGGCGACCTCGACTTTGCCGCCGCGCAGAAGCGGGCGGATGAACTGGCGGCCTGAGCGGGCCGCCGTTTCCCGGCTCCATCAGACGCTGCGTCGCCGCTTGGCGGACCACGCCACCGCAGCCAGTCCCGCAAGCATGAGTGCATAGGTCTGCGGCTCGGGAATGAGCGTCGGGAAGCCGCGGATCTCACCCGATCCGAACGCCGACGTGTGAATGTTGAGGTACGCACGGCCGTCGTTCAAACCGTCGACGAAGGCGGTGAACGCGTTGGCGATGCCCCCTTGCGCGGTCACGAAGGCCGGATTCCAGCTCGACGCCAGGGTCATGTCGAAGGTGTGGTCGTAGCTGCCCGCGGTCACTCCCGTCGGAAAGTCCTCGAAACTCGGCAACTGGGTGGCAGGGGCCACAGTACCGGTGAACGGCGTCGCCGTGCAGCAATGGATGTGGCCGATGGTGGTGGTGCCGACCAGGTCGGCGAAGGTCGCCTCCACCCGCATCGTCATCAGCGTCGTATCGATGGTGACGGTGGCAAAGCCGTGGCCGGGCGAAGTCACGGAGGGCTCGGGAAGCAGGGGGGCGGTATAGACGCCGATCTGGGCGGCGGCCGGCGCTGCCAAAGCGGCAGCCAACACGAATCCGGCTGGCGATGCGCTGAGTCTCATGAGCGGTGTCCTCCTCGGGAACAAGTGGTTCTCCCGACCCCATCGCGTATACGGAGGCTGGCCGCCATCTCATCCGGGCCCCTGCTACTGGATATAGTTCAGGCCCCCGCCTTTCACCACCTTCATGCTCGCCAAACGCATCATTCCCTGCCTCGACGTGACCGGCGGTCGTGTCGTCAAAGGGGTCAACTTCGTCGAACTGCGCGACGCCGGTGATCCGGTCGAGATCGCCGCCCGCTACAACGACCAGGGTGCCGACGAGATCACCTTTCTCGACATCACGGCCACCAGCGACGACCGCGGTCTGTTGCTCAACATCATCGAAGCCGTGGCATCGCAGGTGTTCATTCCTCTCACCGTCGGCGGCGGCGTGCGCACGGTCCAGGACGTGCGGCGCCTGCTGAATTCGGGTGCCGACAAGGTGAGCTTCAACTCCGCCGCCGTCGCCGATCCGCAGGTGATCCGCGACGCCTCGCGCAAATACGGCGCGCAGTGCATCGTCGTGGCAATCGACGCGAAAAGGCGTGCCGGCGAAGCAGCGGCAGCGCGCGGCGACGGGTGGGACGTGTATACGCACGGCGGTCGGCGCAACACCGGGCTCGATGCCGTCGACTGGGCTCGCCGCATGGCAGAACACGGCGCCGGGGAACTGCTGCTCACCAGCATGGATCGCGACGGCACGAAAAGCGGCTTCGACCTGGCATTGACCCGCGCGGTGAGCGATGCGGTCGCAATCCCGGTCATCGCCTCCGGCGGCGTCGGCAGTCTGGAGCATCTGGTCGAGGGCATACAGCATGGCGGGGCCGACGCCGTGCTGGCAGCAAGCATCTTTCACTACGGTGAGCACACCGTCGGCGAGGCAAAGGCACTGATGGCCAGCAGGGGCATACCGGTCCGACCATGACGATGCGAACGCGGCGCTCGCCGCCGCTGCACGAGGTGCGCATCATCGGCGGCCGGTGGAAGCGCAGCAAACTGCCGGTGGCCGATGCGCCGGGCCTGCGCCCCACCCCCGACCGCGTCCGCGAGACGCTGTTCAACTGGCTGGGACAGGACCTGGCCGGCTGGCGCTGCCTCGACGCATTCGCCGGCAGCGGGGCGCTTGGCTTCGAGGCGGCCTCGCGCGGCGCCGCAGACGTGCTCCTGCTCGAGCGCGATCCACAACTGGTGCGCAGCCTGCAGGAATCGCAGCGGCGCCTGCACGCCGACGTGGTGCGGGTCGAGGCGGGCGACGCACTGGCCTTCATGCGTCGTGCGGCGCCGGAAAGCTTCGAGCTGATCCTGCTCGATCCGCCGTTCGACCAGGACCTCTTCGAGCCGGCGCTCGCCGCCGCTTCCCGCCTCGTCGTCGCCGAGGGCTTCATCTACCTGGAAGCGGACCGTCCCTTCGATGAAGGCGGCGTCGCGCCGCTCGGCCTGCGCGTCCACCGCCACGCCCGGGCGGGCGCCGTGCACTTCCACTTGCTCCAGCGCACCTAGCTGACGCCGGCTGAAACAGCGGGCTACACTCCGACCGGACCATTGTTCGAGGGGGCCATCTTGACGTCCGTGACCCGATTGACCGCCGTCTACCCCGGCACCTTCGATCCGATGACGCTCGGCCACGAGGACTTGATGCGCCGTGCGAGCCGGCTTTTCGAGCGGCTGATCCTGGCGGTCGCCGCCGGGCACCACAAGCGAACGATGTTCACCATCGCGGAGCGGCTCGAGATCGCTCAGGAGCTGTCGAGCAAGTACGCCAACGTCGAGGTCATCGCGTTTCGCGGCCTGCTGCGCGACTTTGTCGTCGCGCACGGCGGCAAGGTCGTGGTGCGGGGCCTGCGGGCGGTCAGCGATTTCGAGTACGAGTTCCAGATGGCCGGCATGAACCGCCAGCTGATGCCCGAGGTGGAGACGCTGTTCCTGACGCCGAGCGACCAATATCAGTTCGTTTCCGGTACTTTCGTGCGTGAAATCGCCACCTTGGGCGGGGATGTCTCGAAATTCGTCTCGCCGTCGGTGAACCAGCGGCTGCAGCGGCGCGTCAAACACGCCGAGAGCTGAATCTCTGTCGCAAGCCGAGCTGCACCATGGCCCTGATGATCACCGACGAATGCATCAATTGCGATGTGTGCGAGCCTGAATGCCCCAACCAGGCCATCTCGATGGGGCCGGAGTTTTATCAGATCGACCCTGCGCGGTGCACCGAGTGCGTCGGTCACTTCGACGAACCGCAATGCGTGCAGGTGTGCCCGGTGAGCTGCATCCCGATTCACCCGGCGCACGTGGAATCCCGGGAGACGCTGTGGCACAAGTACCGGCGTCTTCAGCAGTCGGGCACTGGTGGCGCGGCCTTTCCGCCGGCGGAGCCGAGCGCCGGCTGAGCGGGCTTACTTGCCGTTGTTCTTCTGAGCGCCGGGCTCGACGGCGACGAAGTCCTTGTCGGTTGCGGCCTTGCCCTTGCCTTTGGTGCGCTTCTTCTGGCTCTTGACCGGAGCCGAGGCCGGTGCGGGTGTCGAGGCGGCGCGGGAATCGAAGCCGCTCGCGCTGGCCGGCTTCTCGCCGTTCTCCTTCGACACGCGGTCTTGCTCCATTCGGGCGGCCAGCTTCTTTTCACGTTCTGACACGCGGCGGGCTTCCGCGCGCTGGGCCGCGGTGCGTGGATCCGCCGAGTCGATCAGCTTTCCACCAGGGCAGGGCGTCTGCGAGTACGACTGTCCGCATCGGTAGATGGGTGCCGCCGTGGCGGTGTGGAGGGCGACGAAACCGAACAGCACCAACCCGAGGCGCTTCATGGCAGACGCTCCTGAGGACCCGCCGTGGTGACTTCTGGTCGGGGCGGCTTCGGCCTCGGCGGTTTCGCGTGGATCTTCATCATCGCGCGCTCCATGTCCCCGTCGAGCAGCAGATCGATTGCTGTGAGCGATTGATCGATCGCCTTGTCGATCGCCTCGCGCTGTTCCAGTGGCGGCTTGCGTAGCACATAGTTGATGACCTCGGCCTTCACGCCGGGGTGACCGATGCCAAGCCGCAGGCGCCAGTAGTCGCCGCTGCCGAGGTGGGCGTGGATGTCCTTCAGGCCGTTGTGGCCCGCGTGGCTGCCGCCCAGCTTCAGCTTCATCTGGCCCGGCATCAGGTCGAGCTCGTCGTGAACGACGAGGATCTCCTGCGGGGCGATCTTGAAGAAGCGGGCCAGCGCCGCGACGGACTTGCCGGACAGGTTCATGAACGTCATCGGCTCGAGCAGCCAGATGTGGCCGGCCGGCCGATTGACCCGCGCCATCAAGCCGAAATAGCTGCGCTCGGGAACCAGCGACGCCTTCAGCGCACGCGCGGCTTCGTCTATCCACCAGAAGCCCGCGTTGTGACGGGTGGCTTCGTATTCGGGGCCGGGGTTGCCGAGGCCGACAAGCAATCGAATCATGGCCGGGATTATCGATCTAGGGCGGGCATAAAAAAGCCCCGCCGAAGCGGGGCCTGATGCGACGCGGCCGAGGCCGCATCACCGTCACTTCTTGTTTTGCTTCTCATCCTTCTTGCCCTTGCCCGGGGCGGGTGCGGGCGCGGCCACCACCGGGGCGGGCGCGGCTTCCTCTTCAGCCGCTTGGGTCGACACCGACACGATCACCGGGTTCTTCTTGCCGTGCGTGACGACCTTGGCGCCGGAGGGCAGCTTGACGTCATCGACATGCAGCGACTGGCCCTTCTGCAGGTTGCCGAGGTCCACCTCGATGAACTCGGGCAGCTGCGAAGCCAGGCACTGCACCAGCAGGTCGGTGACGACGTGGTTCACCAGGCACTTGTCGGTCTTGACGGCCGGCGAGTTCTCTTCGTTGATGAAGTGCAACGGCACCTTCTTCGTGATCTTGGTCGTGGCGTCCACGCGCTGGAAGTCCACGTGCATCACGATCGGCTTGAACGCGTGCATCTGGTAGTCGCGCAGGATCACCTGCTCGCTCTTGCCCTTGAGTTCCATCTCCAGCACGGTGGAGTGGAAGGTCTCCTTCTTCAGCGCGAAGAACAGGGCGTTGTGATCGAGCTCGATCATGGCGGGCTCGCCCGCACCGTAGACGATGCCAGGCACCTTTTGCGCATTGCGCAGGCGGCGGCTCGCTCCGGTCCCCTGCAGCGTGCGCTCGAAAGCGACGAATTTCATGTTGACTCCGTTGAGTTGAAGCGCCCGCGACCAGGCTGCCTCGTGAAAAGGGCCTCTCGGCCCGGGTGATGCGGATCAGAAGTTGCTGTTCTGCTCCGCGAACAGGGACGTGACCGACTCGCCGTCGGAAATTCGGCGGATGGTCTCGGCAAACAGGAAGGCGACGGAAAGCTGGCGCACCTTCGGGCAGGTCTTGCCGTCGTCGTTCAGCGGGATCGTGTTGGTGATCACCACCTCGTCGAGCGCCGAACCCTTGATGCGCTCGATCGCAGGGCCGGAGAACACGGCGTGGGTGCAGTAGGCATAGACGCTCTTCGCGCCGCGCTCCTTGAGCACCTCGGCGGCCTTCACCAGCGTGCCGGCGGTGTCGATCATGTCGTCCATGATCACGCAGTTGCGGCCCTCGATCTCGCCAATGACGTGCATCACCTCGGACACGTTGGCCTTCGGGCGCCGCTTGTCGATGATCGCCAGGTCGCAATTGAGCTGCTTGGCCAGCGCCCGGGCGCGCACGACGCCGCCGACGTCGGGCGAAACGACCACCAGGTTCTCATATCGCTTGGTCTGCAGGTCTGAGAGCAGCACCGGCGAGGCGTAGATGTTGTCGACGGGGATGTTGAAGAAGCCCTGGATCTGGTCGGCGTGCAGGTCCATCGTGAGCAGGCGCTCGACACCGACCGCCTCCAGCATGTTCGCGACGACCTTGGCACTGATGGGCACCCGGGTGGAGCGTGGACGGCGATCCTGGCGGGCATAGCCGAAATACGGGATGACTGCGGTGACACGGCGCGCCGACGCGCGCTTGAGCGCGTCGACCATGATGCACAGCTCCATCAAGTTCTCGTTCGTCGGCGCGCAGGTGGGCTGCACGACGAAGATGTCGCGTGCGCGCACGTTCTGCTGGATCTCGATGTCGACTTCGCCATCGGAAAACCGGCCGACCTTCGCGCGGCCGAGTTCGATGCCGAGATGGGACGCGATTTCCTGCGCCAACGCGGGGTTGGCGTTACCGGTGAAAAGCACGGTGTTGAAAAGCACGTTCCCTCCGTCGAGGCTTTCGCTTCAGCCCCGGCGTGCATCAAGCCGATGCACCGGGATCACACACAAGATTTGGCAGGGGAGGAAGGACTCGAACCCTCGCATGTCGGAATCAAAATCCGATGCCTTAACCAACTTGGCGACTCCCCTACACCGGTCCGCTGCTTGCGCCGCGAACCTTCAACCCCTCAGTCTGCAGCCCATCCGATCAGCGGATGCTGCTGCAGACCGCGGCACATTCGGCCCACCCATTCCGCCGGAAGCTCCGGCGGCATTGTCGCCCTGGGCGGGCTCTCCTTGCCTTCGATCCTGCCTGCTCTTGCGAACACCGCGCTGCCGGAGCCCGTCATGCGGCTGTTGCCGAAGCGGCCCTCCAGCAGCCGGGCGGCTTGCGCCACTTCGGGACACATGGCTTCTGCGGGAGGCTGCAAATCGTTGCGACCGTATCCCTGCAAGAGGCCATCTGCGCCGACATCTGCCCAGACGTCTGCAAGAAAGCCCGCAAGTATAGCAGCTTCGGTGTTGCGCACGAGCAGCGGGCTGGTGAAGATCGACTGAGTGGCGAGGCTGGCCGCGGGCTTGACGACGGCATACCACTGCGGCGGCAGCCCGATGGGCGTGAGGCGCTCTCCGATGCCTTCGACCCAGGCGTTGCGCCCGCCCAGAAAGAAGGGCACATCGGCGCCCAGGCTCAGACCCAGCGGCAGCAGCCGCGACAGCGGCCAGTTCAGGCCCCACAACCGATTCAGGGCGAGCAGCGTGGAAGCGGCGTCGGAGCTTCCACCGCCCATGCCGGCGCCCCATGGCACCTGCTTCTCGATGGAGATGTCGACCCCCTGCGTCGTGCCGCTTTCCGCCTGCAGCCGTCGCGCCGCGCGCAGGCACAGGTCGTCGGCGGGCAGCGCCGCGCCGAGGTCGTGACGCGCGATGGCGCCGTCGTCGCGACGCTCGAGATGCAGCGTGTCGCACCAGTCGATCAGCACGAACACCGACTGCAGGAGGTGGTAGCCGTCGGCGCGCCGTCCGATCACATGCAGGAAGAGATTGAGCTTGGCCGGCGCGGCGACGTCGTAGAGCGCGCGCAGCGTCATGACGGGTCGAGCTTGGCGCGCACGAGGACCGCGGGCGCCTGCTCGCGCTGGGCCGACACCCACCCCTCGTCGAAGCGCGCCAGGCTGACGACCCAGCCAAGCTGGCGGAAGCCACGTTCGGCCGGCGCCGCGGTCGGCGAGCTGGGCGCACCCTCCCACGCACGGCCGCGAAGCCAGTCGAACAGCGCCGCCACCGGCAGGCTCTCGCCAAGCACCTCGCGGGTCAGCTCATCGAGGTTCGTGAAGCTCCTTTCACCTTGCGATGTGACCAGCACCACTCGCCCCGGTGCCCACCGGGCCTGCGCGAGCACGGTGCCCAGCGGCGTGCTGAGGTCCAGCCTGCCCTGCAGCGGGCCTCCTTGGAGGTCGAAGACAGCGGTCACCGTGCGCGCAGCGCTTGTCGGCGTGGCGTCGACGCGCACCGTCATGCGCCCGGCCAGCATGTCGGAGGGAGCGCGGGTCGCGGGCGGCTGCGTCGTCGCGCATCCGCCCAGCAGCGCCGCGGCCAGCAGCCAAGCCTGTCCTGAGCCTAGTCGAAGGGCCTGTCCTGAGCCTAGTCGAAGGGCCTGTCCTGAGCCTGGTCGAAGGGCCTGTCCTGAGCCTGGTCGAAGGGCCTGTCCTGAGCCCAGTCGAAGGGCCTGTCCTGAGCCCAGTCGAAGGGCGCGGATCACAGGTCGCCGACGCGCAGGCGCGCGAGCGTTTCGCGCAGCACGTCGTTCGCCGAATCCTTGCTCCGCCCTTCGCGCCAGACGCGCTTGGCTTCTTCGCGCTGACCGCTGACCCACAGCACCTCGCCGAGGTGGGCCGCGATTTCCGGGTCGGGACGCGACTGGTACGCGCCGCGCAGCAGTCGCAGTGCCTCATCCCGGTTGCCCAGGCGGTATTCGACCCAGCCCAGGCTGTCGGTGATGAAGGGCTCGCCGGGCGCGATCTCAAGCGCTTTCTGAATCAGCGCCTTGGCTTCCGGCAGCCGCACGTTGCGCTCGGCCAGCGAGTAGCCGAGTGCGTTGTGTGCATGGTGGTGATCGGGCTTGAGCGCGATCACTCGGCGCAGCAGGCGCTCCATCTCCTCGACGCGATTGAGCTTCTCGGCCATCATCGACTGCTCGTACAGCAGGTCGATGTCGTCCGGATACTTCTTGTTGGCGCTGGCCAGCACGAGGTTCGCCTCATTCCAGTTCTTGGTGTCGCGCAGGATCTGCACCTCGGCGAGCAGCTTGGCGCGCGCGTCTTCCTCGCCCTTCTCGGGCGAGCGCCGAATCAGCTCGCGCGCTTCACGCAGCTTGCCCTGGCGCGCCAGCAGCGACGCCCGTCGGGACAAGACTTCGAGCGCGCGCTGCGGGTTGTCGACCTTCTTCAGCCACGCTTCGGCGGCCTTGAAGTCGTTCTGCTGCTCGGCCGCCTGCGCGAGCAGCAGCCAGGCCTGAGTGAGACCGCGTTCCGGCGTGGCCGGACCCTCGTCCTCGTCGAAGGCGGCGTGCGGATCGGCGGCCGCCTTGCTACCGCCGGACTGGAGCAGGTCGACATAGCGCTCGAGCGCGGCGGTGGCCTGCTTGGGCTGGCGCAACTCCAGGTACAGCGCGCCCAGCGTGAGCCACGGCGGTGCGACCGTCGGCTGGCTGCGCGTCACCGACTCGAGCTGCGCCACGGCGTCGCCGTAGCGCTGCGAGGCAGCCAGCACGCGCGAGTAAAGCAGCCGTATCGCGTTGCTGTCGGGATTGGCCTTCAGGTTCTCGAGGACGACCGTCTCTGCCGCCGGCGTACCCGGCAGCATCTCGAGCGCAAGCATTGCCGCACCTTCGGAGGAACTGTCCTGGGCCTGCGCGCGTTGCGCCATGTCGAGCGCCTTGCCGGTGTCGTTGGCGATGAGCCAGGCGCGGCCCAGGGCCACGTTGACCGCGGCGCGGGTGGCGGGTGCGTCGGCATAGGGCTGCAGCACCTGCGCCAGGAGCCCCGCCACTTGCTGGCGGTCCTGCACGCGGCCGAAGAACCGCGGCAGGCTCATGATCAGGTTGGCGCGCTCGGCCTCGGGCGTGAGCTGGAGCAACGAGCGCAGGGGCTCGACTGTTTCGGGCGCGCGATTCAGCGCAATCAGCAGCTGGACGAGATAGCGATGGGCATCCAGCGAGCCGGGAACCTCGCTGCGCCACTGCTGGGCCGCGGCCAGGGCCTGGTCGCCCGCGCGCGCCTGCAGGGCGATGTCGGTTGCACGGCGGAAGAGCTGCTCGTCCTTGGTTCGCACGGCGGCGTCGAGCACATCGCGGTAGGCGCTGCCGGCATCGCCAGCGCGCAGCTCGAGCTCGCCGATCAACAGTTGATAGAAGAGCTGCGCGTCGAGCTTGGAGTGGGTGGGCGCCTCGGCGTGCTGCGCGGAAGCGCCGAAGCTGAGCAACAGCGCCGACGCGGCCAGGGCCAGCGCTCGTGTGCGAAGGGGAAGACGGGCTGGCATCGGCAGAACTCCTGAAACACGATTGATTTTAGTGGTGGGGCCGGAGGCGCAGAGGCATGGGATTCGCGACGCTCGCGATAATTCCCGACATGCCCGAATTGCCCGAAGTCGAAGTCACGCGGCAGAGCTTTCGCGAGCGCATCCGCGGCGCCCGGATCACCGGCGTGCGGCTCGGCAAGCCTCTGCGCTGGCCGCTCGGCGTGGCACCCGAAGCGCTGATCGAGCGCACGGTCGGGGAGGTGGCGCGCCGCGGCAAGTACCTGTGGCTGCCGCTGGAGCACGCCGGCACGCCGGCCGGCGGCCTGCTGATGCACCTGGGCATGTCGGGTTCGCTGGCGTTCACCGACTTGCCGGGCGATGCCGGCACGCACGATCACTTCGACCTCGTCACCACGCGAGGCACCCTGCGCCTGACCGATCCGCGGCGTTTCGGCGCCGTCGTCTGGTCGCTCAGCCAGAGCGACGGCATGGCCGCCAAGCTGCTGTCCGGGCTGGGACGCGAGCCGCTCGAGGCGGGGTTCGACGGCGCCTACCTGCATGCCGCGCTGAAGCGCCGGCGGATCGCCGTCAAGCTTGCGCTGCTGTCAGGCGACATCGTGGTCGGGGCAGGCAACATCTACGCCTGCGAGGCGCTGTTCGCGGCCGGCATCGATCCTCGTGCACGCAGCGACCGCATCAGCCGGCCGCGCAGCGACAGGCTGGCCGCGGCCGTGCGCGAGACGCTGGCTCAGGCGCTGCGACTGGGCGGGTCCACGCTGCGGGATTTCCGCGATGCACACGGCATGGAAGGCCGCTTCCAGGCGCAGGCGCAGGTCTACGGCCGCGCGGGCGAGCCCTGCCGTGTGTGCGGCGCAACGATCCGCCGTGTCGTGCAGGGACAGCGGTCGACCTTTTTCTGTCCGGGCTGCCAAAGGCGTTGAACCTGTCACGACCTTTCAACAAGGATTTCGTGTGCAGATGTTTCTCGGGGTGTCCGCCTGGAGCCAGGCGCTACCATCTTTCGATCTCGTAGCAAGCCCCGTGTCCGCCCACCGTTCGCAGCCCCGATGACGTCCACTTTTGCCAGCAACTTCGACGCGCTCAGTGGCTGGCGGTCCACGCTCAGCCGGCGCCTGGCCGAGCTGGCGCACTACCTGGGCGAACACGAGCTGGCCGACGGCCCGATCAACGAGGCACTCAACAACCTCACGCACCGACTCGCCGCCGAGAAGCTCGTCGTCGCCTTCGTCGCCGAGTTCTCGCGCGGGAAGTCGGAGCTGATCAACGCCATCTTCTTCGCCGACGCCGGAAAGCGGGTGCTGCCGGCCACGCCGGGGCGCACGACGATGTGCCCGGTGGAACTGGCCTACGACCCCGAAGAGCCGCCCACGCTGTCGCTGCTGCCCATCGAGACGCGGCTCGAGGGCCTGTCGCTCGGCGAGCTGCGCACGCAGCCGCGGGCCTGGACGCATCTGGCGCTCAACGTCAAGGAGCCCGACGAGCTCTCGCAGGCGCTCACCCAGGTCATGCGCACCCGCTGGGTGTCGCAGGACGAAGCCCGCACGCTGGGATTCTGGGACGACGAGCACCCCAGCGAGAACCCGCCGCTGGACGACCAGGGCCGGGTCGAGGTGCCCATGTGGCGGCACGCGCTGATCAACTACCCGCACCACCTGCTCAAGCAAGGGCTGGTCGTGCTCGACACGCCGGGGCTGAACGCCATCGGCGCCGAGCCCGAGCTCACGCTGAGCCTGCTGCCGACAGCGCACGCCACGGTGTTCATCCTTGGCGCGGACACCGGCGTCACGAAGTCCGACATGGCGATCTGGCGCGATCACCTGGACACCAATCACCTCGCCCGCTTCGTCGTGCTGAACAAGATCGACGCGCTGGTCGATCCGCTGGCCACCGCCGCGCAGGTGAGGGCGCAGATCGAATCGCAGCGACAGGCCACCGCGCGCACCCTCGACATTCCGGCCGAGCGGGTGTTCCCGCTGTCGGCCCGGCAGGCGCTGGCCGCCCGCGTCGCCCGCGACACCGAAGCGCTCGCCGCCAGCCGCCTCATCGAGCTCGAGGAGGCGCTGTCGACCGAGCTGCTGCCGCAGCGCCGGCAGGTCATGCAGCAGGTCGTCAGCGACGCCGTCACGCAGGTGCAGAACCATGTCCTGCGCCGCCTCGGCGACTCCCGCCGGCAGCTCGCGGAGCAGATGCTCGAGCTGCGCGGCATCCGCGGCAAGAGCAGCGCCAAGGTGCGCCTGATGCTCAAGCGGGTCGAGGAGGAGACGGCCGAGTTCGAGACGTGCACGTCACGACTGCAGGCGCTGCGTGTGGTCCACAGCCGCATGCTCAAGGACACGCTGATCGGGCTGTCGAGCGACCGCCTGCGCGAGGAAGTCGCGCAGATGCAATCCGAGATGAGCGCCTCGCTGCTCAACCTCGGCGCCAAGAAGGCATTCATGGGCTTGTGCAAGCGCCTGCGCGCGCTGCTCGATTCCGCCCAGGCCGGCGGCAACGAGATCCGCGACATGCTGGGCGCGTCGTTCGCCAAGCTCAACGCCGAGTTCGGCTTCGCCCTCTCGCTGCAGAAGGGCCCCGACCTCGAGCGCTACACACGCGAGCTCGAGCTGATCGAGCGCAACTACGTGCAGTACCTCGGGCTCACGCAGGCGCTGCGGCTCTCGCAGCCCAAGTTCATGGAGCAGTTCCGGCGCATGCTGGTGTCCAAGCTGCGCGTCGTCTTCGAGAACGCCAGCGGCGAGATCGAGCTGTGGAGCAAGGGCGCGTCGGCGCAGGTCGATTCACAGCTGCGCGAGCGGCGCCGCGGGTTCCGCCGCCGTCGCGAGGCGCTCGAGCGCATACAGAACGCCGCCGGCGAGCTGGAGCAGCGCATCGCCGAGATCGAATCGCAGGACCAGCGCCTGCACCAGTTCATCGCACGGGTCGGCGAACTTGCGAGCGGTCTGCGCGAGTTCAGCGAATCGCAGCCGATGCCTCTCGACGAGCCCGGCGACCCCGGACTGCTGCACCTCGACCTGCCGGTCAGCGAAGAGCCTGCCCCCGTCCTGCTGCGCCACGCCCAGGCGTGAAGTGAAGTTCTCCGATCGCGTCGTGCAGTGGCAGCGCAGCCACGGGCGGCACACGCTGCCATGGCAGAACACGCGCGATCCCTATCGCGTCTGGCTGTCGGAGATCATGCTGCAGCAGACACAGGTCGCGACGGTGCTCGGCTACTACGAGCGCTTCCTGGCGCGCTTTCCCGATGTGCGCGCGCTCGCGGCCGCGGGCATCGACGAAGTCTTCGCGCTGTGGAGCGGGCTGGGCTACTACAGCCGGGCGCGCAATCTCCACCGCTGCGCCCAGGCGGTCGTGGCGGAGCACGGGGGCGAGTTTCCGCGCAGCAGCGAGGGGCTGGCGCAGCTTCCGGGCATAGGCCGTTCCACGGCCGCCGCCATCGCCGCGTTCTGCTTCGGCGAGCGGGTGGCCATTCTCGACGGCAACGTGAAGCGTG
Source organism: Piscinibacter sp. XHJ-5 (assembly GCF_029855045.1). Taxonomy (GTDB): domain Bacteria; phylum Pseudomonadota; class Gammaproteobacteria; order Burkholderiales; family Burkholderiaceae_C; genus Albitalea. The sequence continues at coordinate 1,035,093 of NZ_CP123228.1, forward strand.
TGCTGACGCGCGTGCTGGCCTTCGACGGCGATCTGGCCGTGCCGGCCAACGAACGCCGGCTATGGGGCGAAGCGACGCGGCTGCTGCCGCAGCAGGGGATCGAGGCCTATACGCAAGGGCTCATGGACCTCGGTGCCACTTTGTGCCTGGCGCGGTCGCCGCACTGCCTGCTGTGTCCGGTGCGTGCCGACTGCCTGGCGATGCGCGAAGGGCAGCCGCAGCGCTATCCGGTGAAGAGCCGCAAGCTGAAGCGCGGCCGGCGAGAGCACTGGTGGCTGTGGCTGCAGCAGCGCGACGAGCTGTGGCTCACCCAGCGGCCCGACACCGGCGTGTGGGCCGGCCTGTGGAGCTTGCCGGAATTCGAGTCGAGCGAGGCGTTCGATGCGCACACCCGGGGCTGGCCCGGTGAAGCGGAGGCCTTGCCCGGATTCACCCATGTGCTCACGCATCTGGACTGGACGCTGCATCCGGTGCGCTGGCGCTTGCCGGATCGTGTGCCGGCGGCCCGGATGCAGACCATCACCGGGTCGTTGCCGGCGGGGCGCTGGTTCGGGTTGGATGAAGCGCTGGCCGCGGGACTGCCCGCGCCGCTGCGCAAGCTGATCGGCCGCGGTTGAAGCCGGGGTTCAGACAACCCCCTTGCTCCTCAGGAATTCGTCCACCAGCTGCAGCCGCACCTGTGCGTCCGGCAGCTCCATCAGCTTCTGCTTGGCCGCCAGCGAGATCGGCAGGATCTCGCACCAGCGGTTGGCGACCCAGCCGGCCTGGTCGAACAGATAGGGCGCGAGAAAAGGCTCGGCGCCCTGCGCCTTCAGCGTCGCGATCGCGTTGGCCAGGCCCTTGACGGTGTCGTGCATCGCTTCGGCCGGCGCAATGGCTTCATCGTCAGGCAGCGTGCCGGCCTTGGCGATCCACAGCCCATCGTCCTCGCGGCGGGTCTTGCGCACGTCGAAGCGGTGCGTGCCGCGGCAGCGCACCTGCAGGATGCCGGTCTGTGCGCTGTCGACGTCGATCAGCTCGGCCATCGTGCCCAGGCTCTCGAAGCTGACGCTGTCGTTGCCGCGCCGCGTCTCGCTGCCCTGCTTGAGCATGACGACGCCGAAGGGCTTGCTTTCGCGCAGGCAGCTGCCGACCAGATCGAGGTAGCGGGCCTCGAACACCTTCAATGACAGCAGGCCGCCGGGAAACAGCACGGTCTGCAGCGGGAACAATGGCAGGTCGAAGGTGGATGAGGACATCAAGGGGACTGCTTCGTCGCCGCGGAGCGGCGGGAGGGTGAGGGCTTCAGTCTTTCGCGTCCAGCTCGCGATGGCGCACCAGCGTGACGACCCGCGCGGTGAAGCGCCGGGCCAGCGTCTCGACGAAATACACCGACCGGTGCTGTCCGCCGGTGCAGCCGATGGCCACGGTGAGGTAGCTCCGCTGGTCGTCCTCGAATGCCGGCAGCCAGCGTGCCAGGAACACCTCGATCTGCGACAGCATTTCGCCGACCTCGGGCTGTTCTTCGAGGTACCGGATGACCGGCTCGTCGCGCCCGGTTTGCGGCCGCAGCTCGCGGATGTAGTACGGATTGGGCAGCATGCGCACGTCGAAGACATAGTCTGCATCGAGCGGCACGCCGTGCTTGAAGGCAAACGACTCGAACACCAGGGTCAGCCGACTGCCGGTGGCGCCCACGAGATCTCGCATCCACGCGCGCAGCTGGCCGGGACGCAGCTGGCTGGTGTCGACCACGGTGGAGACCTCGCGCAGCTCGGACAGCAGCTCGCGCTCGAGCTCGATGGCGTCGACCAGCGCGCGATGTCCGAACGGCGACAGGTCGTCCTTGCGCCGGCTCAGTCCGTTGTGCGGCACTTCCTGCGTCAGCGGATGCAGCCGCCGCGTCTCGGAGAAGCGGCGCACCAGGGTGTCGGTGTTCGAATCGAGGAATACCGAGCGAATCAGCACGCCTTCGCCGCGCAGCTCCTCGAGCAGCTGCAGAAGGTGCGGCAGCGAGCCGCCGCTGCGCGCATCAACCGCGATGGCGACGCGGCGCTCGGAACGCGCATGCTCCACGCGCAGGAATTCGCGCAGCAGCTCGGGCGGCAGGTTGTCGACGCAGAAGAAGCCCGCGTCCTCGAGCGCATGCAGGGCGACCGATTTGCCCGAACCGGAGATGCCGGTCACGAGCACCACCTCGCGAGGTGACGCCGCTTCGCTCATGGATTGGCTCTCATCGTCGTGCCCCGGATCGTGGTTCATCCTCGCTTGCGCCTGCGCGCCGCGCCGGCGGGCTCGGCGCCGACCGCGAGCATCTCCTGGGCATGGGCCAGGGTGGTGCCCGAAAGCCGCTCGCCTGCGAGCATGCGCGCGATCTCTCCGACCCGTGCTTCGCCGCCGACGGCGGCGATGTCGCTGCGGGTGCTGCCGTCGCGCAGGGCCTTGGAGACGACGAAGTGATGATCGGCGCAGGCGGCGACCTGCGGCAGGTGCGTCACGGCCATCACCTGGCGATCGCGGCCGAGCTGCTTCATCAGACGTCCCACCGTTTCGGCGACGGCGCCGCCGACGCCGGCATCGATCTCGTCGAAGATCAGCGTGCCCGCTTCGCCGAGCTGGCTGGTGGTGACCGCGATCGCGAGGGCGATGCGCGACAGCTCGCCGCCCGAGGCCACCTTGGCCAGCGGCCGCGGCGTGCTTCCCTCGTGTCCGGCAACGAGGAACTCGGCCGACTCCAGGCCGAACGACTGCGGCGCTTCCTGCATGACCAGCGCGACCTCGAAGCGGCCGCCCGCCATGCCGAGCTGCTGCATGGCCTGCGTGACCGCCGATGCGAGCCTGGGCGCGGCCTGGCGCCGCGCGGCGGAGACCTGCCTGGCGCGCGCGTCGAATGCCGACTTCGTGCCCGCGAGCTGCTTTTCGAGCGCGTCCAGATCGGTGGCGGCATCGAGCGCCGACAGCTCGGTCTTCCACTCTGCCAGCAGCGCCGCCAGGTCGGGGGGCGGGCGGCGATAGCGGCGGGCGAGGCTCATCCACGCGGACATGCGCTCGTCGACCTCCTGCAGCCTCTGGGGTTCGACCTCGGTGTGGTGCAGGTAGCTGGACAGGGTGTGCGCTGCATCCTGCAGCTGAGCCTGCGCGCCCTGCAGCACCTCGACGATGCCGGCGAGCTGCGGGTCGAAATCGGCGACCTGCTGCAGCGCGTCGATGGCGCGGCCGGTGAGCGACTCGGCGTTGTCGTCGGCATCGTTCACGGCGTCGAGCGCGCCGCGCGCCGCGTCGATCAGCGACTGCGCATTGGACAGCTTCTGGTGCTCCGCGTTGAGCTCGTCCCACTCGTAGGCGCCGGGCGCCAGCTTGTCGACCTCGCCGATCTGCCACGCCAGCCGCTCGCGCTCGCGCGCCAGGTCGGCCTGCTTGGTCTGCGCGGTGTGCAGCGCGTCGGCTGCCGCACGCCAGGCCGACCATGCGAGCGCCAGCGGTGCGGTGTCGACGCCGGCATAGGCATCGAGCAGGGCGCGCACCGACACGCCGCGGGTGAGGCTTTGCCAGGCGTGCTGGCCATGAATGTCGACCAGGTGGTCGGCTGCTTCGCGCAGCTGGGCCACGGTGGCCGCGCTGCCGTTGATCCACGCGCGGCTCTTGCCTTGCGCGTCGATGGTGCGACGCAGCAGCAGCGTTTCGCTGCCTTCGAAGCCCGCTTCGTCGAGCCACGCCGCAAGGCCGGCGGGAGCGTCGAACTCGGCGGTGATCTCGGCGCGCGTTGCGCCCTCGCGCACCACGCCGGCATCGCCGCGGCTTCCGAGCGCGAGCTGCAGCGCGTCGATCAGGATCGACTTGCCGGCGCCGGTCTCACCGGTCAGGACCGAGAAGCCGGCGTCGAGCTCGACCTCCAGGGCGCTCACGATGACGAAGTCGCGCAGGGCCAGGCGGCGCAGCATCAATTGACTCCGGAATGCCAATGCAGCTTGCGCCGCAGCGTCGCGTAGTAGCTCCAGCCGAGCGGATGAAGGAACCGCACCTGGTGCGCCGAGCGGCGCACGCAGACCCGGTCGCCGTGGAGAAGGCTTGCAAGGGCCTGCATGTCGAAATTGACGCTCGCGTCGCGGCCGGCCACGATCTCGATGCTGATATCGCGCGCGTCGGGCAGCACGATGGGCCGGTTCGAGAGGTCGTGCGGCGCGATGGGCACCAGCACCCAGCCCGCGATGCCCGGATGCAGGATGGGCCCGCCGGCCGAGAGCGCATAAGCGGTGGAGCCGGTGGGCGAGCCGATGATGAGCCCGTCGGCGCGCAGGTTGGCCACGAACTCGCTGCCCACGTCGATCTTGAGTTCGACCATGCTGGCCGTGCCGCCGCGGCTGACGATCACGTCGTTGACGGCGAAGCCTTCGAAGATGACCTCGCCGTCGCGGAACACGCTGCCTTCCAGCATGGTGCGACGCTCTTCCTCGTAGTCGCCGGCGATCATGGGCGCCAGCGCCTCGGCGAACTCGCCGATGGGCACGTCGGTGATGAAGCCGAGCCGGCCCTGGTTGATGCCGACGAGCGGGAGGCCGAAGCGAGAGAGCTGGCGCGCGATGCCGAGCATGGTGCCGTCGCCGCCGACGACGATGGCGATGTCGCAGCGGTGGCCGAGCTCGGCCGGCGTGAGCGCGCCGTGCTCGGACAGGCCCGTGTTGAGCGCCGTCTCTCGCTCCAGCGTGACCTCGAGGCCCTGGCGGATGAGGAAGTGCGCCACCTCTTCGAGCACGCCCCGGATGCCTTGCGCCTGGTACTTGCCGACGAGTGCGGCATGACGGAATCGGCGGCTCATTGCGCATCCTCCGTGCCGCGCACTCCGGAATGGGCCCCTTCGACAGGGCTGTGGACATGCTTGGGAGCGGCCCGGCGTCTCATGCGCGGGATTACACCACAGCGATTCGCGCGCCACGCCGCCGAAAATTCGCCTAAACCTACAATCGAGACATGCTGGACGAGCGCGCGAAGACCCTGCTCAAGGCGCTGGTCGAACGCTACATCGCGGACGGCCAGCCGGTGGGCTCGCGCACGCTGTCCCGGGCTTCCGGACTGGAGCTGTCGCCGGCCACCATCCGCAACGTGATGGCCGACCTGGAGGAGCTGGGCCTCATCGCCAGCCCGCACACCAGCGCGGGGCGCATTCCCACGGCTCGCGGCTATCGGCTCTTCGTCGACACCATGCTCACCGCGCAGCCGCGGCAATGGGGCGACGCTCCGCGTATCGAGCCTGCCCTGCAGCCCGACCAGCCGCAGCGCGTGATCGCCAATGCGGCCCACCTGCTGTCGAACCTGTCGAACTTCGTCGGCGTGGTCACCGCGCCGCGCAAGACGAGCGTGTTCCGCCACATTGAATTCCTGCGCCTCGGGGAAAAGCGCGTGCTGGTGATCCTCGTCGCACCCGACGGCGACGTGCAGAACCGCGTCATCTTCACGGCACAGGACTACACGCAGTCGCAGCTCATCGAGGCGAGCAACTTCCTCACGCAGCACTATGCGGGCCTCACGATCGAGGCGGTGCGCGAGCGCTTGAAGACCGAGGTGGAAGAGCTGCGCGGCGAGATCGCCGCGCTGATGCACGCCGCGGTTCAGGCCGGCAGCGAGGCCCTCGAGGAGAGCCAGGAGCAGGTGGTCATCTCCGGCGAGCGCAACCTGCTGGCGGTGCAGGACTTCTCCAGCGACATGAGCAGCCTGCGCAAGCTGTTCGACCTGTTCGAGCACAAGACGCAGCTGATGCGCCTGCTCGAGGTGAGCAGCCGCGCCGAGGGGGTTCGCATCTACATCGGCGGCGAAAGCATGGTGGTGCCCTTCGAGGAGCTGTCGGTGGTGTCCGCGCCGTACGAGATCGACGGCCAGGTGGTCGGCACGCTGGGCGTGATCGGACCGACACGAATGGCCTACGACCGAATGATCCAGATCGTCGACATCACGTCGCGGCTGGTGAGCAATGCGCTGAGCCAGAAGTAGCGCCACCTACAATGTCCGGCTCGGGCCGTTAGCTCAGTTGGTTAGAGCAGAGGACTCATAATCCTTTGGTCGCTGGTTCGAGCCCAGCACGGCCTACCAAGCTACCGCCGCGAGCCGGGCGCCTTGCTCGGCGCTTCGTGGGGGTCGTAGAGCACGGTCCCCGTGCCCACGCCGACACCGACACGCGCATCGCTGTTGCCCACCGGCGCGCTCACCCCGGCGCCGATGCCGCCGCTGACCTGACCCCGGTGATTGACGCCCACGCCGACGCCGATCGGGCCTGCGCCTGCGCCGATGCCGGCGGTGACACCGCCGCTGCCCAGGCCCAGGCCGATCGAGACGCCGGGAAAGATCGGCACGCCGACCCCCGCGCCGACGGAGCCGCAGCCGGCGCCCAGCGTGCCGATGGCGATCACTGTCGATGCCAGGACCCGGCGCGATGACGAGCGTGCGGTGTTCATGCGAGCCATTGTAGAAAGCGGCCCGGGCCACGGACCCCGCATGGACATCGCCGGCTGCGGCCCCCCTCGGGGCGTTCGACGACCCTCACGCGGTGGTCACACCTGAAGCCACCCGCGAAAGCCCCTGGACGCGTAGTACGACTGCGCCCCATTGTGATAAACGAACACCTTGCCATAGCGCTTGTCGCAGAAGAGCGCTCCGCCAAGCGCCCTGACGTCGGACGGAGTGCTGACCCAACTCGAAGTCTTGGTGTCGAAGTCGCCGAGCTTCTGCAGTTCGCGGTACTGCTCCTCCGTCAGGAGTTCGATGCCCATCGCGGCGGCCATCTCGACGGCGCTGTCTTGCGGCCTGTTCTCTTTCCGGGACTCGAGCGCTTCACGGTCGTAGCAGACACTTCTGCGGCCACCGGGACTCTCCGCCGAGCAATCGCAGAACGCGTAGCGCCCCGTATTCGCGTCTTGACCGACGACGTCGGGTTGGCCGCCCGTTGCCTCCATGTCGCGAAGCGATCTCAGGGCATCGGGATGCGCCTCGAGCCGGGTTCGCACATCGGGCCATGCGATTGCCTTGTGCCGGTGCATGTTCTTCTCGAAGCGGGCCTTCAATGCCTGGAGCAACTCTTCGTTCATGGTCCTTGCGATTCCGTGCGCGTGGGAAAACGGAAATCCTAGAGATGACGCGTTTCGGCGGGTTCGTTCCACCAGCTGTTGTTGCGCCCGTCGGCGTATCGGACCGGTGCCGCGATCAATTCCGCGGGATCCGCGTTGTCGAGCGCGGCGATCTGGACCGAGACGAAGTCACCGCCGATCTGCTCGATGTATCCGCGACCGAAGGGACGCACCCCGCACGACTTGCAGAAGAGGTGGTGGGCACTGCGCGATCCGAACTGGTACTCGGCGAGAGACTCCTGGCCCGCCAGGAGCCGGAACGCCTCGGGCTTGATGATGACGCCCCAGTTCCTGGTCTTGGTGCAGTACGAGCAATTGCATCGACCCGTTCCGCCGGCGAGGTCGATATCGGCTTCGAAGCGGACAGAACCGCAATGACAGCTCCCACTGTAGGTCTTGAGCACAGGCTGCTACTCCTCGGTCGTTGGTTGGCTCGGCCGGCAGCATTGCCGGCAGGGGCTCATCTTGCAGAAGGTCTGCTGACAACGGGTTGTCAGCAGCCTCGGATCGGCTCCAACCGTCCGCCGAGGAGCACGAGCCGCTTCATCCCCACAGCCACGTCCAGATCAGGTCCACGGCCGTGGCTTCGCCCGTCTGCACGCGCACGGTGAAGCGCTTGGCGATCTTGTACATGAGCTCCCAGCTCCCGCCGGTCGCGTCCAGGCTTTGCGCGTAGCCCACGTAGAAGCGCTCCGACACCTGCTTGCCCAGCGACACCACCGCATCGCTCAGGCCGCCGCCGGATTCGCCGCGCTTGACCGAGATGGAGTCGAGACCGAGGCGCTTGGCGATGCCTTCGCCGCCACCCGAGCCGCGTTGCCCGGCCAGCAGCGCCATCGCCGCGCGCTGCAGCAGCGCGCTCTGGTCGCTGGCCAGTCCGGTGCTCGAGCGGCCCATCGTGAGCCAGCTGAGCTTGTCGAGCTCCGACATCTCCGGCGCCGAGAACAGGCGCACGCGCGGATTCTGCGCGGTGCCGGTGATGGCCACGCCGACCTCGACATCCCTCAGGTCCGCGCGGACCGCCTGGATGTCGAGCCTGGGGTTGGCGACCTGCCCCACGAACGTCACCAGCCCGCGCTCGATGCGCAGCTTCTCGCCGTACGCCTCGTAAGTGCCCTGCTCGGTGCGCACCGTGCCATCGAGCCCGAGCTGACCGCCGGGCGCCGTGATGCGCACGTCGCCGGCCAGCCGCGTGTTGATGCCCTTGCCGCGCACGCGCAGGCTGGGGCCCAGGTTCACGCGCAAGTCGACGTCGACGACTCGCGCGCCGCGCTTGCCGCCGGACGATGCCGCCTGCTCGGGACGCCCGGGGGTCGGTCCGTCGACCACCCGCACATCCTTGGACAGCTCGGGCGCTTCGCTGCGTCCCAGGTCGATCAGGCCGTCGTCGACATTGAAGTTGCCTTGCAGCCCGACGCGCTGCGCGTCGAGCCGCAGCTGGGCACGTCCGCTGAGGTCGACGCGCCTGTCCACCCGCCCCAAAGCGCGGAATCGCTCGGCATTGAGCGACAGCTGTGCGGCCGGCTGCGCACCGAGGACGGCGCCGCCTTCCACGCGCACCTGGCCGTCGCCCGCATGCGCCACGAAGCGCTCGATGCGCGCCCGGTCCCCGTCGAGCGAGACCTGGAGCTCGCCGTCGCGCACGCGCACGCCCTCGACGAAGTTGTTCACCGACAGATGGCCTGCACTCAGGCGGCCGCTGTACTCCGGTGCGCCCAGCCGGCCGCCGAGCTTCGCGTTGGCCGAGAGGTTGCCGCCCACGCGCCAGCCCACCGGGAGCCAGGGGTCGTAGATGCCCAGATCCGGCACGCGCAACTCCAGCGCTCCCTGCATCGTCGTGGCGGCGGTCGGCCAGGGCATCGACGGGGTCGTGCGCGCGTTGACCTGGGCCGATGCGAGGCCGATCCATTGGCCGGCCACGCGCGCGGTCGCATTCCAGGCCGGACCGTCGGCGCGAACCGCCAGGCGCAGCTCGCTCAGCCCCAGTGCACGACGGCCCGCACCCTGGACCATCTGCAGGTCGCCGCGATGGCGCTGGAGCAGCACTTCGGCGCGCAGCACCGGCGCCGTGCGCATCACGACACGCCCGGACATCTCGAGGTCGCCGCTCCAACCGAGCGCCGGTTGCACACGGGCGAGCAGCGGCGCCACCCGCAGAGGCTCCAGCGCGACGTCGGCATCGACCTGCGCCGGTGCCTGACCTTGTCCGGCCTGCCACGCGAGGCGGGTCCATCGCAGGACGCCGCCCAGCAGCTCGGCGCGGCCGGGCTGCACCTGCACCCGCGCCGGCTGGGTGGCCGACGCCGTGCGCCACTCCAGGTCCACGTCACTGGTGCGCAACAGGGGCTGTGCGTTCTCCACGCGGCTCAGCTCCACGCTCTCGACGCGGCCGCGCCAGCCGGCCACCGCCAGCGGTCCGCCGCCAGGCTCGTGCAGCAGGCCGCCTCGGGCCTGCAGGCGGGCGCGCGTGCGCGGCCCGCTGTCCTGGCGCTTCGGGTCCGGTGCGGTGCCTTGCAGGGCTTCGGTCGCGGCCGGTGGCGCGGCAACCATGTCGGACCGCAGCTCGATCCGGTGCGACGCCGCGCTCCCCTTCACCTGCAGCGCCAGCGAGGGCACTTGCCGCGCCTGCTCGCTGCCGGCCAGCGTCAGATCGGCGAGCGAGACGACCAGATCGACCGCGGCGTCCGGTGCAGTCCCCAGCCGCCAGCGTGCGTCCGCCTCGCGCAGGCGCAGGCCGGGCCACACGATCCCCTGTGCGACGAGCTCGCCGCGTGTCTGCATCTGGGGCCATCGGCCGTCGGCCGCGAACTCGCCGCGCGCCGCGCCCGCGATGGTCTCCGGGGGGCGGCCGCGTGCATCCGCCGATGCGAAGGCTTGCGCCAGCGGCGCAAGGCGCTGCAGCGCCGGTGCGGCGAGTCGGCCCTCCCAGTGATCCTTGTACGGATCGCGCTCCAGCCGTCCCTTCGCCGTGAGGGAGTTGCCGGCAGCCTCGGCCTTGACCGTGGCCTGCAGTCCGTCGGCGCCACCCGTTGCGCGCAGACTGGCTTCGCCTTGCACCGGCACGCCGGCGACCACGCTCGGCGCGACACGCAGGTCGGCGCTGCCTTGCCAGGTGGCCAGCCACGCCGCGATCTCGACGCCGGGTGCGGCATTCGGAACGGTCAGGCGGAAGTCGGCCTCTGCGGCCAGCCGGCTCGGCGAGCGGCGAAGCGGCGAGTCGGCTGCGCCCGGCCACCACGGCCGCAGGTCGAAATCGCTCAGCGAGAGGTGTCCGTCGGCGTGCCACGGTGCGCCTGCCGCGTCCCGCGCTGCCTTGCCCTTGGCCAGGGCGCGCGAGCTGCCGCTCGTCGCGAGCAGCTGCTGCACGTCCACGCGAAGCGCGCCGGCGTCGGTGGTCGCCAGCATGGCCCGGGCGTCGAGGCGGACGGGCCCCTGCGCGGGTCCTTCGAGCACCTTGCCGGTCAGGCTCGAGTCGACCTGGACCGTGCGCTCCGCTGCGGGCTTGCCGCCACTGCGCCCCGGCTCCTTGCCGCTGATGCGAGCGGTGCCGTCGATGGACATCGGCATGGCACGCCCATCCAGGCGGTCGGCGCGCACGCCTTGCATGGCGAGAGACAAGGTCCACCCCTGCGATGTCGTGAACAGTCCCTCGCCTGTGAGGCGGCCTGCGGCCGCGTCGGCAGCACCGAGGTCCGCCTGCAAGGTCTGAAGCTTCACCTGCGTGCGATCGCGCGGGTCCGCGGACAGCGCGAGCTGCACCCGGCGCGCGGGAACCCGGCCGGCATTCCAGGCGCCCGCCCGCGCATTGACCAGGTCGGCACGAGCCTCCAGCGGCTTTTCCGCATCCGCCGCGCGCACGACGATGTCGCCGGAGAGCGCCGTCTGCGGGCCACCCGCGAGCAGGGCGGAGATGTCGAGCGCGGCCGCCTGGGCGTTGAGCTGCGCGAGCGGCCATTGCGCGAAGGGCCTCAGCGTGGCGTCGACGGCAAGGCTTTGCTGCGGCGCGCTTCCGGCCACGAGTCGGCCGGTGAGCGTCGACTCGGCAAGCGGTCCGTCGAGCTGCAGATGCGCACCCCACGCAGGCCAGCTCGCGACGGCGGCTTGCCGCAGGTCGATGCCGATGTCGGACATCATCGGCTCGGCAGCGCCCACCCGCACATGACCACTCGCCTGCAGCGGGCCACGCGCTGCGGCGAGCGACTCGATGCGATGCATCCGACCGCCGTCGGCGCCGAGGTGAACGCGTGCCTGAAGCCCTCGCAAGGGCTCCGTGCCCAAGGGCGCGGCGTGCAGCTCTTCCACCTGCAGCGCCTGCACCACCAGCTCCACCGGCAGCTCCAGATGCTGCGGCGGTGGCGTGCGGTTGGTCTCGGTGGGGCGGGGCATGATGAGCATCGCCTGCTGCGCCTGGAGGCGATCGAACCAGACGAGCATCCACGCCGGCCGCGCCGACGAGCGGTACACGCCCAGGCCCTGCCAGGCCACCTGCACCAGCCGCAGCTCGCCGCCGTCGCCGAAGCGCCAGACCAGCGAGTCGGCGCCGAAATCCCCGATCAGGGTGCCGCGCGGCTTCACGACCTCCACGCCGGGCAGTCGCGACAGCAGCCAGGCGGTGCCGCGCTCGTGGCGAAGCGCCCACCACAGGCCGCCGCCGGTCGTCAGGGCCAGCACGGCGATGACCGCGACGATTCCGACCAGCCACGGCCACCATCGCCGCCGGCGCGGGACGCCGGCCGGAGCTGCGGTCACCTCATCGTCCCTCATCACTCACCCCGGGTTGATCAGAACGACACGCCGGCGCTGAGGTGCATGCGCACCTTCTTGTCGTCGACGCCATACGCGACGTCGAGCTTCAGCGGCCCGACCGGGCTGCGGTAGCGCACGCCCACGCCCACGCCCACCACCGGCTTGATGTCGCGAAACCGTGCGGCGGCATTGCCCGCGTCGACGAACGCGGCCCCCCACACCTGGGGCAGCCGGGCGGACACCGGGCGTGCCACCTCGGCACTCGCCGTCAGCAGCGATCGGCCGCTGGTGACGACACCATTCACCATGGGTCCCAGGCTGCGGTATTCGTAGCCGCGCACCGACTCCTCGCCGCCGGCGCGGAACAGCAGCGTGTCCGGAACCCCGACGGCCTGTCTCGCGAAGACCTGGCCGCCTTCGAGACGCACGGTGGCATGCCAGTCCCTGGCAAAGGGCCGGAAATACAGCACCCTGCCGTATGCGCGCGCAAGCGGTCCGTTCTCCGCGGTGCTGCTGCGCGCGTACCCCACGGCACCCTGCAGAAGCACCGCCTTGCCGCGGGTGGGCAGCAACAGGCTGTCGACATCGCGGCGCGTCCAGTCGTAGTTGCCGGTCAACGCCTGCGCACGCGACTCGCCCGTCGGGGCTCGCACGCGGGCGTTGGTGTACTCGCCGTAGACCTGGCGCTCGAGCCGGGGATCCTCCCAGGCGCGGCCGATGCGCAGGCGGCCGGCATAGCGCTCCTCGTCGGGACCGCTCCAGCGCTCCACGTTGCCCGCGACCAGGTTGCGGCGAAAGCCCGGCTTGGGATAGGAGCGGTAGTCGAACTCCCAGGCCTTGCGCTGCGGGCCGATCTCGAACTTGTTCTGCGCCGTCCAGCGCAGCCCGAACGGTTGGCGGTGCATGTGCTCCACCGAGGCGCGGGTGCCGGTGTCGGTGCTGTACCCCAATCCCAGCGTCACCTTCTGCAGCGGCTGTTCCTGCACGCGCACCGTGACCGGCGCGGCGGCTGCCTTCTGGGGATCGTTGTCGAACTCGGCGACGGCGCCCTCGAACAGGCCGCTGCGCGTGAGCCGTTCCTGGAAGTCGATGAGGCGCTGCTCGCTGTAGGGCGTGCCCGGCCGGAATGTCGCGACGTTGCGCACCGCCCGTTCGTCATAGCGCTTGAGGCCCTCGATGCGCAAGTCGCCGAGATGGAAGAGCGGCCCGCTCTGCGCGCTCGCCTCCAGCTGCACGCGCTGCTCGCGGCTGCGCACCCGAGCGTCCGTGGCGATCCAGATCGCGGAGGGATAGCCGTCGGCGTGCAGGCGCCCGAGCGTGGCGTTCTTCGCCGAGGTCCAGTCCGCCTGGCGGAACGGCTCGCCCGGCTTCAGCGGCCACTCCTCGCGCAAGCGCGCCAGCAGCGCTCGCGCATCGGCATCGCCGGCGTCGGCGCGCTGCTGCAGCTCGCCTTGAACTCCCAGCGTGAGACCCTCGACGAGCGTGCGCGGGCCGGGCTCCACGCTGACGAGCACGCGCGGCTGCTCGCCGCTGGCCGCGGGCTGCCGGCGGGCTTCCACTTTCGCGTTGAAGTAGCCCTCGGTGGCGAGCAGGGCACGAGCCTGTTCGGGCGCCATGCCGACGAGGCGGTCGAGTTCCTCGTTGCTGAGCGCCTCGCTGGCCGGGGCATCCCGAAAGCGCGCCAGGTCGAGGTTCTGGGAGAGCAACTGCCGCAGCGGCCGCGGCGCCTCGACGTCCAGCGTGTACTGCGCCCGGCGCTTGTCGATCCTGGCGGCGCTGGCGCCGGCCGCATCGTCGTCCTTCTTGCCGGCACGAAAGAGGGAGCAGCTGGCGAGCATGAGCGCCAGGCAACACGACACCACATGCAGCGCCCGCATGTGCCGTGCCGAGCAAACGACGTGCCGCGCGCCCGGCGTTCGCGGCCGGATCCCATGGCCGCTGCACAGGTACACCCGCAGGGGTGTAAGGTGGGGCATGACCCCCGACGAACCCCTGCGAGCGGAAGCGCGCGCGATCGAGTCGACATGATCAGGTTGCGGCTTGCGCTCGAGCTCGGCTACGACATCGCCGAGCCCGGTTGCGATTTCATCTTCAACATCCATGCCGCGCACACCGACCAGCAGCGCGTGGTCGAGGAATGGCTGACGATCAGCCAGGATCTGCAGCCGCGCGTCGAGACCGATTCCGCGACCCGCAACCGCTACCTGCGCCTGCAGGCCGCGGCGGGCCCGCTGAAGGTCGCTTACGGCGCGACCATCGACCTGTCGCACCACGTGGGCGACCCGGCGCAGATCGGGGAGGTTCCGGTGGCGCGGCTGCCCCAGGAGGCACTGGGCTACCTGTATCCGAGCCGCTACTGCCAGTCGGATCGACTGCACCGGTTCGCGATGCGAGAGTTCGGCCAGCGTTGGCAGGGCTACAGCCGCGTGCAGGCGATTCGCGACTGGGTGCTGCAGCGCACGACCTTCTCGTCGAACACGTCGGACTCCAACACCTCGGCGATCGACACGCTGCTGGAGACCGTGGGCGTGTGCCGTGACTTTGCCCACCTGATGATCGCGCTGTGCCGGGCCATCAACATCCCGGCGCGTTTCACGACCGGCATCGACTACGGCGCCGATCCTGCGCTCGGCCCGCCCGACTTCCATGCCTATGTCGAGGTCTATCTCGGCGACCGCTGGTACTTGTTCGACCCATCCGGCACCGCGATTCCGATGGGCTTCGTGCGACTGGGCACCGGACGCGATGCCGCGGACGTCGCCTTCGCGACGATCTTCGGCACGGTCACTTCGGCCGCGCCGCGCATTGCCATCGAGCCCATTGCGGGCGCCGACGGGCAGCTGGTGGTGCCCCGCCATTGCACCGACGCGCTGTCCACGGACGCCTAGCGCCGTCGGCCCTAGGCCGATACCCAGCGGACGCGGGCAGGAATGTCGCTCGCCGTGGCAGTTTCTACGGCAGGGATCGCACCGGACTCGGCCAGTGCCCCCAGGAGCGCGACCGGATCGACCGGCTTGGTGAACCGCCGATCGAAGCCGACGGCCTGCGTGGCCTCGCGCGTCCACGCGTCGTCCAGTGCGGTGACAGCGACCAGCAACGGAGTGTTCCCGGGGTAGTCGCGCCGCAGCTGCGCCGCCGCCTCGATGCCGCTCATGCGTGGCATCGCAATGTCGAAGATGGCGACGTCCGGGCGATGGCTTTGCGCCAGCTCCACCGCCTGCCGGCCGTCGTAGGCCAGGTCCACCTTGCATGGAAGCAGGATCTCCAGCAGCGCGCCTAGCGTGTCGGCGGCATCGTGGTTGTCGTCCGCAATCAGGATTCGTCGGAGTGGGACATCGACTGCGCTGCTCATGGTGTGATCCGTTGCACATGGCGAGCAAGCGCCGTTCCTGTCACCCGGACGCGAGGACCTCACCGGGATGCCGCGTCCCGAACCCGCGAGGCCGGCGACGAGAGCAGCATGCCGGCCGGCAGCATCGCGGCGAGAAGCGCCTCATCGTGACTTGTGGTCGTGGAGAAATCGCGCCATCCGCCGCCTCAGGGGCAAGCGGTTCCACGATGAACCGGCACCGACGGCGCGCTCGTAGACCGCGCGCTGCAGCGGCGCGGGAAGGTTGTTCCACTCGCCGACCAGCGCCGCGCCCAGACGCTCGAGCAGCAGGCGCTCGTCTTCCGGTGCCTGGAGCATGCCGGCTTCCGCGCCGCCCTCGGCTTCCCACCCGTCCAGGGACGCCGCCGCTTCCATGCTGTCGCTGGCCAGCGACGAGCGGCCATTCATTCCTCGCTGGAGCATGCGCGCGCCCTGCGCCATTCGCTTGGAGATGAGGTTGGACATGGTCATCGCGGGGCTCCCGTTACTGGTCGGCCAGCCTGCGCGCAGAGTGGCGCTGTCGTCTGTGGGGTGCCGCACAGACCACAAGGGGAGGCCGGCGCAAGGTCCGCTGTTGTCACCCGGAGCCAGACGCATGCTCACCCACCACGAATCGACCAACGTCACGCAGCTGCTGCCCACCGAACGTGACCACGGTCCGCGGCGTGGCGATCTCATCGTGATGCTGAACGACGCGTTGGCCACCGAGCTGGTGTGCGTGCTGCGCTACAAGCGCCACCATTTCACGGCCCACGGCATGGCGGCAGCGAAGATCTCGGAAGAGTTCCTGGTGCATGCCCGCGAGGAGGAGGCTCACGCCGATCGGATCGCGCGGCGGATCGTGCAGCTGGGTGGGGAACCGGATTTCTCGCCCGACTCGCTGACGCGGCGCAGTCACGCCGCCTACGACCACTCGCTGGATCTCGAGGCGATGATCAGGGCCAACCTGATTGCCGAGCGGATCGCGGTCGACCGCTACAGCCAGATGATCGCGCTGATCGGCGATGAGGATCCGTCCACCCGCCGTCTTGTCGAGGACATCCTGATCGACGAGCAGCAGCATGCCCAGGAGCTGAGCAGCTGGCTCGGCAACTGAGCGCGCACCCCTGCGGCCCTCGAACGGTCGCGCCTATTGCGCCGTCTGCACCGGAAGAAGGCGGTCGTATTCCTTCCTGACCACGGCATAGCACTCGCAGGTGCGCTGCTCCAGGCCCTCGCGGTCGAGCACCGTGATGTGGCCGCGCCGGTATTGGATGAGTCCCGCGCGCTGGAGGTTGGCTGCAGCTTCGGTCACGCCTTCCCGGCGAACGCCGAGCATGTTGGCAATCAGCTCCTGCGTCATCACCAGCTCGTTCGCCTGCAACCGGTCCAGGCTCAGCAGCAGCCAGCGGCACAGCTGCTGGTCCAGCGAGTGGTGCCGGTTGCACACCGCCGTCTGTGCCATCTGGGTGATCAGCGCCTGCGTGTAGCGCAGCAGCAGATGCAGCACCGGACCCGAGCGGTTGAACTCGTCCTTCAGCAACTGGCCTCGCATGCGAAAGCCCTGACCCGCGCTTTGCACGACCGAGCGGCTGGGCGTGGTCTCGCCGCCCATGAACAGCGAGATCCCGACGATGCCCTCGTTGCCGACCACGGCGATCTCTGCCGATGCGCCGTCTTCCATCACATACAGCAGCGACACGATGGAGGTGGTGGGAAAGTACACGTGCGTCATCGCCATGCCGGATTCGTACAGCACCTGGCCCAGCGGCATGTCCACCGGTTCGAGTGCCGGACGCCAGCGCATCCACTCGTCCGGGGGCAATGCCGCGAGAAGACGATTCTTCAGCGGATCGGGACGGGTTGCCATGACAGTTCCAGCATGTCATGCCGAGTATGGCAGCCAATGTGCGCAAGCGCACCGATGCGACCTTGCGGCGAGCAGGTGGGCAAACGAGGAGGCCCGACAACGCGCGTTGTGGGGCCTCATGCCGAACTCCAGGCTTTCGCCACGCTGTTCGTTGCCGCACAGACCTCGGCACGAGGCGCGTCTACGCTGGAAGCGGTTGACAGTTCCACGACCGGACCCGAGGCGACACCATGACATTCGACGAAGACATCGACTCGTTCAAGAGGCGCATCGCCGATGCGGAAATCCAGCGCGATGCCTGGCGGGTCGCGGGGCGCGAGGAGAGATACCTCGAGGCCTATTTCATGGTCGAGGCCCTGGAGCAGCAGCTCGACGAGCGGCTTCGACAACATGCAGCCGGCCAGGTGCCCGGCTGAGAGGCGCGCGTCGAGCTCACGCAGAATTCGATTGGCCGTCGAGGGAAACCATGCATTGCCGCAGAGGTCGTGCGGCACGAAGCTGGTTGCACCCGACAGCAGCGCCGACTCCGGCGCAAGTGGCCAGTCGTCTCCGCCACGATCCCCGCCAACAACCTCGGTGTTGCGCCCGGACCAGCCTCGGGATGGGCTGAGGAGAACGGAGCAGGTCGCAGTGAGTTCGGCAGACCTTCTGTGGATGTGCGGGGCCCGGCGCCCCGACAGCGATGCCGTGAAGCGCGCAGGCAACAGGACGGCTCTCTCCAGCTGACGCCGATCGTCGTCGCCGATTCCATCGCAGAACGTCATCGGGCCGGCCCTCGGGGCGGCCCCAACGCAAGAAGAGGGAATCCGACATGGCAAGTTCGAACGCGGCGCTCCGCTGGAGCGCATGGGGTGTACTTTGTCTCGCGGGAGGTGCTGCACTGTCCGCCGACTGGACCAGCGCAGGACACGACATGAGGAACTCGCGCTACCAGAACGACGAGACCCGGATCAGCGTGAGGACGGTCGGCGGGCTCACCTTGCGATGGTCGGTTGCCACCAGCGGCGACGTGACCGCCAATCCCGCCGTCGACGGCGACTACCTGTACTTTCCCGACTCGGCCGGCTTTCTCTACAAGGTGGACAAGGCGACGGGCGCGATCGTGTGGAAGAACCCGGTCGCGCAGTACACCGGCATTGCCGGCGACTTCGCACGCGCGACGCCGGCCGTCGCGGGCGACGCGCTGATCCTGGGCAACCAGAGCGGCAAGTTCCTGGGCACCGCCTTCGGGCAACCCGACCCGCAGGCGGCGCGCGTGTTTGCGGTGAACAAGCACACCGGCGCGCCCATGTGGTCGACTCAGGTCGACGACACCGTGCTGTCCTTCGTCACGCATTCGGCGGTCGTCGCCAACGGGACCGCGCTCGTGGGCATCGCATCGAACGAGGAGCTGGTGGCGGCCTTCGTGCCGAAGCCGTACTGGCAGTGGCAGTTCCGCGGCAGCGTCGTCGCGCTGGACACCATCACCGGCGCCATCAAATGGAAGACCTACACCGTGCCGCCCGGCTACTACGGCGGCGCCGTCTGGGGGAGCACCGGAGCGATCGACCTGCGGCGCAACCAGGCCTACATGGCGACGGGCAACAACTACATGCTGCCCGACAGCGTGCTCGCCTGCCTGAACAGCGGCGGCAGCCCTGCCGCATGCATGGACCCGTCGAACATGTTCGATTCCATCATCGCGCTCGATCTGTCGACCGGCGTCGTCAAATGGGTGGCGCGCGGACTGCCCTACGACGCCTGGAACGTGGCCTGCGGACTCAACACGCCCGGCTTCGTCGTCGGGCCGTGGTTCCCCGGGGTGTACGCCAACTGTCCCAACGGCAACCCGGCGACAGCCGGCCCCGACTGGGACTTCGCCCAGGGACCGATCATGTTCGGCGACACCGGCAACGACCTCGACACCGGCCTGGTGGGGGCCGGCCAGAAGAGCGGCATGTTCTGGGCCTTCCGCGCCAAGGACGGCAAGCTGGCCTGGTCGCGGCAGGCGGCGCCGGGCGGTGTCACCGGAGGCCTGCAATGGGGTTCGGCCACCGACGGCCAGCGCATCTTCGTCGCGGCCGCCAACAGCGGACCGTCGAGCAACGGCGGCGGGGTGGGTGCCCTGCCATGGACGCTGAAGGACGGCACGACGACCACCGCGGGCGGATGGGCGGCGCTGGATGCGAAGTCAGGCGCCGTGCTGTGGACCACCAAGGACCCGCAGGGCAGCCGCGCCGAGGCGGCCGTCAGCGGCGCCAATGGCGTGGTGTTCGGATGCAACCTGGCGGCAGGCGCGGGAACCCTGTACGCGCTCGACGCGAAGAGCGGCAAGGTGCTGTGGTCGTACGACAGCGGCGCGCCGTGCAATGCCGGTCCCTCCATCGTCGACGGCATGGTGTTCTGGGGCAGCGGCACCTTCGTGAGCCCCGGCGGGCCGAAGAAGGTGTTCGCCTTCTGGCTGCCCTGACACCGGCAGACCGGCTGGCCCCTCTCCCGCTCGCGGGAGAGGGAGTCTGATATTGCCGTCCGTCATGACTTGCAACGTCCTCACTCAGGTTCCCGGGTAGGGTCTGGGGTGAGGGCCTCAGGCGGCATCGACCGCTTCCCGCAGCGCCACGCCGAACTGACGCTGTGCCTGGCGCGCGGCCGTCACGCCGCCGGCCATCACGATGAAGCCGTGCGCCAGGCCATGCCATTCGACGAGCTGCACGGCGGTGCCGGCGGCCAACAGCGCGTCGCCGAAAGCGAGCCCTTCGTCGCGCAGCGGATCGTGACCGGCCAGCACCAGCAGCGCCGGCGGCAGGCCGGCGAGCGAGGCGGCGAGCAGCGGTGCGCCGCGAAAGTCCACGGCCCGGCCGGCGGGTCCGAAGGCATGGGCGAGGAAGTAGTCCATCGTGCGCCGCGTCAGCGTCGGCCCGGAGGCATGCCGCGTGCGTGACGGGTAGTCGCCGTCGTGCCCACCGGCCGCGGGCGGGTACAGCAGCGCCTGCATGCGGATCGCCGGACCGCCGGCGTCGCGCGCGAGCAGCGCCACCACGCTGGCGAGCACCGCCCCGGCGCTGTCGCCGGCCACCGCCAGCCGCGCCGGATCGGCACCCAGCGCGCGTGCGCGCTCGGCGGCCCAGACCAGTGCAGCCCAGGCGTCGTCCACGGCAGCGGGAAACGGATGTTCCGGTGCGAGCCGGTAGTCGACCGAGACGACGACCGTGCCGCTGTCTTCGCACAGCTGGCGGCACACGTTGTCGTAGGCCGGGATGTCGCCGAGCACGTACCCGCCGCCGTGGTAGTACACGACGATGCCCCACGGCCCCTCTTCGCGAGGCGTGTAGACCCGCAGCGGGATCGCCGGCAGCGCGCCGGCCGGCACCTCGCGGTCTTCCACGCGCACGTCGGCCGGCGCGCGGTCGGCTGCCGCGCAGATCTGGCGGTAGAGGTCGCGGCACGCCAGCGGCGGCAGGTCGCACAGGTCGGGCATGCCGGCCTCGTGGGCGGCCTTCATCATCGCGGCGAGTTGCAGGTCGAGCATGGAGTTTTCCTTCGAGGAGATCAGGCGGCGGCGGTCCGCAGCGCCGAGGCCGGCGCGGCCGCGGGCCGCAACAGGAAGTGCGCCAGCGCCGGCAGCAGCACCAGCGCGCCGACCATGTTCCAGACGAACATGAAGGCGAGCAGGATCCCCATGTCGGCCTGGAACTTGATCGGCGAGAACGCCCAGGTGCCGACGGCCAGGGCGAGCGTGACGCCGGTCAGCAGCACGACGCGGCCGGTGAACTGCAGCGCGTGCAGGTATGCATCGGACAAGGAATCGCCGGCGCGCAGCCGCGCCAGCATGACGCTGAGCACGTACAGCGCGTAGTCGACGCCGATGCCGACGCCCAGCGCGATCACCGGCAGCGTCGCGACCTTCACGCCCATGCCCAGTCCCACCATCAGCGCTTCGCAGAGGATGGACGTCAGCACGAGCGGCAGCACCGCGCAGGTGACGGCGCGCCATGAGCGGAACGTGATGAAGCACAGCACGACCACGGCGCCGTAGACCCACAGCAGCATCTCGCGCATCGCCTGGTGCACGACGATGTTCGTCGCCGCCGCGATGCCGGCCGAGCCGGCGGCCAGCATGAAGCGCGCATCGCCTGCGGCGGCCTCGGTGGCGATGAAGCGCTCGGTCTCGCCGACCACGCGCGCCAGCGTCTCGGCCTTGTGGTCCTTCAGATAGACGTAGAGCGACAGGAAGGAGCAGCCCTGGTTGAACAGCTCGCGCGGCGCGCGGGTCTGCACGCCACCGAGCGCCGCCGCGTTGGGGAGCAGCTCGAACCACTTCAGGTTGCCTTCGTTGTAGCCGACCATCGCCAGCTTCGACAGGGCGGCCATCGAGTGGGTCGCCTCCACGCCGGGAAGCTGCTCCAGCCGCCACGCGAGGCGGTCGACCTGGGCCAGCGTGCCGTAGCGCGTGCACTGGTCTTCCGGCGTCGCGACCATCACGACCAGGATGTCGGCGCTGGCCGCGTAGTGGCGCGCGAGATAGTCGTTGTCGCGGTTGTAGCGCGAGTCGGCACGCAGCTCGGGCGCGCCGGGATCGAGATCGCCGACCTTGAGCTGCAGGCTGACGACGTAGCCGCCAGCGGCCAGCAGCGCGCCGCAGGCGAGTGCCACGAGCGCGGGCGTGCGCTGCGTGAAGCGGTCGAGGTGGCCCCACAGCCCTGCGCGCCGCGCGCCACCCGCTTCGACGCGAAGGCTGCGTGCCGCCGCACGGGTGCCGACGCCCAGGTACGACAGCAGGACGGGCAGCAGCACCAGGTTCGTGAAGATCAGCACCGCGACGCCGATGCTTGCCACCGCGGCCAGGTCCTGGATGACCTGGATCTGGATGAGCGCCAGCACGGCGAAGCCGACCGCGTCGCACAGCAGCGCGGTGAGGCCCGCGACGAAGAGGCGGCGAAAGGTGTAGCGCGCGGCGACGACCTTGTGCGTGCCGCGCCCCACGTCCTGCATGATGCCGTTCATCTTCTGCGCGCCGTGGCTCATGCCGATGGCGAACACGAGGAAGGGCACCAGCACCGAATACGGATCGAGCGCGTAGCCCAGCAGCGCGAGCAGGCCGAACTGCCAGACCACCGCCACCAGCGAGCAGGCGACGACGAGCAGCGTCGAGCGCACGCAGCGCGTGTAGCCGTACAGCACCGCGGCGCAGATGACCAGCGCGACGGCGAAGAACGCCAGCACCTCGCGCATGCCGTCGATCAGGTCGCCCATGACCTTCGCGAAGCCGGTGACGTGGATGCGCACGCGGTCGCTCTCGTGCTTCGATCTCAGCCCTTCGATCTGCCGGCCGAGCTCGCCGTAGTCGAGCGCCTGGCCGGTCTTCGGATGGCGGTCGAGCAGCGGCACGAAGATGATGCTCGACTTGAAGTCGGCGGCGACGATCTGGCCGATCTCGCCCGAGCGCTCGACATTGGCGCGCACCTCGGCCAGCGCCTGCGGCGAGCCGTCGTAGCTGTCGCCCATCACGGTGTTGCCGTCGAGCCCGTCCTCGGTCACCGCGACCCAGCGGGTGTTCGAGGTCCACAGCGACTTCATGAACGGCCGGTCGACACCGGGCAGCAGGTAGATCTCGTCGTTGAGCTTCTGCAGCGTGCGCAGGTAGTCCTTGTCGAAGATCGAGTCGCCGGTCGTCTCGACGGCGATGCGCAGGGCATTGCCCTGGCCGGCCAGGTTGCCCTGGTTGGCGAGGTAGTTCGCGATGTACGGGTGCCGGGTGGGAATCGTCTTCTCGAAGCTCGCATTGAGCTGCAGCTTCAGCGCCTGCCAGCCGAACAGGGCGGTCAGCACCAGACACAGCAGCAGCACCCACGGCCGGTGGTTGAACAGCAGCCGCTCGGGTGCCGAACCCGAGGCGGTGTCGAAGTCTTCGAGGCGGGAGACGACCGGTTGGTCGGCGAGCGAGGTGTCGGCGTGCATCGTGAATGGCTTCAGGGCGCGACCTGTCGGCGTACGCCGCGCAGGGTGCTGAGGACGAAATGGCCGTCGGCCGTGACGGCGAGGCCGGTGGCCGCAAGAGGCGCGGCGGCAGGTTGCTTCTGGAAGCCGACGGCATCGTCGCGGCTGACGAGCAGCTCGCCGGTCTGGCCGACCAGCGCCAGCGTGCCGGGCGCCATCTCGAGGCCGGCACTGATGGAGCCCGGCACGCCGCTGTCCACGGCCTGCCAGCTCGCGCCGCCGTCGGCCGAGCGGAAGATGCGGCCGCGCAAGCCGTACGCGACGAGAGTGCCGGAGCGCGCCGCGACAAGGCCGAACCAGCTGCCCTTGTAAGGCGATGCGAGCGGCGCGAAGCTCGCGCCGCCGTCGGCCGACTTGATCAGCAGGCCTTGCTCGCCGGCGACATAGAGCTGGCTGCCGGCCCAGCGCACCGCGTACAGGTGCAGGGTCTTCGCATTCGGAAGACGGCCGACGATCGGGCTCCACGTCGTCCCGCCGTCGGTGGTGGCGAAGGCCATGCCGTACGCGCCGACCGCGACGCCGTGCTGCGCATCGGCGAAATCGACGTCGAAGAACGGCTTGTCCGGTCCTTCTTCGGCGAAACGTGCGGCAAGCCTTTGCTCGCGCTCGTCGCCCGACCTCGCGGCCGCGGCGACGATGCGCTCGGCGGCGGTCACGCCATCGAGCTGTCGCATCCAATGCTCGCCGCCGTCGTCGGTTCGCAGGATCACGCCGAGGTGACCGACCGCCCAGCCGATGCGCTCGTCGACGAATCGCACGGCGGTGAGCGACACCTGCACCGGCACCGACGCCTGGCGCCAGTGCAGGCCGCCGTCATCCGACAGCAGCACGATGCCGCGCTCGCCGACGGCCACCAGCCGCGCACCGGCACGCGTGACGGCGAGCATGGCGGCGCCCGACGCCTTCGCGGTGACGATGGCCGGCTCGACGAGCACGCGCGGCGCCGGCTCGGCGTGCAGTGCCGGCGCTGCGGCCAGCGCCAGCAGGAGCGCCGCGCGGCGCATCAGCGCGTCCCCTCGTTTGCCAGCTCCTCGGCGCTGAAGAACGAGCGCGGGATGGTCGGGACCGGCTTGTACTGCACCGGCAGCTCGTTCGACGCCATGTTGAGGTAGTAGGCGCCCGTCTGCAGGTCGTAGCCGCCCCACAGCATGTTGCCGACGACGGCCGGGATGTCCGGCGCCAGCAGCATCAGCGTGTAGTTCGTGCGCCAGAGCTCGCCCTTCGCGTCCCAGCCGTCGAACAGCACGATCTGCCACGAGTCCTCGTCGATGTAGTACTTGCGCTTGGGCACGACGTGGCGCTTGCCCTCGGCGAGCGTGGCCTCGACCTCCCAGACGCGGTGCAGCTCCCAGCGCACCAGGCCCGGATTGAGCGTCTTCGGCGTCACCAGGTCCGCCACCTTCGCGCTTGCGGCGCGGTTGTTGTTGTAGGGGATGTAGAGCTCGCGCTTGCCGACGAGCTTCAGCTGGTGCTTGTCGATCGGCCCGAACAGCATGAAGGCCTCGTCGAACAGGCCGATGCCCGAGGTCACCGAGTCGGGCGTGTCATAGGCGACCGAAGGGGCCTTGCGCACGCGGCGCTGGCCCACCAGGTACTGCCACAGGCCGCGCGGGTTGGCGGCATTCAGGTTGTCGTGCGCGAGGATCGCTTCACCGGCCTTGGAGCCCGGTTCGGTGACCGCGAACTTGCCGAGCTGGTAGTAGCCGTCGAACTTCTCGATGGAGCCCTCGGGGTCGTAGTACGGCTTGCGCAGCGTCTGCACGCCGCCCGAGGCGAGCGCGCGCCGGCCGTCGGCCGTGACCACCCACACGCGCACCGGCGCCTGGACGTTGGTGCCGGTCCATGCGAGGCGGTGGTTCTGGAACACCTCCGCGCCGTCCTTGGGGATGGGGAACGGCGTGCCGCCGTACGCGTTCTCGGTGCCGTGGCCGTTGTCCACCAGCTTGGCGCGCGTCGCATTCTTGAAGGTGTTGTCGTAGACCCATTGCGGCGCGGCGGCGCTGCGGTGCGTCGGGTACACGTCGATGCGGAAGTCGGGGTACTTCTTCATGAGCGCCTTCACGCCGTCGCTCAGCTTCGCGGCGTGCTGGTCCATGTTCTTCGCGTCGATGGAGAACAGCGGCTTGTCGGCGGCGAACGGGTCGGGACGCGGATCGCCGGGCTTGTAGCCGGCGGGGGCCTTGGTGAGGCCGCCATCCCAGGCGGGGATGGTGGAGTCCTTGTTGGCGGCACGCTCGGCGCCGAGCGGCGTCAGCGAGGTCTTGAGCCTGGCCGCTTCCTCGGCGCTGACGGCCGCGTGCACGTAGAGCGGCATGGTCAAGGCGAGAGCCAGCGTGGCCCGCATGCTGTGGTTCGACATCTTGTGGTCTCCGGAAATCAGAAGGTGCGCGATGCGCTGAAGGCGACGTAGGCGCGGTCCCTCAGCGACTGGGCGAAGGTGAGCTGGCGCGGCGAGCCGGAGCCCTGCACCAGCGTCTCGGTGAAGGTCTTCTCGGGGCCGAAGTAGCCGTTGTAGGTGAGCGCGACGTTCCAGGCGTTCTGGTACTTGCCCTTCAGGCCGAGGCTGTAGTCGCCGGACTTGGAGGCGCCGCCGGCGAAGTTGAAGATCGCCGAGGAGCGGCCGCCGAAGTTGTAGCCGAGGCCGACGGGCACCGAGAGATCGAGCCCCGGCAGCACCTGGAAGTACTGCGGCTCGAACAGCACGCGCAGCGCGAACGCGCCTTTGGTCGTGTTCGGGTCCAGGCCGCCCAGACCGGCGTTGGTGCCTCCGGGTCCGATCGCGAAGATGTCCCTGGTGACCGACAGCCGGCGGTTGTAGGCCAGCTCGGCGAGCAGTGCGCCCCCTCCCCACAGCGGACCGGGCTGCAGCACGTAGATCCCCGAGACCTGCAGGTGGCCGGTCTTGCCGACCGCATAGCAGGGATCGTCCTTCGACGTGCCGCACGACAGGATGGGCCCCAGGCCGAGCACCGCGGGGTCGCTGGTCAGCGGCGCGTTCGTGCGCACCGAGCCCTCGATCGCCCAGTTGAGCTGGCCGATCGAGGAGGTGACGCTGGCGCCCACCGTGCGGATGTCGCTGGCGTACGCGAGGTGCACGTTGCCGTTGACGAAGTCGAACACCGGGACCGCCGGCGTCTTGTCGTGGTACTGCGCGGCGTAGAAGCCGAACTCGAAGTCGCTGCCGGTGGGACTCCAGCGCAGCTGCACGCCGCCCTGGCCGCTGTCCTTGGGGCGCAGGTCCTTGCTCTGGTCGTAGGTGAGGAAGATCGGGTTGCCGCCGGCGTCGGTGCCGAAGTTGACGATGCCCGTGCCGACATAGTCCTGGTTCGAGAAGTAGCTGCCGACGCCCGGGATGCGACTCGGCCGCCACTTGAGCTGGTAGTACGCGCCGAGCGACACGCCTTCGGCCACCTGCAGCGAGCCGGAGAGCTGCTCCACCGGCAGCAGCACTTCCTTGAACTGCCATCCGGGCACCGACAGGATCCTGGCGACGTCGACCGGCCCCTGCGCGTTGGCGATGCCGTTCTGCCCGAAGAACAGGCTCTCGCCCCACTGCAGCGTGTGCTTGCCGGCGCGCAGCGTGCCCTTCATCGATCCGAGATCGCCCTTCAGGTAGACGAAGGCGTCGAGCAGCTCGCTGCCGCGGCCGTGCTGGCGCCTCGTCGCCGGCAGGAAGTCGTTCGCTGCCTGGCCGGGAAAGTTGTTCGAGGTCGACACCGTCGGCCCGACCGGCACGCCGCTGGCCAGGAGGGGCGTCCCTTCGTAGTCGCTGCGGCCGAGGTAGGCGCTGTCGCGCCACGCCGTGCCGCTCACGCGGCCGCCGAACGACTTCGTCGTGACGTCGAGCTCGCCGAGCAGGTCCCAGCGGTTGGAGACCAGGCCCTTGCGGAAGTTGTGGTCGCCGTCGTCCTCGTTGACGGTGCCGGGGTCGTTGGCGACGTCCAGCTGCGTCAGCGCGGGCGACGGGTTCTTCAACCGGTAGCCGGCGCTGTACTTCGGCGTCAGGTCGGCGCGGACCTTGATGTCGGAATTGCCGGTGTCGATGTCGAAGGCCTGGGCGGCGGGCAGCGCGAGCGCTGCCGCCGCCGCCAGCAGGCTGCGGCGGTGGTCCATCGGATGTCTCCTGTCGTCGTGTGTCGGAAAGTGGGGATCAGAGATAGGTCGAGGCCAGACCGCCGTCGACCGGCAGGTTGATGCCGCTGACCCAGCGGGCGGCATCGGAGCAGAGGAAGGCGATGACAGTCGCCACTTCGTCCGCGAGCGCGGGGCGCTTCATCCGATGCGCGTCCTTCTGCACGCGCTCGGCGCCGAGCATCGCGACGAAGTCGCCCAGGATCGGCGTGAACACCGGCCCCGGCGCGACGCAGTTCATGCGCACGCCGCGCTCGAGGAACCACTTCTGCGACTGCGTGACCGTCCAGACGATCAGCGCTTCCTTGAAGTACTGGTAGCAGGTCTCCTGCGGCACCGGGTGTTTCGCCAGCCAGGCGAGTCCTGCCTCGAAGTGAGGCGTCTCGGCGAGCGCCTTGTGCACGTCGAGGCGCTGCGGCCACTCGGCGCCGAGGATCGACGAGATGTTCACGATGCTGCCGCCTTGCGGCATGCGCTCGAGCAGCCGCTGGCTCAAGTGGCGCAGGCCGAGGTAGTTGACGCGCGCGACGAGATCGACGCTCGCCGTGCCCGGCACGCCGGCCACGTTGCACAGCGCGTCGATGCGGTCAGGGAGCTGGCGCACGGCGGCGTCGATCGTGGACTGCTCCGACAGATCGGCCTTGACGAAGCCGTCGAGCGTGAGCGTCGGCTCGTTGCGGTCGACGCCGATGACACGCGCGCCGTGGAAGCGCAGCAGGCGCGCCGTCTCGGCGCCGATGCCCGAGCTGGCGCCGGTGATGACGATGGTCTTGCCTTGCAGGTTCAGCATGGAGTTCTCCGAGGGGAATGTGGACCGGGGGCTCCCTCTCCCGCTTGCGGGAGAGGCAACGTGCTGCTCGCGTTCATCAGAAGGGGAACCGGGGCGGCGTGTCCTTCACCGTCACCCATTGCCATGTCGTGAAGCACTCCCAGTCGCCCGGTCCGCCGTGCGAGTTGCCGTTGCCGGCGATGCCGGGCCCGCCGAACGGATTGACGGCGTCGTCGTTCACCGTCTGGTCGTTGATGTGCACCATGCCGGCCTTGAGCCGGTTGCCGATCGCGAGCGCGCGGCCGACCGACCTGGAAATCACCGCGGCGGCGAGGCCGCCGCGGCTCTGGTTGGCGATGGCGACCGCTTCGTCGTCGGTTGCGAAGGTCGCGAGGTTGACGACCGGGCCGAAGGTCTCGTGGTCGAAGCTCGGCATGCCGGGCTTCACGCCGGTCAGCACGGTGGGCCGGTAGAAGAGGCGGTCGTAGGTGCCGCCGGCGAGCAGCTGCGCGCCGGCCTTCACGCTGGCCATCACGGTGGCATGGACGCGGTCGCGCTGGCGTTCGTCGATCAGCGGTCCCAGCGCCACCTGTCCGGTCGCTCCGTCGCCGACCGGCAGGTGGGCCGCCTTCGCCACCAGGCGCTCGGTGATCGCCGGCGCGATGGCCTCGTGCACGAGCACGCGGTTCGACGCCATGCAGATCTGCCCCTGATGCAGCCAGGCGCCCCAGGCGACGTTGGACGCGGCGAGCTCGGGATCGGCATCGTCCAGCACGATCAGCGAGTTGCTGCCGCCCAGCTCGAGCGAGACCTTCTTCAGGTGCTGTCCCGCCAGCTCGCCGATGCGCCGGCCGACGCCGGCCGAGCCGGTGAACGAGACCATCGCCACGTTCGGGTCGGTGACCAGCGCCTCGCCCACGTCCGCGCCGCCGGGCAGCACGTGCAGCACGCCGTCGGGCAGTCCGGCCTGCTCGAAGACGCGCGCGATGAGGCAGCCGCCGCTGACCGCCGTGCGCGGATCGGGCTTGATGACGACCGCGTTGCCGGCCGCCAGCGCCGGCGCGACGACGCGCAGCGTGAGGATCAGCGGGAAGTTGAACGGCGAGATCACGCCGACGACGCCCAGCGGCACGCGGCGCGCCATCGACAGCCGGCCCGGCGTGCTGGGCAGCACCTGGCCCTGCGCCTGCATCGGCATGGCGGCCGCGACGTGGCAGAAGGCGATGGCCTCGCGCAGCTCGTGCTGGCCCTTCGGCAGGATGGCGCCCGTCTCGCGGGTCACGTAGAGCGCAAGTTCATCGAAGTGCTGCTGGAACAGCGCCGCGGCGCGATGGAACACCGCGGCGCGTTCGCGTGGCCCGAGCGCGGCCCAGGCGGGCTGCGCCGCAGCAGCGGCCGAAGCGGCGGTCGCGACATCGGCCGGCACCGCGCGGCCGGTGCGTGCGAGCACCTGGCCGGTCGCCGGCTCGACGATGTCGGCCGCCTGCGAGGCGGTGCGCCATCCGTGGCTGAACAGGCTTTCGCGCCAGAGCGCATGGTCGAGGAAGGGGGTTGAGCTCATCGGCAGGTCTCGAGTGGGTTCGGCCCTGCCTTGCGCAACGCACGTGCCGCCGCACCGTTCGGGGACCCGGCTCGCCGCCGTCCGCGGCGAGTTCGCGCCGAGGAAAGAAGGCCTGCCTTCTCCGGACTTTCCCGGGGGTCGGTTGCTGCGCCGCAGCTCCGGGTAGACCCGGAGGGGGTTGCTTCATCAATTGAGAACAGAATCCCGCGCCCGGTTGGGCGAGCTTCATCAATTCAGCAATCCATGGCCAAGCCCGACTCCCGCATCTCGCTCGCCGAGGTGGCCCGCCAGACCGGCACCATGCTGCGCCGCGGCGACAGCGCCCATTACCGCGACGGGCTGCCGCCCAGCCTGGCCGACCTGACCGAGTCGCTGTTCTTCTCGCCCGGCGATGGCCGCATCTGGCTCAACGACCAGCGCATGCTGCTGTGGCACAGCTCGGCGATGGGCCACCTGCGGCGCGAGCTCATCGACACGCTCGGCGTGGACCGTGCGCGCGGGCTGCTCACGCGCGCCGGCTACGTCTCGGGCGCGCGCGACGCGCAGCTCGTGCGCGAGCGCTGGCCCAACGGCGACGCCGCCTCGGTCTTCATGGCCGGCACGCGGCTGCATGCGCTCGAAGGTGTCGTCAAGGTCACGCCATTGGCCTTCGATTTCGACATCGACCGCGGCACCTACGAAGGCGAGTTCCTGTGGGAGCACTCCAGCGAGGACGACGAGCACATCGTGGCCTACGGCATCGGCACCGAGGCCGCGTGCTGGTCGCAGGTGGGTTACGCCACCGGCTACGTCACGAGCCTGTTCGGCCAGCTCGTGGTGTTCCGCGAGGTCGAGTGCCGCTCGATGGGCGCGGGCGTCTGCCGGGTGATCGGCCGCCACGCGGCGGCGTGGGGCGACGTCGACGAGGACCTGCGCTACCTGCAGGCGCGCGACTTTCGCAGCCTGGCCGAGGCGCCGGCGTCGCGCACGGCGCTCACCGCGCCGGCGCTCGAGCCGACGCCGGAGGTGAGCGGCGCGCGGCACGAGATCGTCGGCGCGTCGTCGGCCTTCAACTCCGCCTGTCACCAGCTCGACCGCGTGGCACGCACGCAGGCGACGGTGCTGTTCACCGGCGAGTCGGGCGTCGGCAAGGAGGCGTTCGCGCGCCGGCTGCATCGCATCAGCGCCCGCGCCGACAAGCCCTTCATCGCCGTCAACTGCGCGGCCATTCCCGAGACGCTGATCGAGTCGGAGCTGTTCGGCGTCGAGCGGGGCGCCTACACGGGGGCCAGCAGCTCCCGCCCGGGCCGCTTCGAGCGTGCCGACGGCGGCACGCTGTTCCTCGACGAGGTCGGCACGCTCTCGCTGCCCGGCCAGGGCAAGCTGCTGCGCGCATTGCAGGAAGGCGAGGTCGAGCGGGTCGGCGGCACACGAACGCTGAAGGTCGACGTGCGCGTCGTCGCCGCGACCAACGTCGACCTGCAGGGCGAGGTGCGTGCCGGGCGTTTCCGCGAAGACCTCTTCTACCGCCTCAACGTCTACCCGATCCATTTGCCGCCGCTGCGCGAGCGGCGCGATGACGTGCCGCTGCTGATGAACCACTTCCTGCGCCGCGAGTCGCAGCGCCACGACCGTCGGCCGACCGGCTTCACCGCGCGGGCGGTGCGCGCGATGCTGCACTACGGCTTTCCCGGCAACATCCGCGAGCTGCAGAACCTGATCGAGCGCGGCGTGATCTCGGCCGAGGACGGCGCGCCCATCGACGTCGCGCACATGTTCAGGCGCGAGCAGCTCTCACCGGAGACGCTGCTGGCGATCGGCGCGCAGGGCACGCTGACGGCCGACGCGACGCCGCCGCCCGGGCGCCTGCTGGCGCTGCTGCAGCAGGCAGACGCGAAGGGACTGTCGTTGCCGGCCATCGAGCACAGGTTGCTGCGCGAGGCCGTGGACGCCGCCGACGGAAACCTGTCGGCTGCGGCTCGCCAGCTCGGCATCACGCGTGCGCAGCTGGCCTATCGGCTGCAGCGGGCCGAAGCGGCGCCTCGGCGGCGCCGGGGACGCTGAGGGGAAGGGAGTAAAACCGCCCCATGCACCCCGCCGCGAACTGGACCTGTCCCACTTGCAATCAGCTCGTGCGCACGCCCTTCTGTGCACGATGCGGCGAAGAACCGATCCCGCCACGCGACCTCACCTTCCGGGCGCTGCTGGAGAAGGTGGTGCACGCGCTGACCAACGTCGATGCCCGCGCAGCGCGCACCATCCGCTGCCTGCTGGTCCGTCCGGGCGAGCTCACGCTGTCGTGGACGCGCGGTGTGCGCAAGCCCCATGTGGCGCCTTTCCAGCTGTTCCTCATCGCGAACGTGATGTTCTTCGCCCTCCAATGGCTGACCGGACTGAACGTGTTCAGCTCGACGCTGGCCTCCCACATGCACCAGCAGGATTGGAGCGAGCTGGCGCGCTCGCTGGTCGCAAGACGGCTCGAGGCCACGCATGTGCCGCTCGACCGCTATGCGCCGGTGTTCGATCGCGCGGTGGTGCTCAACGCGAAGTCGCTCATCCTGCTGATGACGCTGCCCTTCGCGCTGCTGCTGCCGGTCGTCTTCCTGCGCGCGCGACGGCCCTTCATGGCCCACATGGTGTTCTCGCTGCACCTGTATTCGTTTCTGCTCCTGCTGTTCTGCGTGGGGCTGCTCGCGGCGGAGCTCAGCCGCTGGGCCGGTGCCGGCGGCCTGGACTCGCCGCGCGTCGACACGGTGCTCAGCATCGCCTTGCTCATCGCCTGTTCGGTGTACCTCTACCTCGCCATCGGGCCGGTCTACCAGGCCCGAGGCGCCATGCGCGTGGTGCAGACGATGGTGCTGGCGATCGCGGTGGCTTCCATCGTTCTGGGATACCGGTTCGTCCTCTTCCTCATCACCCTGTACGGCACCTAGGCGGCTGCGAGAAGGCTGCCCTGCCCAGGACGCTGCAAGTCACCGTCCCGCGGCTGCCGAATACAAAGCGACAACAACGCCCGCCACCGGTGAAGTCCCGCTGATACACGCGCTTGCCAGACTGCCTGCACATCTGGCAAACGCTTCAACGGAGATCACCATGACCGTCTTCAGACCCCGCCGCCTCGCTGCCGTCGTGCTGGCCTGCGCATGCCTGCCGTCCGCCGGTCCGGCGCTCGCGCAGACCAGCCCCTACCTCGGGCAGATCATGTGCGGCGCCTGGAATTTCGCCCCGCGCGGCTGGGCGATGATGAATGGTCAGCTGCTGCCCATCGCGCAGAACACGGCGCTGTTCTCGTTGCTGGGCAACAGCTACGGCGGCGACGGCCAGGTGTCGTTCGCCCTGCCCGATCTGCGCGGCAGGGTGCCGCTTCACATCGGCCAGGGACTCGGCCTCACCGCTCGCAACCTCGGCGACCGAGGGGGCAGCGAGAGCGTCAACCTCACGGCGGCGCAGCTTCCGCCGCATGCGCACGCGATGACCATGCTGGGCAGCGGCAACGATGCCACCTCGGCCTCTCCCGCCGGCCGGGTGCCGGCCAAGGGCAAGACCGCGCAGTACGCGGATCCGAGCGGGCTGGTCGCGATGTCCGCCGGCACGACGGGCTCCGTGGGGTCGGCCGCGGCGATCGACAAGATGCCGCCCTATCTGGCCGTGAACTGCGTGATCGCGTTGCAGGGCACCTTTCCCACGCACGACTGAGGAGCGCGACCATGATTCTCGTGACCGGCGCGACCGGCCAGACGGGGCGCGCGCTCGTCGATCTGCTGTCGCGGGGCGGCACGCCGGTGCGAGCCCTGGTTCGCGACGCGTCGAAGGCGGCCGCCTTGCCGAAGCACAACGTGCAGGCCGTGGTCGGCGACCTCGGCATCCCGTCCTCGCTGCCCGAGGTTCTCGAAGGCGTGACGGCCGCGTACCTCAACACCGCGGCCCATCCGGCGCAGGTCGAATGGCACGGCCACTTCATCGACGCGGCAAGACGCGCCGGCGTTCGACACATCGTCCGCCATTCGGTGCGCGGCGCGGAGCCGACCTCGGCGGTGAAGATCTGCCGCTGGCACGCCCAGTCGGAATGCGAGCTCGAGGCCTCCGGCATCGCATGGACCCACCTGCGGCCGGTCTACAACATGAACAACCTCCTGAAGCTCACGGGAAGCATCGTCGGGCAGGGCGCCTTCTTCGCGCCGATGAAGGACGCGCAGCTCGCCATGGTGGACGCGCGGGATGTCGCCGCCGTTGCCGCGGCCGCGCTCGGCGGCGGCGCGCATGAAGGCAGGCAGTACCTCGTCACCGGACCCGAGGCGATCGGCTTCGCCGAGGCGGCGGCCGCGCTGGCCGCCGTGCTGGCGCGGCCCGTGCGCTATGTCGACGTGTCGCCCGGCCAGGCGCGCGAGGGAATGCTGCGCCTGGGCATGCCGGCCTGGTACGTCGACGACCTGATCGGCTTCTACGACTTCTACAGCAGCGGCGCAGGCGCGGTGGTCAGCGACGTGGTGCCCCGGCTCACCGGGCGGAGCGGCCATGCCTTCGCCGCGTTCGCGCGCCATCACCGTTCCCGCTTCCAGCCGTCAGGCTGATCGCCGCCGGGTCACTCGCTGCTGACGCGCATTCCGTCGGGAACGAACATGTAGCCGCCGTTGCGCACCGTGCGGATGGTCTGCGGCTTCTCGGGGTCGGCTTCGATCTTGCGGCGCAGGCGGCCGATGCGGATGTCGATCGAACGGTCGAACGGCTGCCACTCCCGGTTGCGTGCGTGCATCAGCAGCTGGTCGCGCGACAGCACGCGATTGGGGTTGGCCGTGAAGGCCACCAGGAGGTCGTACTCCATCGCCGTCATCGGGACCTCGTCACCGCCTTCGCTGACCAGGCGGTGTGCCTGCACCTCGAGCCAGCAGCGGCCGACTCGGATGCGCGCGCCTGCTTCGGGCGCTGCCGGCGCCGTCGAGGGTCCCTCGGTCTCTGCGTGCGTGCGTGCCTGCATGCGCCTCAGCACGCTCTTGAGGCGTGCGAGCAGCTCGCGCGGGTCGAACGGCTTGGTGACGTAGTCGTCGGCGCCCACCTCCAGCCCGACCACCCGGTCGATCACGTCGCCCGATCCGGTGACCATGATGATGGCCACGTCGTAGCGCTCGCGCAGGAAGCGCGCCAGGCTGATGCCGTCTTCGCCGGGAAGGTGGATGTCGAGCAGGATCGCATCGGGCAGCTCGCGCTCGATCTCCTCGCGCATGGCATTGCCGCCCCCGACGCAGCGGACCTCGTAGCGGTGTTCGCTGAGGTACTCCTCGAGCATCGCGCAGACGCTGGTGTCGTCGTCAACGATGAGAACGCGGCTGCGATTCGACATGGGCCGGTCCCTGTGCGTCGGCACCGGCGCGGCCGGTGCAATACAAAACGATAACACGCGACCCGGCATCCGAAGCGCGCCGATTACCGGGCGTTTCCACACTGCTTGCCAAGGCGCGGCGAAGGACGCCGCGGCCACTGGACCCGTGAGGAAACATCATGCTCGCCTCTTTGCTCGCGCAGCGCCTGCGCGCCTCTTTCGCTGCCCCTTCGAGCCGCGCCCGCCCGTCGCTGCTGCGCCGGCTGGCCGGCGCCTGGCAGGCGCTGCGATCGCTGCGCCGGCAGGCCGCCGACAGGCGCCGCTTCCAGCGCCTGGACGCCGCGACGCTGCGCGATCTGGGCATGTGCCGGTCGGAGTTCGATTCGTTCTGGCTCGAGGCGCACGGTCGCGCCATGCCCACCCGGCGGCGCACCGCTGCGGCGCGTGGCGACGGGGACCGGTCATGAACGCTCACGCCTGGCGCGCGACGCTGGCCGCCACCCTGTTGATGGGGCTCACGCAAGGCAGCCGCTCGGCGTTCGGGCTGTTCCTGTCGCCGCTCAACACGGCGACCGGCATCGGCGCGGGCGCCATCGGCCTCTCCGTCGCCGTCGGCCACCTGGCGCTGGGTGTGGCGCAACCCGTGCTCGCCTCGCTGGCCGAGCGGCACGGCGCCGCGCGCCTGATGGCCGGCGGCGCCTGCCTGCTTGCGGTGTGCACGGCGCTGCTGGCGTATGTCGGCGATGCATGGACGCTCACGGTGCTGGTGCTGCTGATGTCGCTGGCCGGCTGTGCGCTCGGCAGCAACGCCGTGTTGATGGCGGAGCTGGGCAGGCGGGTGCCCGCCACGGTGCAAGGGATGGCGGCGGGCATCGTCGGGGCGGGCGGCTCCGCCGGTCAACTGGTGTTCGGGCCCCTGACGCAATGGCTGATCGGTGGATTCGGCTGGCGCGTGGCGGCCTGGGCGACGGCTGCCGCGATGCTGATCGCGCTGCCGCTGGCAAGCGCATTCGGGCGCTCGCGTTCGCCCGACCGCGGGGCCGCGCTGCCCAGCACGGATCCGGGCTGGCGCGCGATCTTGCGCGATCGCCGCTTCCGGCTGATCGGCGCCAGCTTCACGCTGTGCGGCTTTCACGTCACCTTCCTCACCACCCACATGCCGGGGGTGATCGAGCGCTGCGGCCTTCCGTTGTCGCTGGCCGGGACCTGGCTGGCCGTTGCCGGAGCGGCCAACATGGCGGGCAGCATCGGCATCGGCGCGCTGATGCGCCGCTGGTCGTCCCCCCTGCTTCTCGGGCTGCTGTACGCCACGCGCGCCGTCGCGATCGCGACGCTGCTCGTCGTGCCCGTCACGCCGGCGGTGATGCTGGCCTTCGCGCTGGTGATGGGGCTGACCTATCTCGCGCCGCTGGCGCCCACCGCGCAGTTGCTGGCCCAGCATTTCGGCGTGCATCGGCTGGGCACGCTGCTCGGCATGGTGATGGTCGGCCACCAGGCGGGTGCCTTCGCCGGCGCCTGGCTCGGCGGCCTGGCAGTGGAGATCACGCGCGGCTACACGCCGTTGTGGATCGCCGACCTGCTGCTCGCGCTGGTGGCCGCGGCGCTGCAATGGCCGCTGCGCGGTGGCGTCACAGGCAGTGCTGCAGCGCCGCGAACAGCAGGCCCTCGTCGATCGGCTTGCGCAGCACGGAGCGCACGCCCAGCTGCCTGAGCGCCGGCTCATCGAGGCCTTCGTCGAACCCGGTGTAGAGCAGCACCGGCAGCGACGGGCGCAGCGCGAGCAGTTCCCCGGCCAGCTGCACGCCGGTGAGCCGCGGCATGGTCTGGTCGGTCAGCACGACGTCGAATGCGTCGGGCTCGTCGGCGAAGCGCTGCTTCGCCACGACCGGGTCGCGAACGAGCGTGACCTCCAGCCCCCAGCCGGAGAGCAGCTCCGACATGAAGGCTGCGACCATGGCCTGGTCCTCGACGAGCAGCAGGCGCCCTCGCAGCTTCGCCGCGCCGCCCATCGACGGCGAGTCCGCTGCGGGGACATCACCCTGCGCCGGCGCGGGCGCTGCGGGCAACATCACATGGAAGGTGCTGCCCCGCCCCGGACGGCTGTCGACGACGATGTGGCCGCCATGGTCGTGGACGATGCCGTGCACCATGGCCAGCCCCATTCCCGAGCCGCGCCCGACTTCCTTGGTGCTGAAGAACGGGTCGAACATGCGCTCGCGCACGTCGTCGGCCAGGCCGCAGCCGTCATCGGCCACCACCAGCTCGATCCACCGCCCGTCCACGTGGGCCCGGCACGATGCGCAGGTCGCTTGCACGTCGCGTTCGCGCAAGGACACCCGCAGCCTTCCGGCCCCCGCCATCGCGTCGCGGGCGTTGATGCAGAGGTTGAACAGCACCTGCTCGATCTGCACCGCATCGGCCGCGACCGCAGGCAGCCTGGCGGCGAAGTCCACTTCCAGCTCGATGCTGCTCGGCAGCGTCGAGCGCAGCAGCGACAGCGATTGGCGCAGCGCGGGCGCGATCGCCAGCGCCGTGCGCTCAGGGCGCGTGCCCGAGCCGCGGCGGGCGAAGGTGAGCATCTGCGAGATGAGGTCGCGCGCGCGCTGGGAGGCCAGGTGCGCCTGCGCCAGCCGGTGCGTCAGCCGCGCATCGTTCAACTCCTCGGCGCGCTCGCCGGCCAGCACGATGTACCCCATCATGCTGGTGAGGATGTTGTTGAAGTCGTGCGCGATGCCGCCGGTGAGCTGGCCGATGGCTTCCATCTTCTGGGCCTGGCGCAGCTGCGCCTCGAGTTCGGCATGCTTTGCTTCGGCCTGGCGGCGCGCGCTGATGTCGCGCAGATGGCCGACGAAGATGTTCTCGCCGGCTGCGCTGCCCACGCTGATCGCCAGCTCGACGGGGAATTCGCTGCCGTCCGCGCGCAGCGCGGTCGTCTCGATCAGCCGGCCGACGAAGGGGCCTGACCCTGTCTGCAGCAGGCGCGCCAGGCCGCGGGCGTGCGCCTCGCGGTAGCGCGGCGGAATGATGACCTCGGCCAGGGAGCGTCCCAGCACGTCGCTGCGCGCGCGGCCGAAGCAGCGCTCGGCGACGGCATTGAATTCGACGATGCGCCCGTCGGCGTCCATGCCGATGATGCAGTCGAACGCCGCGTCGACGGTGGCGCGAAGCCTCGCCTCGCTGCGCAGGAGCGCCTGCTCGCGCTCGCGCAGCGCGCTGATGTCGCGCACCACCTGCAGCACGTGCGGTTCGCCGCGGTAGCGCACCGGCACCACGCGCAGGTCGATCCAGAAAGGGCTGCCGTCGGCGCGCAGCGCGATGCTCTGCACATGCGTTTCATGGCCCTCGAGCGCGCGCCGGATCTGCGCCTCGCGCTCCTCCACATAGCCGGGCGGGAAGTTCGCGGGGTAGCCGCCGCCGGCGGCGATGAGCTCGCGCGAGAAGCCGTACATCCGGTAGAAGGCCGGATTGGCGTCCAGGGTGCGTGCGCGGGCATCGCGCAGGACGAAGCCGTCGGATGCGGCCTCGAAGATCACCCGGTACTGCTCCTCGCGCAGGCGCAGCACCTCGTCGGCGCGCAGTCGCTCGACTTCTGCGGCCGCACGCACGGCAAAGATCTGCAGGATGGACTCCACCCAATCCAGGTGCTGCATCGGCTTGCGCGACAGCACCGAGATGATGCCCAGCGAGCGGCCGTGGCGGTCGCTGAGGCCGAAGCCGGCATAGCTTTGCGCGCCCATCTCGCGCAGCGGAGGGTCGAGCGGAAAGCACTGTGCGACGTCGCAGGCGTAGGCGCGAAAGCGCGTGCCGATGACCGTCGCGCACGGGGTGCCTTCCAGCGCATAGGTGGCGTCTTCGCCGGCCTTGCCGTCGAGCACCATCGCCACGCGATGCAGCGACGTGGGATCGTCGTCCTGGTGCACCGCGATGAAGGCGCAGTCCACGCCCAGGATGTCCGCCAGCGAGAACACCAGCTCGCTCAGCACGGCCTCGCCCTGTGCGGCGGAAACGGCCAGCGCGGCGCGGCGCAGCGCTTCGGCCAGCGCCGCCCATTCGTCGACGCTGCGTGCGGTGGGGGACGGGCGGACCGACATGGCGTCGAGTCTAGGCCGCAGCCGCCCCAGTCGGGCAGGCATTACCCGGCGATTACCCGGCGGCGACCAGCGCGATACAGGCGCGATACAGGCAAGGCCCGGACGGCGGGCCCCGCGCGAGCGGCAAGCCTGTGCATTCCGTGCAATATGGTACGGATCATCGGGTCTAACCCGGATGCCGCCCAAGGGAGTGCTTCCATAGCATGCCGTCAACGCCATACAGACATGTATGGCAGCTTGCGAGGAGGCATCATGTTGAGCAGATGGGTCGGGGCCGCCGCTGTCGTCATCGGGATGGCGGCATCGCCTGGCGCAGGCGCGGCCAACGGCGTCACGGACCACGAGATCCGCATCGGCGCGTCCGTGGTGCTCAGCGGACCGCTCGGGCCGCAGACCGCGGACTACGGCGCGGGTTCGCGCCTCTACTTCGATTCGGTCAATGCGGCGGGCGGCGTGCACGGCCGCAAGATCGTCTACCGCACGCTCGACGATGCCTTCGATGTGCAGCGCGCCGTCGAGAACACACGCCAGCTGCTGGAGCGCGACAAGGTCTTCCTGATCTACAACAACACCGGCACGGCGCACACCGCGGCCATCCTGCCCATCGCGGCCGAGGCCAGGACCGTCGTCTTCGGGCCGGTCACCGGCGCCTCGGCACTGCGGCAGACCTTCCACCGCCACCTGTTCCACGTGCGCGCTGGCTACGCCGACGAAGCGGCGCGCATCACGCGCCAGCTGCACGAGATGGGCATCACGCGCGTGGCGGCGTTCTTCCAGGACGACGCGTTCGGCAAGGCTCTGCTCACGGAAGTGAAGAAGGCCGCCGCCGCGCAGCGTCTCGAGATCGTCGCCGAAGCGTCGGTCGATCCGAAGGCGCCGGCGTTCGAGGCCGCGGCCGCCACGCTGGGCAAGGCGGCGCCCCAGGCGGTGGTCATGTGCACGGCGGGGTCCACCTTCACCGGCCTCGTCAAGGCGCTGGGCACCACCGGCACCCGGCCGGGCATCTACGGGTTCTCGGTCGTCAGCGTGGACCAGACCACGCGCGACCTGGGCGCGGCGGCGCGCGGCATCGTGCTGGCGCAGGTCATGCCGTCGCTGGCGAATCGCGCCAACCCGGTGGTCGACGAATACCTCTCGCTGGCGTCGGCCAAGGGCGACGCCGGGCCGCCGTCGCAGTCCAAGTTCGAGGGATTCGTGCACGCCCGGGTGCTGGTGGAGGGCCTGCGTCGCGCCGGGCGCGATCTGAGCACCGACCACTTCATCCGCGGCCTCGAGTCGGCCGGCGAAGTCTCCTTCGGGAAATTCTCGGCGCACTACTCGCCGAGCTCGCACAGCGGCTCGGCGTACGTGGAGCTCGCGATCATCGACACGGAAGGCAAGCTGCGGTACTGAGGGCGTCCGAGGCAGTCTTGACCACAGAGACACAGAGCCAATCCAGTCTCCGTGATCAAGGACGAGGTTGCCAGCGCCGCCCGCCTCAAGCCCCCGCCCGCATCTGGATCAGCCGCTCCACGAAGCGGTTGCGCTCCTCGCGTTGCGGCGCTGTCATGTCGCGCGACATGACCGACTCCGCGACGACGTAGCTGTAGAGGACGAACGCTCTCCAGCGTGCCTCGACGATGGGGAAGCCCATCGACGAGAAGATCTGCGCGATGTAGCCCATGCGGCTGCCGTCGGCTTCGTCGACCGCCTGGCGCGCCATGTCGTCGCGCCGCGCCCACGCGCGGATGGCCAGCTCGATGCGTGCGGCACGCACGGCCGCCTTGCCGCGAAACGGCAGCGAGATCACGTCACGGATCTGCTCCACCGGATCGGTGCTGGCGCGCTCGAGTCGCGCCGTCAGCGCCTCGGTGGCGTGCTGGCGCCAGGCCCTGAGCACGCTGCGCAGCAGGTCTTCGCGGTCGCGAAAGTGCCAGTAGAAGCTGCCGCGCGTGACGCCCAGCGTGCGGGCCAGGACGTCGACACGCACGCTGTCGATGCCGTGGTCGGCGAGCACTTCGGTGGCCGCTTCGGTCCAGCGTTCCGGCGTCAGTGACGCGCGGACGGGATCGTCGGGCTTGGCGCGCTCTTTGGTCTTGCGGCCGCGCGAGGAATCGACGGAGATGGCCATGGTCGGCTGCGAGTGGCGAGATGCCCGTAGCATGTGCAGTGCAGCAGTGTATGGAACTTGGGGGAAACCCGGTTTTCATGAAGGGGCATGCTCCCTAACATCCTTCTTCAACACACATACACATGTGTACGGAAAGACGATGGAGCCCAGCCTGTTCGAGGATCCCCGTTGGCTCGCGCCGCCGCGCACGGTGCGCATCGACTTCGACGACGGCAGCTTCGTGCTGCGATCGCCGCAGCCGCTGCAGCCGTATGCCCGTCGCATCGGGGACTGGCTCGAGCGCTGGGCCGCAG
The DNA here is from genome assembly GCF_029855045.1 of Piscinibacter sp. XHJ-5. GTDB lineage: Bacteria > Pseudomonadota > Gammaproteobacteria > Burkholderiales > Burkholderiaceae_C > Albitalea. The sequence goes on from NZ_CP123228.1 coordinate 1,076,379, forward strand.
AGACACCCGACGCCCCCGCATTCGCCGAGCGCGGCCCGGACGGACAGTGGCGCAGGCTGACGTGGGGCCAGGCGCGCCGTGACGTGGGCCGCATCGCGCAAGCGCTGCTGGCGATGCGGCTGGCGCCGCAGGCTCCGGTGGTCGTGCTGTCCGACAACTCGGTCGACCACCTGCTGCTGATGCTGGCGGCCATGCACATCGGGCGTGCCGTGTGCAGCGTGTCCAGTGCGTACTGCCGGCTCACACGGGACTACACCAAGATCCACGGCATCCTCAACACGCTCGGACCGGCGCTGGTCTACGCCGCCGATGCGTCGGTCTACGGGCCTCCCATCGCGGCGGCAGGACTTCGGTGCCCGGTGGTGCTGGGCCAGGGCGCGCAGCAGATGGAAGGGGCGCTGTCCTTCGCCAGCCTGCTCGAGCACGAGGAAGGCGCGCAGGTGATGCAGGCCTTCGCCGAGGTCGGCCCCGACACTCACGCCAAGTACCTGCTGACGTCGGGCTCGACCGGCCATCCCAAGGTGGTGATCAACACCCATCGCATGCTGTGCGCCAACCAGCAGATGATCGCGCAGGCGTGGCGCTTCCTCGAGCACGAGAAGCCGGTCATCGTCGACTGGCTGCCGTGGAGCCACACCTTCGGCGGCAATCACAACCTGAACATGGTGCTGCGCAACGGCGGCACGCTGGTCGTCGACGAAGGCCGGCCGGCGCCGGGGCTGGTGGAGAAATCGGTGCGCAACGTCTGCGAGGTGCAGCCCACGCTGTACTTCAACGTGCCGCGCGGACTGGAGATGCTGCTGCCCCATCTCGAGGCCGACGACGCGCTGGCCCGCAGCTTCTTCAGCCGCCTGCGCGCCGTGTTCTACGCGGGCGCGGCGCTGCCGCAGTCGACCTGGGAGCGCCTGCAGGCGCTGGCCGTGCGGGTGCGCGGCGAACCGGTGTGGCTCACGACCGCGTGGGGATCCACCGAGACGTCGCCGGCGGTGACGAGCGCCCACTGGAGGCTCGATCGCGCCGGCGTCATCGGGTTGCCCTTGCCCGGCGTGGAGCTCAAGTTCGTGCCGAACGGCAGCAAGCTCGAGCTGCGCGTGCGCGGCGTGAGTGTCTTTCCCGGCTATCGCGACGCGCCGCACCTCACGGCGCAGGCCTTCGATGACGAGGGCTACTACTGCATCGGCGACGCGGGCCTGCTGGCCGACCCCGCGCATCCTGAGCGCGGTGTCGTCTTCGACGGGCGCGTCGCCGAGGACTTCAAGCTCACCACCGGAACCTGGGTCTCGGTGGGCACGCTGCGCGTGCGTGTCGTCTCGGCGCTGGCGCCGCTGGCGCAGGACGTGGTCATCACCGGCCACGACCGCGACGAGGTCGCCGCGCTGGTGTTCCCGTCGCAGCAGGCTGCGGGAATGCCCGCCGGGGAGCTCGCCGCCAGGATCGCGGCGGCGCTCGCATCCCTGCGCTCGTCGGGGGGCGGCTCGTCCCAGGCGCCGGCCCGCGCCATGGTGCTGACCGAGCCGCCGAGCGTGGATGCGGGCGAGATCACCGACAAGGGCTACATCAACCAGGCGGCCGTGCTCAAGCGCCGCGCCGCCCTCGTGCAGGCGCTGTACGAGCAAGGGCCGCAGGTCATCCTGCCGGCCAAGGATCCGCGGCCATGAGCGTCTCTCTCGTCCCCGCGCAGGGGCTCCTGGGCAGCCTGTCGATGCTGCGCGTCGAGATCGGCGGGCCCGTCGTCCACCTGCGGCTCGACCGGCCCGACAAGCGCAACGCCATCAGCGACGAGCTGGTGACGCAGATCCAGACCGCCTTCGTGAACCTGCCGCGCGACGCGCGCGTGGCCGTGGTGAGCGGCGAGGGGGCGCACTTCTGCGCGGGCCTCGACCTGAACGAGGTCATTGAACAGGACGTGGCCGAAGGCATTGCGCATTCGCGGCGCTGGCATGCCGCCTTCGACCAGATCCAGTTCGGCCCGGTGCCGGTCATCGCGGTGCTGCAGGGCGCGGTGGTGGGCGGCGGCTTGGAGCTGGCGGCGACCGCCCACCTGCGCGTCGCCGAGACATCGGCGTTCTTCGCCTTGCCCGAGGGGCAACGCGGCATCTTCGTGGGCGGCAGCGGCTCGGCGCGCATTCCTCGCTTGATGGGCGTCTCGCGCATGACCGACATGATGCTCACCGGCCGGGTGTTCACGGCCGAGCAGGCCGAGGGCTTCGGCCTGGTGAACTACGTGGTCCCCGAGGGCGAGGGCCTCGCCAAGGCGCTCGCGCTCGCGCGCCAGGTGGCATCCAATGCGGCGATGTCCAACTATGCCGTCACGCAGGCGCTGCCGCGCATCGCCGACATGAGCGCCTCCGACGGCCTGTTCGTGGAGTCGCTGATGTCGGCCATCGCGCAAGGCGACGATGCGGCCAAGCAGCGGGTGCGCGCCTTCCTGGACAAGCGCGCCGCGAAGGTGCGCAAGTCATGACCGAGCACCCAGAGGGCGACGCCTGATCACACCAGAAGGGCTTCCAGATGAAGATCGTCCAGCAGGCCGGCGGAACGCGCGGGGCAGCCCGATGAGCCGGGTCCACATCCACCGGGTGAACGTGCAGTTCGGCGATTGCGATCCCGCCGGCATCGTGTTCTTTCCCAACTTCTCGCGCTGGATGGACGAGTCCTCGCTCGGCTTCTTCATGGCGCAGGGCGTTCCGCCGTGGCGCGAGCTGCTGAAGACGCGCGGCATCGTCGGCACGCCGCTGCTCGAGATCCACACCCGCTTCATGAAGCCGGCCACCTACGGCGAGACCATCGAGGTGCACACCACCGTCGAGGCGTGGGCGGCGAAGACCTTCCGCCACCGCCATGTCGTCAAGCGCGGCGCCGACACGCTCTGCGAAGGCACCGAGGTGCGCGCCTTCGTCATCCGCGACCCGGCCGACCCGGACCGCATCAAGGCCATCCCGATCCCCGAGGACATCAAGGCCTTGTGTACCTGATCCACAACGAGGAGACATCCATGAAGCGTTCGTTCGTGCTGTGCGCCGCCGCGGCGGCCTTGCTGTCCGCCGGCGTGCGGGCCGAGCTCACCGTCGGCGTGGTGGTGCCGCTCACCGGTCCTGCCTCGGGCCTCGGCATCCCGATGAGCAACGGCGCGAAGATGTGGCCTGCCACCGTGGGCGGCGAGAAGGTGAAGCTCGTCATCCTCGATGACGCGACCGATCCCACGCGCGGCGTGCAGAACGCGCGCCGCCTCGTCAACGAGGACAAGGTCGATGTGCTGATCGGCTCGGGCGCCACGCCGGTGGCCATCGCCATCGCCGACGTGGCTTCCGAGACCAGGACGGCTCAGCTGTCGCTGTCGCCGGCGCCGCTGCCGCCGGGCAAGGACACCTGGACCTTCCGCATGCCGCAGTCCAACGGCGTGATGGCCAATGCCATGGTCGCCCACATGCAGAAGCAGGGCGTGAAGTCGGTGGGCTTCATCGGCTACACCGACGCGTACGGCGAGAGCTGGCTGCAGGAGCTGACGCCGCGGCTGGAGAAGGCCGGCATCAAGCTCGTGGGCAGCGAGCGCTTCGCGCGCACCGACACCAGCGTGACCGCGCAGGCCTTGAAGCTGGCCACCGCCAACCCGGATGCGATGGTCATCGTCGCCTCGGGCAGCGGCGCGGCCATGCCCCAGCTGGCACTGATCGAGCGAGGCTACAAGGGCAAGTTCTATCAGACCCATGCAGCGGCGACGCGCGACCTGATGCGCGTGGGCGGCAAGGCGATGGAGGGCACCTTCGTCACGTCCGGGCCGGTGGTGGTCGCCGAGCAGCTGCCGGACAACCATCCGTCGAAGGCGCTCGGCGTGAAGTTCAACCAGGCCTACGAGCAGGCGCATGGGGCGGGCCTGCGCAACCAGTTCGCCGCGCATTCCTACGACGCCTACCTGCTGCTCGACAAGACCGTTCCGGTGGCGCTGAAGAAAGCCAAGCCCGGCACGGCGGAGTTCCGCGCGGCGCTGCGCGATGCCATCGAATCCACGCACGGGCTGGCGGTCACGCACGGGGTGTACGACTTCTCGGCCAGCGACCATTGGGGCTTCACGCCCGACACCGGCGTGGTCATGAAGGTCGTCAACGGCGACTGGCAGCTCGAGAAGAAGTGACGGGCGCGGCCACGACAGCTCCATGGATCCGACGATCGCCGCCATCCTCAGCCTCGACGGCGTGACCAACGGCGCGGTCTATGCCTTGCTGGGCATCGCCATCGTGCTGGTGTTCACCGTCACGCGCGTGATCTTCATCCCGCAGGGTGAATTCGTCGCGTTCGGGGCGCTGACGCTGGCCATGCTGCAGGCCGGCCGGGTGCCGGGCACGGTGTGGCTGCTGTTGTTCATGGCCGCGGCCGTCGCGGTGAACGACACGGTCGCGGCGCTGCGCACGCGCCGGCATGCGCGCCAGGTGGCGCTGGAGGCGGCACGCACGCTGGGGCTGCCCGTGATCGTGTCCGCCGCCGCGATCGTGCTCGCGCCGGCCCGGCCGCCGATGCTCCTGCAGGCGGCGCTCACGCTGGCGCTGGTCACCCCGATGGGTCCGCTGGTGTACCGGCTGGCCTACCGGTCGTTGGCCGATGCGAGCGTGCTGGTGCTGCTCATCGTCTCGGTCGGCGTGCATTTCGCGCTCACCGGGCTCGGACTGCTGTTCTTCGGCGCCGAGGGCTTTCGCAACCCGAGCTTCTGGGACGAGCGCTTCACCCTGGGCCCGCTGTCGCTCACCGGTCAGACGCTGATCATCTTCGCGGCGTCGCTGGCGCTGCTGGCCACGCTGTTCGTGTTCTTCGATCGCACGCTGGTCGGCAAGGCGCTGCGCGCGACCGCGGTGAACCGCACCGGGGCTCGCCTGGTCGGCATCTCCACCGACGGCGCCGGCACGCTGAGCTTCACGATGGCGGCCTTCATCGGCGCGGCGTCGGGGTTGCTCATCGGACCCAGCACGACGATGTTCTACGACAGCGGCTTCCTGATCGGCCTCAAGGGCTTCGTCGCCGCGGTGTTTGCCGGTCTCACCAGCTTTTCGCTCGCGCTCGCCGGAGCGCTCGGCGTCGGGCTGATCGAGTCGTTCGGCTCGTTCTGGGCCAGCGCCTTCAAGGAGGTCATCGTCTTCACCGCCATCCTGCCGGTGCTGCTGGCGCGCTCCTTCGTCGACCGCCATCCGGAGGAGCACTGAATGGCCACCCGGCGCCTGGTGTTCCCCGCACTGCTGCTGCTCGTCGCCCTGATTCCGCTGCTGCCCGTGCCGCCGTACTGGATCACCAAGCTCAACTACATCGGCCTGTTTTCGCTGGTGGCGCTGGGGCTGGTGCTGCTCACCGGCGTCGGCGGTCTCACCTCGTTCGGACAGGCGGCGTTCGCCGGCATCGGCGCCTACACCAGCGCCTGGCTGTGCCTGCGCCTGGGACTGTCGCCGTGGGTCGGCCTGATGGCCGGCCTCGCGCTCACCGCGGCCGTCGCGCTGGCGCTGGGCTGGCTCACCTTGCGCATGTCGGGCCACTATCTGCCGCTGGCCACCATCGCATGGTCGCTGGTGCTGTACTACACGATGGGCAACGTGGACGCGCTGGGCCGCTACGACGGGCTGCTCGGCGTGCCGCCGGTCTCGCTGCCCGGCTTCGAGCTGCGCGAGGAAGGCCGGCTCTTCTGGCTGATCTGGGTGTGTGCGCTGCTGTCGGCCGCCGCCGTGGTGCGGCTGCTCGACTCGCGGCCCGGACGCGTGATGCGCTCGCTCAATCCCCACCGCGGCGGCGGCATCACGATGCCCGAGGCGATGGGCGCCTCGACGTTTCGCTACAAGGTGCTGATGTTCGTGATCGCGGCGCTGCTGGCGTCGCTGTCGGGCTGGCTGTTCGTGCACATGCAGCGCAGCGTGAACCCGTCGCCGTTCGGCATCAAGTTCGGCATCGAGTACCTGTTCATGGCCGTGCTCGGCGGCGTCGGCAGCGTGTGGGGCGCCTTCGCCGGCGCGGCGCTGGTCAAGCTCACCGAAGACCAGCTGCAGGTGCTGCTGCCGGCGCTGCTCGGCACCAGCGGCAACTACGAGATGATCGTCTTCGGCATCGTGCTGGTGGTCGTGCTCAAGTTCGCGCCGCAGGGCCTGTGGCCCCTCGTCGAGGGCCGGCTGCCGCGGCGCCGTGCGCGGCTGGACGCGTCGAACCATCAGGCGCTGCCCAGCCGCGACAAGCCGCAGCGTGGCGACCTGCTGCTCGAGGCTCGGCAGCTGCGCAAGTCCTTCGGCGGGCTGGTGGCGGTGAACGACATCGGCTTCAGCATCCGGGCCGGCGAGATCGTCGGGCTGATCGGGCCCAACGGCGCCGGCAAGTCCACCACCTTCAACCTGCTGTCCGGCGTGACGCCGCTGAGCGGCGGCGAAGTGTGGCTGCGCGGCCGTCGCGTCGACGGACTGCCGGCGCGCGAGGTGGCGCGCCTGGGCCTGTCGCGCACCTTCCAGCACGTGAAGCTGGCACCGGAGATGACGGTGCTCGAGAACGTCGCGCTCGGCACCTACCTGCGCACCCGCAGCGGCACGCTCGCCGCCATGCTGCGGCTGGATCGCGCGGAGGAGCGGCGTGCGCTGCACGAGGCCGAGCGGCAGCTGCAGCGCGTGGGCCTCGCCGACGTGATGCACGAGCCGGCGGGCAACCTCGCGCTCGGACCGCAGCGTCTGGTGGAGATCGCGCGGGCGCTGGCCAGCGACCCGGCGTTGCTGTTGCTCGACGAGCCGGCCGCCGGACTGCGCCACAAGGAAAAGCAGGCGCTGGCCACCGTGCTGCGGCAGCTCAAGGGCGAGGGCCTGAGCCTGCTGCTCGTCGAGCACGACATGGACTTCGTGATGAGCCTCACCGATCGCATCGTCGTGATGGAGTTCGGAACCTTCCTGATGGAGGGCACGCCGGCCGAAGTGCAGGCCAGCCCGGCGGTGCGCGCCGCCTACCTCGGCACGGAGCACTGACATGGCGGCACTGCTCGAGGTGGTCGATCTGCATGCCGGCTACGGCAAGGCCGAGGTGCTGCGCGGCCTGTCGCTGCAGGTGCCGGCCGGCGGGGTGGTGACCGTCATCGGTCCCAACGGCGCCGGCAAGTCGACGCTGCTCAACGCGCTGATGGGTCTGCAGCCGTCGCGCGGACACCTGCGCTTCGACGGCGGGGAGCTGGGCTCCCTGACCCTGGAGGCACGCGTGATGCGCGGACTGGCGCTGGTGCCGGAGAAGCGGGAGCTCTTCGCCACGATGAGCGTGGAGGACAACCTCGTGCTCGGCGGATGGCGTCCGCTCAAGCTGCGCATGCCGCAATGGCGCGACGGGCTCGAGCGTGTGTTCGGGCTGTTCCCGCGCCTGAAGGAGCGGCGCGCCCAGCTGGCCGGCACCTTGTCCGGCGGCGAGCGGCAGATGCTGGCCATCGGGCGGGCCCTGATGGGCCAGCCCAAGCTGCTGATGCTCGACGAGCCGAGCCTCGGCCTGGCGCCGCTCATCGTGCGGCAGATCTTCGACATCATCGCGCAGCTGCGGTCCAGCGGCGTCGCCATCCTGCTCGTGGAGCAGAACGCACGCGCCGCGCTGCAGGTGGCCGACCACGCGTACGTGCTCGAGACCGGCGAGCTGGCGCTGCAGGGACCGGCCGCCGAGCTGGCCCGTGACGCGCGGGTGATCGACACCTACCTCGGCGCCAGGCGAGAGGCGGCTTGACGATGTGGCACTACGACGCTCCGCTGCGCGAGATGCGCTTCGTCATCGAGGACGTGCTGCAGGCGCCGGCGGCGTGGCGCTCGATGCCCGCCTTCGCCGATCTCGACATGGACACCGCGGCCGAGGTGCTCGCGCAGGCCGCGCGCTTCGCCTCGGAAGTGCTGCAGCCCTTGAACGGACCCGGCGATCGCGAGGGGTGCCGACTCGTCCAAGGTCACGTGAAGACCCCGGCGGGCTTTGCGCAGGCCTGGGCGTCGTTCGTCGAAGGCGGATGGCCGGCGCTGGCCTGCGACCCCGATGTCGGCGGGCAAGGCCTGCCACAGCTGCTGAATGCGGCGCTGTTCGAGATGCTGGTCTCGGCCAACCACGCCTGGACGATGTACCCGGGGCTGCTGCACGGCGCCTACGAGACCTTGCTGGCCCATGCCGAGCCGGCGCTGCGCGAGCGCTACCTGCCGAAGATCGTCAGCGGTGAGTGGCTGGCCGCCATGGCGCTCACCGAGCCGCAGGCCGGCAGCGACCTGGGGCTGGTGCGCACCAAGGCCGCGCCGCGCCCGGACGGCAGCCTGGCGGTGACCGGCAGCAAGATCTTCATCTCCGGGGGTGATCACGACTTGAGCGAGAACATCGTTCACCTGGTGCTCTGCCGGCTGCCGGACGCGCCGGCGGGTCCCAAGGGCCTCTCGCTCGCGCTGGTGCCGAAGTTCCTGCCCGACGGCTCGCGCAACGCCATGGTGTGCGACGGCCTGGAGCACAAGATGGGCATCCACGGCAGCGCCACCTGCGCGATGCGCTACGACGGCGCCATCGGCTGGCTCGTCGGCGAGCCGAACCGCGGCCTCGCCGCGATGTTCGTGATGATGAACGCCGCCCGGCTGCACGTCGGCCTGCAGGGCCTGGGCCACCTCGAGATGGCGGCGCAGAACGCGCGTCGCTATGCGCTGGAGCGGCTGCAGATGCGGGCGGTGGTGCGCCCGCCCGGAGCGTCCGCCGCCGCGGATCCGATCGCGCGGCATCCCGCGATGCGGCGCAGCTTGCGCAGCCTGCAGGCGGTGGCCGAGGGCCTGCGCGTCGTGGCCTACCAGGCGGCGATGTGGCTGGACGAGGCCCATCGGCATCCCGACGCAGGGCAACGCGAGCAGGCCTTCGCCCGCGCCGCGTTCCTCACGCCGGTGGTGAAGGCCTTCGCCACGCACTGGGGCTTCCAGGGCGCCAGCGAGGCGCTGCAGGTGTTCGGCGGCTACGGCTATGTGCGCGAGTTCGGCATCGAGCAGACCCTGCGGGATTCGCGCATCGCGCTGGTCTACGAGGGGACCAACGAGATCCAGGCGATCGACCTGCTGCTGCGCAAGACCCTGGCCGACGGCGGCGCCGCGTTCGAGCGCTGGCTCGACGAGCTGGCACCGGCGGCGACGGCACACGACGCGTTCGGCTCCGCCCTCTCCGACCAGCTCGCCGCGGCGCGCGCCGCGCTCGGCTCGCTGCGACAGGCGCAGCCCGACGATCCCGAGGCGCCCTGGCGCGTGGCCGACGATTTCCTGATGGGCGTGGGCCACCTGCTGCTGGCCTGGGCCTGGGCGCGCATCGCCACGGCGGCCCGCCGGTGCCAGGACGATGCGGCGTGGGCGGCCGAGCGCGAATCCCTCGCGCGCCACGGCGTCGCATGGGTGCTGCCGCAGGCACGCGTGCACTGGCATCGCGTCTCGGCGGCTGCTCCGCTGGACGAGGTGCGGGCCTGACTCAACGGCGGCTCACGGTTGCAGGTGCGAGTACATCCAGAAGTTGCCAGGCCTGCCGCGCACCTGGCGATAGCTCCTGAGCAGCCCCTCGCGCTCGAAGCCGCACCGTTGCAGAACCCGGGCAGAGCGCTCGTTGGATTCCAGCACGGTGGCCTGGACCCGCACGAGCCGGGCGTCGGTGTGGGCCCAGGCGACGAGCACGCCGCACAGATGCGTGGCGATGCCTCGGCCCCACATCGCCGGCGCCAGGTCGTAGGCGATCTCCGCGCTGCGGTTCTCCGCGGACACGGTGTGAAAGCCGATCGTGCCGACGAGCTGGTTGGTCGAGCGCAGCGCAATGGCAAGCCGCAGCGCCGTGGACGGTGCGCTGGCATGAGGCCCCCAGACGTAAGCTGACAGGTCCCCGGCGGACTTGAGGTTCCAGCTGGTGTGCTCGTACACGGCGGGCAGCGAGAGATAGGCGTACCAGACGGGCAGGTCGGCGGCGACGATGGGACGCAGCGCGACCAGCGGGTGAGCGGGTTCGGGCAGCTCGTCGAATTGCATGGACTGATCACGCTGCGGCTACCGTTTCGCCGGCGGACGAGAAGCGACGCACTTCGGGTCCGGCTGCAGCGGCATCGACAGCTCGAACAGCGGCGTGGCGAGCATGGCCACGGCGAAGATGCCCACGCTGAGCAGCGAGGTGCGAGCCCATGCGGTGAGCGTGGCCCGTGCCTGCGGGCTGGTGGTGACTGCGCGCACCACGACACTGGCCAGGCACACGAGCGCAAAGACCGCGGCGGCCGTTGCCAGCACGCCCAGGTAGCCGAGGCCGAAAGTGTGGGTTCGGTCCTGGCAGGCATCCCGAGGCGTGTGGAGAAGGACGCCTGCCGGATAGCGCCAGCGTGCATACAGGCCGGCCAGGACCGCGGACACCACGATCGCCCAGGCGAACATCGGTGTGCGTGGAGGCGCGGGCAGAGGCATGAGTGACGTCGTTCGGCAGGAAGGGAGCGCACTGTCGCTCGCCACCTCGGGTGCCGTCAAGGCGCCGGCCCCGCACCCATAATCGTGCCGTCCTCGGGTTCGCGCCCCGGCCCATCCCGACAGCTCCAGAAGAATGACCCTTTCCCTGCTCCTGCCCAACCTGCTTCACGGCGCTCGACCTCGAGGTCCCGCAGCGGCCTGCCCCCGGCCGCGCCGGTGCGCGGCGGAGCGTTTCCGGTGAACAAGGAATCCTCGATGCCGCGCTGGGCCCTGGCCGCGCCACTCGTCGCGGTCGTGCTGCTGGCGGTGGCCCTGCTGTTGCCGCCCAGCACCGTCATTGCGCTGCTGTGCGCGCCGGCGCTGATCGGCGCCGTGCTCGCCGCGGTGCATCACGCAGAGGTGGTCGCCCACCGGGTGGGCGAGCCCTTCGGAACGCTGGTGCTCGCGGTGGCGGTCACCGTCATCGAGGTGGCGCTGATCGTCTCGGTGATGCTCACCGGCGGGCCCGACAAGGCGGCGCTGCCGCGCGACACCATCTTCTCGGCCATCATGATCATCTGCAATGGCGTCGTGGGGGTGTGCCTGCTGGTCGGCGGACTGCGTCACCACGAGCAGACCTTCCACCTCGGCGGCGCCAACTCCGCGCTCGCGGCGCTGATCGCGCTCAGCACGCTGTCGCTGGTACTGCCTGCCTTCACCACCAGCTCGCCGGGCCCCACCTACACGGCGGCGCAGCTCTCGTTCGCGGCGATCGCGTCACTGTCGCTGTGGGCGGTGTTCGTGTTCTTCCAGACGGTGAGCCATCGCGACTACTTCCTGCCTCCGGACGATCCGGCGGACGAGGAGAGTCACGCCGCGCCGCCATCGGTGCGCGCCGCATGGATGGGCTTCGGCATGCTGCTGGTCGCGCTCATCGCCGTCGTCGGCCTCGCCAAGATCCTCTCGCCGAGCATCGAGAGCGGCGTCGCCGCGGCCGGTGCGCCGAAGGCGGTGATCGGCATTGCGATCGCGCTGCTGGTCCTGCTGCCCGAGACCTGGGCCGCCGTGCGCGCGGCGCGCGCCAATCGCCTGCAGACCAGCCTCAACCTGGCGCTGGGCTCCGCGCTGGCGAGCATCGGCCTCACCATCCCCGTCGTCGCGCTGGCGTCGGTGCTGCTGGAGCTGCCGCTGGTGCTCGGGCTTGACGCCAAGGAGCTGGTGCTCCTGGCGCTGAGCTTCATCGTCGGCTCGATCACGCTGGTCTCCGGCCGGACCAACATGCTGCAAGGTGCCGTGCACCTGGCGATCTTCGCGGCCTTCCTGTTCCTCGCGCTCGTGCCCTAAGCGGCCAGCGCCATGCGCAGCGGCTGCTTCGCGCGGAAGGCCCACTTCGGCCCCAGCCGCAGCGACTCGAGCGTCGTCGAGCTCGCGGTGGCGAAGAACATCGCCTCGTCGAGGCCGAGGCGCTCGAACGCCCTGCGCTGGCGCAGCGAGCGGCGCCGCAGGTCGCCCTCGATGGCAAGGGTGTCGCGTCGCGCCTGTCCGAAGAAGGACGCTGCCTCGCGCGCGATGACCAGCGCGCCCTCGGACGTGGCCGGAATCGCGCGCGGTGCGGACAGCCGACTCTGCGAGATGAAGGGATTCTTGCCGACGACCAGCCCCCACGGCCGCAGGCCGGCCGCCGGGTCGACGCACAGCGCTTCGAGCTTGGTGAGGCCGAAGGTGCGCGACAGCTGCAGCCTGACGGCCAGCCAGGGATCGCTGCGCCGGATCTGCTCGATGGCGGGCAGCGCATCCTCCGCGCGTCCGTCCACCGGCAGCACCAGCGACGACAGCAGCTCGGCGGCGTGTGCATCGCCATGGCTGGCGGCTTGATGCAGCCAGTGAATGGCCAGCTCCGATTCGGCCAGCGAGCTCGATTCGCGCAGCATCAGCGCGCCGAGCTTGCGCTGCGCCTGCGACTGCCCGCGCGTCGCCGCCTTCTCGAGGAAGAAGCGGGCCATCTGCGGGTTGGACACCGACAGCCTATGGTCTGCGTGCAGCCGGTACAGATGCAGCCAGGCTTCGTCGCGTCCGGCGTCGGCGGCGCGCAGCAGGTAGGCCGCGCCGCGGCGGATGTTGATGCTGTCGGCGAACACCGCCGAACCCAGGGTGTCGTCGGCGACGCCGCACAGCCCCAGCCCCAGCACGTAGGCTGCATCGCGGTCGCCCTGGTTCGCGCGCTGCTCGAGGCTGGCGCGCAGGTGTTCGGCCTCGATGCCTTGCAGACGGCGGCCTTGCTCGCGCGCCTGACGCACCGCCGCGGCCACCAGCTCCATCAGCTCGCCGCTGAGGCCGCCGGCCAGCGCGAGCGCGGTTTGCAGACAGGCGATGAAGTCTTCGAAGCGATCGCCGGCATGCGCCCGCCTGGCCGCGATCAAGGCGATCGCCGCGGTGTCGATGCCGGCGTTGTCGCGCAGCGCGCGCAGCAGCTCGAGCGCGCTCGGCTCGGCATCGGGCTGGCCGCGCGTCGCATGCGACAGGGCGCGGCGCGCGCCTTCGTCGCCGCCGGCCGCGGCGCTCTTCAACCAGTGCAGACCGTCAGCGGCGCGGGCACGGCGCGCGCACTCCCACGCGCCGAGCTTGAGCTGCGCGACGGTGCTGCCGGCTTGCGCGGCTTGCGACAGGGGCCGCTCCTGCTGCAGCTCAAGCAGGTCGTCGAGCGCGAGATGCTCCGCGACGATGCGTGCGGCCGCGGGGAGGTCGCGCACGCTCGCATGGCTCAGGTGCTCGATGCCGGTGGCGATGTGCCGCGGGAAGCCGTCGATCCCGAGCAGGTAGCGGCGCCCCACCTCGCACCGCGCGGCCGCGTCGCCCTGGCGGGCGGAGGCGAGAAGCTGGATATCTTGTCGACGCATGCATCACTCCGAACGCTGGATGCAGGCGACGATAGGCAGGCGGCCTGTCGCCGACATGGCGCCAGAATTACGGTTCTGTCATGTGCGGGTCATGCGGCGCCAGCTGCAAGAAAGGGGCTGCACCCTTGCGGACGCAGCCCCCTCGAATGCGCGATCGATGTCGCGCCGGCGTAACGCCGGTCAGAAGCGGTGGCGGATGCCCAGCTCGAAGCCGGTCGAATCCTTGCCGGCCGGCAGCGCGGGATTCGAATCGACGGCGAAGGCTGCCGCGCCCTTGTTGTTGACGCGTGCGTAGGTGGTGTACAGGGCCGTGCGCTTGGACAGGTCGTACACGTAGCCGATGGCGAGCTGGTTCGCGTCGTTGTTCTCGGTGTCGACACCGGCGCCGTTCACGCCGGAGGCGTTGGCCCGGATGTACGACACCCGCACCGTGCCCTGGCCCAGCGGCACCAGCGCGCCGATGTTGGCGACGGCGAGCTTCAGGTCGGCGTACTTCTGCTGGCTGTAGTAGCCCAGCAGCTTGGCGACGCCGAAGTCGTACGAGGCGCCGAATTCGGCGACCTTGTACTTGTCCTCGCCGGCGGCGTTCGGCGCCACCTCGGTCTGGCCGAGCGACACCGACACGTCCAGCGGCCCGGCGGCATAGCCGGCGCGGCCGCCGACGTACTTCTTGCCGACCACGCCTTCGCCCGCGGCCACCGACACCTGGCCATAGAAGCCGCCGAGGCCGGACGGCGCGAAGTAGCTGACGATGTTGTCGGCGCGCGTGCGCGTGTCGACCGCCGTGCCCAGCGTCGAGGAGAACTTGTCGGCAGCCGCGACGCCGTTGGTGCCGAACGCGTCGTAGTCCGAGAAGCCGGTGTAGGTCGGCGTGAAGTCGCGGCCCAGGCGCAGCTCACCGAGGCTGGCGCTGCTCAGGCTCACCGTCGAGCGCCGATTCCAGAAGCGGGCGGCGTCGGAGGTGGTGCCGGTGTCGGGATTGATCCCGGTCTCGAGCCAGAAGCCGGCTTTCAGGCCGCCTCCGAGGTCTTCGGTGCCGCGCACGCCCAGGCGGCTGGTGTTGGCGCCGTTGGAGGCGAGCGACTTGACGCTAAGGTCCCCGTTCTTCACGTAGCGGGCCGAGGCGTCCACGATGCCGAACAGCGTGACCGAGGACTGGGCGCTGGCAGACGCGGAGACGGCGGCGAGCACGGCCACTGCAGCGAATTGCTTCATAGTCTTCCTTAGTGAGTTGATTCCGGACATGTCCATGTCCTTCATGAGCAAGGACATGCGGGAAGGGTATGGAGCGAGGGCTGCGGCCGGCACCGGCGATGCGAGAGCCGGGACCCTCGCGCATGCATGACGCCCCCCAAACAGGACGCGGCCGTGCCTTCGTTGCTGCAATCGCTCTGTCGGCTCAGGCCTCGGCGGGCCCGGGACCGGGGAACCGCAGCGAGAACGCCGTGCGCTCGCCCGGGTGGCTGCGCACGGCGGCATCGCCGCCGTGCAGGTCCATGATCGACTTCACGATCGCCAGCCCGAGCCCGGATCCCGAGCCTTCGCGCGAAGCGTCGACGCGAAACAGCCGGTCGAACAGGCGTGGCTGGTCCTTCGGCGCAATGGCGGGTCCTTCGTTGGAGACTTCGAGGGTGCAGGCGCCGCCCTCGTGGCTGGTCGCGCACAGCAGGACGCTGGTGCCGCGCGGCGCATAGCGCAGCGCGTTCGAGATCAGGTTGCTGACGGCGCGCAGCAGCAGGGTCTTGTCGGCCCACACGCGGTGATGCGCGGCATCGTCGCCGCGCAGCTCGCATCCGAGCGACACGCCCCGCTCGTCGGCCAGGCCCTCGAAGTAGTCGCGCACCCGCTCGGACGCCGTGCGCAGGTCGATCCACTCGCGGTGAATGGAGGCCTGCGCATCCTCGGCGCGCGCCAGGAACAGCATGTTCTCGATCAGCCGGGAAATGCGCTCGTAGTCCTCGACGGCCGACTCCAGCGCGGCCCGGTATTCCTCGGCGCTGCGCGGGCGCGACAGCGTGACCTGTGCTTCACCGAGCAGGTTGTTGATGGGCGTGCGCAGGTCGTGCGCCAGGTCGGACGAGAATTCCGACAGGCGCTTGAAGGCCGCCTCCAGCCGGTCGAGCATGCGATTGAAGGCCTCGCCCGACTCGAGCAGCTCGGTCGGTGTGCGGTCGAGCCTGAGCCTCTCGTGCAGCGCGTGCCCGCTGATGCGGCTGGCGGCGGTGCCCAGGCGCCGGGCGACGATGACGATGCGGTTCGCGATCGACACGCCGATCACGGCGGCGGCCGCCGCGCTCAGCACCAGCGCCACGATGAGCACCTTCCAGCCGTGCACGACGACGTCGCGCGCATGCGAGAGCTCGAACGCGAGAGCCACGAGCACGGGGCCCTGCGTCGCGGCGGGGAACTGCTCGGGCACCGTCACCCGGCACAGCATCAAGCGGAAGACGCGCCCATCGGGGGCCTTCCACATCGTCGTCAGCGGGCCCAGGCGACGCTGCAGCGCCTGGACCTTCTCGTGGGTCACGCCGGTCGGCAGGTCGCCGATGCGCAGCGCCTCCCGAGGCAGCGCCGAGATCGGCACCTGGAAGTAGTCCGATGCGGCGATCACGCGCCGCTGCTCGTCGAGCAGGGCGACATGCAGGCTGCCGAGCTGCGCTTCGATGCGATTGGCCAGCGCGTGCGCCACGCTTTCGATCTCGAAGCCGGAGGCGGTGAGGTCTTCGTGCAGGAAGGCGATGTTGGCCAGCATGACCATCTCGCTGCCCTGGCGCAGCTCCTGCGTGGTCATGCGCAGCACCAGCCAGTTGCTGCTCGCGACGAGCAGAACGGACACCAGCGTGATCGCCACGCTGATCTGCGCGCTCATCGAGCCTCGCAGCGCGGCCAGCCAGCGGCGCGGCATCGACAGGGACATCGTCAGTCGCGCGCTTCGAAGATGTAGCCGACGCCGCGGATGGTGTGGATCAGCTTGGTGGAGAACGGGTCGTCCAGCTTGGCGCGCAGGCGGCGCACCGCGACGTCGACGACGTTGGTGTCGCTGTCGAAGTTCATGTCCCACACATGCTCGGCGATCAGGGTGCGCGACACCGCCTGGCCGATGTGGCGCGCGAAGTAGTCGAGCAGCGTGTACTCGCGGGCCGACAGGTCGATGCGCCGCCCCGCGCGGCTCACCCGGCGGCGCGTGAAGTCCATCTCGAAGTCGGCGATGCGCACCACGCTGGCGGGCCGGCCGGAGCCGCGCCGCAAGATGCTCTGGATGCGCGCCAGCAGCTCGGAGAACGCGAAGGGCTTGATGAGGTAGTCGTCGGCGCCGAGCTGCAAACCCTTCACGCGGTCCTGCACCTCGTCGCGCGCGCTGAGGAAGAACACCGGCGTCTCGAGCTCCCGGCGGATGCCGCGCAGCACGGACCAGCCGTCGGCCCCCGGCAGCATGACGTCCAGCACGATGAGGTCGTAGGGCGTCGAGGTGGCCAGGTGCAGCCCGTCGAGGCCGTTGCCGGCCACGTCGACGACGAACGCGTGCTCGGTCAGTCCTTTGCGGATGTACGCCGCGGTTTTCGGTTCGTCTTCGACGATCAGGATGCGCATGGGTGGCCGTGATTATCACGACGGCCGTTCTTTTTCGCTGGCCGTCACATCGATGTCGACCGCGCCGTGCGGACGATCGGCAAGCCACGCCGATAATCCGCGCCTGCGATGACCCGCGCGCGCGTCTTCACCCTCACCCTGCTGGCGCTCGTCGCCTTCGCCGGCAATTCGCTGCTGTGCCGCGTGGCGCTCAAGCACACCGCCATCGATCCGGCGAGCTTCACGTCGGTGC
Source organism: Piscinibacter sp. XHJ-5 (assembly GCF_029855045.1). Taxonomy (GTDB): domain Bacteria; phylum Pseudomonadota; class Gammaproteobacteria; order Burkholderiales; family Burkholderiaceae_C; genus Albitalea. Next base: position 1,093,490 of record NZ_CP123228.1, read on the forward strand.
GGCTCGTCTCCGGCGCGCTGGTGCTGTGGCTCCTCGCGCGCTCGCGCGCTGCGCAAGCCGGCCCGGCGGGCAACTGGCGATCGGCGCTGGCGCTGTTCGCCTACGCCGTCCTGTTCTCGTGGGCCTACGTTTCGCTCACGGCGGCGACGGGCGCCTTGCTGCTGTTCGGCGCGGTGCAGGCCACCATGATCGGCTACGGCTGGTGGATGGGCGAAAGGCTGCGTGCGCGCCAGCTCTTCGGCTTCGTGCTGGCCGTCACGGGACTGATCGGCCTTCTGCTGCCCGGCCTGTCGGCGCCCCCGCTGCAGGGCTCGCTGCTCATGCTGGCCGCGGGCGCGGCGTGGGGCATCTACACCCTGCGCGGCAAGGGCAGCGGCGATCCGACGCGGGTGACGGCTGGCAATTTCCTGCGCGCCGTCGTGCCGACCGCGGTGCTGAGCGTGGCCACGCTCCCGTGGGCTTCGCTCGACGCCCGCGGCGTGGCCTTCGCGATCGCCTCGGGTGCGCTGGCGTCCGCGCTCGGCTACATCGTCTGGTACGCGGTGCTGCCGCGCCTCAAGGTGAGCACGGCGGCCACCGCGCAGCTGAGCGTGCCGATGATCGCGGCACTCGGCGGCATCGTGTTCCTCGGCGAAGCGCCGACGCTGCGGCTGGTCGTGGCCTCGGCGGCAATCCTCGGCGGCATCGCGTGCGTGGTCATGCCTTCGGAATCTGCAGCGGCCCGCCGCGCCTGACTGCGTCGAGCACGATCTGCGTGGTGAAGCTCCGCACGTTGGCGTCGTGCAGCAGGCAGGCCTCGCAGAAGGCGTCGTAGGCCTCCAGGTCCGACACGATCACCACCAGCACGTAGTCGGCGGCGCCAGTGACGCCGTAGCACTGCTGCACTTCGCCGCGTGCGGTCACCTTGTCGCAAAAGGCCTGCGCCGCGCGCGCCGACTCGTCGACCAGGTCGACCTGCACGATCGCCGTGACGCCCAGGCCGAGCCGGCGGCAATCGAGCGAAGCCGTCTCGGCCACGATGACGCCGTTTTCGCGCAGTCGCTTCAGGCGCCGTTGCACGGCCGCGGCCGACAGGCCCACCTGGGCGCCCATTCGCTCGCTGGGCACGCGGGTGTCGCGCTGGTACAGGTCGAGGATCTGGCGGTCGAAGGCGTCGAGTTCCATCGAGGCAGGAGCGCCGCATGCACGGCCGGCTGGATGCGGCTTCGCCGCGGGAAAGGGGGGTGGATTCGCGGCCGGGCGCACCGTGCCGCCGCACAAACTGGGGCGCTCGCGATTATCGACAAGACCTTGAGGAGTTCCCGTGATCGATCATGTTTCCCTCGGCACGACGCGCTATGCCGAGTCCGTCGACTTCTATCGCCGCGTGCTGGCGCCGCTGGGACTGGAACTGCTGCGCGACACCGGCGCCGAAGCTTCGTTCGGCGTGCCCGCGCACTGGTCGTTCTTCCTCTACCCGGTGGCCGAAGGCGAGCAGGCCGTGGCTCGCGGCATGCACGTCGCGTTCGGCGCCGCGTCGCGCGCCGAGGTGAGGGCGGCGCACGACGCGGCTCTCGCCGCATCGGCGCCCTCGATGTCCGCGCCGCGCGAGCGGCCGGACATCAGCCCCACGTACTTCGGCGCACTCTTCCTCGATCTCGACGGCCACCGCATCGAGGTGCTGACCAACGCCGGCTGAGCCGCTCACCCCACGGCGATCGTCACGTCGGCACGCTGGCGGCTCGCGGCCACGAGGCGCGCATTCGGCTCGTCCGTGTGCTGCACCCACTGGAGCGCGGCGTCGCGACTGCGGCCGAACGCCATGTGCCGCTGCACCAGCCGCTCGCGGCGCAGGTCCTCGTCGACCTCGACGTACCACGCTTCGTCCAGCAGGGGGCGCACCTGGCGCCAGGGCTCGGTGTCGAGCAGCAGGTAGTTGCCCTCGGTGATGACGAGCGGGAGGCGTGCCTCGACGGCGATGGCGCCGGCGATGGGCTCCTCGATCTCGCGACGGAATTCCGGCGCGTAGACGGTCTCGCCGGCCGCCGGAGACCGCAGGCGGCGCAGCAAGGCCACGTAGCCGGCTGCGTCGAAGGTCTCCGGCGCGCCCTTGCGCGAAGCCAGTCCGCGCCGCTCGAGTTCGGCCTGGGCCAGGTGGAAGCCGTCCATCGGCACGATCACCGCCCGGCCGGGAAACGCGGCGGCGAGCGCTTGCGCCAACGTCGACTTGCCGCTGCCCGGCGCTCCGACCAGGCCCAGCAGCCGGCGACCGCCGGCGAGGAGGGCGCTCGCGCGCGCCAGGGGCTCGGAGGAAAGTGGACCAGTGAAAGTCATTGAATATCGATCCTCTTTGAGGCGAACGGAAGCAGCTGGCCATTCTGAGCCCGGGCCCCCTCTCCCGGCTTGCGGGAGAGGGTCGGGGTGGGTGTCGCGGCGTTACCACCCTGGGCTGCTCCTACACTGGCGGACACGCATCCCGAACGGCCCTGCCGACCGCCGCCATGTCCCGCCGTCCTTACGAAAGCCTGCGCAGCGCGCGCTGGTTCGCGCCCGATGACCTGCGCTCCTTCGGCCACCGCTCGCGCATCATGCAGATGGGCTACGCGCCCGCCGACTGGGCCGGCCGCCCGCTGATCGCCATCGTCAACACCTGGTCCGACATCAATCCGTGCCACGGCCACTTCAAGCAGCGCGTGGAGGACGTCAAGCGCGGTGTGTACCAGGCGGGTGGCTTCCCGATCGAGCTGCCTGCCATCTCGCTGGCGGAGGCCTTCGTCAAGCCGACGACCATGCTCTACCGCAACCTGCTCGCGATGGAGACCGAGGAGCTGCTGCGCAGCCATCCGGTCGACGGCGCGGTGCTGATGGGCGGCTGCGACAAGACCACGCCCGGCCTGCTGATGGGCGCGTTCAGCGCCGGCCTGCCGTGCATCTACCTGCCGGCCGGACCCATGCTGCGCGGGAACTACAAGGGCCAGGTGCTCGGCTCCGGCTCCGACGCGTGGAAGTTCTGGGACGAGCGGCGCGCCGGGCGCATCGGCCCGGCCGAGTGGACCGGCGTGGAGGGCGGCATCGCGCGCAGCCACGGCACCTGCATGACGATGGGCACGGCCGCGACGATGATGGGCATCGCCGAGGCGCTCGGCATGACGCTGCCCGGCGCATCGGCCATCCCCGCGCCCGACGCCAACCATGCGCGCATGGGCGCCGAGTGCGGCCGGCGCATCGTCGACATGGTGTGGGACGATCTCAAGCCGGCCCGGGTGCTGTCGCGCGACTCCTTCCACAACGCCATCGTCGTCGCGATGGCGATGGGCTGCTCCACCAACGCCATCATCCATGTCGTCGCGATGTCGCGGCGCGCCGGCTGCGAGGTGGGCCTCGACGATTTCGACGCGGCGAGCCGCCAGGTGCCCGTCATCGCCAACATCCGGCCGAGCGGCGACACCTACCTGATGGAAGACTTCTACTACGCGGGCGGCCTGCCGGGACTGATGAGCCGGCTCACCGGCCACCTGCGGCTGGGCGCGATGACGGTGACGGGCCGAACGCTGGGCGACAACATCGCCTCGGCCCAGGTGCACAACGACGACGTCATCCGGCCGCTTGCCGACCCGATCTATGCCGAAGGCGCGCTGGCCGTGCTGCGCGGCAACCTGGCCCCCGACGGGTGCGTGATCAAGCCGAGCGCGTGTGCGCCAGGCTTGCTGCAGCACACCGGCCCGGCGCTGGTGTTCGACGACTATCCGAGCATGAAGGCCGCGGTCGACGACGACACGCTCGAGGTCACGGCCGACCACGTCCTCGTGCTGCGCAATGCCGGGCCGCAAGGCGGACCCGGCATGCCGGAGTGGGGCATGCTGCCGATTCCCACCAAGCTCGTGAAGCAGGGCGTGCGCGACATGGTGCGCATCTCCGACGCGCGCATGAGCGGCACCAGCTACGGCGCCTGCATCCTGCACGTCGCGCCCGAGTCGCATGTCGGCGGGCCGCTGGCGCTGGTGAAGACCGGCGACCGCATCACGGTCGACGTGCCGGGACGCCGCATCCAGCTCGAGGTGAGCGACGAGGAGCTGGCGCGGCGTCGCGCGGCCTGGACGCCGCCGCCCCCGCGTTTCGAGCGCGGCTACGGCTGGATGTTCTCGCGTCACATCCTGCAGGCGGACGAGGGCTGCGACTTCGACTTCCTCGAGACCGGCTTCGGCGCGCCGGTCGGCGAGCCCGACATCTTCTGAAGGAGCCTGCCTTGAATCCGAAGACCCGCGAGCAGCTGCAGAGCGTGAGCACCGCGACGCTGTGCACCGCGCTGTTCAAGCGCGGCCTGCGCAACCAGTTCATCCAGGACGTGCGGCCGCTGAACCCCGGCCTGCCGAACATGGTCGGCCCGGCCTACACGCTGCGCTACATCCCGGCGCGCGAGGACTTGAACCCGATCACCGTGTTCCAGGACCACGGGCATCCCCAGCGCAAGGCCGTCGAGCAGTGCCCGCCCGGCGCGGTGTTCGTCATCGACAGCCGCAAGGATGCGCGCGCCGCATCGGCCGGCTCCATCCTCGTGTCGCGCCTGATGAAGCGCGGCGTGGCGGGCGTGGTCACCGACGGCGGCTTTCGCGATTCGCCGGAGATCGCGCGGCTGGCGATCCCCGCCTACCACCATCGGCCGTCGGCACCGACCAACCTCACGCTGCACCAGGCGCTGGACATCGACGTGCCGATCGGCTGCGGCGATGTTGCGGTGTTTCCGGGCGACATCGTCGTCGGCGATGCGGAGGGGGTCGTCGTCGTTCCGGCGCATCTCGCCGACGAGATCGCGGCCGAAGCGACCGAGATGACGGCCTTCGAGGACTTCGTCACCGAGGAGGTGATGAAGGGCCGTTCCATCCTCGGCCTGTATCCGCCGACCGAGGAGCAGGCGCGCAACGATTTCGCGGCGTGGCGGCAGGCGAACGGACGGTGAAAATCGCCGCGGCCGCGCAGTAAAGTGGCCGCATGAACCACACACCCACTTCCCGCACTGTTGTCATCACCGGCGCCGCCGGTGCCCTGGGCCGCGCGGTCGCCCAGCAGTTCCTCGACGAGGGCGCGCAGCTCGCGCTGGTCGATCAGGACGAGGGCCGGCTGCGCAGCGTCTTCGCCGGCCGCGCCGACATGTCGCCGCACCAGCTGGTCGCCGCCGACGTCACGTCCGAAGCCGGCATGGCGGCTGCCGCGGTGCGCATCGAGCAGGCGCTCGGGCGCGTCGACGTGCTGGTCCATGTGGCTGGCGGCTTCGAGATGGGCGAGCCGGTGCACGCCCTGAGCCGCGCCGCCTGGGACCGAATGATGAACCTCAACGCCTGGTCCTTCGTCGCCGTCACCCGGGCCTTCGTGCCGCAGATGCTCGGCGACGGCGCCGGCAAGGTCGTCGCGGTGTCGGCCGGCTCGGCGGTGCGCGGCGCGGCGCAGATGGCGGCCTACGTGGCGTCCAAGAGTGCGCTGCAGCGGCTCGTCGAGGCGCTGTCGCAGGAAGTGCGCACCAAGGGCATCAACGTCAACAGCATCGCGCCGACCATCATGGACACGCCGGCCAACCGCGAGTCGATGCCGAACGCCGATCACTCGGCATGGGTGTCGACCGCGGTCGCGGCGAAGACCATCGGCTTCCTGGCTTCGGATGCCGCACTGTCCATTCACGGACAGCACGTGGTCGTCGGCGCGTAGGCGTGCCGTCGGGGCGCCCGGCGCCCTACGAGAGCAATTGCGCGAAGCGCTCCGCGTCGATGTTGGATCCGGACACGATCAACGCGACGCGCTTGCCGTCGAGGCGCTCGCGCAGCGGACCCAGCAGCGCCGCCGTCGAGGCGGCGGCTGCGGGTTCGGCGACGAGCTTCACGTCCTTGAACAGGTGCCGCATGCCTTCGCGCAGCTGCGTGTCGGACACCCGCACCACCTCGTCGACGAAGCGCCGGCACACGGCGAAGCTGTAGGGCAGGGTGTAGGGCGCGCCGAGGCTGTCGGCCACGGTGTCGACCCGGTCCAGCTTCTCGGTCCGGCCAGACTCGAAGCTGCGCGCCATCGCGTCGGCGCCCGCCGGCTCGACGCCGTAGACGCGGCACGAGGGCTCGATCTGCTTCACCGCCGCGGCCACGCCGGCGGCGAGGCCGCCCCCGCCGACCGGCACGATGACTGCGTCGAGCCGCAGCACCTGCCGCATCAGTTCGAGGCCGATGGTCGCCGTCCCCTGTGCCGTCAGCGGACCTTCGAAGGGATGCACCAGCGTGCGGCCTTCGTCGCTCACCAGCCGCTGCGCGAGCGCGAAAGCGTCGTGGATGGTGTCGGCGAGGAGCACCTCGGCGCCTTCGGCACGGCAGGCATCGATGCGTGCCCGGCTGGCGTGGCGCGGCATCGCCAGCTTGGCGTGCGTGCCCGCCGCCCGCGCGGCGTACGCGACCGAGACGGCGTGATTGCCGGCGCTGCAGGCCACGACGCCGCGCGCCAAGGCGGCGGCATCGAGCGCCGCAATGCAGTTGAGCGCGCCGCGCAGCTTGAAGCTGCCGGTGCGCTGGAAGAGCTCGAGCTTGAGCCAGACTTCGGTGGCCGGGCTCAGCGTCTCGACGACGCCGGTGCGCCATCGCCAGACGGGTGTCTCGAGGTAGCGGCCGGTCAGGCGCTCGGCGGTCTGCCGGGCCTGGGCCAGGGTGGGATAGTCGGACGCGAACGCATCCGTTGCGGTGAAGGTCATCTCGCCAATCTCCAATCGAACGCGGGAAAGGCGGCGCCGGCCGGATGCGCGACGCCGCGCGGATCGGGGCGGATCGCCGAGCACCGGGCCAGCCGCAGCTCAGCGATCCCGGCGAATTCGAATCGGGCGCGCCCGCGCCGGCCGCGCGGAAGCGGTGGGGCGGATGGTGAGGAGAAGGCGCGCAGTCACGGCCGGCATGATCGCACAGGCCGCCGCGGTGCGTGTCGCCTCATGCCTTCCGGCGCGTCGTCTTGCGAGCCGTCTTGCGCGGTGGACTCGCACGCCTGGCCGGCGCCGCGCGCTCGGGCTTCGTCTCGGGCACAGGGAGCAGCAACTGGGCGTCGGCGTCCGAGGCGACGCTCAGCCGGTCGGCCAGCAGGTCGAGCCGCGCGCTCACCGACTTGGCCGCGCTCACGCTGCCTGCCGTCTCGTAGGCGCGATGGAGCAGCGCCATCAGCCGGATCTGCTTGACCACCGAGTCCCGCTCACGCGGGGTGACGATCGCGCTCTGCAGCGCATCGTCGTAGCCGGCGACCAGGCCTTCCAGCGCGGCGTCGCTGCCGCTGGCCGCAGCGGCGAGCGAGTCGTCGAGCAAGGCGGTGACCAGTGCCGCGTCGGCCACCATCGTCGAGTTGTAGGCATCGGGCATCTCGGCGAATGCGGCGTTGGCGGCCGCCGCGCAGCGCTGCGCGTGGGCCACGTACGCCAGGCGCTCGTCGGGCTGCGCGCTCAAGGACCAGAGGAACAGCCAGTTGAGTGTCTGGTACGGACGGATGTCCTTGTCCCCGAGCTTGCTGGCCATCGCCTGGTAGGCCTGGCTGCTGTGCTCGAGCGCGTCGGCCATCAGCGTGAACTCGGTCTGCTTGCCGGTGGCGAGGAAGGCACGCGCATGCACGGCGGCCTTGCATTTCCACGCGCCGCCGAGCAGCCCGGCGCGTTCGGCATTGGCGAGTCCTGGCGCCTGGTCGCGCATCGTCTGCTGCGCCGAAGCGCCGGGCAGCGTGCCGCCGGTCACGCGCACGAGCTGGGTCAGCCGGTCGATGCCCGCGGCCACCAGGCCGGCATCGTCGGTGGCGTCGCCGAGCCGCGCTTCGGCGTTCGCGAGCTGCTCGATCGCGCGGATCGGGACCTTGCCGTCGCGGTCGGAGGCCATGACCGCGCGCTGGTAGCACTCGCAGGCCAGCGCGAGATAGTCCGGTCCGAGGTCGGCGTAGAGCTCGCCCAGGGCGCTCAGCAGGTCCGGCCGCTGCATCCATTGGGACGGCGCATTGGCGAACCATTGCTGCACGCGTGTCACCAGGCGCCGGGCCTCCCCCGCGCTCAGCGCTTCGCCGCGGCGCTGAAGCTCCTGCCGTTCGGCCTCGATGCGGTCGAGCAGCTCTTCCGGCGCCACGCCGCCCCAGGCGGTCTGCACGCGACGCGGCGGGGCATCGGCCTTGGGATCGGCCCGCCAGCCGGGATCGCCATACGCCTGGTATGCGCCCCAGGTGATGCTCGCGGGATAGCGGTCCCAGGTGACGCAGCGCGCCTGGAACACCGCCTCGCCGAACGTGAGGTTGTCGGCCAGCAGCCGGTCGTAGAAGGTCTCGGCGAAGAGGCTCGCCGGTGCGTCTTCCACGGCCCAGCCCGCCACGACGACCGCACGCACGCCGATGTCGATGAGCTGGCGTGCCACGCTGTAGGCGAGCTTGTTGAACGCCACGGGCGAGCGGTCGACCTTGCCGAGGTGGCAGCAGTTGAGGAACACGAGGTCGGGCACGATCTCCATCGCATCGATCTCGGCCGCGGTGATCATGAGGCCGTCGGACAGCATCACGCCGCTGCGCGCCCGGTCGTCGGCCGCGTTCTCGTCGTAGAGGCCGTGTCCGGCGACGTGGACGATGCGGTACGGATGCCGGTAAAGCCGATTCACCACCTCGATCGCGGGCTGGTGGCTGCCGATGACGCGCTCCACCTCGAAGCCATGTCGCGCCAGGCTGTCCGTGACGGTGGCGGCTTCCTTCTCGGCAGCAGGCAGATCGTCGAGCGCGGTGAGCCCGCCGAGCTTCGGGTCGGGAAAGGCCTTGTAGAAGCCCTCGGTCGAGGGATTGCCCACGACATACGCGCGCCGCTCCATCGTGTGGCCGACACGCGCACGGAACTGCATCGACGAGAGCTGGCGAACCATCGCCGTGCGCGTGGCGAGCGGCTTGTCGTCGGCAAGCATCAGCTCCCAGGGCAGGTTCGCGGTGTAACCGTCGAGCACGAACACCATCTGCTGCATCTGCCGCGCCGCGTCCTTGAAGTCGTGCGGCACCAGCAGCTGGAACAGCGTGCGGCTGAAGTCCGGGTCGTAGCGCTGCACCATCACCTGGCGCTCGACGATGCTCTCCACCAGCTGGGGCTGGCGCTGGTGCACCACCGATTCGGCGCGGGCGCGCTGCCCGAGGTAGAGATAGCGCAGGCGTTCGGCGAGGGCGCGCCTGGGCGCGAGGGTCTGCACGGCGGCGCTCTCGTCGCGGTCGGCGTCGGTGATCATCAGCCGCGGCCAGTACGTCCCGCCGCGGCCGTCGAACAGGCGCTGGCGCATGCCGTCGCCCTGGTGCAGCAGCGCGTCCATGTCGATGCGGCACGGGATGCGGGGATCGGCGTTCATCGCGTGCGAGATCTGGCGTGCCGCGTAGGTCGCGGTGATGGCCGAATCGAGGTAGATCTCGACGATGTCGAGCGAGACGATGCGCAGGCGCGACTTCGTGGTTTGCGCGAAGTGCCGGTTGGCATCGATGACACCGCTCAACAGCGCCTGCACCGAGTCGGCGATGCTCAGGTTGGCCGATGAGTTGTAGCCGATCAGCAGCGTCGCCAGCCTGATGCCTTCAGCCTGTTCCAGCCCCGCGGCGACCGCGCCGCTGTCCAGCACGTGGACCAGGTAGCGCAGCGCGGCGGTGCGAACCGCCTCGGTGAGCTTGCCGACGGTGAGGGAGCCGTCGTACTTGCCCAGGCCGGCCACCACGGCGCCGCGCATGCTGCCGCGACGGCGCTCCTGCAGACTGCTGCGCAGCAGCACCGCGCTGGCGGTGCCGATGGCGCCGGCATAGAGGCCGAGGTGATGACGCACCGTCAACTCGCCGTGCACGATGTGGCGGTCGATGAGTGCCTCGGGGCCGGAGATCGCGTCCTGCTCGTAGTGGCCGACCAGGATGGGTTGCGTGACCTGGCGCAGGTCCATGGCGCGCACGCGCACGTTGAGCACGTCGCGGGGACGCTCGCGCGAGCGCAGCCGCTTGCCGGCGCCGAAGAGTCCGGCGGCGACTTCGGCATCGGTGGGGTACGGCGCCGGACCGGCGTCGTAACTGGCCACGAGCGGCGCTTCCTCGGTGCCGCGCACCGCCGGCGGGCTGGTCATCAGCATGCCGCCTTCGCCGCGGTCGAGCAGGCCGGCGATCGAGTCGAAGTAGTCGGAGGTGTCGGCCAGCGCGCCGTGTTCGGCCGGCATGTAGAAGAACTGCCCGATGCCGTCGATGCGCCCGGAGTCCCAGGTGACCGAGCCGTCCCCGTGCGGCGTGCCGAGCATCTTCCAGCGGGTGCCTTCGCGCGTGATGCCGCACGGCGTCTTGGAGGCACAGCCGAAGACATAGGCGACGTTCTTCTCGTGCCTGGCCGGCAATGCCGGGCGCGCGCTGCCATCGCGCGCCCACAGCCATTGCGCCTGCTTGAGCACGGCCGCCGACGGCAGTGCGCCTATGCCGTCGCCGAACCAGAGGTCGCGCATGTCCTTCTTGAAGTCGCCCCAGACGGCCGCATCGAAGTAGTCGCTGCTCTGCGTGCCGCCGGTGTCGATGAAGCCAGGCTTGGGCAGCAGCTGCAATGCGCCGGGGAAGCCGGCGATGATGTCGACCACCTCCTGCAGGTCGTGCTCGAGGTCGAGCACACCCAGCTTGCGCACCGTGTCCGACTTGCCGATCAGCGCCTCGACCATCAGGTGCGAGCCCTGGTTGGGCGTGCCCAGCATCACGAATCGGGCGCCCTGGCGCTGCATCAGCTCGTCCCACAGTTGCGGGTGGCGATGGATCATGGCGCGTGTCACCAGGCCGCCCATGCTGTGCGCCAGCACGCGCACCGGCTGCAGCGGCGTGCGCGTCGCGTCCAGCTGCTGCCGAAGGGTCGCGGCCAGGCGGTCTGCCAGCACGTCCAGCGGCTGGCGCCAGTCGTACGGGAACGCAACCACGCGGTGGCTCGACTCCAGATGGCGGTGCAGGTCGCCGTAGAACTGGGCGAACAGCGCCTCGGCCTCGACCGGGTCCTTCTTGCCGCTTGCGGGCAAGCGCAGCTTGTCGAGTCCGCCGAGCGCCAGTGCCGCGATGTCGAACCACACCCGCTCACGCTTGTTCAGCCAGAGGTGCGAGCCCATGATGCCGGGCAGGAACACGACGACGGGCAAGGTGCCCGCTGTCGCAGCAGCGCCCCGGCTGCGCTCGCGCCGTGCCGCCGGCAGCACATGCTCCAGGCCGGCCAGCGGCTTGAACACCTCGATCTGCTCGACCGATGCCTCGGTGAGCCAGCTGCGCAGCGCGGTGCGCGTGACGTCGTTGACGAAATAGCGGAAGTGGCTGACCTCGGGGCCCCGGTCGAACAGCACCCGCGTTCCTTCGGGCCGCGCCACGCCGGCGGTCATCGAGTCGGTGTCGACGACGAGGTCGTTGTCGGTGCTGTCGAAGAAGGTGAAGTCGGTGAACAGCACCCCCAGCCGCTTGAGCCAGCCGCCGCCCTCGATGTCGCCGCTGATGACGGCCAGCCTGAGCCCTTCCTGCACCTTGGCGCTGGCGAGGAAGCGGGCCATCGGGGAGCCGGGCAGCATGGCTTCGATGCCGGGGACGAGGTTCGGCTTGGTGCGGTTCTTCGCCACCTCCAGCACCACCCGCTTGAAAGCGGAGTAGATCGGGTTGCCCTTGAACGCCGGCACCCAGCCCATCAGCGACAGCAGGGCGGAGAGAAAGACGTCGAAGTTGCCGCTGGCCAGTCGCGTGCCGCGCGCGGGACAGGCGACGCGAACGTAGCGCTCGACGCGCGGCTTCTTGCGACGCAGCTCCGCCGCCAGCTCGTGCAAGGCGCTGCGCTGCTCCGCATGGGCCTTCACCAGTTCGCCGCGGATGCGCTCGCGCTCGGCCGGGTCTTCTTCGCCGAGCTGGGCGCGATCGAGCGCATAGCCGTCGATCAGCGCCTCGAAATTCTCGATGCACAGCAGATCGCCGACCAGCCCGCCGCGCGAGTGCGTCACCAGGTGCACCGTCGCGCCTTCGGGCAGGGCGCGAGCGAGCTGCAGCGCGTTGTCGACCGGGCTCTCTGACAAGGTGCGATGCTCGAACGCGAACACCCGATCGCCGTAGCGGTCCTCGAAGGCCTTCCAGTAGGCGTGCGAAGCGCTTTGCAGCGCATCGAAGCTGCCTGCGGTGCTGGATCCTGTGCCATGGATCAGCACCAGCAACGGACCGCCCGCCGCTTCGGCTTTCAGCCTGGGGTCGCCGGGCTCGAAGCGCTCGGCCAGCTCGCCGTCGGCGAAGCGGTACAGGCCCGGCTCGCGCTTGAGGCGGCTTTCGATCGCCCACATCAGCGCCTTCGTGCCGGCCCAGCTGACGCCCAGCTCGGCGTACTGCTCGATGCCGTCTTCAGCCTTCACGCCGAGCCATTCGCAGGCCTTGCGCTTGGCCGCTTCGATGATGGGATCGGCGGCCTGGCCGACGGTCAGCGTGTAGACCCGCGAGACGATGGAGCCCAGGCCATCGGCCAGCGCGTCGCCGATGCTGCCGCGCATGGCGGTGGTTCGCGGGCGCAGCGCGCGCTCGAAGACGATCGCCCCGTCGGCATCGACCGCTTGCGGATCGATGCGCTGCAACGTCTCGCGCAGGTTGTCGGGGTGCGTGATGACGGTGACCCCTTCGGGCAGCTCGAGCACGACGACCTCGCCGGTTTCCGGCGCCACGTCGTGCTGCCGCTGGCCGGCGTCGGTGGAGCGTGCCGCGGTGGACAGGTCGAATGCCTGCCCGACCTTCAGCAGCCGCCGCGGAACGAAGGGATCGTCCTCGGCCATGCCGGCGGAGCGCTGGCTGTCCTGGAAAGCGCGGGGCAGGGGGCCGGCGGGCAAGGCGGCGGCGCGCAGCTTGAAGAGGACCGGTGCAGCCATCTCATCTCCTCGAGCGCGGCGCAGCAGATCCGGCGACGGGGCGACCGCGGGCTCGTTCGTTGTCGTGGGCCGAAGGCGCGGGCAGTTGAGCACACGCCCTGCAGCGCCTCAATCCCCTGGATATCACCGGTTCGGCACGCCCAAAAGACAAGGCGCGCCAGGGCGCGCCTTGTCTGCAAAGGGATGTCGCGGATCAGCTCTTCGAGCCTGCCGGCACGACGACCGGGGCGCGCGACACGCGGGTCTTGCCGCCGGTGGACACGAGGATGACCGCGTCGCCCGGGGCGAGCGTCTCGTTGCCCTTGGCCTGGACGATCGCGCGGCGCTCGCCGTTGCGCAGCTGCACCAGGATCTCGACCGCGTCTTCGCGGGTGCTCATGCGCTCGACCGCGTTGCCGACCACCGCACCGGCCACGGCGCCGAGCACGCCGACCACGGCGGACTCGCGCCGTCCGCCGACGCTGGAGCCGGCCACGCCGCCGGCGATGCCCCCGGCGGCTGCGCCCACGCCGCTCTGGTTGCCCTCGACCACGACGGGCCGCACCGACAACACGGTGCCGTCCTGCACCTGGGACAGGCGCTGGGCATCGCCCTTCTGGATGACATCGGGACTGGTGGTGGTGCAGGCGGCCAGGATGACGACGGTCAACGCGGCGAACAGCTTCTTCATGGACGGGCTCCTCGGATCGGGTGCTTCAGCGAACGACTGGCGTGCGGCGCCGGTTGACGCGCACAACCGAATATTGAACTCGCTGCGTTGACCGAGTTCCGCGAGGCTTGTAAAGATCCGATGGAGGGATGGGCTCAGCCGTGCAGCCGGCTGTGCCGGGGCACGCTGGCCAGCAGGAACTCCATCTGGTCGACCAGGATGCGGCGGCCGCGCAGGATCATGTCTTCGTGCAGGTTGGGCACGTAGGGCAGGTACAGCAGCGACATGTGCGCCTCTTCGGGCATGCGGTTGCCCTTGCGGCCGTTGCACGGGCGGCACGCGGTGATGCAGTTCATCCAGGTGTCGCGCCCGCCTCGCGACGTGGGCGTGATGTGCTCTCGCGTGAGGTCGTCGACATGGAAGTGGCCACCGCAGTAGGCGCAGACATGGCGGTCCCGGGCGAAGAGCTTGGGGTTGGAAAGCGCCGGGGTCTGGCGCCACGCGCGGCTGGGCACTGCGCCGCGCACCGCGATGATGGGATGCACCTCGATGCGCGACTGAACTCCGGTGCGCCGCTGCGTGCCCCCGCGCAGCACGTAGAACGCATTGCCCAGCGTCCAGGCGATGCCGTCGCTGGCGTAGATGCACGCCGCTTCCTTGGCCGAGATCCACGCTTGCGGGCGTCCGGAGACGTCGAGTTGAAGAACTTCCACGCAAAACTCCTTCCTGCGAGCGTAATCAATCCGCGGCGGCGACTCAATAGGCATGCGGCTTGCGAGGCGGCGTGGCAACGGGCGTGCATTTGGCACGAACGTGCACGGGTTAACCCGCGTAACCGGCGTCCGCCAGGCGCCCACTAGGCACGCAAGCCTAGAAAAAGGGAGGTGGGTCTCCTGCGCGAGGCGGCGGAAGTCTGCAAAATAGAACGATCGTTCGATTCCGCGTTGCGACACAACGCCCCGGCGCCGTGAGCGACTCCAACGTCACCTCCCTTCGTGATTCGCATCCTCCGCAGCGCACGCTGATGAAGGGCCAGCAGACCCGTGCCGCAATCCTCGAGGCTGCGCTCGGCCTCGCGGCCAACATGGGTCTCGAAGGCCTCTCGATCGGCGCGCTCGCGGAGGTCACGCAGATGAGCAAGTCGGGTGTCTTCGCCCACTTCGGCTCACGCGAGGAGCTGCAGATCTCGGTGGTGCGCGAATACCACACCAAGTTCGAGGAAGAGGTTTTCTTCCCCGCCATGCGCGAGGCGCGTGGCCTGCCGCGCCTGAAGGGACTGTTCGAGCGCTGGGTGCGGCGCGTGTCTGCCGAGCTCGATTCCGGCTGCATCTACATCAGCGGCGCTGTCGAGTTCGACGACCGGCCCGGGCCGGTGCGCGATGCGCTGGTGTCGATGGTGCAGGCGTGGCAGTCGGCGCTGGAGCGCGCCGTGCGCATCGCGGTCGAGGAAGGCCATCTGCGCGCCGACATGGATCCGCTGCAGCTCGTCTTCGAGCTCCACGGTCTGATCCTCGCCCTGCACCACGACGCCCGCTTCCTGCGCAATCCCGGCGCGATGGAGCGCGTGCGGACCGCCTTCGAGCGCCTCGTCGGCCACTACGGCACGCCTGCGGGCCACCAGATCCTGAGCGGTGCGCCGCGCACTGCCAAGCCGCAGCGCAAGGCGCGCGGCTGACCTTCATAACCCGAATCCGCTTCCCACAAGGAGTTTCACGATGGCCCAGTACACCCCTCCGTTGCGCGACATGCAGTTCGTCCTGCACGAGCTGTTCAATGTCGTCGACGAGCTGAAGGCGATGCCGGCGCACGCGGAGATCGATGCCGACACGATCAACGCCGTGCTGGAGGAGGGCGGCAAGTTCGCCTCGCAGGTCACCGCGCCGCTGAACCAGATCGGCGACGAGCAGGGCTGCAAGCTCGATCCCGCGACGCACGAAGTGGCGACGCCCAAGGGATTCAAGGAGGCCTACCAGCAGTACATCGAGGGCGGCTGGCCGGCGCTGGCGGCCGATCCGGCCTACGGCGGCCAAGGCTTGCCGATCGTCGTCAACCAGTGCCTGTACGAGATGCTGAACTCGGCGAACCAGGCCTGGACCATGTACCCCGGCCTCTCGCACGGCGCGTACGAGGCGCTGCATGCGCACGGCACGCCTGAGCAGAAGAAGACCTATCTGCCCAGGCTGGTCAGCGGGCAGTGGACCGGCACGATGTGCCTCACCGAAGCTCACTGCGGCACCGATCTCGGCCTGCTGCGCACCAAGGCCGAGCCGCAGGCCGACGGCACCTACCGGATCACCGGCAACAAGATCTTCATTTCGGCAGGCGAGCACGACATGGCCGAGAACATCGTCCACCTCGTGCTGGCACGCCTGCCGGACGCGCCGCAAGGCTCCAAGGGCATCTCGCTGTTCATCGTGCCCAAGTTCCTGGTCACGCCAGAAGGCAGGATCGGCGCACGCAACGGCGTGTACTGCGGCGGTCTGGAGCACAAGATGGGCATCCACGGCAACGCCACGGCGCAGATCGTGCTCGAAGGCGCGATCGGCACGCTGGTGGGCGAGCCCAACAAGGGCCTGCAGGCGATGTTCGTGATGATGAACGCCGCGCGCCTGGGTGTGGGCATGCAGTCGCTGGGCCTCACCGAAGTGGCCTACCAGAACGCGACGGCGTACGCGAAGGACCGCATCCAGATGCGCTCGCTGTCCGGCGCCAAGGCGACCGACAAGCCGGCCGATCCCATCATCGTGCACCCCGACGTTCGCAAGATGCTGCTGACCGCACGCGCCTATGCCGAGGGCGGCCGCGCATTCGCCATCTGGACGGCGCTGCAGATCGACAAGGAGCTGTCGTCCAGCGACGAGGACGAGCGCAAGGACGGCGCCGACCTGGTCGCGCTGGCCACGCCGATCGTCAAGGCCTTCCTCACCGACAACGCATGGATCGCCACGTCGCATTGCATGCAGGTGTTCGGCGGCCATGGGTACATCAGGGAATGGGGCATGGAGCAGTTCGTGCGCGATGCCCGGATCAACATGATCTACGAGGGCACCAACACGATCCAGTCGCTCGACCTGCTGGGCCGCAAGGTGCTCGCCGACAACGGCGCCAAGCTGAAGAAGTTCGGCAAGCTGGTGCGCGATTTCGTCGAGGAAGAGGGCGTCGACGAGGCGATGCAGGAGTTCGTGAACCCGCTCGCCGACCTCGGCGAGAAGGTGACCAAGCTGACCACCGAGATCGGCATGAAGGCGTTCCAGAACGCCGACGAAGTAGGAGCCGCGGCGGTGGACTACCTGCGCGTCTGCGGCCACCTGGTGTTCGCGTACTTCTGGGCACGCATGGCCAAGGTGGCGCTCGCCAAGGCGGCATCGGGCGATCCCTTCTACAAGGCCAAGCTGGCCACCGCGCGCTTCTACTTCGCCAAGCTGCTGCCCGAGACCGCGAGCCTGATCCGCACCGCGCGTGCCGGGGCCAAGCCCATGATGGACGTCGAAGAGTCGCTGTTCTGATGCAATGCCGATCGCACGACAACTCAGGAGGAGCCGCATGCTGAAGACTGTCCTCGCAGGCCTGGTGCTGGTCGCCCACGCCAGCGCCTTCGCCCAGGCCACCCCGGTCGGCCTGTGGAAGACGATCGACGACAAGACCAAGAAGGAGCGCTCGCTGGTGCGCATCGTGGACAGCGGCGGCACGCTGAGCGGCAGGATCGAGAAGCGCCTCGATCCCGACGCCAAGGCCGGCGACACCTGCGACAAGTGCTCGGACGATCGGAAGGACAAGCCCATCCTCGGCCTCGAGCTCCTGCGCGGCGTCAAGAAGAGCGCCAGTGGCGAGAACCGCTGGGACGGCGGCACGATTCTCGATCCCGAAGACGGAAAGACCTACAAGGTGCTGCTGACGCCCGTGGATGAGGGCAAGCGCCTCGACGTGCGCGGCTACATCGGCATGCCCATGCTGGGGCGCACGCAAACCTGGATCCGCGTCGAGTGAGCTCGACGCCCGATGCACACAACCAAGGAAAGACCATGAATCGATTTCCCGTGCGCAAGGTCGCCGTGCTGGGCGCCGGCGTCATGGGCGCGCAGATCGCCGCCCATCTCGTCAATGTCAAGGTGCCGGTCGTGCTGTTCGACCTGGCGGCCAAGGAAGGCCCGAAGAACGGCATCGTCACCAGGGCAGTGGAGGGGCTGAAGAAGCTGAAGCCGTCGCCGCTGGGCGTCGCCGAGGATGCGGCGCTGATCGAGCAGGCCAACTACGACGAGCACCTCGACAAGCTGCGCGAGTGCGACCTCGTCATCGAGGCGATCGCCGAACGCATGGACTGGAAGCTCGACCTGTACAAGAAGATCGCTCCGGCCATCGCGCCGCATGCGATCGTCGCCTCGAACACGTCCGGACTGTCGATCACCAGGCTGTCCGAGGTGCTGCCCGAGGAGATCAAGCCGCGCTTCTGCGGGATCCATTTCTTCAACCCGCCGCGCTACATGTTCCTGGTCGAGCTGATCCCGACGCCGACCACCCGGCCGGAGATCCTCGACCAGCTCGAAGCCTTCGTGACCACCTCGGTCGGGAAGGGCGTGGTGCGCGCCAAGGACACGCCGAACTTCGTGGCCAACCGCGTCGGCATCGCCGGCATGCTGGCCACGATGAAGGAAGCCGAGAACTTCGGCCTGTCATACGACATCGTCGACGACCTCACCGGCAAGAAGCTGGGCCGGGCGAGCTCCGGCACCTTCCGCACCGCGGACGTGGTCGGAATCGACACGATGGCGCACGTCATCAAGACGCTGCAGGACAACCTCGGCAACGATCCGTTCTTCCCGTCGTACGCGACGCCTGCCGTCGTCAAGCAGCTGATCGACAAGGGCGCGCTCGGCCAGAAGAGCGGCGCGGGTTTCTACAAGAAGGTGGGCAAGGACATCCTGCGCCTCGATCCCGCCACCGGCGAGTACGTGACCGGCGGCAAGAAGGCCGAGGAGATCGTCGCGCGCATGCTGAAGAAGCCGCCGGCCGAGCGCCTCAAGCTGCTGCGCGAGTCCACCAACCCGCAGGCGCAATTCCTGTGGGCCGTCCTGCGCGACGGCTTCCACTATGCCGCGGTGCACCTGGGCGACATCGCCGAAAGCGCGCGCGACGTCGACTTCGCGATGCGCTGGGGTTTCGGCACCAGCCAGGGTCCGTTCGAGCTGTGGCAGCAAGCCGGCTGGAAGCAGGTCGCCGAATGGGTGAAGGCCGACATAGACGCCGGCAAGGCACTGAGCAAGGCGCCGCTGCCGGACTGGGTGTTCGATGGCCGCGACGGGGTGCACACGCCGGAAGGCTCGTGGAGCCCGTCGCAGAAGCGCTACGTGCCGCGCAGCACGCTGCCGGTGTACCGGCGCCAGCGCTTCCCGGAGAGCCTGGCCGGCGACGGCGCGGCGGCGCCGCTGAAGGCCGGCACCGAGCTTTTCAAGAACGACGAGGTGCGTGTCTGGACGCTCGACGATGAAGTCGTGATCGCGAGCATCACCGCCAAGCTGCACCTCATCAGCCCGACCGTGACCGAGGGCCTGCTGAAAGCGCTGGAGCTCGCCGAGGCGAAGTACAAGGGCCTGGTGATCTGGTCGCCCGACGACGTGTTCTCGGCCGGTGCCAACCTCGAGGCGCTGATGCCGGTGTTCATGAAGAGCGGCGGCAAGGGCATCGCGCCGGAGGAGAAGAAGCTGCAGGACATGATGCTGCGGCTGCGCTATGCGCAGGTGCCGGTCGTGTCGGCGATCCGCGGCATCGCGCTGGGCGGCGGCTGCGAGGTCGCCATCCACTGCGCCAAGCGCGTGGCGGCGATGGAAAGCTACATGGGCTTCGTCGAAGTGGGCGTCGGCCTGATCCCGGGCGGCGGCGGGCTCACATACGTGGCGCGGCGCGCCGCGGAGATGGCCGCGGCCGGCAATGCCAACGCCGAGCTCTTCCAGTTCCTGAAGGACGGCTTCACCAGCGCCGCGATGGCCAAGGTGGGGACCAGCGCGATCGAGTCGCGCAAGCTCGGCTACCTGCTCGACACCGACACCATCGTGCCGAACAAGGACGAGCTGCTCCACGTGGCGCTGGCCGAGGCGAAGGCCATGCACGAGGCGGGCTACCGTCCGCCGCTGAAGCGGCTGTTCCCGGTGGCGGGCCGCAACGCCAAGGCCACCATCCAGGGCCAGCTGGTCAACATGCGCGACGGCGGCTTCATCAGCCAGCACGATTTCCACATCTCTTCGCTGATCGCCGACGTGGTGACCGGCGGCGACGTCGATGCGGGCTCGCTGGTGAGCGAGGAATACCTGATGTCGATCGAACGCAAGCACTTCTGCGGCCTGCTCGACCACCCGAAGACGCAGGAACGCATCATGGGAATGCTGCAGACCGGCAAGCCGGTCCGCAACTGATCGGAGCACACAAATGAGCAAGCAAGTTCAAGACGCCTACATCGTCGCTGCCACACGCACCCCGATCGGCAAGTCGGGCCGCGGCTGCTTCAGGAACACGCGCCCCGACGATCTGCTGGTCGCCGCGATCCGCAGTGCGATGACGCAGGTCCCCACGCTCGATCCCAAGGCGATCGAAGACGCCATCATCGGCTGCTCGTTCCCCGAGGGTGAGCAGGGCATGAACATGGCGCGCATCGCGGTGCAGCTGGCCTTCTCGCATCCGGTGGCCGGCGTCACGGTCAACCGCTTCTGCGCGTCCGGCGTCACCGCGATCCAGATGGCCGCCGATCGCATCCGCGTCGGCGAAGCCGACGTGCTGATCGCCGGCGGCGCCGAATCGATGAGCCTGGTGCCGATGGGCGGCAACAAGCCGTCGTTCAACCCCGAGGTGTTCGCCAAGGACGAGAACGTCGGCATCGCCTACGGCATGGGCCTCACCGCCGAAAAGGTGGCCGCGCAATGGAAGGTCGGTCGCGAGGCGCAGGACGCCTTTGCGCTCGAGTCGCACCTGCGCGCGCTGAAGGCGCAGCAGGCCGGCGAGTTCGCCGACGAGATCACGCCGATCGACGTGATCGACCGCTTCCCCGACCTGGCCACGGGCGAGCCGGGCACGAAGACACGCACCGTCAAGCTCGACGAGGGGCCGCGTCCCGACACCTCGCTGGAGGGCCTGGCCAAGCTCAAGCCGGTGTTCGCCGCGAAGGGCAGCGTCACCGCCGGCAACAGCTCGCAGACCAGCGACGGTGCCGGCGCCCTGGTCCTGGCAAGCGAAAAGGCCATCAAGCAATACGACCTGAAGCCACTGGCCCGCTTCGTCAGCTTCGCCGCGCGCGGCGTGCCGCCCGAGATCATGGGCATCGGCCCGATCGAGGCGATCCCCGCGGCGCTGCGCTACGCCGGGCTGAACCTCGCGGACATCGACTGGATCGAGTTGAACGAAGCGTTCGCCGCGCAGTCGCTGGCGGTGATCAACAGCGTCGGCCTCGACCCGGCCAAGGTCAACCCGATGGGCGGCGCGATCGCCCTCGGGCATCCGCTGGGCGCCACCGGCGCGATCCGCGCGGCGACCGTGGTGCATGCGCTGCGCCGGCGCAACCTCAAGTACGGCATGGTGACGATGTGCGTGGGCACCGGCCAGGGCGCGGCCGGCATCTTCGAGCGCGTCTGACGAAGCAAGAAGAGGCCGCCACAAGCGGCCCTTCCTCGCCGCCACAAGCGGCACCTATTCGCGAAGTGAAGGAGGGCGTCGGTGATGCAGCCATGTGACCTCACGTCGACCGGCGGCGCGACCATCGCGTCGCGCTTCTACGAGCCGCCGGGCCGGCCGCGCGCGGCCGTCGTCATCGGCGGCGCGATGGGCGTGAAGCAGGACTACTACGCCGCCTTCGCGCAATGGCTGGCGGCACAGGGCTACCTCGTCGCCAGCTTCGACTACCGCGGCATGGGCGACTCCCGCCACGGACCGCTGCGCGAGTTGCGCGCCGACCTGTTCGACTGGGCCGCCGATTTCGACACCGTGATCGCCGCGACGCTGCTGCGCGGGGGCGGCGCGCCGCTGTACCTGATCGGACACAGCCTGGGCGCGCAGCTGCCGGGACTGCTCACGCACCGCGACCGAGTCGCCGGCATGGTCTCGGTGGCGGCCGGGAGCGGCTACTGGCGCGACAACGCGCCCCAGCTCAAGCGCATGGTGCTGTACTTCTGGCATGTCCTGGTGCCGGTGGCGACGAAGCTGTTCGGCTACTTCCCGGGTCGCCGGCTGCGCAAGGTCGGCGACCTGCCGGTCGGCGTCGTGCTGCAGTGGCGCAAGTGGTGCCTGAACCCGCGCTACCACGTCGGCGCCGAGGGCACGCCGGTGCGCGAGAAGTTCGAGGGCGCCCGCTTTCCGCTGGTCGCGTTGTCCATCACCGACGACGAGCTGATGACCGAACGCGGCACGCATGTCCTGGTCGACTGCTATGCCAACGCACCGCGCCGCGTCGAGCGCATCGCGCCGGCCGACGTCCATGCGCGCCGCATCGGGCATTTCGGTTTCTTCCGCGAGCAATTCCAGACGTCCTTGTGGCAACGCACCGTGCTGCTGCTGCAGGGATTCCAGCCATCACAGGAGACAGCAGCATGAGCATCAAGACGGCCACCCTGAACGGCGTCGCGACCATCGAGATCGCACGGCCCGAGAAGAAGAACGCGATCACGATGGCGATGTACGCCGCGATGGGCGAGGCGCTGCGCGCGGCCAATGCCGAGGCATCGGTGCGCGCGGTGCTGATCACCGGCCAGCCGGGCATCTTCACGTCGGGCAACGACCTCGAGGACTTCATGCAGCGCCCGGCGCAGGGTGCGGACTCGCCGGTGTTCGAATTCATGAAGGCGCTGCACGGCAGCGAGAAGCCGGTGGTGGCGGCGGTCACGGGCCCAGCGATCGGCATCGGCACGACGATGCTGCTGCACTGCGACCTGGTCTACGTGTCCGACGAGGCCAAGCTTGCGATGCCGTTCACCAGCCTCGGCCTGGTCCCGGAGTTCGCCTCCAGCCTGATCCTGCCGTCGCTGCTGGGCCATGCGAAGGCGGCCGAGAAGCTGCTGCTCGGCGACCCGTTCGGGCCGCAGGACGCCGTCGACCTGGGCTTGGCCAACGCGGTGCTGCCGGCCGGCGAGGTGGTCGGCCATGCGCGCCGCATCGCCGAGCGCTTCAACACGCTGCCGCCGGCTGCGGTGCGCGAGAGCAAGAAGCTGATGCGCCGTGCCGTCAGCGAGCGCGTGCTGGAGACCATCGCGGCCGAAGGCGGCGTCTTTCGCGAGCGGTTGTCGAGCCCCGAGGCGCGCGAAGCCTTCAGCGCCTTCTTCCAGAAGCGCAAGCCCGACTTCTCGCAGTTCTCCTGATCCGTCGCGGCATGTCGCTGGCGCTCAAGCTGACGCTCGCGCCGCTGCTGGTGGCGCAGGCATTGAGCACGCGACGGCGTGCGCCTGTGCTGCCCGAAGCCGCGGGGCCGCGCAGCGGCGAGATCGGCGACGGACGGCGCCTGCGCCTGCTGATCGTCGGCGATTCGTCGGGAGCGGGCGTCGGTGTGCCGACGCAAGACATCGCGCTCGCCGGCTACCTGAGCCGCACCCTCGCGCTTGAGGCGCGCGCGAAGGTTCAATGGCAGCTGGTCGCGCGCAGCGGCATCACGTCGGCGCAAGCGCTCGAGCTGGTCCAGTCCGAGCGTCCGCCACGCGCCGACGTGGCAGTGGCAGTGCTGGGCGTCAACGACGTCATCGACCAGGTCCCGGTGCAGCGGGCGGTGCAGCACCGGGCGGCGCTCGCCGACTGGCTGATCGCCCACGCGGGCGTTCGCCATGTCGTCTTCGCGCCGCTGCCGCCGGTGCACCAGTTCCCCTTGTTGCCGCAGCCGCTGCGGTGGATCATGGGCCGCGACGCGCGGCGGCACGACGAGGCCCTGGCGCGATGGGCCGGCACACGCGAGAACGTCTCGCACGTGCCCATAGCGATCACCCTCGATGCGAGCTGCATGGCGTCGGACGGCTTCCACCCGGGCGAGCCGGTGTACCGGGTCTGCGGTGAGGCGCTCGCACGCCACATCGCCATCACTTTCCCAGCGTCGGAGACTCATCCATGAACCTGAACGGCAAGACTCTCTTCATCACGGGCGCGTCGCGCGGCATCGGGCTGGCGATCGCCAAGCGCGCAGCGAAGGACGGCGCCAACATCGTCATCGCCGCGAAGACCGCCGAGACGAATCCCAAGCTGCCCGGCACCATCTACTCGGCCGCGGCCGAGATCGTCGAGGCGGGCGGACGCGCGCTGCCGCTGCAGACCGACATCCGCGACGAGGCGAGCGTCGTCGCCGCCATGCAGCAGGCGGTGGAGGAATTCGGCGGCATCGACATCCTGGTCAACAACGCCAGCGCCATCAGCCTCACGCCGACGCCGGCGACGCAGATGAAGCGCTTCGACCTGATGTTCGGCGTGAACGTGCGCGGCACCTACCTGTGCACCCAGACCTGCCTGCCGCATCTCATCCGGTCGGCGCAGGCCGGGCGCAACCCGCATGTGCTGAACATGTCGCCGCCGCTGTCGATGAAGACGCACTGGTTCCAGGGGCACGTGGCCTACACGATGGCCAAGTACGGCATGAGCGAATGCACGCTGGGGCATGCCGGCGAATTCAAGCCGCACGGCATCGGGGTGAACAGCCTGTGGCCGCGCACCGCGATCGCCACCGCGGCGTTGCAGATGATTCCCGGCGTCGACATCAACAAGTGCCGCAAGCCGGAGATCCTGGCCGATGCGGCCTACCTGGTGCTCACCAGCGATGCGAAGACGACCACCGGCAACTTCTTCATCGACGACACGCTGCTCGCGCAGCACGGGATCACCGACCTCGACTCCTACAGCGTCGTGCCGGGCACGAAGGAGTTCATCCCGGACTTCTTCGTCGATTGAGCAGCGCCAGTACCTCGGCGTCGTCGAGCTGATGGAAGTCGATGTAGTGCAGGCCGATGGCGCGGAACGGATCGGGCATCTCCAGCACCACGAGCTCGTCGACCAGCGGGCGCAAGTCGTGCACCGTGTCCGAAGGCGCGACCGGCACGGCCAGCACCAGCTGCGCCGGCGCGCGCCGGCGCAGGCCCTTCAAGGCGGCACGCGCCGTCGTGCCCGTGGCGAGTCCGTCGTCGACGACGATGGCGATGCGCCCGGCCACTTCGAGCGGCGCGCGTCCCGCCATGTAGGCGGCTCGCCGGCGCTCGATCTCCTCCACTTCGTCCTGGGTCGCCTGGGCAAGCGCCGAGTCGCTCATCGGCTCGTAGCGCGCGACGTCGTCGTTGACCACCACCTCCGGCGGGTTGCCGTCGACGACGGCCGCATAGGCAAGCTCCGGCTGCCACGGCAGGCCGATCTTGCGCACGAACAGCAGGTCCAGCGGCGCCTGCAGCGCGTCGGCGATCTGCGCGGCCACCGGCACCCCGCCGCGCGGCAGGGCCAGCACGACGATGTCCTGTCCTCGGTAGTGCAGCAGCTTCTCGGCCAGGGTCCGGCCGGCTTCCTCGCGATTGGTCAGCTGGTGCATGACGCGCCCTCCGGGGCGGTTCGACCAAGGCGGTCGAAGCCGGTTCCGCCTACGGCCTGGGAACGGGCCGCGGGTGACCGCCCTTGTCGATCGCGACGTAGGTGAGGTTCGCCTCGGTGACCTTCACGACATGGAGGTCGGCCGGATTGCGCTCGGCAAACACCTCGACATGCACCGTCACCGAGGTGCGGCCGATGCGCTCGACCTTCGCGTAGAAGCTCAGCAGGTCGCCGATCGACACCGGCTGCTTGAACACGAACTGGTTGACCGCCACCGTGGCGATGCGGCCTTTGGCGATGCGCGCCGGCAGGACGCTGCCGGCAAGGTCCACCTGCGCCATGATCCAGCCGCCGAAGATGTCGCCGTTGGGATTGGCGTCTGCCGGCATCGGCATCACCCGCATGACCAGTTCACGGTCGTTCGGCAGCTTGAGGGGCGCGAGGGATTCCGGAATCAGGTTTTCGTGGTCGCTTGTAATCTCGGGCATATTGCCTCACCTCCGACAGGTTCACCCCATTCTTCCACGATGCGCCGCGCCAGCCTGGACTCTCCGACGATCGCCGCCGCGCCCGCGGCGGCGGCTGCCGGGCCGCGCTCCGACCGCGAGACGCTGCGCAAGCTGCTGCCCTACCTGTGGCGCTACCGCTGGCGCGTGATATTGGCGCTCGGCTTCATGGTGGGTGCCAAGCTCGCCAACGTGGCGGTGCCGCTGCTGCTGAAGACGCTGGTCGACAGCCTCACGCTCAAGCCCGGCGATGTGCGTGCGGTCCTGGTGGTGCCCATCGGCCTGCTGCTGGCCTACGGCGCGCTGCGGCTGTCGACGTCGCTGTTCACCGAGCTGCGGGAGCTGATCTTCGCCCGGGCCACCGAAGGCACCGCGCGCAGCATCTCGCTGCAGGTCTTCCGCCACCTGCATTCGCTCAGCCTGCGCTTTCACCTCGAGCGCCAGACCGGCGGCATGACGCGCGACATCGAGCGCGGCACGCGCGCGGTGCATTCGCTGATCTCGTACTCGCTGTACAGCATCGTGCCCACGCTGATCGAGGTCGGCCTCGTGCTGACGCTGCTGGCGGTGAAGTTCGACCTCTGGTTCGCGTGGATCACGGTGGCGGCGCTGGTCATCTACATCGCGTTCTCGATCACGATGACCAACTGGCGCACGCAGTTCCGCAAGCAGATGAACGAGTTCGACTCGACGGCGCACAGCAAGGCCATCGACTCGCTGCTGAACTACGAGACGGTCAAGTACTTCAACAACGAGGACTACGAAGCCCGGCGCTACGACGAGAGCCTGGAGCGGCTGCGCCGCGCGAGCCTGAAGTCGCAACGGTCGCTCTCGATCCTGAACACCGGGCAGCAGCTGATCATCGCCACCGGCCTGGTGCTGATGCTGTGGCGCGCCACCGAAGGCGTGGCTGCCGGCCGCATGACGCTGGGCGATCTGGTGATGATCAACGCCTTCATGATCCAGCTGTACATCCCGCTGAACTTCCTCGGCGTGATCTACCGCGAGATCAAGCAGGCGCTGACCGACCTCGACAAGATGTTCTCCCTGATGGAGCGCGAGCGCGAGGTCGACGACCCGCCCGGCGCAACGCCGCTTCAGGTCAGCGAAGGCCGCATCCGCTTCGACCGCGTCAGCTTCGCCTACGAGGCGTCGCGGCCCATCCTTCACGACGTCAGCTTCGAGATCCCGCCGGGCAAGACGGTCGCCGTGGTCGGCCCTTCGGGCGCAGGCAAGAGCACGCTGGCCCGGCTGCTCTTCCGCTTCTACGACATCCAGTCGGGCTCCATCGAGATCGACGGCCAGGACATCCGCCGCGTCACGCAGGCCAGCCTGCGGCGCGCGATCGGCATCGTGCCGCAGGACACGGTGCTGTTCAACGACACGGTGGCCTACAACATCGGTTACGGCCGCACCGGCGCGACGCAGGCCGAGATCGAGGCGGCGGCGAAGGCGGCGCGCATCCACGACTTCATCGCCGCCACGCCCAAGGGCTACGAGACCATGGTCGGCGAGCGCGGGCTCAAGCTGTCGGGCGGCGAGAAGCAGCGCGTCGCGATCGCGCGCACGCTGCTGAAGAACCCGCCGATCATGATCTTCGACGAGGCGACCTCGGCCCTGGACTCGGCCAACGAGCGCGCCATCCAGGCCGAGCTGCAAGGGGTGGCGCGCAACAAGACCGCGCTGCTCGTTGCGCACCGGCTGTCGACTGTCGTCGATGCGCACCAGATCCTCGTGATGGAGCAGGGTCGCATCGTCGAGCGCGGCACGCATGCCGAATTGCTGGTGCTCAACGGACGCTATGCTGAGATGTGGCGCCTGCAGCAATCAGGGGAAGACGACGAAGCGGAGCGAGAAGACCCGCTGCCCGAATTGACGGTGCATGGAAACCAAATGGCTTGAAGATTTCGTGAGCCTCGCCGAGACGCGCAGCTTCTCGCGCTCGGCGCAGCTGCGGCACGTGACGCAGCCGGCCTTCTCGCGCCGCATCCAGGCGCTGGAGGCCTGGGCGGGGCTCGATCTGGTGGACCGCTCGTCGTACCCCACGCGGCTCACGCCGGCCGGCGAGACCTTTCATTCCCAGGCGCTCGAGATCCTGGGCAGCCTGCAGGCCACCCGCAACATGATGCGCGCGCACCAGGTGGCCGGGCAGGACATGATCGAGTTCGCGGTGCCGCATTCGCTCGCGTTCTCGTTCTTTCCGCACTGGGTGATGGACCTGCGCAAGCGCTTCGGCGCGGTGAAGAGCCGGCTCATCGCGCTCAACGTGCACGACGCGGTGATGCAGCTCACCGAAGGCAGCTGCGACCTGTTGATCGCGTATCACCACGCTTCGCAGCCGCTGCAGCTGTCCACCGACCGCTACGAGATGCTGAGCCTCGGCCACGAGTCGCTCGCGCCGTACGCCAAGGCCGACGCCGACGGCCAGCCGCTGTTTCGCGTGCCGGCGGCGAGCGGCGCGAAGGTGCCCTACCTCAGCTATGCCTCGGGCGCCTATCTCGGCCGGCTGGTGGAGCTGATCGTCAAGCTGTCGCCCTCGCCGCTGAACCTCGACCCGATCTACGAGACCGACATGGCCGAGGGACTGAAGGCGATGGCGCTGGAGGGCCACGGTCTGGCCTTCCTGCCGGGCAGCTCGGTGAAGAAGGAGCTCAAGAGCAAGCGCCTGGTGCGCGCCGCCGCGTCGGGCCAGTGCGAGCTGGCGATGGAGGTGCGGATCTACCGCGAGCGGCCGGAGATGGCGCGGCACATCAAGCCCGGCGCCCAGGCGTTGTGGGACTTCCTCAAGGGCGACGGCCGCGCCTGAGGCACTTGGTATTTACCCTGCCTCGGTATGCATGCAACGCATACCGGGCCCGGCAAACGGCATTGGCCACCTGCGGCGGGTCCCCGTACAGTGCGCGCCCATCATGTCGATCCCCCACACGCCAGCCACAGCCCCCGAAGCCGCCGTCGCCACCCGCCGCGAGAGCGATTTCCTCGGCTCCAAGGACATCCCCGATTCCGCCTACTGGGGCGTGCACACGGCACGCGCGGTGGACAACTTTCCCATCAGCGGCCAACCCGTCGGCTCGTGGCACGACCTGGTGCGCGCGCTGGCCTTCGTGAAGAAGGCGGCGGCGCTGGCCAACGAGAGGCTGGGCGTCATCGACTCGCGGCTGGCCGAGGCCATCGTGCGTGCCTGCGACGACCTGATCGCCGGCCAGCTGCACGAGCAGTTCGTCGTCGACGTGATCCAGGGCGGCGCCGGCACGTCCACCAACATGAACGCCAACGAGGTGATCGCCAACCGTGCGCTCGAGCACCTGGGCTTCGAGCGTGGCCGCTACGACGTCGTCCATCCGAACGATCACGTCAACGCCTCGCAGAGCACGAACGACGTGTACCCGACCGCGCTGCGGCTGGCCGCCTGGATCGGCATCGAGCGGCTGCGCGCGGCGATGGCCGAGCTGCGCGGCGCGTTCCGGCGCAAGTCGGACCAATTCGCCGGCGTGCTGAAGATCGGCCGCACGCAGCTTCAGGACGCGGTGCCGATGACGCTCGGCCAGGAGTTCCTCGCCTTCGCCATCATGATCGGCGAGGACGAGGCCCGGCTGGCCGAAGCGATCGCGCTGATCAGCGAGGTGAACCTGGGCGCCACCGCCATCGGCACCGGCATCAACGCGCCGGCCGGCTATTCGGAGCTGGTGATCGGGCTGCTGGCACAGGTGAGTGGCGTGCCGGTGGTGCGCGCCGAGAACCTCGTCGAGGCGACGCAGGACACCGGCGCCTTCGTGCAGCTGTCCGGCGTGCTCAAGCGCGTCGCCTGCAAGCTGTCCAAGACCTGCAACGACTTGCGGCTGCTGTCCTCGGGTCCCCAGGCCGGCTTCGGCGACATCCGGCTGCCGCCGCGCCAGGCCGGGTCGTCGATCATGCCGGGCAAGGTGAACCCGGTGATCCCGGAAGTGATGAACCAGGTCGCGTTCGAGGTGATCGGCAACGATGTGACCATCACCATGGCCAGCGAGGCCGGCCAGCTGCAGCTCAACGCCTTCGAGCCGATCATGGGATGGGCCATCGCCAAGAGCGTGAAGCACCTCACCAATGCCTGCCGCACCTTGCAGGTGAATTGCGTGGAGGGCATCCAGGCCAACACCGAGGTGCTGAAGCGCCGCGTCGCCGAATCGGTGACGCTGGTCACGGCCCTCAATCCGATCATCGGCTACGAGAAGGCGGCGGCCATCGCCAAGAGCGCACTCGCCACAGGCGCCACGATTGCCGACACCGCGCAGGCGCTGGGCATCATGAGCCGTGCTGAAATGGACGCCCTGCTGGTGCCCGAGACGCTCACCCATCCGGTGCGCCTGAAGGCATGAGCATTGCAACAGTCGGACGCCAGATCCGACTCCTCCATCAGTCGTTCGGGAAATCCATGCATGTTCTGCGTCCACCGGCCGCCTTGCCGGTCCTCCTTCTCGCCCTGTACGCCGCCGGCAGTGCCGTCGCCGGCCCCACGCTCGACCGCATCAAGCAAAGCGGCCGGATCGTGATCGCCCACCGCGAATCCTCGGTGCCGTTCTCCTATGTCCTGCCCGACAAGAAGCCCGTCGGCTACGCCGTCGACCTGTGCCTGCGCATCGCCGAGGCGGTGCGCAAGAGGCTCGAGCTGAAGACGCTGGCCACCGAATTCGTGCAGGTCACGCCGGCCAGTCGCATCGCCGCCGTCGCCGAAGGCAAGGCCGACCTCGAATGCGGCTCCACCACCAACAACGCCGAGCGCCGCGAGAAGGTGGCGTTCACCGTGCCGCACTACATCACCGGTGCGCGCTACCTGGTGCGCGCCGACAGCCAGATCGATGATCTGCACCACTTCGAGGGCAAGAAGCTGGTCTCCACCAAGGGCACCACCCCGTTGAAGGCGATCGACCAGGCCAACCGCGAGCGCCTGCTGGGCATCACGCTGCTCGAGGCGCCCGACCACGCCAGGGCCGTCGAGATGGTCGAGAAAGGCGAGGCCGACGGCTTCGCGATGGACGATGTGCTGCTGTACGGCCTCGTCGCCGGCCGGCCGGATCCGACCAGGCTCAAGGTGGTCGGCAAGTTCCTGACCATCGAGCCGCTGGCCATCATGCTGCCCAAGGGCGATCCGGAGTTCAAGAAGATCGTCGACGAAGAGATGAAGCGCCTGGTCACCAGCCGCGAGGCGCACGCGATTTACGAGCGATGGTTCAGCAAGCCGATCCCGCCGAAGAACACGGCGCTCAACCTGCCGATGAACTACCTGCTGAAGGACTTCTGGAAGTACCCCACCGACCAGGTGCCCTACTGACCCGCCGGGCCCGCACAAACCCTAGGTTCGGGGGCTTCTACGTGGTTACGCGTATCCCCCGGTCCCTAGAATTTCGTTCCTCCGGTTCGTTGTCCCATTCGACCCGACACTCTGCAACCTTGAAGGAGTCCACATGAAGAAGACCTTGCTCGCTCTCGCCACCGTGCTGGCGCTTGGGGCGGCCCACGCCGCCGACGCCGACACGCTGAAGAAGATCAAGGACAGCGGATCGATCACCATCGGTGCGCGCGAATCGTCCGGCGCGCTGTCGTTCACGCTGGGCGACGGCAAGTACGCCGGCTTCCACACCGAGATGGCGCAGCGCATCGCGGCCGACCTGCAGAAGCAGCTGGGATTGTCCAAGCTCGACGTCAAGTACCAGCCCGTCACCTCGCAGAACCGCATCCCCCTCGTGCAGAACGGCACGGTCGACCTGGAGTGCGGCTCCACCACCAACAACGCCGCGCGGCAGAAGGACGTCGCCTTCGCGGTCACCACCTACGTCGAGGAAGTGCGCATCGCGACCAAGGCCAACTCCGGCATCACGTCGATCGCGCAGCTCAACGGCAAGAAGGTGGCCACCACGACCGGCACGACGTCGGTGCAGCACCTGCGCAAGCACGAGCGCGGTGCAGGGGTGAACTTCGAGGAGGTGTACGGCAAGGATCACGCCGACAGCTTCCTGCTGCTCGAATCGGGCCGCGCCGACGCCTTCGTGATGGACGGCCAGATCCTGGCGGGCCTGATCTCCAAGTCGAAGAACCCCTCCGACTTCAAGATCGTCGGCGAGGTGCTGTCCGTGGAGCCGATCGCCTGCATGATGCGCAAGGACGACCCCGCGTTCAAGAAGGCCGTCGACGACAGCATCAAGAACATGATCAAGACGGGCGACCTGGCCAAGCTGTACGACAAGTGGTTCATGCAGCCGATTCCGCCGGCCAACACCAAGGTCGGCCTGCCGCTGTCGGACGCCACCAAGTCGGCGTGGGCGAACCCGAACGACAAGCCGATGGAAGAGTACGCAAAGAAGTAAGCTCTTCGTGCGAGCCCCCGGGCGGCTGGCCCGGGGCTTGCTGACCGCCTTGACTGGAGAGCGCGGCCTTCGCGCTCTTTTCACATCCCCAGCGCAATAACGAACACGACGGAGGCGCCATTGGGCACTTGGGACTGGCAGGTGTTCCTGCAGGACACCGGAGGAGGGCAGACCTACCTCGAATGGATGATGTCGGCCTGGGGCTGGACGCTGTCGGTGTCCGTCCTCGCGCTGTTCGTCGCCTTGATCACCGGCTCGCTGATGGGCATCTTGCGAACCACGCCGAGCAAGACGCTGGCGCTGATCGGCAATGCGTGGACGGAGCTGTTCCGCAACGTTCCGCTGCTGGTCCAGATCTTCGTCTGGTACCACGTGATCCCGTCGATCTTCCTGCCGCTGCGCAGCGTGCCGAGCTTCATCCTGGTGGTGTTCGCGCTCGGCTTCTTCACCTCGGCGCGCATTTCCGAGCAGGTGCGCGCCGGCATCCAGAGCCTGCCGCGCGGCCAGCGCTACGCGGGCCTTGCCATGGGCCTGACACTGCCGCAGACCTATCGGTATGTGCTGCTGCCGATGGCGTTTCGCATCGTCATTCCGCCGCTGACCTCCGAGTCGATGAACATCATCAAGAACTCGTCGGTGGCCTTCGCCGTGTCCATCGCCGAGCTGACGATGTTCGCGATGCAGGCCCAGGAGGAGACCTCGCGCGGCATCGAGGTGTACCTGGCGGTGACGGCGCTGTACTTCGTGTCGGCCTTCGCCATCAACCGCATCGCGCTGTTCGTCGAGAGACGCGTGCAGGTGCCGGGCATGATCGGGGGAGGCAAATAATGCTGGCCAACCTCGACTTCGGCTACCTCAACTGGGCCGTCATCCAGACCTTCATCCTGAAGGGCCTGTTCTTCTCCGTGCAGCTCACGCTGGTGGCCATGATGGGCGGCATCGTGCTCGGCACGCTGCTCGCGCTGATGCGGCTGTCCGGCAAGAACTGGCTGGTCATGCCCGCCGCGGTCTACGTCAACACCATGCGCAGCGTGCCGCTGGTGATGGTGATCCTGTGGTTCTTCCTGCTGATCCCGGGCGGGTTCTACACCGCCGTGGCAGGCAGCTACGGCGCCAACTACCGGGCGGAGATCTCGGCCATCGTCACCTTCACGCTGTTCGAGGCGGCGTACTACTCCGAGATCATGCGCGCCGGCATCCAGAGCGTTCCCCGCGGACAGGTCTACGCCGGCTATGCGGTGGGCATGACGTACCGCCAGACCATGCAGCTCATCGTGCTGCCGCAGGCCTTCCGCAACATGCTGCCGGTGCTGCTGACGCAGACCATCATCCTCTTCCAGGACACCTCGCTGGTCTATGCCA
The DNA here is from genome assembly GCF_029855045.1 of Piscinibacter sp. XHJ-5. Classification (GTDB taxonomy): domain Bacteria; phylum Pseudomonadota; class Gammaproteobacteria; order Burkholderiales; family Burkholderiaceae_C; genus Albitalea. The sequence goes on from NZ_CP123228.1 coordinate 1,126,728, forward strand.
TCGGCGCTTACGATCTGCTCAAGGGCTTCGACCTCACCGCCAAGAACCTCAACCGCCCGGTGGAAAGCTACCTGCTGGCCGCCGTCGTCTACTTCGCCATCTGCTTCAGCCTGTCGATGATCGTCAAGCAGCTGCAGAAGAAGATCGCCATCATCCGCTGAAAGGGAGTGCGCTCATGGCCAACATGATCGACATCAAGAACGTCTCCAAGTGGTACGGCACCTTTCAGGTGCTGACCGACTGCACGACCAGCATCCAGAAGGGCGAGGTCGTCGTCGTCTGCGGGCCGTCGGGCTCCGGCAAGTCCACGCTGATCAAGACGGTGAACGCGCTCGAGCCCATCCAGAAGGGCGACGTCGTCGTCGACGGCACCTCGATCAGCGACCCCAAGACCAACCTGCCCAAGCTGCGGGCTCGCGTGGGCATGGTGTTCCAGCACTTCGAGCTGTTCCCGCACCTGTCGGTCACCGAAAACCTGACGCTCGCGCAGGTGAAGGTGCTCAACCGCAACACGGACGAAGCGAAGTCCCGCGGCCTGAAGATGCTCGAGCGCGTGGGCCTGATGGCGCACAAGGACAAGTTCCCCGGCCAGCTGTCGGGCGGTCAGCAGCAGCGCGTGGCGATCGCCCGCGCGCTGAGCATGGACCCGATCGTCATGCTGTTCGACGAGCCCACCTCGGCCCTCGACCCCGAGATGGTCGGCGAGGTGCTCGACGTGATGGTGCAGCTGGCGCAGGAAGGCATGACGATGATGGTCGTCACGCACGAGATGGGCTTCGCGAGGAAAGTCAGCCACCGGGTCATCTTCATGGACGCCGGCAAGATCGTCGAGGACTGCACCAAGCAGGAGTTCTTCGGCAACACCGAGGCACGGTCGCCGCGGGCGAAGGACTTCCTGTCGAAGATCCTGCAGCACTAGGCGTCTGCGACGCCCCTGGCAAGTCGACGGGATGCAGCGCTGCCGTCACCCCGGCAGCGACCCCATGCGGCCCTGCTCCGCGAGGTCCTCGTGCAGGCACAGGATGTTGCCCTCCGTGTCCTCGAACCATGCCGCCTTCTCCGCTCCCAGCACGCAGACGTGCCCGACTGTCTTGAGGCCCGGAAAGTCGTAGTCGGCGAACGTCACGCCGCGGGCCTTCAGCGCCTCGATGCTGGCCGCGATGTCGTCGACGCGAAAGCTGAGCGCGGTGTGCTCGGCCTTGGTGCCTTCCGGCTTCGGAAACAGCGCGATCTCGGTGCCGCCACAGCGGTAGACGAACTTGCCGTCCGGCTTGGCCGCGCCCGCCTCCAGTCCGAGGGCCTGCTCGTAGAAGCGTCGAGCCCGGGCCAGGTCCTTCACCGGAAGCATGCAGGTGACCTGCGCGTTCGCGACTGTGTTCATGCCGTGCCTCCTCGTGGCGTGGGGATGCACCAAGGTGTAGGCGACGCCACCGTCTCGCGCCATAGGCGATTTCGCTACAGGAGCCGCACGCCCAGGTGGCGCGCCAGTCCTTGCGCGCCGGCGCGCATGACGCCGTCATGGTTCCAGCGGAACACCGGTGCGGCGATCGGCGCGATCAGCCGCATCCAGCGCGTGGACAGGTCCACGCACCAGGTGTAGCGCACCCGGGTGCTGTTGCCGTCGGGTGTGAGCTCCCAGGTGCCGACGCCCTCGAGCTGTCCGTGGGCGTGGCCTCGAAGCAGGCGAGGGCGGCTCAGCTCGATGACCTCGACGTCGAAGGCGACGCCGTAGGGCAGCCGGCTGCTCCAGGCCATGTGGCGCACGGCATGCAGGCCGTCGGCGTCGCCGGGATGCAGCTCCTGCACCGACCTCACGTAGCGCCACCAGCGCGGCCACTCGCCGGTGGCCTTCAATGCTTCCCAGACCCGCTCGACGGGAGCGTCCAGGTGCCAGTCGCTGACGAGCTGGAATTGCGCCGGATGCGCGGTCGGTGGACTCAAGGCCCTCTCCTGTGGTCGTGATGATGCGTGTATACGCCGCCTCCTGCGGGGCGGATGCAACCCCGGTGCGAGAATCGACCGATGACCGAAAGCCTGACCCTGACCCGTCCCGACGACTGGCATCTGCACGTGCGGGACGGTGCCGCGCTGGCCGCCGTGGTGCCGCACAGCGCGCGGCAGTTCGCGCGGGCGCTGATCATGCCCAACCTGAAGCCGCCGGTGACGACGGCGGAGCAGGCGATGGCGTACCGCCGACGCATCCTCGCCGCCGTGCCGCCGGGCGTGTCCTTCGAACCGTTGATGTCGCTCTACCTCACCGACAACCTGCCGCCCGAGGAGATCCGGCGTGCCAGGCAAGCCGGCGTCGCGGCCGTCAAGCTGTACCCGGCGGGCGCCACCACCAACAGCGACGCCGGCGTCACCGACCTGCGCAAGACCTTCGGCACGCTCGAAGCGATGCAGCGCGAGGGCTTGCTGCTGCTGGTGCATGGCGAGGTCACCGATGCGGCGGTGGACGTCTTCGACCGCGAGAAGGTCTTCATCGACACCCAGCTCATCCCGCTGCGCAGGCAGTTCCCCGAGCTGAAGATCGTCGTCGAGCACCTCACCACGCGCGACGCGGCGCAGTATGTGGCGCAGGCCGGACCGCACACCGCCGGCACGATCACTGCGCATCACTTGCTCTACAACCGCAATGCGATCTTCACCGGCGGCATCCGGCCGCACTACTACTGCCTGCCGGTGCTCAAGCGCGAGGAGCATCGACTCGCGCTGGTCGAGGCCGCCACCTCCGGCAGCGACCGCTTCTTCCTCGGCACCGACAGCGCGCCGCACCCGGCGCACCTGAAGGAGCACGCCAGCGGCTGCGCCGGCTGCTACACGGCGCTGAGCGCACTGGAGCTGTATGCCGAGGCCTTCGAGGCCGCGGGCGCACTCGACAAGCTCGAAGGCTTCGCGAGCCTGCACGGGCCGGCCTTCTACGGACTGCCGCGCAACGCCGGCACCGTCACCCTGCGCAAGCAGCCGTGGACGCTGCCCGAGGCCGTGCCCTTCGGAGAAGCGCAACTCAAGCCGCTGCGCGGTGGGGAGACGCTGGCATGGAAACTGTCATGAACGACGCCAAGCGCGTGATGCTGCTGATCGACGCCGACAACGTGTCGGCCGACGTGATCGAGCAGGCCGTCGAACGGGTCCACGCCGAGCATGGCGCCATCCACGTGCGCCGCGCTTACTGCACGGCCGAGTCGGCGGTCAAGCACCTGAAGCTCTTCAAGGCGCTGTCGGTGCGGCCGATCGTCAACGTGTCGACCGGCAAGAACTCCACCGACATCGCGCTCGCGGTGGATGCGCTCGACCTGGTGCTTGCCGAGCGTCCGCAGGTGGCGGTCATCGTGTCGTCGGACTCCGACTTCGCACCCCTGGTGATCCGCCTGCGCGAGAAGGGCTGCCGCGTCCAGGGCATCGGTCAGGAGGGCAAGACGGGCGAAGACTCGAAGCTGGTCTACGACGACTTCATCGACTTGCCGCACCGCAAGGCCAAGGCCCCCAGGCAGGCCGCGGCGAAGACGCCCGCAGCCAAGCGGGGCGGTCGCAAGGCAGCGGCCGCGCCGCCCGCGCCGCCCCCGCTGCCCGACGAGGTCCAGCGCATCCTGGAGGCCATGCCCGCGCTGAAGGAAGGCGGCAAGCTGCCGCTCAATACGGCGGCCGAGCTGCTGCGCGGCGCCAAGCTGCTGACCAGGAACGCACCGTCGACCAAGCTGTTCAAGAAGTACCTCGACTACTTCGTGCTCTCGCCCGAGAAGCAGCCCAACCAGGTGCAATACCGCGCTCCCACGTGAGCCCGTGGGCCGCGCTCGCCACGCCGGCGCCGTGGCTGGCGTCCTACGACGGCGAGCGCGGGCGTCTGCTGGCGGCGCATCGCGCCGGCATGTCGGTCGCCGACACGCTGAACGCGGCCGTCGACGGCCACCCGGTCGAGCTGGCTGCGGGCCCGCTGCGCTTCGTCGCGGCGCAGGCGCTGCCGGCCGGCGAGGCGTACGAGGCCTTCATCGCGCGCACGGCGTCGGTTCCCACCCGCGACAACCTGCACGACCTGTTCAACGGGCTGGTGTGGCTGCGCTTCGGGCAAGTGAAACGCCGGCTCAACGAGTTGCAGGCTGCCGAGATCGTTCGCTGCGGGGTGGGGCCGAGGCGCGGCGTGCTGCGCGATGCGCTCACGCTGTTCGACGAGAACGGCGCATGGCTGAAGGCGCCGATCGAGTTGATGGATGCGCTGCGCCGGCGCGATTGGCAGGCGCTGTTCATCACCCACCGGGCCGCCTGGCGTGATGCCGAGCTCACGCTGTTCGGGCATGCACTGATGGAAAAGCTGACGCAGCCGCGCAAGGCCATCACGGCGCATGCGTGGTGCATGCCCGCGCACGAAGCGGCAGAGCGACCGGTGCTCGAGTGGCTGGCGCAGAAACCGCTGGCGTTGCCGGTGCTCGGCGTGCCCGGGTGGTGGCGGGGCAACGAGGAGCCGGGGTTTTACGAGGACGCGGCAGTGTTCCGGCCACCCCGATGAGACAATTCCGCCCGTGAAGTGAACCAGACCGCCGCTGGCGCAAGTCCCGAGAGGGCGCGCTGGAGGAAGGTCCGGACTGCGCAGGGCGGCGTAGCAGCTAACGGCTGTCCACCGCGAGGTGAGGATCAGAGCAACAGAGACGAGTCGGCAGGGCAACCTGCCGGGTGAAACGGGCAATCTCTACGCGCAGCAATACCAAATAGGCACACGATGATCTGGTCCCGGGGAGTGTGCGGGTAGGTAGCACCGAGCCGCCGCAGCGATGCGCGGCCCAGAGGAATGGCGGTCACGAAGGCGGTTTCGCCTTCGCACAGAATCCGGCCTATCGGTTCGCTTCACATCATTTTTCGACCGCGGCTTGCACCACGACAATCCTTCTTGAACCCCGACGCCCACACCCTCTGGCGCGCCCCCCGCTGGGCCTTTGCCGCGCTGCTCGCCTGCCTGGGCATGCTGGGTCCGTTCTCGATCGACACCTACCTGCCCGCCTTCACCGGCATCGCGCAATCGATAGGCGCCACGCCGGTCGAGATGCAGCAGACGCTGTCGGCTTATCTGTTCGGCTTCGCGGTGATGAACCTGTTCCACGGCGCGCTGTCCGACAGCTTCGGCCGCCGGCCGGTGGTGCTGTGGGGCGTGGCGGTGTTCACGCTGGCGTCGGCCGGCTGTGCGCTGTCGCAGCACATCGGCGCGCTGGTGTTCTTTCGCGCGCTGCAGGGCATGTCGGCCGGGGCCGGCATCGTGGTCTCGCGGGCGGTGATCCGCGACATGTTCCCGCCGGCCGACGCGCAGCGCGTCATGTCGCAGGTCACGATCTACTTCGGCATCGCGCCGGCGGTCGCGCCCATGGTCGGCGGCTTCCTCTTCGTGCATGTCGGCTGGCACTCGATCTTCTGGTTCCTCACGGCCATCGGCGTGGCGCTGTGGATCGGCAACTACCGCCTGCTGCCCGAAACGCTGCACCGCACGCACCAGCAGCCCTTCCACGTGTCCAGCCTGCTGCGGGCGTATTGGGACCTCGGCTCCAGCCCGCGCTTCCTGATGCTGGCCCTGGCCAGCGGCATTCCGTTCAACGGCATGTTCCTCTACGTGCTGTCCGCGCCGGTGTTCCTCGGCGAGCACCTGAAGATGGGGCCGGGGGAGTTCTTCTGGTTCTTCACGCTCACGATCGCCGGGATCATGGCAGGCGCCTGGCTGTCGGGACGCCTGGCAGGACGCATCGCGCCCAAGCGCCAGATTCGCCATGGCTTCGTCATCATGGTCGCCGTCTCGCTCGCCAATCTCGTGCTGAACCTCCTGTTCACGCCGCACGCATGGTGGGCGCTGATTCCGATCGCCCTCTACGCCTTCGGGTGGGCGCTGATGGTGCCGGTGGTCACGCTGCTGGTCCTCGACCTCGTGCCCGAGCGCCGCGGGCTCGCCTCGTCATTCCAGGCGTGCATCGGCAGCCTGGCCAACGGCTTCGTTGCCGGGGTCATCTCGCCGCTGGTGATGCATTCCACGATCGCGCTGGCACTGGCCTCCACCCTGATGATGAGCGTCGGCCTGTTCGCCTGGATGTGGGTCAAGCGGCGCGTGACGTGATCGCGCGCGGTGGCGGCGAGCGCAGCACCGACCTTCAGGTTTCTGCGGTGCCGGCCGATATCCGGTCATGGCCAAGTCTCCAGCCCCCGCCGACGCGCCCGTGCTCGACCAAGCGGTCGAGATCGCGGACGAGGGTGAGGCATCGCCTCGACGCGCACGCTGGCGCCTGCCGCCGCTGCCGGCCTTCGTGCGCAGGTTGTCGCTGCCCCGGATCCGGCTGTCGAAGAAGTTGCTGATCCTGATCGTGGGCGGCGTCGCGGGCCTCAGTGCCGTCGGTGCGGCAGCCTATGCGTTCTGGCCGGCGGATCCGCAATGGCATCGCACGCCGGTGCACAAGGCGCCGAAGAAGGCCAAGCGCGCGAAGGCGGCCGCATCCGCGCCCGACGCTGCCGCGTCGATGGTGCCGCAGGCGGCGGCATCGGTTCCGGTCGAAGCCGTGTCCGCGCCGGAGCCGGCCGCAAGCGGTGCCGAGCATGCGATCGACCGGCTGCAGCGACGCCTGGCCGAAACGCTGGGCCCGGGCGGCAGGCTCGAGCCCGGCGGCGATGGCGAGCTGCGCCTCACGGCGCGCAAGGCGGCGGAAACGGTGTCGGCGCCGGCATCGGCTTCACGCGGCGCGCCCGTGCGCGAAACGCGCCTGGCGGGCCAGGGCGCGGCGGCAAAGCCGGCGCCGCTGGCGCATGACCGCCACGTGCACTGGTCGTACGACGGCCCCGGCGGCCCCGAAGCCTGGGCCAGGCTGAAGCCCGAGTTCGCCAGGTGCGGCATCGGCACGCGGCAAAGCCCGATCGACCTGCGCGACGGCATCCAGGTGCAGCTCGACCCGGTTCGCTTCGACTACAAGCCGGGTCCGTTCCGGGTGATCGACAACGGCCACACGGTGCAGGTCAATGTCGCGCCCGGCAACTTCATCGAAGTGACGGGCCGCCGCTTCGAGTTGCAGCAGTTCCATTTCCACCGGCCCTCCGAGGAACGCATCGCCGGCCGGCAGTTCGATCTCTCGGTGCACCTCGTTCACAAGGACCCGGAAGGCCGGCTCGCCGTCGTTGCGGTGGTCCTGGAGCGCGGCGCCGCGCAGCCGGTGGTGCAGTCGGTGTGGAACAACCTGCCGCTCGAGAAGGGCGAGGAGCAGGCCGCGCAGGTGCCGCTGGACCTGCTGCAGCTGCTGCCCGCCGAGCGCGCCTACTTCACCTACATGGGCTCCCTCACCACGCCGCCGTGCAGCGAAGGCGTGCTCTGGATGGTGATGAAGCAGCCGGTGCACGTGTCGCCCGAGCAGATCGCCATCTTCTCGCGGCTGTATCCGATGAATGCCCGGCCGCTGCAGGCCGCCGGCGGAAGGATGATCAAGGAGTCGAACTAGGCAGCGCTTTCGCCGCCGCCGGCGATAGACTGCGCATCCCTCCTCGCAAGAACCGACCATGACCTTGCTCGTCCTCGGCCTGGTGTTGTTCCTCGGCGTCCACTCCGTGTCCATCGCGGCGCCGGCCTGGCGCGATGCGCAGGTGGCGCTGCGGGGCGAGAAGGCCTGGAAGGGGCTGTACTCGCTCGTCTCCATCGCGGGGTTCGTGCTCCTGGTGATCGGCTATGGCGCGGCGCGCCAGTCGCCCATCGTCCTGTACACACCGCCGACGTGGACGCGCCACCTCGCGCTGCTGCTGATGCTGCCGGTGTTCCCGCTGCTGATCGCCGCCTACATGCCGGGCCGCATCAAGGCGGCGGTCAAGCATCCGTTCCTCGTCGCCGTCAAGCTGTGGGCCACCGCCCACCTGCTGGCCAACGGCACGCTGGCCGACGTGCTGCTGTTCGGCGGCTTTCTCGCGTGGGCGGTTGCCGACCGCATCTCGATGAAGCGGCGCGCGCAGCGGCCGCTGCCGGGCGCGCCCGAGCGGCCGATGAACGACCTGATCGCCGTCGTCGTCGGCCTCGTGATCTACGGCGTCTTCGTGACCTGGCTGCACCGGTGGCTCATCGGCGTGCAGCCGCTGCCCTGATCACGCGAACAGCTTCGCCAGCCCCTCCAGGACCATCGTCCAGTTCTTCTCGAACTCCGCCCGCTTCTGCACATCGGACGGCTTGACGCCGCCCGTGAGATTGCTCTGGGTGAGCGTGACCTGCGTCTGCGACCCCTGGGGCGCCAGGTCGTAGGTGACCACGTGGTAGTGCTCGGGCGCGTCGGGCTCGCCGGCCGTCGGGCTCCAGTGCGACACCGACAGCCTGCTCGGCCGGTCGGCGACGAGGACTTCGCCCTTGTCCTCGTATTTCTTGCCGTTGAATTCACCACGCCAGCGGATCGGGCTGCCGACGCGGAAATCTGACTCCACGTCGGAGCCGAAGAAATAGCGCTTGATGAGCGCAGGCGTGACGAGCGCTTCCCACACGCGTTCGGCGGGCGCGCCGATGGTCTTCGAGACCTGGGCTGTTGCTTCTGCCATGACGGGCTCCTTGTTCGGTGAACGGCTTCATGAGAAAGGCAGCAAGCGCGGTGCCGGGAGCGCCGATTGCTCTTCCCGCGCCGGGGTCCTTCATCGCGGAGGTGATCATGCGCAAGATCGTCGCAACCCTGCTGACACTGCTGGCGGCCGGCGCGGCCACCGCCCAGCCTTTCAGCGGCGTGCACTTCTTCGGCGACAGCCTCACCGACACGGGCAACGTCACCACGGTCTATGCCGCGATTCCCCATCCGCCCGGCGCGCCTGCCGTCGTTCCCGGGCCGCCCTACGACCCCGAGGGCAGGGCGAGCAACGGACCGCTGTATGCCGACGTGCTGGCCCAGGGCCTGGGATTCAGCGCGCTCGCCTCCCAGCGAGGGGGCAGCAACTACGCCTACGGCGGGGCCCGTACGCGCTATCAGCTGTTCGGGCCTCCCTTCCTCGGCATCAACGACCAGGTCGCGCAGTTCCGCGCGCTGCCCGGTGCTGCCGATCCGCACGCTCTGTACGTGCTGTGGGCCGGCGCCAACAACCTTCAGGACATCTTCCTCGGCCGCACCACCGATCCGCTCGGGCAGCCGATTCCCACCCTGAGCCAGACCCTCGACGACATCGACAGCATGCTGAACGGACTGGCCGACGAGGGCGCGCGGCACCTGCTGGTGCCCAACGTGCCGAACCTCGGTCGCGTGCCGCGGGTTCGCGAGCTCGGCGGCGCGCCCGGCCAGGCGGCGGCGACCGCGCTGGTCCAGGCCTTCAACGGCGAGCTGGACACGCTGCTCGACGGCTTCGCGGCGAGCCATCCCGACGTGCACCTCATCCGCTTCGACAGCTACGCCAGCTTCGAAGGGATCGTCGCCAACGCGGCGACGCACGGGCTGACCAACCTGACCGACCGTTGCTACACCGGCGACGATCTCGGCTTCACCGGCGGAGGCTCGGTGTGCGAGCACCCCGACCAGTACCTTTTCTGGGACGGCATTCACCCGACCGCCGTGACGCACCGCCTGCTGGGCGAGGCGATGCTCGCGGCTGCGGTCGTTCCCGAGCCTGCGACCGTGCTGCTGCTGGCCTTCGGACTGTCGACGCTCGCGTGGCGCTCCGCCTCGCGCAGCCGCGCGCTCACTCGCACGTGACGGCGACGTTGGTCACATTGGCGCCCGGCATGGTGCCGATGCCCTGCTGCACCGTGCAGCTTCCCTCGGCCGGCTGGGTGCTCACGGTCACCTCGTAGCGGGCCCCGACCACCAGCTGCGTCGGGAAGACGAAGAAGCCGTTGGCCGAGATGACCAGAGGATCGGCTTCGTTGATCTGCAGCGTGACGCTGGTGTTCTCGGCCAGGCCCGAGACGCTGCCGCTCACCGAATAGGCGGGCACGCAGGCCACCGTGATGTTGGTGACCTGCTGCGAGGTGTCGTCGATGCGCCCCTTGCCGTCGGAGACCGTGCACTGGCCGCCTGCCGGCTGGGCGGAGACGGTGACGTCGTAGTGCTCGCCTTCGATGAACTCCTTGTCGAAGGTGAAGCTGCCGTTGGCGCCGACCACCAGGGTGCTCTTGCCGTTGTTCTGCAGCGAGACCGTCGAGCCGGCCGGCAGCCCGCTCACGGTGCCGCCCACGGTGGTGGTGCTGCCGCCGCCGCAACCGGCCATCGCCAGCGCCACGCTCCAGCATGCGGCCGTCGTCTTCATCGAATCCATGCGCGCCTCCCGGTTCTCGTGAACAGGCACTAGCTTAGTCTCGCGGACCGCTAGCATCCGCCCTCCACACAGGAGCATGCGATGCGCGACGTGCGAACGAACCAATTCGACGGCGGGGCGGCCTTCGTCGAAGGCGACTGGGTTCCGCTGTCAGAGGCCAAGCTCTCGCTGTTCGACTGGGGCTTCACCCGGTCCGATGCCACCTACGACGTCGCCAGCGTGTGGCGCGGCTCGTTCTTCCGGCTCGACGACCACCTCGAGCGCTTCTTTCGCAGCCTGGCGACGCTGCGCATGAGCATCCCGCACGACAAGGCCGAGGTGCGCCGCATCCTTCATGGCTGCGTGCGCGCCGGCGGCCTGCAGGACGCCTACGTGGCGATGGTCTGCACCCGGGGCGTGCCGCCACGCGGAGCTCGCGATCCTCGCCTGGCCACCAACCGCTTCTACGCCTACGCGCTGCCGTTCGTGTGGATCGCGCCGCCCGAGAAGCAGCGCGCCGGAATCGATCTGTTCGTGAGCCGCCGGCAGCGCATCGCGCCCGAATCCGTCGATCCGACGGTCAAGAACTACCACTGGATCGATCTGGTGATGTCCTTGTACGACGCTTACGACCATGGCGGCGATACCAGCTGCGTCGTCGATGCCGCCGGCAACGTCACCGAGGGCCCGGGCTTCAACGTCTTCGTCGTGAGCGACCGCGTGGTGCGAACGCCCGATCGCGGCGTGCTGGAAGGCATCTCGCGCCGCACCGTCATCGAGCTGTGCGGCGCCCTCGACATCCCGCTGCGCGTGCAGGCGGTTCCCGCCGAGGACCTGGAGCTCGCCGACGAGGTCTTCGTCACCTCCACCGGCGGCGGCGTGCTGCCCATCGCGAGGGTCAACGGCCGGTCGCTGCGGCATCCCGCGCCGGGCCCGGTCACGCAGCGCCTGCAGGATGCGTACTGGGCGCTGCACGACGATCCACGCCATCGCGACCCGGTGGCGTACTGAGATGTCCGAAGACAGCCAGATCGTCGTGCCCGCCTCCTTCGTGGCGTTGTTCGTCGAGCCGGGGCGGATCAAGCCGAGCGCGTCGCAGGCCGAGATTGCGGCGCGCTACGAATTCTGTGAAGACCTCGCCGTCGTGCTGGTCGACCAGGCGAAGACGCTGCAGTGGCAGCTGGGCATTGCCGACAGCGACGTGCTGTCGCGGGTGCACGAGGGGCTCTTGAGTCCGGCGTCCGGCGTCAGCGCGCCGGAAGCGCAGTGGGTGACGCGCCGGCTCGCGGAACTGCTCGCCTGCGGGTGAGCGCAGCAGGGTCCGATCCCCGACTGACTAGGGGGCTGTTGGGCGAGCCTGTCCGCTTCGGCACTCGGATTTCGATTGTTGCGATGAGGGCGGCCGTTTGCCGCGATCTGGAGTTCTTCATGCGCACCGATCTCTTGTCGACATGGCTTTGCGCCGCATGCGGCGTTGTCGCGTGCCTGACGCTGGCCGCCTGCGGCGATGCCGACGTGGCCGAGGCCGCGACCCGCGTCGGCGATGCACGACCCGTCTCGCGCGCTGTCGCGCAGCCCGGTGCGCCCGCGACCTCCGCCACGCCGGCGATGGCGCCACGCGCCTTGCCGATCGCGCAGCACATGGGGTGGGCGGCGCTCGACAGCCATCGCGAGGATGTCGATCCCAGCCATGCTGCGATCGCCAGCTACGGCGACTAGCGCGAAAGCCTAGGCGACGAACGCGCGAAACGCGTCCTCGGTCTGGGGATCGGGGTTCACGAAGACCAGCCCGACCTTGAACCCCTCGGCGCCCATCAGCGAGCAATAGACCGTCTTGCCCGCCACGCTGACCGGGCCTCCGCCCGGCAGGTCGAGCGTGACGGTGCACCGGGTGCCCGGCGCGATGGGCTTGGGCGAGACCAGCGACATGCCGTCGACGCCGACGTCCCAGGTGCGCACGTCGCGCGGGCCGCTGGGCAGCTGCACGCTGGCCGTGGCTCGCAGCACCTTGCGGGCGTAGAGGCGTCGGTTGGGAGGTGGGGTCGTCATGACGACCCGAGGGTAACCCAGGTGCCGTCGGGATCGTGTCAGGCCGCTTCGGCCATGCAGCGGGCGAGCAGCCAGCACAGCTGCTCGTTGCGCTCGTCGCTTCGGCGCGCGGGGCCGGCGTGGGGGCCGCTCAGCGCGCGGATGATGATGCCGAGCTCGTCGCCGACGAAGTGCTGGGCGCGGCTCCAGCCCTGCGAAGGGAGCTTCTGCCAGCGTGCGATCCAGTCGGCGACGTCGTGCTCCACGCTCCGCGTGGCGACCGGCGGCCGCGGCGATTCCGCGAGGAAGAGCACCAGCTGCCGTGCGCGGTCGAAGAACGAATCGGCGGGCGCGGGCGATGCCACGGAAGCGATGGTCGAGCTCACGTCGGATGAAGGCGAAGGCTGGGTCGGGGTCGTGCACACGGCGTTCTTCCTGGTCTTGAGTCGAGACGCAGGCACACCCCTGTGCGGCCAGGTTGGCAACCCCGCTGTCGTGGCCCTGGCGGGCGTTAGACCGGAAGCTTTGCGACCCCGGCTTTCGCGCGGGTGTGCCCTTGTCGTCGGAAGGACTGTATCGAAACGCAACCGAAGGCGGTGTGACGAAGTTGACGCCGGGCCGCCTCACGTGCGTGCGACCGCCTCGCTCCCTTCCGGCGCGCGGCGTTCGATCGGCCGCGGCGAAGCCAGGAGCTCGTGCACCTTGTCGGGATCGACCGGCTTGGTGAGGTGATGGTCGAAGCCCGCGGCGATGGCGGTCGAGCGGTCCTTGGTCTGGCCCCAGCCGGTGACGGCGACCAGGATGACGGCGCCGCCGCCGGGGCGGGCACGGATCTCGGCGGCCACTTCATAGCCGCTGCGCCGCGGCATGCCGATGTCGAGCAGGGCGGCATCGGGGCACCAGCGGTCGTACTCGTCGAGTGCGGCTTCTCCGTCGTAGGTCACGCTCACCTCGTGTCCGGCCAGGCGCAGCAGCGCCGCCAGGCTGTCGGCGGCGTCGCGGTTGTCGTCGGCGACCAGCACGCGCCGCCGCGGCCCGGCGGCCTGCTCGCCGGGACCCGCCGGCGTCGCGGCGCGCTGCCTGACCGCTGCCCCGGGCAGGGCGATGGAGAACCGGCTGCCGCGCCCGGGTCCCTCGCTGGCCGCGCTGATGGTGCCGCCGTGCAGCTCGACCAGGCCCTTGGCCAACGCGAGGCCGATGCCGAGCCCGCCGCTGGAGCGGTCTTCGGCGCTGCGCACCTGCGTGAACATGTCGAAGATCTCGCCGAGCGCTTCGGGACGCAGGCCGATGCCGTTGTCGGTCACCTCGATCGCGATGTCGTCGCCGCGGTGCGCCGCGGCCACCCGGATCGCGCCGTTCGGGTCGGTGTACTTCGCCGCGTTGGTGAGCAGGTTGGCCACGACCTGCGCGAGTCGCAACGGATCCACGTCCACCATCACCGGCTCGGGCGGGAGGTCGATCTGCAGCCGGTGGCGCTTCGCGTCGATCGACGGGCGCGCCGTCTCCACCGCCGCATCGATCACCGCCTTCAGTTCGGTGGCGGCGCGGCGAAGCTGCAGCATCCCACGCGTGATGCGCGACACGTCGAGCAGGTCGTCCAGCAGAAGGGCCATGTGCTTCACCTGGCGTTCGATGACCTCGTGACTCCAGCGCTTCTGCGCCTCGCTCGCGTTGGCGGCCTTGGAGATGAGCGCCGCCTGCCGGATGGGCGCGAGCGGATTGCGCAGCTCGTGCGCGAGCGTGGCGAGGAACTCGTCCTTGCGCCGGTCGGCTTCCTGCAGCGCCTGCTCGTGGCGCTTGCGCTCGGTGATGTCGGCGAACCAGACGGCGACCGAGCCCTCGAACGGCGACGCGATGATGTGGAACCACCCTTCGATGCCGTGAGAGGCCGGCTGCAGCACCAGCTCGCGCGTCTGGCCGCTCTCGACCACCGCCACGTAGGCGTCGAACAGGCCCGGCACGTCCCAGGTGCCCGGCAACACGTCGAGCACGCGGCGCCCGATGAGCTGCGGCGCCGACTGCCGCAGCACGCGCGCTGCCGCGGCATTGAGGTACTCCCAGCGGAAGTCGACGATGGCGCCGCGCTCGTCGCGCACCGGTGCGAGCACGCTGAACGGCACGCCGGACGACTCGAGCGCGACGCGAAAGCGGCGCTCGGTCTGCGTCGCGCGGGAGGCCGCCCGGGCCCGCTCGACGATCACAGCGGCCTTGCGCGCGTAGATGTCGGTCAGCGAGATCTCGCGCGGCGTGGGCAGCCGCGGCTGCGCGAAGTGCACGGACAGCACGCCGATCACGTCGCCCGACATGCTGAGCAGCGGCGTGCTGTGCAGCGCGCGGATGCCTTCGCGCTGCGCCTGTTCGCGCAAGGGCTCGAAGTCGGGATCGCGCTCGATGTCCTCGACGACGACCCGGCGCCCCTGCACGAAGGCGGCGTCGCAGGCCAGGGGGCCCGACCCGGCCGCGCACAGACGGCGCAGCGACTCCTCGTCGAAGCCTGTGCTGGCCTCGATCGCCAGGCGGCGCAGTCGCGGGTCGAACAGCGAGACCAGCCCGCGGCCGGTCTGGTGAACCTCGCAGGCCGTGTCCAGCAGCAGCCCGAGCTGATCGGCCAGCGTGGGCAGCTCGATCAGCCGGCTGCTCACCTCGTGCAGGCGGCGCAGGTCGGCCACCTGCTGGCGCAGCTCGTCCTGCGTCTGGCGCAGCAGCGTGTCGGTCTCCTTGCGCCGGGTGATGTCCACCGATGCGCCCCGTACCCGCAGCGCCCGCCCGTCCGGTCCGCGCTGGATGTGCACGCGCGACATCAGCCAGCGCACGCGCCCGTCGGGGAGATCGATTCGGTGCTCACGCTCGTACCCTTCGGCGCCCTCGGCGAGCTTCTGCTTCAGGTGGCGGCTGCCCTTGGCGATCTCGTCCGCGGGCAGCATGTCGGCCCACTGCGCGAGGCTCATCGGCGAGCGTGTCGGGGCGCGGCCCAGCAGCTGCACCATGGAGGCCGACGCCGACACCGTCTTCGACACGAAGTCGACTTCGAACAGGCCGATGCCGGTGTCTTCCTGCGCCAGCCGCAGGCGGTATTCCGCCTCCGCCGCGCGCCGGCCGATGAGCCGCACGCGTGCGCCGAACAGCACGAGGACCAGCCCGACCACCAGGTACGCGGCGATGGCGACCTGGTCGGCCGACGTGGTGAGGTGCAATCCGGCCCCGGGTGTCATCAGCTCGGCGCCGTTGAGCGCGCCTATCGCCAGTACCACCAGCGCCGGCCCTCGCCCGGCGATGGCAGCCGTGATGGTCAGGATCGGGAGGTAGAAGAGAAAGGGGCTGCGCGCGTCGGTGAAGGGCTCGATGAGCCAGTGCAGCCCGGCGGCGGCCAGCGCCAGTCCGGCGGCGACGACGTAGGCGCCGGCGCCGGACCGCTGCATCCAGAACTTCCCCATGGCGTGCTCTCGTTGGAGGGGCGAGGGTAACTCCAATGGCGCGCGCCGGCGGCGCGAGGCCGATGTAACGCGAAGCGCATCACGACTTTCGGGTTTTGCACCCCCTAGGTCGGGCGCTGGTGGTTGCCCGCGCAGTTCCCGAAAATCGCGCCATGCCCATCGCCTTCCGCGCCCGACGACACCTCGGCCTGATCATGGCCGGGGTGATTTGCTGCGCCCTGGTCGCCACGCCGGCGTCGGCCATCGACACGCAGGCCGAGAACGTCCTGATCGTTTCGCTGCGTGAGGAGGCCGCGGGGCTCGAGCTCGGCAACGGCATCGAGAAGGACCCGCTGCGTGCAGCCGCGCTCTACTGCGAGGCTGCGCGGCTGGGCGACATGGATTCGCAGTTCCGCCTCGGCTGGATGTACACCAACGGCAGCGGCGTCGAACGCAGCGATGCGACCGCGGCGTTCTTCTTCCAGATCGCGGCCGAGCAGGGCATGGAGCAGGCGCAGCACATGCTTCGCGTGGTCGGCGGCCCAACCACCGATGTGCCCGACTGCATGCGCGCGCCGGCTCCTGCCGCCAAGCCGGCCACTGCCGTGGCCGCGGCCCGCCCACGCCCGCAGCGCATCGCGGCGCCGCCCAACATCCTCAACCTGGTCACGAAGATCGCCCCGCAGTACCAGGTCGAGCCGCAGCTGGCGCTGGCCATCATCGAGGCCGAGTCCAACTTCGACACGGTCGCGCTCTCGCCGAAGAACGCCAAGGGATTGATGCAGCTCATTCCGGCCACGGCGGCCCGCTTCAACGTGCGCAATCCGTACGATCCGGCGCAGAACATTCGCGGCGGTGTCGCCTACCTGAGCTGGCTGCTGGCCTATTTCGAGGGCGACGTGTCGCTGGTCGCCGCTGCCTACAACGCAGGAGAAGGCGCCGTCGAACGCTACCGTGGCGTGCCCCCGTATCGCGAGACGCGCGCCTACGTGCAGAAGGTGCTGCATGCCGTCGGGACGGCGGTGTATCCCTTCGACGCGAAGGTGACGGCACCGTCACCGCAGCTGGCGCTCATCCGCCAGCCCGGTCGCTGGCGCTGAAGCGCTGAACCGACCGCCTGCTGCGGACCTCCGTTCTGTCAGGGACAGCCGTCGGCGCGCCGCGACACGCCGGCAATGGTGTCGTTGCTGAACCAGAAGAAGTAGCCCTTGCCCGAGATCTGCACTTCGCGCAGCGTGGCCGTCGTGATGCCGTCGTCGCCGGTGACCGTCGGCGCGGTGCTGGTGGTCACGGCCGGCGCGACAGCCCTGGTGGCCGCGCCCTTGGCGCTCGAGCCTTTCGCGGAGCCGGTGCCCGCGGCCGATGTGCGAGCCGGTGCAGCGGAAGCCGCGGGCGGCGGCGATGTGTCGTAGATCACCGGCACCATCCAGCCCTTGTGGTAGCCGCCGCTGCCGCGCAGCGCGCAGTCCGAGGCTTCGGGGGATCCGATGGCCAGCTTGCGGTTGTGCTGCGGTCCGGCCATGGTGAGGTCGAAGTAGCTCGAAACCGTTTCCTGGACGTTGGCCGGCGGACGTGTGCGCACGACGGTGACGGGCTCGCTGCGCTGTTGCGTCGCACAACCCGCGGCGATGCAAGCCGCCAGTGCTGCTGCGATGGTTTTCATCGGATGTCCTGCCCTCGGCGATCGCCCACGCGACCGTTGGCGCCGTTGTCTCACAAGGGCGCTTGGCCTCGCAAGCGTATGGCTTTGAAGCGCGCGAGACCGGAAAAACTTGCCGAGAAACGAGCCTGCTATCCGCCGCGGCGCGATGTGCCTTCGGGCCGATCGTCTTCGTCGGCACCTGCGACGGACTTCACGCTGCCATCCGGCTGCGGCACGGCGATGGGGGCGACTTCCACCGGCGCGAGGCCGTCGCGCTGCGTGAGCCCGATCCGCTGCGCCGTCGCCGGCGAGAGGTCGACGATGCGGCCCTTCACATACGGGCCGCGGTCCTGGATGGTCACGATGGCGCTGCGTCCCGTCTCGAGATTGGTGACGCGGGCCTTGGTCCCCAGCGGCAGCGTGCGGCTCGCCGCGTTGTCGCCGTGCGGATCCATGGGGGTGCCGTCGGCCATGCGGCGGCCGAAGAAGTACCGCGCATAGAACGAAGCCTTGCCCACGCGGGGCCGCCCCGAATGATCGATCTGCGGCTTCTGTGCCGTCGCGCCTGCCGGGTCGCGAGCGGGCTGTGCAGGGGGCTCGGCGCGGATGCCGGTCGCGAACGCCAGCAGCGACATCAGTGCCCACGCGGTCCATCGTTTCGTGCAGCGATTCGTGCGCATGAGGTCAGTGTCGGCCTCGACGCGCGCCGAAGCGATCGGCCGCCTGCGCGCCGCTGCGTAGGACATGGCCAGCCGGTTGTAGGGCAAGTTCGTACAGCCGGCATGTCGCGTGGCCGACTATGCGCTCGCGAGGGTGGGGCCTAGAGTTCGCAACAACAAAAAGGGAGTGGCCCATGGGCCTGATATCGAAGCTGTCGCACGGCAAGCTGGTGCTGCCGCTGCTGGTGTTCGCGGCGGGCGCGGCACTGTCGATCGGCCTGGGCGTGGCCGCGGACCGGGAAGTCCAGCGCGGCGCCAGCCAGCGCTTCGATGCGGTGGCCACCGACCTCGCACGCAAGGTGGAAGGCCAGTTCGATGCCTACACCGAGGTCCTCGTCGGCTTGCGCGCGCTGTTCAGCACGTCCGATGCCGTCACGGGCGAGCAGTTCAGCGAGTATGTGGCCGGCCTGTCGCTGTCCACGAGCTATCCCGGCTTCTGCGTCGTCAACTACGCACCGCTGTCACCCTCGGCCGAGCGTCCCTATGCCCATCCGGTGAGCTTCATCGAGCCGCGCGCCGGCAACGAACACGTGGTCGGCAAGGACCTTGCGAGCGCGCCGCGGGCGATGAGAGCGCTCGAGCAGGCTCGCGACACCGGCGGGCTCACCTCGTCGGGTCGCAAGATCAAGATCAGCAGCAGCGCCGGCGACATCGGACTGGCGATGCGCCTTCCGGTGTATCGCCCGCGCATGTCGTTGGCCACCGTCGATGAGCGGCGCGCCGCCTACATCGGGTCGGTCGGCGCCGGCTTCAGCGTCGACCGCATGATGCGCGACGTCGTCGCCGGACACGGCGACGGTCTCGTCCGGCTGCGGCTGTTCGATGCCGGGCCCGGCCAGCAGGCGCTCGGGACGCGCGTCGAAGCGAGGATGACCGACGTGGCGCCGCTCGAAGAGGGACTGCTGTTCGACAGCGCCGAGCATGAGCCCGCTGCCGCCGCGAACGAGCGCATGGTTCGCACGCTGGCCTTCGATCTGGGCGGGCACTCGTGGCTCGTCGAAGTGAGCGAGGATGCCTCCCGTGTCCTGGGCCGGATGGACCGCTCCATCCCGTGGCTCATCGTGCTGTGCGGCATCGCGATGAGCACGCTGCTCGCCGGCATCGTCTACTCGCTGGCGACGGCGCGCAGCCGCGCCCAGGCCATCGCCAACGCGATGACCGTGCACCTTCGCACCAGCGAACGCCAGCTCGAGGAAGCGCAGCACCTGGCCAACCTCGGAAGCTGGCTGCTCGACGCGCAAAGCGGCGCGGTGTTCTGCTCCGACGAGGCCAGGCGCATCTTCGGCTTCGATGCCGGCCCGGCGCTGCCCGATCTCGAGACGCTGCTCTCGCGGGTGCCCGACGACGAGCGCGCGGCGGTGCAGACGCACATCGAGGGGGCGTCGCAATCGGGACAGCGCAGCGAGTTCGAGCATCGCCTGCGGCTCGCGGACGGCACCGAGCGGTGGGTGCACACCATCGTGCAGCTCACCGAGGAAGACGGCAGGCGCGTGCTGCGCGGCACGGTGCGCGACGACACGCAGCGGCGCAAGGGCGCGCTGCGGCTGCAGCTCGAGCACGAGATCGCGCAGCTGCTGGTCAGCGACAGCGAGCCCGAGCTGGTGATGTCGCGTGCGATCGAGGCGGTGTGCACGCATCTGCGCTGGGATTGCGGCGCCTTCTGGGGCGTGCACGAGGACGCGCTGGCGCGATGCGCAGCGGCCTGGTATGCCGGCGACGAGCCGGTCCTCTCGCAGTTCGTCCGGATCAGCCGCACGCTGAACTACCGCAGCGACGAAGGCTCGCTGGGACGCGCCTGGCGCACCGGCGAGGCGGTCGTCATCGACACGCTCACGGCCAAGGTCGACTTCACGCGCGACGCGCTGGCGCATCAGAGCGGTCTCGCGACCGGCGTCGTCGTGCCGATCGCCGCCGGCGGCAGCGCGACCGCGCTCGAGTTCTTCAGCCGCCAGGCGAAGGCGGTCGACGCCGATGTGCTGGACGCGCTGCGCACGATTGCACTCCAGATTGCGCAGTTCGAGCAGCGCAAGCGCGCCGAGCAGGCCCTGCGCTACATGGCGAGCCACGACTCGCTCACCGGGCTGGCCAACCGCAGCTCGCTGCAGCGCGACCTGGCCCGCGCGGTCAAGCGCAGCAACCGCCACCAGAAGCGCTTCGCGGTGATGTTCGTCGACATCGATCGCTTCAAGCAGATCAACGACACCCTGGGCCATGGCGTCGGCGACGCCATGATCAAGGCCTGCGGCGAGCGTCTCTCGAAGGTGCTGCGCGAGGACGACGCGGTCGCGCGCTTCGGCGGCGACGAATTCGTGCTGGTGCTCGAGAACCTGTCCAAGGCGAGCGATGCCGCCGTCGTGGCCGACAAGGTGCTTGCGTGTTGCGCCGAGCCCTTCGTCATCGGAGAGCGCGAGCTGCACGTGACGGCCAGCATCGGCGTGAGCATCTATCCGGAGGACGGCGCCGACGGCGAGACGCTGCTGAAGAACGCCGACACGGCGATGTACCGCGCCAAGGACAAGGGACGGGGCAACTACCAGTTCTATGCGGCGCAGATGAACGCCCAGGGCACCGAGCGGCTGATGATCGAGTCGGGCCTGCGGCGCGCCATCGAGCGCGGCGAGCTGGAGCTGCACTACCAGCCGAAGATGAATCTCCAGACGCAGTCCATCGCCGGCGTCGAGGCGCTGATGCGCTGGCGCCATCCGGTGCTGGGCATGGTGTCGCCGGTGCAGTTCATCCCGATCGCCGAAGAGACCGGCCTGATCGACGCCATGGGCCGCTGGGCGTTGCAGCAGGCTTGCAGCGATGCGCGTGCATGGCAGGAGCGCGGGCTGCCGCCGGTGCAGATGAGCGTGAACCTTTCGCCGCGCCAGCTCAACAGCCGCACGCTGATCGCCGACATCGCCGAGGTGCTGCGCAGCACCGGGCTGGACCCGTCGCTGCTGGAGCTCGAGATCACCGAAGGCGCGATGATGAAGAACCCCGAGCATGCGGTCGGCATGCTGCAGCAGATCCGCGACATGGGGATCGGCCTGGCGATCGACGACTTCGGCACGGGCTATTCGTCGCTGTCGTACCTGAAGCGATTCCCGCTGTCCACGGTGAAGATCGACCGCTCCTTCGTCAACGACCTGTCGCAGGACGGCGATGCACAGGCGCTGACCGACGGCATCATCACCCTGGCCCACGGCCTGCGCATGAAGGTGGTGGCAGAGGGCGTCGAGACCGAAGCGCAGCTCACGCATCTCCACCGCAGAGGCTGCGACGAGATCCAGGGCTACTGGCTCTGCAAGCCGCTGCCGGCGGACGCTGCCTGCAAGTTCATGGCGCGGCACCTGCGCAGCCTGTTCGTCGCGCCCGCAGTGGCGTAAGACCCGTCGCGATCGCGGCGATACGAAAGCCCGGGGCAGTCCGTCCCGGGTCCACTCAACTTCCCCGGGAGATCCCATGACTTCGAAGACCAACAGAACGTTGGAGCAGACGATCGCTGCCATCGAGGCGCTCGACCTCGCGCCCATCAAGTTCAAGGCGACGCGCAGCGAGGACGGCTACGGCTGGTCCGAGGCGTATGCCGACCGGATGGAGATGTCCTACAAGCGCTACCTCATCCTGCACGCCAAGTATCCGGAGATGACGCTGGCACCCGACCAGGACACCGACCGCTTCTGGCACATGCACATCCTCGACACGATGAAGTACGCGGCGGACTGCGAGGCGACCTTCGGCCACTTCCTGCATCACTTCCCGTACCTCGGCCTGCGGGGCGAGGACGACGCGAAGGCGCTGGACGAGGCTTTCGCGCAGATGCAGGCGCTGTACGCGACGGAGTTCGGCGCCAACGTTGGCGAGGCCGATGCGGCGTGGTGCGCGATGCCTGGCAAGCAGGCCGATGCCGCGTGGTGCGCGATGCCTGGCAAGCAAGCCGATGCGGCGTGGTGCGCGATGCCTGGCAAGCAAGCCGATGCGGCGTGGTGCGCGATGCCGGGCAAGCAGGCCGATGCGGCGTGGTGCGCGATGCCTGGCAAGCAGGCCGATGCCGCGTGGTGCGCGATGCCTGGCAAGCAAGCCGATGCGGCGTGGTGCGCGATGCCGGGCAAGCAGGCCGATGCGGCGTGGTGCGCGATGCTTGGCAAGCAAGCCGATGCCGCGTGGTGCGCGATGCCGGGCAAGCAGGCGAGCCCCGCCTGGTGCGCCATCGAGCCGGTCGCGCCGACGCGGGCCGCGTGGTGCGCGATGCCCGCACGTCAGGCGGCATGACAGCATGGAGCGGTAACCCCCAAGCCGACTGAGCCGGGGCGCCGCGGTTAAGCTCGCGCGCGCCCATGCCGACCGATTCGCTCTTCTCCCAGCGCGCCTACATGCGCTTCTGGTTCGCCCGGCTCGCGGGTGCGGCCGGCAACCAGATGATGATGGTGGCGGTGGGCTGGCAGATGTACGACTTGACGGCCAGCGCCTGGGATCTCGGGCTGGTCGGCCTGCTGCAGTTCCTGCCGGCGCTGGTCCTCACGCTGCCCGCCGGCCATGTGGCTGACCGGCATCATCGCGGCCGCATCCTGGCTGCCACCATGGGTCTGTCGGCGCTGCTCGGCCTGGTGCTGGTGATCGCCTCGCAGGGGCAGTGGGCCAGCCGCGAGTTGCTGCTGGCCTTGTCGGTCGCGCTCGGCACGGTCAAGGCGTTCCAGATGCCGGCCTCCCAATCGCTCGCGCCGCTGCTGGTGCCCCCTTCGATGCTGCCGCGCGCGCTCGCCTTCAGCTCGTCGGCGATGCAGGTCTCGATCATTGCCGGCCCGGCGCTCGGTGGTTTCATCTACGTCGCGGGCCCGCACGCCGTGTACGCGGTCTGCGCGGGCCTCTTCGCGATCGGCTCCGGGATGATCCTCGGCTTGCGCTACGAGCACCAGCCGCCGCCCAAGGAGCCGGTGACGCTGCAGACCGTGTTCGCCGGCGTGCACTACATCTGGCAGCGCAAGGTCGTGCTGGGCGCCATCTCGCTGGACCTGTTCGCGGTGCTGCTCGGCGGCGCGACGGCGCTGCTGCCGATGTTCGCCAAGGATGTGCTGCACGTGGGCCCCTGGGGGCTGGGGCTGCTGCGCTCGGCGCCGGGAGTCGGAGCGCTGCTGATGTCGGCCGCGCTCACGCGCTGGCCGGTCACGCGCCGCGTCGGCCGCGTCATGTTCGCCTCGGTGGCCGTCTACGGCGCGGCGACCCTGGCGTTCGGACTGTCGACGTCGTTCGTCCTCTCGCTGGTCGCGCTGTTCGTCTCCGGAGCGGCCGACATGGTCAGCGTGGTGATCCGCCACTCGCTGGTTCAGCTGGAAACGCCCAACGACATGCGTGGACGCGTCAGCGCAGTCAATTCGATCTTCATCGGGGCGTCCAACCAGCTCGGCGAGTTCGAGTCAGGCGCCGTGGCGGCATGGCTGGGCCCGGTGGGATCGGTGGTCGTCGGCGGCGTGGGGACGCTGATCGTGGTGGCGGTGTGGATGAAGCTGTTTCCGTCGCTGGCGCAGCGCGAGAGATTGGCGTAGCGCCAAACGCCGCTAGCATGCCGCGTCTTCATTCCAAGGACGCGCCATGAACATCCACCTCAGCCTCGGCCCGCTCATCAGCCTCATAGCCGGCATCCTGATCCTCATCATGCCGAAGCTGCTCAACTTCATCGTCGCGATCTACCTCATCGTGATCGGCCTCATCGGCCTGTTCGGCATGGGCAGCCTGCGCATCCACTAGAGGATGCGGCAGAGGGCAGTCAGTCGCGGTTTCTAGAGCGCGGGAAGCTCGATCGTCGCGCGCAGGCCGCCGCCGTCGCGGTTGGCGACGGTGACCGTGCCGCCCTGGCGCTGCAGCAGGTCACGCGCGATGTACAGCCCCAGGCCGATGCCGCCGGTGTCGCGGCTGCGCGAGGCATCGACGCGGTGGAACGGACGGAACACCGCGTCCAGCTGCGCCTCCGGGATGCCGGGGCCGCGGTCCTCGACCACGATCCGCACGCGGCCGTCGTCGCTGGCCACCGACACCTGCGCCGCATCGCCGTAGCGAACCGCGTTCTCGATCAGGTTCGCGAGGGCGCGCCGCAGGGCCGCCGGCTGCGACTTCGCGCGTGCCGGCCCGCCGCGAAACGTGACGGCATGTCCTTGCTCGACCAGGTCGTCGGCCAGCGACTGCGCCAGCGCGCAGACGTCGGTCTGCTTCGGCGCCTCGGCCATGCCGTGGCCGCGGAACACGTCGAGCACGGTGTCGATGAGCTGGTTCATCTCGCGCACGTCGGCGATGCAGCGCTGCGCGGCAGGCTCGGACTCCAGGGTCTCGAGCCGCATGCGCACCCGCGTCAGCGGCGTGCGCAGGTCGTGCGAGATCGCCGCCGCGAGCAGGCCGCGCGACTTGAAGTCGTCGTTGAGCTGGCGCGCCATGTCGTTGAAGACCCGCGACGCTTCGCGCACCTCGAACGTGCCGCGCCGTTCGTCGAGCTGCGGCAGCTGGTCGTCGCGGCCGATGGCCGGTCCCAGCGAGCGCGACGCATCGACCAGCCGCTGCATCGGCCGGGACAGCCAGCGCGCGCCCCACCAGGCGGCCAGCCCGATGACCGCCAGGCGCACGCCGTAGTCGAGCACCAGCATGCCGGCGGGCAGCTCACGCGGGCCCGGCGGCTCTTCCATCTCGTCGGGCGGGCGCCCGGTGCGCGGATCGTCGGGCAACCCCGGCGTGGGGGGCAGCGAGGGCAGCGTGGGCAGCGAGTGCTGCGGCGGCGGTCCGTCGGGCCCTGCATCGCCGGGCGAGAAGTGTTTCGTCACGAGGGCGAAGGCCACGAGGTGACTGCCGACCAGGGCCACCCACATCAGGATGAACAGCCGCTTGAACAGCGTGTCGCGCCACAGTCGTTTCACGGCGTCACCTTGGCGGCAAAGAGATAACCCTCGCCGCGCACCGTGCGGATGAGGCGCGGCTCGCGCGGCGAATCTGCGAGCTTCTGCCGCAGCCGGGAGACGGCGAGGTCGATGCTGCGGTCGTTCACGTCGACGCCGGGGGCCCGGCTGGCGTCGATGAGCTGGTCGCGGCTGAGCACGCGGTTGGGTCGCTCGATGAAGGCGCACAGCAGGCGGAATTCGGCGCTCGACAACGGCACCACGAGCTGGTCGGGCGACAGCAGCTCGCGCTGCATGCGATCGAGCTCCCAGCCGTCGAAGCGCACGCGGCGTTCGGCATCGGGTGTGGCCGGTGCCTCGCCCCGGTTGACACGTCGCAGCACCGCATTGATGCGCGCGACCAGCTCGCGCGGCTCGAAGGGCTTGCCGACGTAGTCGTCGGCGCCGATCTCCAGGCCGACCACGCGACTGATCGGGTCGCCCTGGGCCGTCAGCATGATGACCGGCACGCCCGAGGTCTCGCGCATCCACCGGCACAGGTCGAGGCCATTCTCGTCGGGCAGCATCAGGTCCAGGATGACCACGTCGAAGTCGGCGGCGCGCATCGCGCGGCGCATCTCGGCGCCGCTCGCCGCGGCGGACGTGATCATGCCGAACCGGCTGAGATAGGACTGGACGCCGTCGCGGATCTCGCGGTCGTCGTCCACCACCAGGCAGCGTGTCATGGTTGGGCGGTCGTGGGCAGAGCCGCCATCTTGCCTCAGCGCTCGGGGCGTCAGGCGCCCACGCCGACCTGCAGCTCCGCGACGTAGCCGTCGGTGGCGTTGCCGGTCACGGTTGCCAGCTGCAGCGTCACGCCATCGCTGAAGACGTTGTCCGTGGAGAAGCTGATCGCAGCCAGATTGGCCGCGCTCGCGCTGTAGCCGCTGGTGGCGTACACCTCGGCGCACACGTCGGTCGGGAAAGCGATTTGCGAGGTCTTCAGCTTGTTGGTGTACGAGGTTGCGGTGGTCGAGGAGCGGTACACCTCGAAGTGGATGTGCGGCATGCGGCCGCTGTAGCAGCCGGGGAAGATGGTCGTGAAGGCGACGAGTCCGTCGCTGTCGGCCTGCTGCACGCCGCGCAGGTAGTTCTCTCCGGTGACGCCCGAGGAATACATCGAGTACTTGCCGTCGGCGGTGCAGTGCCACAGGTACACCGCATACCCGGAGAGGTCGGCGCAGCTGCTGTTGGTGTTGACCAGGTGCAGCTTGACGGTGAGGGTCACGCCGTTCGCCACGCCGGTGGCGCCGGCGATGCTCGAACGAATGTCGCTGCGCACGATGCCCGACAGCGCGAGCGCGTTGGCGATTCCGCTGCCATTGCTGTTCGAGCCGTCGCCCGGGTACGGGCCGGCGGTCTCCTCGGGGATCACCGGGCAGGTGGTCGTGCTGGTGCTGCCGGTGGTGGTCGTGGTGCCGGTGCTGGTCGTGGTGTCGGTGGTCGTCGTCGTGCTGGTGCCGGATGTGTCGTCCCCGCCGCCTCCGCAACCCCACAGCGCCAACGCGCCGGCGCCGCCTGCGAGCCAGCGCAGCGCGCGGCGCCGTTCGGCAATGGAGGCGGCAAGGGTTTGAAGGTCGTGGGCAAGCCCGGCGTCGTGTGCTTCCATGGAGTCCTCTGGTGAGGGCGGGGTGACGGCACCCGTTGAGCCGATTGAGCCGCCGCCGTCTTGCTCCCGTTTAGCGACTTCGTGTCGACCCCGACACAAACCCGGACCGGTCGCAGGGCTTGCTGCGCGAACCGGCTCGGGATCGGCGTGCACGCCGGGCGGCGGCGCCGCTGAAACAAAGTGGTACGAGCTCTGAGGCCACTAGGGATATCAATCCCGGGCACGATGACTAATCTTGGATGGCCCTTCGTCGAAGAGCCGCGAGATGACCACCATGAACCCCCGTCCGCCCAAGCCGCCCGATGGCACGCCGGCCCAGCGCTACGGCTTGTTCATCGCTGCGCTGGTGGTGGCGCTCCTGGGGCTTACCACGCTCGACGTCAGCAGCGACGAAACCCGCGCCGCCAAGCGCAAATCCGCCGAGCACGAGCGCACCGCCGAGTGCATCGTCGCCTCGGCGCTGTTCGTCGGGGTGCGTCCGACCCCCTGACGTCCTTGCCAGGGATGTCCTACGGCCGCGGGCGCGGCCGTCCGATGGGCCGTGCCCGCCGATGCGGGTCGAATGGCTGCGGCGATCCCCGCTTCGATGCGACGGCTCATCGCCTTTCTTCAACAGCAGGACCAGGAGAAAGAAACGCCATGAACACGAAGAACGACAGACCCCTTGCCAAGGGCGAACAACGGGCACGCGACGAAAACCGCGATCCGCTCAGCGGTGCGCCGGGGTCGCACCCCGTGGGCACCGGGCTGGGGGCAGCCGCCGGCGGGCTGGCAGCCGGCGCCGCGGTCGGCACCGCCGCGGGTCCGATCGGCACGGCGATCGGCGCGGCCATCGGGGCGGTGGCGGGCGGCTTGGCCGGCAAGGGCGTTGCCGAGCTGGTGGATCCGACGGCCGAGGATGCGTATTGGCGCAAGACCTACTCGAGCCGGCCGTACGTCGACCCGACCTACAACTACGACGACTACGGGCCGGCCTATCGCTATGGGCTGAGCGCCTACAGCGATCACCCCGGCCGCGCCTTCGACGACGTCGAATCGGACATCGGCGCCGGCTGGGATCGGGCCCGGGGCAGCTCGCGGCTGACTTGGGAGCACGCCAAGGAGGCGACGCGCGACGCCTGGGAGCGGGTCGGCAATGCGGTCGAGCGCGCGGTGCCCGGCGATTCCGATCGCGACGGCCGATAGACGTGCGGCTGCGGCCGCACGTCACGTCCCGGCCCGCCCTGCCGGTGCTTCCGGCGGGGCGGGCACGCCTGTTTCGGGCGAAGATAGTCGCGTCGCGGCCGCCGCTTCACCGTCGCCGATGCTCAAGACCGAAATCCCGAGCGATTGCCACCCCGACCTGGACCAGTACCCGGTTGCCGACCTCGTCGCGGCCTTCATCGACGACCAGGCCCATGCCGTGCAGGCGGTGAGGTCCGCGGCCGGGCGCATCGCGCTGGCGGTGGAGGCCGCCGTGCCGCGGATCGCCGCCGGCGGACGCCTCCTGTACGTCGGCGCCGGCACGTCCGGGCGGCTGGGGGTGCTCGACAGCGTGGAGCTGTTTCCCACCTTCTCGTGGCCGCGCGAGCGCGCGGTGGCCCTGCTGGCGGGAGGCCAGCAGGCGATGTTCGAGTCGGTGGAAGGGGCGGAGGACAGCCTGGAGCAGGGCCGGATCGACATCGAGGGAGTGCGTGTCGCGGCCGGCGACGTCGTCATCCTGCTGGCCGCGTCAGGTGCGACGCCGTATGTGATGGGCGCGCTCGAAGCGGCGCGCGCCGCCGGTGCGCTGACCATCGGCATCGCGAACAACCCCGCCGCACCGGTGACCCTGGGCGCTGAAGTCGCGATCACCCTGAACACCGGCAGCGAGGTGATCTCGGGCAGCACGCGGCTGAAGGCCGGAACCTCGCAGAAGATCGCGCTGAACACGCTGTCCAGCGCGATCATGGTCCGGCTCAACAAGGTCTATGGCAACCTGATGGTCGACCTGCAGCCGACGAACGCCAAGCTGTTCCGACGCGCCATCAGCCTCACGATGCGCGCCACCGGCGCCGACGAGGACAGCGCGCGCCAGGCGCTCGTTGCCTGCCACTACCAGGTCAAGGTGGCGATCGTCTCGCTGCTCAAGAAAGTCGACGTGGCCGTGGCCGAGGCTCGCCTGGCCAGTTCGGCCGGGAGCGTTCGCCGCGCCATCGCCGACCTGCCGTGACAGCGTCCCACTCCAGCGCGAGATACACGACGCTCGCCAGCAGCAGCGGTCCGACGAAGTAGATCGCGCGGTAGGCGAGCAGCGCCCCCAGCACTTCGGTGGCCGGCACCTGCGGGCTCAGCAGGGCGACGAACACGGTCTCCAGCACGCCCAGGCCGGCCGGCACGTCGATGATGGCCAGTGCGAGGGCGCTGGCCATCAGGGCCAACAGGACCGATTCGAAAGGCACCCGCTCGCCGAGCAGGGCATGGAGCACGCCGGCCAGCAGCAGCCAGTTGAGCGACGACAGCCCGCACTGCGCGGCGGCGACCGGCAGCGGCGGCAGGCGGAATGTCACGCCGCGCAGCACCAGGCGGTGGTCGCGGGCCAGGCGGCAGGCCACCAGGTACAGGCAGACCGCGCCGAGCAGGGCGACGCCGAACCATTGCAGCGGCAGGCCTGCCAGGCCCCAGTCCGGCGGCAGCGCGACGACGCGCGTCGCCAGCGCGACGCCGGCCAGCGTCGCGAAGCCGAGCCAGTTGGTGAAGACATTGAACAGCCACAGCGCCGCCGTGAGGTGCGCCGGTACGCCGTGATGGGCGTAGAGGCGGAAGCGCACACCGGCGCCGGCGGGCCCGAGGCTCAGCGCGCAGGCGTGGCCGACGAAGGCGATGGCGAGGACATGACCCCGGGTCAGCGGATGGCCGGTGGTGCGTTGCGCGAGCAGGTCGAAGCTGCAGTACACCGCATAGCTTGCTGCTCCCAGGAGGGCGGCCCGCCCGAGAGACCGGTACGAGAGGTCGCCCATCACCTCGCGCATGGCGCGCCAGTCGACGCTGCCCAGATGGCTCACCAGGAGCGTGCCCCCCAGCAGCAGCAGGCCGATCGTGAGCAGGTGCCGCGGCCCTCGGCCATAGCCGCGCCAGCGCACCGGCTCGGGCGTCCCGGCGGTGCGGGATTCGCGGGGACGGTCCACGAGAGACCGCAGAGGTCAGTGGCGCGGCGACGCGCGCCGTTCGAACCGACCGGGACGCGGGCGTGCCAGCTCGCTCGCGACGAAATCGACGGCAGCCTCGGGCGCCATCACGCCGGTGCGCTCGAAGGCTTGGAGCTCGCGTGCGAGCCGGCGCGCTTCATCGGCCGCGATATCGCG
This sequence comes from Piscinibacter sp. XHJ-5, assembly GCF_029855045.1. GTDB lineage: Bacteria > Pseudomonadota > Gammaproteobacteria > Burkholderiales > Burkholderiaceae_C > Albitalea. The sequence continues at coordinate 1,156,561 of NZ_CP123228.1, forward strand.
ATCGACTTCGATGATGCGATTCGCGCAGCGCTCGAGCCATACGTTCTGAGGCAGGTGATTCATGACTTCTCCTCGCTGAGTGGAATGACGGACGTTTTTCGCAGCAGCCGGCGTGCCACCCACGCAGCACGTGGGCGGAGGCGCATGTCGGCTCGACTGATTCTTGGAATGTCGCCTTGCGGGCCCCTTACCGTCCATGGCCGCCAACCCCACGAATGCAGGGCGGACGCGTGCACTGCGCCGATGAATGCAAGGCACGCCCTTTGCCTGCTTAAAGGCTTGCCGAGACTTTTGGCGCGCCTGCGAACGATGCGGAGCGCTGCAGCAGGCAACCAGCTGACACTGACCTTTCAATCTGCTACAGGAGATTCCCCATGAGCAAACTGCCAAAAAGCTTGACCCTCGCCGCCGTACTCGCCGCAGCACTTGGTATGGCGTACGCGCAAACGTCCGGCACGGGCACGGGTACCTCGGGCTCGACCGGTACCTCAGGCAGCGGCGCGACGGGCGGCGCGGACACCTCGACGAGCACGTCGGGCTCGGGCACCGGCGCCGCCGGCACGACCGGAACGATGCCGCCGAGCGGAACCACGAGCTCCGGCACGACCAGCTCGGGGACCACGAGCTCCGGCACCACCAGCTCCGGGACCAGCTCCGGGACCAGCTCCGGCTCGACCCTGAGCGGCAGCGGCACGACCAGCCCGTCGGCCACCCCGACGAGCCCGAGCCCGTCGGCCACCACGACCGCCCCGAGCTCCTCGGCCACCACGACGGCCCCGAGCTCCTCGGCCACCACGAGCACCAGCCCGAGCACGACGAGCGGCGCCACCTCGAGCAGCAGTGGCACGACCACGAGCAGCGACATGTCGAGCTCCGGCTCGACGAGCGGTTCGCGTTCGGCACGCGCCGACCGCAACTGACGCCTCGGGCGCATCGCTGAAAGAAAAACCGGGCCATGGCCCGGTTTTTTTTCGATCACTGGTCGATGGTCGGCCAGTTGGCTCCTTCGGGTGGTCCCGCTCGCAGGCTGCGGGCGGGCGCTTGTCGGCCGGCCACCCGCGACGCCTCCATGAAGCCGAACACCTCCCGCGGGGAGCGGGTCTCCGGCAGCACGTAGATGATGGTGGACGACTGGGCCACCGTGGGTCCGACCCACTTCTCGTAGAACGCCTTGGGCAGGTTGATGCAGCCGTAGGAGATGCGGTTGTCTTTCGCGGTGCGGGTGGCCAGCCGCTGCAGTCGGCGCTCCTTCGGATTGCTCGTGACCACGCGGTGCATCGAGACGGCAGAGTCGTAGTCGACCCACACCACGTCTTCGCCGCGCGAGCTGCTCTGCCCCATCTCGGCGACGAAGCGGCCGGCGGGCGTGGTTCGCTCCTCCGGCTTGATGTCGGCGATCTTCTTGTCCCCGATGCCGGGCACGGTGTCGTCACCGTGTGCCAGGCCGAGCAGGGCCGGCGCGGCAGCGAGCAGCCGGCCGCCCGGCTCGAAGACATAGACGCGCGCATTCACCTTGTCGAGGACGATGAAGTGCGCGCCTTCGTTGTCGCCCGAGGCGACGACGTCGTTGACGACTTGCCGGGCATCGCGCGAGGGCTGTTCGCGCCCGAAGTCGGCGCGCTTCACGCTGGTCGGCACGCTCACTGTCGGTCGACCGGTCGCGGCATGCGAGACGGTGGCGCACAGGGCGAGGGCGAGGGACAGGGGGACGAAGTGCTTGTACTGCATGGATCGAGACGGGGGTGCGAGTGGCCGTAGCAAACGAGGTTCCCGACAGGCCCCGCGCTGGTGACAGCTGCAACAGCGCGGGGCCTGCGGCATTTGCAGCTTCGTATAGAGCGCTTTACAAGATGCCGCGGATGACGCCGGGGTGCGCAACGCTTTGTGTCCCCACGGCTTTCTTCGCTGTAGGGGGCGACGGGCGTCCGCGACGGATCCAATATCGACCGGCGTGGCGGAGAAACCCGGAGGTGCTCATGATCACCGACAGCCAGCTTCGGCAGATCATGCCCGGCCTGTCGCAGGCCAGGCGCGAGTTGTATTTGCCGCACCTGAACCAGGCGATGCAGGCCAACGGCGTGGACACGCTGCTGCGCACGGCCGCCTTCGTGGCGCAGCTGGCCCACGAGTCGGGAGAGCTCCGCTTCATGGAGGAGCTGTGGGGCCCGACGCCCGCCCAATTGCGCTACGAGCCCCCTGGCGACCTGGCCAGGCGGCTGGGCAACAGCGAGGCCGGCGACGGCCAGCGCTTCAAGGGGCGCGGGCCCATCCAGATCACCGGGCGCTTCAACTACCGAAGGTACGGTGAGCTGCTGGGGGTGGACTTCGTCGGCCAGCCGCAGCTGGCCGCCCAGCCCGAGCATGCGTTCTTGACGGCGGGCCTCTTCTGGAAGAGCAACGGCCTGAACGAGCTGGCGGACAGCGAGCAGTTCGTCGCCATCACCAAGCGCATCAACGGCGGAACCAACGGCCTGGCCGAGCGCGAGAAGTACTACGCCCGGGCCAAGAGCGTGCTGGAGCCGGGCTTCGAGGCCGGCGGCCGGTCGCGCGGCGTCAGCGTGACCAGCGACGAGGTGCTGTCGCGCGGCCACGAAGCCATTGTCGATGTCCTCGGTTCGCGCGCCGCGTCCCGGAAGGCGACGGCAAGGGGCAAGCCGTCGCGCCGCAAGCGGTCAGAGCCGATGCAGCTCTGACTTCACGTACCAGGATTCAACCTGCTCGCCGTTCCACTGCAGCGAGATGTGCTCACCCTGCACCGCGGGTCCCAACGCCCGCGGGCGAAAGATGCCCACGCACTCGCCGCCCGCGTCGCGCACGCTGTCATAGACGATGCCCCAGCTGCCGGCCTCGCGCAGTGCGGCGCCGAAGGGCTGCGACGAGCGGTAGTGCTCGCGCGCATAGACGTCGGGCAAGCGCTCTCGTGCGCCGCGGATGTCGTGCAGCGGCTGCTTCACTGTGGCCCTGTAGCACCGCATGTCGACCGAAATCGGCGGCTCGCGCGTCGCGGCCAGGAAGATCGCCTGGTGATGGCTGACCTCGCGCACGGCGGTGGCCAGCGTCCTGGCGGCGTAGTAGACCCCGTAGCCGCCCGACGTGAAGCGCGAGCCCAGCGGATTGAGATGAGTGAAGGCGGCCATGATGGGGCTGCTGCCCGGTCCGCTGATGCGCTCGTCGCGCGGCACCAGCGAGATCTCGCCGACCTCCTGGCGCAGCCTCGGATTGGTGAGCGCCTCGATCGCGAACACGACCTCCAGGTCGGCCGGCGCAGCCACCCGCTCGAACAGCGGGATCGGCGGAAAGCGACTCGGCACGAGACGGTAGGTCGGGCCCCAGCGCAGCTCGGCGAGCGGCAGCTCGTCGGGCTTCAAGACACGCCGCCCCGCACGGCGTCGAGGTAGCGTCGCACCTCGAACAGGTCGGCGACCTGGCCGCCCAGCATGCGCTCCAGCGCCGAGCGGCCGCCGAAAAGGGGAGCGGTGTTCGGCTTGCGGATCCAGGCATCGGCTCGCTCGGCCACCGGGAAGAGCACCTGCAGCGCCGAGTAGATGCCGAACACATAGCTCAGGCGCTCCAGCGTATCGGCGTCGAGCCGCGCAGGGTGGTCGCCGGCTCGCCAGGCGTAGACCGTCGAGCGCTGCACGCCGAGGAGCCGCTGCTCCTCGGTGGCAGTCAGCGCCCAGGCCTTGGAGATGTTGAAGAAAGTGCGCAGGGCGGCTGCCGATGCGGCCGGCGAATCGAGTGCCGGCAGGGTGGGGGAGGCGTGTTGCGGGTGCGCGGCCATGGGGTGCTCCTGGGTGCAATGTAGTCCCCAAGTGGAATTCTTTCAAGTTGAATTCCGTAAGCGGACAAGCCACGCGCTACCTCGAGTCCTTCTCCGCTCTGTCGTCGACACGAATCTAGGTGAGAAGCGTTCGCATTTTCATATACACTCCGCCTCCGCCCAGGCAACCAGGAAATGCGCTTCATGGACGAGCTCGAGAATCTGCGCCATGTCGGTTTGAAGGCGACCCAGCCCCGCCTGCGGGTGCTTGAGATCATCCGCACCAGCCCGCAGCGTCACCTCAGCGCCGACGAGGTCTACAAGCGCCTGGTCGAGGAGAAGATCGACATCGGACTGGCCACCGTCTATCGCGTGCTCGGGCAGCTGGAGCACGCCGGCATCCTGTCGCGCAGCAGCTTCGACTCGGGCAAGTCGGTCTTCGAGATCGACGAGGGCACCCACCACGACCACATGGTGTGCGTGGCCTGCGGGCGTGTGGACGAGTTCCACGATGCGCAGATCGAGGAGCGCCAGCGCGCCGTGGCGGCGCAGCGCGGCTTCTCGCTGCAGGAGCATCGGCTCGCGCTGTACGGCCTGTGCTCGGGCTGCCGCACGACCGCGCGGGCGCAGTAATGCGCGAGCCGGCGCACTTCCACGCCGACGGACTCTCGGCAGGCCAGCGGCGCACCGCGGTGGCAACCATCGTCGCGCTGCACGCGGCACTCGCCTGGGGACTGATGCAGGTGCGCGAGGTGCGCGAAGCCGTCACGCAGTCCGCGCCCTTGCTGTTCGACATGGTGACGCCGCCCGCGCCGCCCACGCCCCCGGCCGCGCCGGTGCCGCCGCCCCCGGCGCCGCGTCCCCCGACGAAGCTTGCACCGCCCGTACCACTGGTCGCCGCCCCGCCGAGCCCGGCGCCCACACCGTTCGTCGCGCCCCAGCCCGAAGTGGTCGAGCCGCCGGCGCCGGTCGTTGTCGAGGCGCCGCCCGCGCCGCCCACGCCACCGCCGCCCCCCAGGACCATTCCGGCGTCGGCCGTGCAGTACCTCGATCCGCCGGTGCTCGAGTACCCACGCGCTTCGCGCCGCGCCGGCGAAGCCGGGCGCGTGATCGTGCGTGTCTACATCGACGAAGCCGGCGTGCCGCGCCAGCTTCTGATCAGCAAGTCGTCCGGCTTTGCGCGCCTGGACGACGCCGCCCTCGCCGCCGTGCGGGCGGCGCGCTTCCGTCCCTACACCGAGAACGGCCAGCCGACTGCAGGCTGGGCCTCGATCCCCCTGGCCTTCGATCTGGAGAAATGAACGTGAACGTCGATACCGCCCTCGCCGCACAGGACCATGCGCTCGGCATGGGCCACTTCATTGCGCAAAGCGATGCCGTGGGCAAGACGCTGCTGCTGATGCTGCTCGCGATGTCGGTCTTCTCGTGGGCCATCCTCGCGATCAAGGGCCTCACGCTGATCGTGCGCCGGCGCCGCAGCGAAGCCTTTCTGCACCTGTTCTGGAACGCCACCTCGCTCGACGCCGTCGCGGCCGAGATCGCGACCCACGGGGCCACCGATCCGTTCTCCCACCTCACCAGCCACGCGATGCACGCGCAGGCGCACCACGCGAAGTACGGGGCGGCCAAGCTCGAGGAGGCGGGCACGGCGAGCGACTTCGTCACCCGCACGATCAAGAAGGTGCTCGACGAGGAGACGATGCGGCTGGAGAACGGCCTCACGCTGCTCGCCACCGTCGGCGCGACCGCCCCTTTCGTGGGCCTGTTCGGCACCGTGTGGGGCGTGTACCACGCGCTGGTGGCCATCGGCATGAGCGGCGCCGGCACACTGGACAAGGTCGCCGGTCCCGTCGGCGAAGCGCTCATCATGACCGGCCTCGGCCTGGCGGTTGCGATCCCCGCGGTGATGGGCTTCAACTGGCTGACGCGTGCCAACCGCGTGATGGTTGCCAAGCTCGACGCCTTCGCCTACGAACTGCACACCTTCGTCGCGATGGGACAGCCGCTCGGCGCCGACGCCGCGCCGCCGCACAACGTGCGCGCGCTGCCGCCGCGCGGCCTGCAGCCGGCCAACGCCTGAGGAGCGCGCCATGGCCTTCGCCAGTTTCGACACCCGCAACGCTGCTGCACCCGTCTCGGAGATCAACATGGTGCCGCTGATCGACGTGATGCTGGTGCTGCTGGTCATCTTCATCATCACGGCGCCGCTGCTCACCAACGCGGTCAAGCTCGAGCTGCCCCATGCGAGCTCGCAGCCCAACGTGGCCAAGGCCGACAAGATCGAGTTCGCCATCGATGCCCAGGGGGCGCTGTTCTGGAACGGCGAGCCGGTGACACGGACGGAAGCCGCGCGGCGCTTCGCCGACGAGGGCCGCCGGCAGCCGCAGCCGGAGATCCATCTGCGCGCCGATCAGGCCGTGGCCTATCGCAGCGTCGCCCAGACGCTGGCCGATGCGTCCAGGGCAGGGCTCACCAAGGTCGGGTTCGTCAGCGAGCCCGAGGGCACGCGCTGAACGCCATGGAGCAGCCCGGCGTCAAGCCACCCACCGAGCACCGGCGCGCGCCTTGCGACCGACCCGACGACGCCCCGAGCGGTGCTGCGCGCCGCACGGTGGTGTGCATCAGCAGCGAGCAGCTCTTCGCAGGTGCGTCCGAAGTGCAGATCGAGCACCGCGGCGCGGTGTACCGCCTGCAGCGCACCTCGCTCGGAAAGCTGATCCTGACCAAGTGACGCCATGACGCCGGTCGCCGCGATGGACTCCCGCATCGACAGCCAGCGCCGGGCCTATTGGCTGCGGACGCTGCACCAGTGGCACTGGATCAGCGCCGCTGCCTGCCTGCTCGGCATGCTGCTGTTCAGCGTCACCGGCATCACGTTGAACCATGCCTCGCAGATCGAGGCCAGGCCGCAGGTGACGGGCAAGGCCGAGCGCCTGCCGGCCGCGCTGGTCGCCCAGCTGACCCGGGCCCCGGCCGGCAAGCGGTCGGCGCCGCTGCCCGACGATCTGCGCCGCTGGCTGGCCGAGCGGTGGGCGCTGGAGGTGGGCCCGCGCGAAGCCGAGTGGTCACCCGAGGAGATCTACCTGGCGCTGCCGCGCCCGGGCGGCGACGCCTGGCTGCGCATCGCGCGCGTCACGGGCGAGGCGGAGTACGAATCCACCGACCGCGGATGGATCTCGTACCTCAACGACCTGCACAAGGGCCGCCACACCGGGACCGCGTGGCGCTGGTTCATCGACCTCTTCGCCGGCGCCTGCCTCGTCTTCTCGGTCACCGGCCTGCTCATCCTGAAGATGCGCGCCGGTCATCGACCGGGCACCTGGCCGCTCGTCGGCTTCGGTGTCGTGCTGCCGCTGCTGCTGGCGCTGATCTTCATCCACTGAATTCCAACAACAGGTGTCGTCATGCGAATGCGCTATTCCCTGGCCCTGACCGCCGCGCTCGGCGTGCCGGCGTCGGCTGCCGAACTGATGCTGAAGGTCGAGGTGCCGCGGATCCCGGTGGCCGAGTACCACCGTCCATACACGGCGATGTGGGTCGAGCGTGCGGACCAGAGCTTCGCGGCCAACCTCGCCGTCTGGTACGACCTGAGGAAGAAGGACAACGAAGGCACCAAGTGGCTGAAGGACGTGCGTCAGTGGTGGCGCAAGAGCGGCCGCGAGCTGCAGATGCCGGCCGACGGCCTGAGCGGCGCGACGCGTGCGCCAGGCGAGCACCAGCTCGTCTTCGCCGCGACGAAGTCACCGCTGGACAAGCTGCCGGCCGGGGACTACGCCCTCGTCGTGGAGGCCGCGCGCGAAGGCGGTGGCCGGGAGGTGGTGCGCCTGCCGTTCCAGTGGCCGCCGAAGTCGGTTCAAGGCGCGAAGGCCAAGGGTGAACACGAACTGGGCGCCGTCACGCTGGAGGTCAGGCCATGAAAACCCTCGTCGCCTGCGGCGCGCTTGCGCTGGCGTCCGTGCTGCCGCTGCCGGTGCACGCACACCGCGCCTGGATCCTTCCGTCGGCCACCGTGCTGTCCGGCAACGAGCCCTGGGTCACGGTCGACGCAGCCGTCTCCACCGACGTGTTCCACGCGGACCACAATCCGATGCGGCTCGACGGCCTGATCATCACCGCGCCGGACGGTGCGCGCGTGGCGGCCGAGAACGCCAGCACCGGCAAGTTCCGCAGCAGCTTCGATCTCAAGCTGCTGCAGAAGGGCACGTACAAGCTTGCGGTCGTCAACGACACCCTGAGCGCGGCCTACAAGCTCAACGGCGAGACCAGGCGCTGGCGCGGCACGGCCGAGGCGCTCGCGAAGGAAGTGCCGGCCGAGGCACAGGAGCTGCGCGTGACGCGCTCGCAAAGCCGCGGCGAAACCTTCGTGACCTCCGGCACCCCGAGCGCGCGCGTCCTGCAGCCCACGGGCGTCGCGCTCGAACTGGTGCCGATCACCCACCCCAACGACCTGGTGGCCGGGCAGGCCGCGACCTTCGCCTTCGTGCTCGACGGCAAGCCTGCCGCCGGCCTGCCGGTGACCGTCATCCCCGGCGGCATCCGCTACCGCGACCGGCTCGAGGACGTCCGCCTGACCACCGACGCGCAGGGCCGGTTCACGGTCCGCTGGCCCGCCGCCGGCATGTACTGGCTGAACGCGAATCACGGCGAGAGCGGGATGGAGGCCGCAGGCAGCGCCGCGCAGCCGGCACGGCGCGCCAGCTACTCGGCGACGTTGGAGGTCCTGCCGCCGTGATGCGCACGAGGCGAGTCCTCGTGCCCCACGACATCGCGCCGGTGGCATTCGCGGTCGCAGGCCGGGTGCACGAAGTCGGCGGGGTGACCATGGGCACGACCTGGTCGGTCAAGCTCGTCGCCGACGGCGAAGCTTCGCTGCCGCCGCTGGAGCGTGACATCCAGCGCTGCCTGGACGGTGTCGATGCGCAGATGAGCACGTGGAAGGTCGATTCGGACCTGAGCCGCTTCAACCGCGCGCCGGCGGGAAGCTGGAACGAAATGCCGGCCGACTGCTTCGGCGTTCTCGCCTTCGCGCTGCGCGTGGCGGAGCAGAGCGGCGGCGCGTACGACCCGACGGCCGGTGCGCTCGTCGATGCCTGGGGCTTCGGCCCGCCGCGCCGCCATGCCGACGCAGGGTTCGCCCTGCCGGCGCCCTCGCAGCTCGCCGAGGCGCGCGCCTGCACCGGATGGCAGCGCATCGAGATGGATCCCCGCGGGCGGCGGGCGCTCCAGCCCGGCGGCGTGCGTGTCGACCTGTCGGCCGTGGCCAAGGGCTTCGCGGTCGACAAGGTGGCGCAGCTGCTGAGCGCAGGCGGCGTCTCGAACCACCTCGTCGAGGTGGGCGGCGAGCTGCGCGGCACCGGCGTGCGGCCGGACGGCCTGCCGTGGTGGGTCGCGCTGGAGGCGCCTTTGCCGCATCGCGGCGGCGGCGCGGTGGCGATCGACACGATGGTGGCGCTGCACGGCCTGTCCGTCGCAACCTCGGGCGACTACCGCCGTGGCTTTACCCACGACGGGCAGCACTTCTGCCACACCATCGACCCGCGCACCGGCCGTCCCATCACGCACGGTCTGGCGTCGGTCAGCGTGGTCCACCGCGACTGCATGGCCGCCGATGCCCAATCGACCGCGTTGACCGTGATGGGCCTCGGCGAAGGACTCGCCCACGCGCGACGCCATCGGCTTGCCGCGCTCTTCGTCCAGCGCACCGCCGGCGGTTTCGAGGAACACCTGAGCGACGCGCTGGCGGAGCTGTTGTGACGAGGTGGATCGCCGCAGTGCTCGTCGTCGCGGCCTACGCGGCACTGTGCATCGCGGCGATGCGTGCCCATCGCCGCCGCCGCGCCAGCGCCGCGCCCGATGACGACGAGCACGTCATCGTGGCCTACGGCAGCCAGACGGGCTTCGCGGAGCAGCTGGCCCGGCATGCGGCACGATCGCTGCACGGCGCCGGCGTGCCGGCCCGCGTGATGGCGCTGTCCGATCTCAGCACCAAGGCGCTCGAGCGCGCGCGCCGCGCGCTGTTCGTCGTGAGCACCAGCGGAGAGGGCGATCCGCCCGACAACGCGGTGCTGTTCGCGCGGCGGCTGCTGGGGGCCGATCTCGCGTTGTCGGGCCTTCGCTACGGCATGCTCGCGCTGGGCGATCGCAGCTACGCGCGCTACTGCGGCTTCGGCCGGTCGGTCGACGGCTGGCTGCGCGAGCGCGGCGCGCAGCCGATGTTCGAGCGTCTCGATGTCGACAGCGGCGACGAAGCCGCATTGCGCACCTGGCACCAGCGGCTCGGCGACCTGGCCGGCACGGACGTCGGCCACGCCTGGGATGCTGGCGAGTTCGCGCCATGGCGCCTGGTCGAGCGCCGCTGGCTCAATCGCGGCAGCGCCGGCGGCGCGGTGTTCCACCTCGAGCTGCAGCCGGACGGCGGCCGCTCCTGGCAGGCGGGCGATCTGCTGCAGGTCGTCGCGCCCGGCGACCCGCTGCGGCCGCGCGACTACTCGATCGCCTCCGTGCCGTCGGACGGCCGTGTGCATCTGCTCGTGCGACAGCAACGACATGCCGACGGCACCCTCGGCGTCGCGTCGGGCTGGCTCACGCGCGACGCAGCGATCGGGTCGGAGGTGCGTGCGCGTCTGCGCCCCAACGATGGCTTTCGGATCGCCGGCAACGAAGCGCGACCTCTGATCCTGATCGGCAACGGCACGGGGCTCGCCGGCCTGCGCGCGCATCTGAAGGCGCGGCCGTCGGGACGTCACTGGATGATCTTCGGCGAGCGCAACGCCGCGCACGATTTCCTCCATCGTGCCGAGATCGAGGCGTGGCGCGAGCGCAAGGTCGTCGAGCGGCTGGACCTCGTGTTCTCGCGCGACCAGGCACCGAGGCGCTACGTGCAGCACGTGCTCGTCGAGTCGGCCCGCGACGTGCGCAGATGGCTGGCCGACGGCGCGGCCGTCTACGTATGCGGCAGCCGCGACGGCATGGCGGCGGGCGTGCACGCTGCGCTCATCGAGGTGGCCGGGGCGAATGCCGTGGAGCAGCTTCTGCAGGAAGGTCGCTACCGTCGCGACGTCTACTAGGGCCCAGCCGGCAAGCTAGGTCCTGCTCCACTGCCGCACCAGGTTGTGATAGTGGCCGGTGAGCCCGACTACCTCTTCCGAGTCCCCGATGCGCTGCCGCAGCCGCTGGATGTTCTGGTCGAGCTCGAACAGCATGCTGCGCTGCCAGTCGTCGGGCACCATGCTCTGCACCCAGAAGAACGCGCAGATGCGCGCCCCGCGCGTCACCGGCTCCACACGATGAAGGCTGGTCGACGGATAGAGCACCAGATCACCGGCGGGCAGCTTGACCTCGTGCGTGCCGTAGGTGTCGACGACCACCAGCTCGCCGCCGTCGTACTCCTCGGGCTCGCACAGGTAGAGGGTGCACGAGACGTCGGTGCGCAGCGGTGTGGCAGCACCCGGCACGGCGCGCAGCGCGCCGTCGATGTGCAGGCCGTAGTGCTCGCCGGCTTCGTAGCGGTTGAACAGCGGCGGCACCGTTCGCAGCGGCAGCGCGGCCGAGACGAAGACCGCATGGGTCCGCAGCGCGGCTAGGATGGCCTCGCCGAGCTTCGCCGCGACCGGGGAGGTCTCGGGCAGCTGCCGATTGCGCTTGACCTGCGCACCCTGCGCGCCGACCGTCTCGCGGCCGTCGGTCCAGTCGGCCGCGTCCAGGGCCTGCCGCATCCCGGCCACCTGGGACGGCGTCAGCACGCCGGGGACATGAAGCATCATGGCTCAGAAGGCGACGTTGGCCGTCAGCAGCACGTTGCGAGGCTGGCCCGGAACGTAGCGCGATCCGCCGTTGTTGACCGCGGCCACGTACTGCCGGTCGAACAGGTTGTACACGTTGAGCTGCAGGTTCACATTCTTCGTCACTTCGTAGGCCAGCATCGCATCGGCGACCGTGTACGACTCGGTGCCCGGCAGGTTCGCGCTGGTGGCGTTGTTCAGGTTGCTGTTGCGCACCACCGGATCGACGTAGCGCACGCCCCCGCCCAGGGTCATCCCGAACGCCAGCTTGTAGGTCGCCCAGGAGCTGAAGGTCACCTTGGGCGAATACACGATCGCGCCCCCCTGGTTGCCGGTCGCACCGGGCACGCCGCGGACGATCTTCGGGTCCATGTAGGCGAGGCCGGCGCTGAGGTTGAAGGCCGGCGTCAGCTGGCCGACCAGGGCGAGCTCGACGCCGTCGATGCGCCGCCTGCCGACCTGGCTGAAGCTCGCCGGCGTCGCGCCGTCGGAGACCAGTTCGTTGCGGTTCTCGCTGCGATAGACGGCGGCGGTGGCAGCGAGCCTGCCGCCGAGCAGGTCCCACTTCGTGCCGACCTCCAGGTTGCTGCCTTCCTGCGGCTCCAGCGATGGGCTGGCCTGGTTGGTGGCCGAGGTGCTCAGGGCGTGGTTGGCGCCACCCGGCGGCTGGTAGGCGTTCGACACCGTGACGTAGACGCTCCCGTCGGCGGTCGGCTTGAAGACCGCGCCCAGCTTCCAGCTCAGCAGGTTGTCGGTCAGCGACAGCGGCGCGTTCTGCACCAGTGACTCGGGCAGCGTGGCGGTCGCGGCCGTGAAGGTGGCGCCGTTCGTCTCGGTGTGGAACTTCTCCCAGCGCAGGCCGGCGTTCAGCAGCCACGCATCGGACAGCTTCAGCGTGTCGAAGGCGTAGACCGCGGCGCTCAGCGTGCTGCCCTTGGCGTACGCGCCCTTGAAAGGCGGCATCAGGAACGCGTCGTCGATGTTGGGCCGGTAAAGGTTCGCCACGGCCTGTTGCAGCGACGCGGGCAGCGTGGTGTTGGTCAGCGTCTGCGCGTTGACCTGGTTCTGCCGCTCGTGGATCAGCTCGAAGCCGGTCGACAGCGAATGCGAGACGCCGCCGGTGGCGAATTCGGTGTTGAGATTGGTCTGGTTGGTCAGGATCTCGTTGGTCTGATGCCGTGCCTGGCGGCTGCGCGCCACGGTCCACGAGGCCGGGTCCGCGGCCGTGGCGGTGACCGCGTTGACGCCGGTCAGCACGAAATCCTGCTCCGTGTGGCCCAGCCGCGTGGTGTTGCGCAGGACGGTGCCGCGACCGAAGTCGTGCTCGATGCGTGCGGTGAACATGTGCAGCGTCACATCGTCGAAGTCGCTGCGAGAGCCGTAGTAGTTCTTCGGATCGACGGCCGCGCCGGGCGTGTTGGCGCCGAAGTTGTAGGCCGGCAGGCCGAAGGTCGAGACGCCGCCGTCCGGGCGGTTCTTCTGGTCGATGTAGAGGTAGTTGAGGTAGGTCCTCGTCGGCGTGCCGAGACCGATGGCCAGCGAGGGCGCGAAGCCCCACCGCTTTGCCTTGACCTCGTCGCGACCCGGCACACCGAAGTCTTGTGCCATCACGTTGAGGCGGACCGCGGAGCCGGGCAGGGCGATGTCCAGCGGCCGGTTCAGGTCGACCGTGGCGCGCACGCGGCTCGCGTCGCCCAGCGCGATGCTCGCGTTGCCGAAGGCCTCGCGCGCGGCCGTCTTGGAGACCAGATTCACGTAGCCGGACGACGCGCCGCGGCCGTTGTCCGAGCCGGACGGGCCCTTCACGACCTCGACCTGCTCGATGTTGAACACGTCGCGCGAGATGTTGCCGAGGTCGCGAATGCCGTCGACGAAGATGCTGTTCGTCGTGTCGAAGCCGCGCATGAAGATCGAGTCACCGGTGGTCGTGTTGCCGTTCTCGCCGAGCTGCATCGTGATGCCCGGCGTGTTGCGCAGCGCCTCCGTCAGCGAGGTCGCGGCCTGCTGCTGGAGGATCTCCTTCTTGATGACCGTGATGGTCTGCGGCGTGTCGACCAGCGGCTGGGTGAACTTCGGCGAGGCCACCGCGTCGGCCTTGTACGGCGTCTCGGCGGCGGCGCGCGCCTTCACCTCGGGCAGTGTGGCTTCGGCGCCGGCCGCTGCCGGCGCCGCCTGCTGCGCGAGCAGCGTCATGGGCATGGTCAGCGCTGCCAACGCCAGTGCGGTGTGGGCGGGTTGCGGCGCAGCCGCGTGCTTGCGGCTTCGGATGTGAGCCATTCGAACGGATCTCCTGCTGGGTGGACAGACGTCGTGCTGGCTGGCGTCGTCTGCCGGCGTCGAGACGACGCGGAGATCCTGCTGGCTGGGCAAAGTTACGGAATTATAATGAGATCGATTCGCGTTTGTAATGTGCATCGAGGCGGCAGGTCAAGCCACCCCCGCCGAAGCCGTACGTTATTGTCATGGCTGTGCTTGCATACAGTGCTGGTTGGGCATACAGTCAATCCTCCTCAAGGAGGTTCGACATGCAGTCCATGTTCCGCCAGCTGTACCGTCCCAAGCCGGATCGCGCGCCGGGATGGCTGCGCCGCATCTGGACCTGGCTCTGAGCATCCTTTCTGCCCCATCCCCGTAGAGCCGCCGGCGGCGCGCTCCGCGGACCGAGCTCGCCGTGAACGCACCGCTTCTTCCCGAAATCCTCGCCCGAGAAGGCGACAGTCCCCAGGCCGATCTGCCCCTCGCCGCCGAGGGCGTGCTGCGCTACGTCTGGGAAGGCAAGTTCGGCCCGATGCTCATCGAGGTCCGCGGCGGCTGCGCTTACGTGAACGGGCAGGTCGTGGAGCCCGCGGCCCCGGCCCCCGCACCCGCACCCGAGAACCCTCGCGGATGAGACTTCTCTGCGTGCTGCCCGCCCCCGGCTTGGGGGAGTGGGCAGCAAGCGCCGCGGCGGCCGAAGCTCACCCAACACTTTCAGTGCGCCTCGCAAGTCCTTATTTTTGAAACGATTTTTGCACCCTGTGATTCGTGAGAAAGCACCGCTAAGTGCTTGATTCCATTGATTTTTCTTTACAGATTTCGTTGACCCGCCATCGTCCCATGCGATACAGTGCATGGAAGTGCACTTTTGTGGGAATTCGTGGCAAACATCGTGTTTCAGGGGCCTGCGGCCTTGACGCTGGACGGCAAGGGGCGAATCGCCATGCCGTCGCGTCACCGCGAGGTGCTGGCCGCGATGGGCGTCAACCAGCTCACCGTCACCAAGCATCCCGAGGGCTCATTGATGATCTTTCCGCGCCCGGCGTGGGAGGTCTTCCGTGAAAAGGTCGCTGCGCTGCCGATGTCGGCCAGCGGCTGGAAACGCATCTTCCTGGGCAATGCGATGGACGTGGAGATCGACGCGTCGTCGCGGGTGCTCATCGCCCCCGAACTGCGCGCGGCCGCCGGCCTGACCCGCGACGTGATGCTGCTCGGCATGGGCAGCCACTTCGAGCTGTGGGATGCCGCGCGCTACGCCGAACACGAGGCCAAGGTCATGGAGCAACCCATGCCCGAGGCGCTGCAAGATTTCAGCTTCTGAGCGGGACCGTCCCGTGAGCAGCAGCACCCCGGCCGACTTCTCCCACACCACTGTCTTGCTGCGCGAGGCGGTGGACGCGCTCGTCACCGACACCGACGGCATCTACGTCGACGGGACCTACGGCCGCGGCGGGCATTCGAGGCTGCTCTTGTCCCGGCTGGGACAGAAAGGCAGGTTGATCGCCGTCGACCGCGATCCACAGGCCATTGCCGCCGCGACCTCAGGAGCAACGCGGGTCACGGACCCGCGTTTTTCCATCCATCACACGAGCTTCGGGCAGCTCGTTCCCACGCTGGCCGCGGCCGGCGTGATGCAGGTGAACGGCCTGCTGCTCGACCTCGGCGTGTCGTCTCCGCAGATCGACGACCCGGCGCGCGGCTTCAGCTTCCGCTTCGACGGGCCGCTGGACATGCGAATGGACACCACCCGTGGCGAGAGCGCCGCGGAGTTTCTGGCCCGCGCAGACGTGCGCCACATTGCGGAGGTGATACGCGACTATGGGGAAGAACGGTTTGCTATACAGGTTGCAAAGGCGCTTGTTGCTCGGCGCGAGAGCGGGAACCCTGTTCGAACCACGCGGGAGCTTTCCGACGTCGTGGCTCGTGCGGTCAAAACCCGCGAACCGGGCCAGGATCCTGCAACGCGCACATTTCAGGCACTTCGGATTTTTGTCAACGCCGAGCTTGAGGAGCTCGAACAGGGCCTGAACGCTGCGCTCCAATTGCTGATGCCGGGCGGCCGCCTGGTGGTGATCAGTTTCCACTCGCTCGAAGACCGCATCGTGAAGACCTTCATCGCCCGCGAAAGCAAGAGCGAGGTCGACCGGCGCGCGCCGTTCGCCGAGCCGCGGCCGACGCGGCTGAAGGCGCTGGGCCGCGTGAAGCCCGGCGAAGCGGAAGTGCAGCGCAACCCGCGTGCACGCTCCGCCGTCATGCGTGTCGCCGAGCGCACGGGAGTGCCGGCATGACCCGCGTCAACGTCGTCCTGCTGATCATGCTGCTCGCGAGCGGCTTGTACCTCGTGCGCGTCTCGTACGACGCGCGGCGCCTGTTCACCGAGCTCGACCGCGCGCAAGGCGAGCAGCGACACCTCGACACCGAGTTCGAGCGGCTGAAGGCGGAAAGGCAATCGCAGGCGACGCCGCTGCGCGTGGAAAAGACGGCGCGCGAGAAGCTGAAGATGCGCACCGCCTCGCCGGCGATCACCCAGTACGTCACTTATTCGAAGGCTGCATCCGGAGCGGCGCAATGAACTGGCTCGACGGCATGGTCAAGAAGAAGCCTCCGCCCGGGGGCTCCAGCGTTCGCAGCGTCAACTACGCCAGCAGCCCGCTGCTCGCGTCCAAGACGCCGCCCTGGCGCTCGAAGCTGCTGGTGGCGATGGTCGGCCTGGGCTTCGCCGTGCTGATCGGCCGCGCCGCCTACGTGCAGATCGTCGGCCAGTCGTTCTTCCTCAAGCAGGGCGAGATCCGCTACGCGCGCACGCTGGAGCTGCCGGCCAGCCGCGGCCGCATCATCGACCGCAACGGATTGATCCTGGCGGCGAGCATCCCGTCGCCGTCGCTGTGGGCGATCCCGAAGGACTTCGACGGCGACAGGCCACAGCGCGCGCGGCTCGCGCGCCTGCTCGGCATGACGGTCAAGGAGCTGGAAGCCAAGCTCGCCGACAGCCCCAATTTCGTCTGGCTGCGCCGCCAGGTCGACGAGCAGCTCGCGAAGGACGTCCTGTCGATGGGCCTGAAGGGCGTGCACCAGGTGCGCGAGTACAAACGCCGGTACCCCGAGGGCGAGGCCGCGGCGCATGTCGTGGGCTTCACCAACGTCGAGGACAAGGGCCAGGAGGGCATCGAGCTCGCGTTCCAGCAGGACCTGTCCGGGCGAGACGGCACGCGCCGCGTCATCAAGGACCGGCTGGGTCGCATCGTCGAGGACATCGGCGAGAGCGTGCAGCCGGTCGACGGCCGGGACATCGAGCTGTCGATCGATTCGAAGGTGCAGTTCTTCGCCTACCAGCGCATTCGCGACGCGGTGGCGGAGCACAAGGCGCAGGCCGGCAGCGTGGTGGTGCTGGACGCGCAGACCGGCGAGGTGCTGGCGCTGGCCAACTACCCGAGCTTCACGCCGGCCGATCGCCGCAACCTCACCGGCGGACAGCTGCGCAACCGCGCCCTGACCGACACCTTCGAGCCCGGCTCGACGATGAAGCCCTTCATTGCGGCCTGGGCGATGGAGACCGGCCGTGTCACGCCCAACACCGTCATCCAGACGGCGCCGGGATCGATCAACATCACTGGCTCGACGATCCGCGACGCCCATCCGCACGGCGCACTGACGGTGGCCGAGGTGATCCAGAAGTCGAGCAACGTCGGCACCGTCAAGATGGCGATGCAGATGCAGCCGCGCGAGATGTGGGAGCTGTTCACGCAGGTCGGCTTCGGACAGAAGCCGCAGCTCGCCTTCCCTGGCGCGGTCACCGGCCGGCTGCGCCCGTACAAGACCTGGCGCCCGATCGAGCAGGCCACGATGAGCTACGGCTACGGCCTGTCGACCTCGTTGTTCCAGCTGGCGCGCGCCTACACCGTGTTCGCTCGCGACGGCGAGCTCATCGGCGCTTCGCTCGTGAAGAACCCGCAACCGACCGGCGGCATGCGCGTGCTCTCGCCGAAGACCGCGCAGGCAGTGCGCGAGATGCTGTTTCTCGCCACCAGCGCCGGGGGCACCGCACCCAAGGCGCAGGCGATGGGCTATTCGGTGGGCGGCAAGACCGGCACCGCCTACAAGCAGGAAGGCAAGGGCTACGCCGACAAGAAGTACCGCTCGTGGTTCGTCGGCATGGCGCCCATCCACAAGCCGCGCATCGTGGTCGCGGTGATGGTCGACGAACCCAGCGCCGGCAAGTACTACGGCGGCGACGTCGCCGCGCCGGTGTTCAGCGAGGTCGTGCAGCAGACGCTGCGCACGCTCGGCGTGCCGCCCGACGTCGACGTGCGGCCGCAGATCGTCGCGCACAGCATCCCGGCCGAGGAGGAGAGCTTCTGATGCTGCAGCTCCACTCGGTGCCGGACGCCCTGGCCTGGCTGGCCAGCCGGCGTGTCGTCTCGCTGACCACCGACAGCCGCGACGTGATGCCGGGCGGCGCCTTCGTCGCCTGGCCGGGCGCGACGCGCGACGGCCGCCAGTTCGTCGGCGCCGCGCTGGCCGCGGGCGCGGTCGCCTGCATCGTCGAGGCCGAGGGCGCGCAAGCGTTCGGCTTCGACGGCGACGACCGCATCGCGACGATGAAGGGCCTGAAGGCCACCACCGGCTCGCTGGCCAGCGGCTTTCTCGGCCATCCGAGCGCGCATCTCGACGTGATCGCGACCACCGGCACCAACGGCAAGACGTCGACGGCGTGGTGGACCGCCCAGGCCCTCACCGCGCTGGGGCGCCGCAGCGGCGTGGTCGGCACGCTGGGCATCGGAGAGCCGCCGGCGCACGACGACCCCGGAACCATCGAATCGACCGGGCTCACCACACCCGATCCGGTCACCCTGCACGCGGCCTTCAAGGGCTTCCTGGAGGCCGGATTCGCTGCCTGCGCCATCGAGGCTTCGTCCATCGGCATCGTCGAGCAGCGGCTGGCCGGCACGCACATCGCGGTCGCGATGTTCACCAACTTCACGCAGGACCACCTCGACTACCACGGCTCGATGGAGGCGTACTGGCAGGCCAAGGCGCAGCTGTTCGCCTGGCCCGGCCTGCGCCACGCGGTGATCAACGTCGACGACCCGATGGGCGAGGCGCTGGCGCGCCGCATGCAGGGCGGGCCGGTCGACGTGTGGACCTACTCGGCGCGCCGCGACGCGCGGCTCTACGCGCACCGCATCCAGTACATCGACGGCGGCCTGGCCTTCGACATCTACGAAGGCGAAGCGCAGGCCGTCGTGCGCAGCAGGCTGATCGGCGACTACAACGTCTCGAATCTGCTTGCCGTCATCGGCGCACTGCGCACGCTCGGGATCGCGCTGGCCGATGCGGCCCAGGCCTGCACGCTGCTCACGCCGGTGCCCGGGCGGATGCAGCGAGTCATCGCCGCCATCGAGTACGACGACGAGGCGCCGCGCTCCGGCGACCTGCCCGAGGTGGTGGTGGACTATGCCCACACGCCGGATGCGCTCGAGAAGGCGCTGCTCGCGCTGCAGCCGCTGGCGCGCGCACGACACGGCGAGCTCTGGTGCGTGTTCGGCTGCGGCGGCAACCGTGACGCCACCAAGCGACCGCTGATGGGCGCGCTGGCGCAGCAGCTCGCGCAGCGGGTCGTCGTCACGAGCGACAACCCGCGGCACGAGCGGCCCCGGGACATCCTGGACCAGATCGTCGCCGGCATGACCGGGACGCCCACGCCGATGGTCATCGAGGACCGCCGCGCGGCCATCGGCCAGGCGATCCGGCTCGCCGACGCGAGCGATGTGGTGCTGATCGCCGGCAAGGGCCACGAGGACTATCAGGAAGTCGCGGGCGTGCGGCATCCCTTCTCCGACGTCGTCGAGGCGCGCGAGGTGCTGGCCGGCAAGATGGGCGTGCAAAGGATGCGGCCATGATGAGCCTGCGCCAGGCCCATGCGCTGCTGCCGTCGTCGGCGCTGGTCGGCGATGCCGACGTGCAGATCCGCCGCGTGCACAGCGACACGCGCAGCCTGCAGCCAGGCGATCTGTTCGTCGCGCTGAAGGGCGAGCGCTTCGACGCGCACGACTTTCTCGCCCAGGCGAAGGAGGCTGGCGCGGTGGCGGCGCTCGCCGAGCGCGGCCTGGCCGAGACCGGCCTGCCGGGACTGCAGGTGGCCGACACCAAGGCCGCGCTCGGCGCGCTGGCGTCGGCGTGGCGGCGACGCTGCCATCTCCCGCTGATCGCGGTGACCGGCAGCAACGGCAAGACCACGGTCACGCAGATGATCGCCTCCATCCTGCGGGCCTGGCTCGAGGATGCCGCCTTCTCGACCCAGGGCAATCTCAACAACGACATCGGCGTGCCGCTCACCTTGCTGCGGCTGCGCCAGGACGACGAAGCCTGGCATCGCGCCGGCGTCGTCGAGCTCGGCATGAACCATGTCGGCGAGATCGCGCAGCTCGCGGCCATTGCCGGGCCCACCGTCGCGCTCGTCAACAACGCCCAGCGGGAGCACCAGGAATTCATGACGAGCGTCGAAGCGGTGGCGCGCGAGAACGGCGCGGTGATCGAGGCGCTGCCGCCGCTGGGCATCGCCGTGTTCCCGGCCGACGACGCCTACACGCCGCTGTGGCGCCAGCTGGCCGGCGCGCGGCCGGTGCTGACTTTCGCACTGCGCGGCGCGGCCGACATCACCGCCGAGGCGGCCTGGGCCGGCGATCGCTGGTCGCTGATGCTGCATACGCCCGCAGGCGCGGCATCGGCGAGCCTGCGCGTGGCCGGGCAGCACAACGTGAAGAACGCACTCGCGGCGGCGGCCTGCGCGCTGGCCGCGGGCTGCCCGCTCGAGGCCGTCACGCGCGGGCTCGAGGACTTCGCGCCGGTGAAGGGCCGCTCGCAAGTGAAGACCTTCCGCCGCGAAGGTCGGGACGTGACCCTGATCGACGACACCTACAACGCCAATCCCGATTCGGTGCGCGCGGCGATCGACGTGCTGGCCGAGCTGCCCGGACCCCGCTGGCTGGTGCTGGGCGACATGGGCGAGGTGGGCGCGCAGGGCCCGGCCTTCCATCGCGAGGTCGGCGCGTATGCGGCCGAGCGCGGCATCGACCAGCTCTGGACCGCCGGCGCCTTGAGCACGCACGCGAGCGCGGCTTTCCACGGCGCGCGCCACTTCGACGACGTGTCCACCTTGATCGCCGCGCTGAGCATGGCGCCCGCGGCCGCTTCGGTCGTCGTCAAGGGATCGCGCTTCATGAAGATGGAACAGGTGGTGGCGGCGCTGACGCAGCCGCAGGGAGCGACGGATGCTGCTTAGCCTGTCCCAGTGGCTGCAGACGCTGTCGCCGGAGTTCGGCTTCTTCCGCGTCTTCCAGTACATCACCTTCCGCGCCGTGATGGCGGCCCTGACCGCGCTGCTCATCGGTCTTGCGTTCGGCCCGTGGGTGATCCGCCGCCTGGCCGAGCTGAAGATCGGCCAGCCGATCCGGGAGTACGGCGTGAAGGAGCACGTCGCCAAGAGCGGCACGCCGACGATGGGCGGCGTGCTCATCCTCATCGGCATCGGCGTGTCCACGCTGCTGTGGTTCGACTGGAGCAACCGCTTCGTCTGGATCGTGATGGTGGTGACGATCGGCTTCGGCGCCATCGGCTGGGTGGACGACTGGCGCAAGGTGGTGCAGAAGAACCCCGAGGGCATGAGCTCGCGCGAGAAGTACTTCTGGCAGTCGATGATCGGCCTGGTCGCCGCGCTGTACCTGGCGTTCAGCGTTTCGGAAACCTCGAACCTGCGCGTGCTGGAGCTCTTCATCCGTTGGGTGCAGAGCGGCTTCTCGAACGACCTGCCGCCCAAGGCCGACCTGATGGTCCCCTTCGTCAAGACGATCAGCTACCCGCTGGGCGTGTTCGGCTTCATCATCCTGACCTACTTCGTCATCGTCGGGGCGAGCAACGCGGTGAACCTCACCGACGGCCTCGACGGCCTGGCGATCATGCCGGTGGTGATGGTCGGCTCGGCGCTGGGTGTCTTCGCCTACGTGACGGGCAGCTCGGTGTACAGCCGCTATCTGCTGTTCCCCTACATCCCCGGTGCCGGCGAGCTGCTGATCTTCTGCGCGGCGATGGCGGGCGCCGGGCTGGCGTTCCTGTGGTTCAACACCCACCCGGCGCAGGTCTTCATGGGCGACGTGGGCGCGCTGTCGCTGGGTGGCGCGTTGGGCACCATCGCCGTCATCACCCGGCAGGAGATCGTGCTCGGGATCATGGGCGGCGTGTTCGTCCTCGAGGCGCTGTCGGTGATGGTGCAGGTCTCCTGGTTCAAGTTCACCAAGAAGCGCTACGGCACGGGCCGCCGCATTCTCAAGATGGCGCCGCTGCACCACCACTTCGAGAAGTCGGGGTGGAAGGAGACGCAGGTGGTGGTGCGCTTCTGGATCATCACGATGCTGTTGTGCCTCGTGGGACTGGCGAGTCTGAAGTTGCGATGAATCACCTGAAGGACATCACGGTGCTGGTGCTCGGGCTCGGGGAGTCCGGGCTGGCGATGGCGCGCTGGAGCGGGCGCTGCGGCGCGGCCGTGCGCGTGTGGGACTCGCGCCAGGCGCCGCCGAATGCGGCCGCGCTCGCCGAGCACCTGCCGCAGGCCCAGCTGTTCACGGGCGAGCTGCACGACGACGCCTTCGACGGCGTGCGCCTGGTGCTGAAGAGCCCGGGCCTCGCGCCCACCGATGCACGCATCGCGGCGGCCTTGTCCCGCGCCGCCGATCGCGGCGTGCTGGTGCAAGGCGAGCTCGAGCTGTTCGCGCGCGCGCTGGCCGACCTGAAGGAAGAGCGAGGCTACGCGCCCCAGGTCGTCGCCATCACCGGCACGAACGGCAAGACGACGACCACCGCGATGGCAGCGATGCTGATCGAGCGCACGGGCCGGCGTGTCGCCATGGCCGGCAACATCGGCCCGACGATGCTGCAGACGCTCGCCGATGCGCTCGATCGCGAGCCGATGCCGGCGCCAGTCGTGGTGGCGACCGTGGAAGCACCGGTGGTGCCCCAGGCGGTGCAGGACGCCGTGCAGGAGGCGGCCAACGACGACCTCGGCCCGCCCATGGTGGACGAAGCCCCGCCCGCGTCGCAGCCGCTGGACGATGACTTCGTGCCGGTTCCCGTCGTGCCGCCGCCCCCCGCGGCGCCGGTGTTCGAGTACCTTCCCGAGGTGTGGGTGCTGGAGCTGTCCAGCTTCCAGCTCGACGAGGCCAAGGGCTTCGAGCCGGATGCGGCGACGGTGCTCAACATCACCCAGGACCACCTCGACTGGCATGGATCGATGCCGGCCTATGTCGCGGCGAAGGCGCGTGTCTTCGGCAGGAACGCGGTGATGGTCATCAACCGCGACGATCCGCAGGTCGAGAAGCTGATCCCCGAGCCCCCCGCGCCTGCGGCAAAGGGCAAGTCGCGTGCGCCCAGGCCCGTCGAGCGCACCGTCGTCCGCTTCGGCCTCGACTCGCCGCGGCGTCCGGGCGACTACGGGCTTGTCGTCGAGAACGGCATGGCATGGCTGGTGCGGGCCATGGAGGCCGACGAGACGCTCAAGCGCGGCAAGCGCGCCGCCGCTGAAGACGACGAGGAGCTGCACATCCAGCGCCTGATGCCGGCCGACGCGCTGCGCGTGCGTGGCCGCCACAACGCCGCCAATGCGCTGGCGGCGCTGGCGCTGGCCACGGCCATCGGCTGTCCGCTCGCACCGATGCTGCACGGCCTGCGCGAATACGGCGGCGAGCCGCATCGGGTGGAGTTCCTCGGCACGGTGAACGGCGTCGATGCGTTCGACGACAGCAAGGGCACCAACGTCGGCGCGACCGTCGCCGCGCTCAACGGCCTGGGCGCGGACAAGGCACCGGCCAAGCTCGTCGTCATCCTCGGCGGCGATGGCAAGGGTCAGGACTTCACGCCGCTGGCCGATCCGGTATCGCGGCACGTGCGCGCGGTGGCCACCATCGGCCGCGATGCCGCTCTCGTCGAGGCAGCCCTGGTCGACACCGGCGTGCCGCTGCTGCGCCATGACACGCTGCAAGCCGCCACGCGCTGGGCTTTCGGCCGCGCGCACGCCGGCGACGCGGTCCTCCTCAGCCCGGCCTGCGCGAGCCTCGACATGTTCCGCAACTACGCGCATCGCGCGGAAGTGTTCACCGCCGAGGTGCAGGCGCTGGCCGCCGAGCATGGGGAGATGCTGTCGTGACGGCGCTTGCGGGGTTCAGCCTGCCCGCGCTCAGGCAGCGTGCCGCGGCGCTGCTGCGCCGTGGTGCCAAGCCGCAGGGCACGGCGGTGCCGGTGCGCGACTGGATCAACGTCTCGTCGGGCCAGCCCACGCGCCTGCTCGGCTTCGACCAGCCCCTGGTGTGGGTGGTGGTGGCGCTGGTCGCGCTCGGGCTGGTGATGGTCTACAGCGCCTCGGTGGCCTTGCCCGACAACCCGAAGTTCATGCGCTACACGCCGACCTACTTTCTCACGCGCCACGCCATGTCCATCGTCATCGCCGCCGTCGCGGCGCTGGTGGTCGTGCAGATCCCGCTCGCCGTCTGGGAGAAGTGGTCGCCGTGGCTGTTCGTCGCCTCCCTGCTGCTGCTCGTCATCGTGCTGATTCCGATGATCGGCAAGGTGGTCTACGGCGCGCGCCGCTGGATTCCGCTGGGCATCATGAACTTCCAGCCCTCCGAGCTGGCCAAGCTGTCGATGGCCATGTACGCCGCCGGCTACATGGTGCGGAAGATGGAGGTGAAGGAGAACTTCTTCCGCGCCGTGATGCCGATGGCCGTCTCGGTGGCGGTGGTGGGTCTGCTGCTGCTGGCCGAGCCCGACATGGGCGCCTTCCTGGTCATCGCCGCGATCGCGATGGGCATCCTGTTCCTGGGTGGCGTCAACGGGCGCATGTTCCTGCTGATCACCGCGGTGCTGGTCGGCGCCTTCGTGCTGATGATCACCTTCAGCGAGTGGCGGCGCGAGCGCATCTTCGCCTACCTGAATCCATGGGACGAGAAGTACACGCTGGGCAAGGCGTACCAGCTGTCGCACTCGCTGATCGCCTTCGGCCGCGGCGAGATCTTCGGCCAGGGGCTTGGCTCCAGCGTCGAGAAGCTGCATTACCTGCCCGAAGCCCACACCGACTTCCTGCTGGCGGTGATCGGCGAGGAGCTGGGCTTCGTCGGCGTCGCCTGCGTCATCTTCGCGTTCTTCTGGCTCGCGCGTCGCGTGTTCCACATCGGCCGCCAGGCGATCGCGCTGGACCGCGTGTTCGCGGGCCTGTTCGCGCAGGGCGTCGGCATCTGGATGGGCGGGCAGGCGTTCATCAACATGGGTGTGAACCTGGGCGTGCTGCCGACCAAGGGCCTGACCCTGCCGCTGATGAGCTACGGCGGTTCGGCGATCGTGATGAACATGGTCGCGCTGGCCATCGTGCTGCGGGTGGACATCGAGAACCGGCAGCTCATGAGAGGGGGCAGGGCATGAGCGCGCACGGCCGCCCGCAGGGCTCATACCGGAGTGGGAAGCACGAAGGTACTCCAATGAGCTCGCGCCACCTCGTCGTGATGGCCGCCGGTACCGGCGGCCACGTCATTCCGGGCCTGGCCGTCGCACGCGAGATGCAGCAGCGTGGCTGGACCGTGAGCTGGCTCGGCACCACCCAAGGCATGGAGAACCGCCTCGTCCCGCCGGCCGGCATCGCGATGGACAACATTGCCTTCAGCGGCCTGCGCGGCAAGGGCTTCGTGCACACGCTGACCGGCGGCATGCGTTTGCTCGCCGCGTTCTGGAGCTGCCTGCGCATCCTGCGGCGCCGTCGTCCGAACGCGGTGCTCGGCATGGGCGGCTATGTCTGCTTCCCCGGCGGCATGATGGCCTCGCTGCTGAATCGACCGCTGATGCTGGTCAACGCCGACGCGGCGCTGCTGATGAGCAACAAGGCGCTCCTGCCGGTCGCCGACCGCGTGGCCTTCGGCTTCGACGGCCAGACCACGAAGAAGATCAGGCAGGCGGTCGTCACCGGCAACCCGGTGCGCGCCGAGATAGAGGCGCTGCCCCCTCCGGCCGAGCGCTTCGCCGGCCGCAGCGGTCCGCTGCGCCTGCTGGTGGTCGGCGGCAGCCTCGGGGCGCGGGTGCTCAACGACTGCGTGCCGCAGGCGATCGCGTTGATGGACGCCCAGCAGCGTCCGCAGGTCACCCACCAGACCGGCGAAGCCAGCCAAGCGGCCGTGCGCGACGCGTATGCGAAGTCCGATCTCCAGGCCGAGGTGCTGCCCTTCATCGACGACATGGCGCGGCGCCTGGCCGATTGCGACCTGATCGTCTGCCGCGCCGGGGCCGTCACGGTCAGCGAGCTGTGCGCGGCCGGCGTCGCCGGCGTGCTGGTCCCGCTGGTGGTGAGCACCACCTCGCACCAGCGCGACAACGCGCAGTGGCTCGCGGGCCATGAAGCGGGCATCCATTTGCCTCAGGCCGAGCTCACCCCGCCCAAACTGGCCGAGCTGCTCTCGCGCTTGACGCGCAACGCGCTGCTGCAGATGGCCACCAAGGCTCGCGAGCTGGCCAGGCCGAAGGCAGCGGCGCGGGTGGCCGACGAACTCGAAAGGCTGGCCGCGGCATGAAGCACGCCGTCAAGCACATCCACTTCGTGGGCATCGGCGGCGCCGGCATGAGCGGCATCGCCGAGATCCTGCACAACCTCGGCTACACCGTGTCGGGCTCGGACCAGAACGAGAGCGCGACCACGCAGCGGCTCGCTTCGCTGGGGATCCGGGTCACCATCGGGCACGACGCCGCCAACATCGCCGGCGCCGGCGCGGTGGTCACGTCCACCGCGGTCAGGGGCGACAACCCCGAAGTCATCGCCGCCCGGTCCAGGCATGTGCCCGTGGTGCCGCGAGCGGTGATGCTGGCCGAGCTGATGCGCCTCAAGCAGGGCATCGCCATCGCCGGCACGCACGGCAAGACGACCACCACCAGCCTGGTCACCAGCGTGCTCGCGCAGGCCGGCGTCGACCCGACCTTCGTGATCGGCGGCCGGCTCAATGCAGCCGGTGCCAACTCCGCGCTCGGCAAGGGCGACTACATCGTCGTCGAGGCTGACGAATCGGACGCGTCCTTCCTCAACCTGAATCCGGTGATGGCGGTGGTGACCAACATCGACGCGGATCACATGGACACCTACGGCCACGACTTCGCCAAGCTGAAGCAGGCCTTCATCGACTTCATTCACCGCATGCCCTTCTACGGCGCGGCCATCCTCTGCAGCGACGACCCCGGCGTGCGCTCCATCATCCCGATGATCTCGCGTCCCATGGTCACCTACGGCTTCGGCGAGGATGCGATGGTGCGTGCCATCGACGTGCGCGCCAGCAACGGCCAGATGCGGTTTACGGTGATCCGCCACAACGGCGTGCGCATGCCGGACATGGAGGTCAACCTCAACCTGCCGGGCGAGCACAACGTCCTGAACGCGCTGGCGACGATCGCGGTGGCGACCGAGCTCGAGCTGCCCGATGCGCCCATCATCCAGGGCCTTGCCGGCTTCGGCGGCGTCGGCCGGCGCTTCCAGCGCTACGGCGACCTGCCGGCGCAGGACGGCGGCACCTTCGCGCTGATCGACGACTACGGCCACCATCCGGTGGAGATGGCCGCGACGCTGGCCGCGGCCCGCGGCGCCTTCCCGGGCCGTCGCCTCGTGCTCGCGTTCCAGCCGCACCGCTACACGCGCACGCGTGACTGCTTCGAGGACTTCGTCAAGGTGATCGGCACGGCCGACGCGGTGCTCCTCGCCGACGTCTACTCCGCCGGCGAATCGCCCATCGTCGCCGCCGACGGCCGCGCCCTGGCGCGTGCGCTGCGCGTCGCCGGCAAGGTCGACGCGGTGTTCGTCGACGACATCCAGGACATGCCGCAGGCCATCGTCGACCACGCGCGCGGCGGCGATGTCGTGATGGCGATGGGCGCGGGGTCGATCGGCAACGTGCCCGCGCAGGTGGTCGAGCTGTTGGGGAGCAAGCCATGAGCGTCGATGTCAAAGCCCTCGGCAAGGTCGCGGTCCTGTTCGGCGGCAGCTCCGCCGAGCGCGAGATCTCCATCATGTCGGGGACCGGCGTGCTGAACGCGCTGCGCTCGCAAGGCGTGGATGCGTACGCCTTCGATCCCGCCGAGCGAGACCTGGTCGAGCTCAAGACCGACGGCGCGGCGCGCTGCTTCATCGCACTGCATGGCCGCCACGGCGAGGACGGCACGGTGCAGGGCGCGCTCGAATTGCTGGGCATCCCCTACACCGGCTCGGGCGTCATGGCCTCGGCGATCGCCATGGACAAGGTGATGACCAAGCGCGTCTGGATCGCCGAGGGCCTGCCGACGCCCCGGCATGTTCGCCTGGCGCCGAACGAGCAGTCGCGCGAGCGCGTGGTGCGCGTGCCCGACGAGCTGGGTTTGCCGCTGATCGTGAAGCCGCCGCGCGAGGGCTCGTCGATCGGCATCACCAAGGTCGAGGGCTACTCGCAGATGCAGGACGCCGTCGCGCTGGCCGCGAGGTACGACCCCGATGTGCTGTGCGAGGAGTTCATCGAAGGCGAGGAGGTGACCTGCCCGGTGCTCGGCTATGGCCACCACGTGCAGGCGCTGCCGGTCATCCGCATCGTGGCGCCGGGCGGGGCGTACGACTACCAGAACAAGTACTTCACCGACGTCGTCAAGTACCTCTGCCCGAGCGGCTTGCCGCTGGCCGAGGAGCGCGAGATCCAGCGCATCGTGATCGCCGCCTACACGACGCTGGGATGCCGCGGCTGGGGCCGTGCCGACCTGATGATCCGCGCGAGCGACCGCAAGCCGTTCCTGCTCGAGATCAACACGTCGCCGGGCATGACCTCTCACTCGCTGGTGCCGATGTCGGCCAAGGCCGCGGGCATGAGCTACGAGCAGTTGTGCCTGCACCTGGTGTCGCAGGCCAGCCTGGACACGCCGAAGGCCTGAGCACCACGATGGCCGCCGCCACCGCCCTCGACCCCCGCACCGCGCCGCTGCCCGGCGACGTGCGGCTGATGCATGCCACGGCCAGCGCGCTGTACGTGCTGGCCGGGATCGCCCTGGCGGCGCTGCTGCTGAACTGGATGGTGCGGCTGCCGGCCTTTGCGCTGCGCATGATCCAGGTCGAAGGCGACGTGACGCGCAACAGCGTGTCGACCATTCGCGCCAATGCAGCGCCCAAGCTCTCGGGCAACTTCTTCACCACCGACTTGGTCAAGGGCAAGCGCGCATTCGAGTCGGTGCCCTGGGTGCGTCAGGCGGTCGTCAAGCGGGTGTGGCCCAACCGGCTCGCGGTGCGGCTGGAGGAGCACCGCCCGGCTGCCGTCTGGGGCGGCAGCGACACGGCGACCGACAAGCTGGTCAACAGCTACGGCGAGGTCTTCGAGGCCAACCTCGGCGACGTGGAGGACGACAGCCTGCCCACGCTGAGCGGGCCTGATGGCAGCTCCGTCCACATGCTGGCGATGCTGAATCAGCTGAGGCCGCTGTTCGAGAGGCTCGATGCACGTGTCGCCGCCCTGTCGCTGTCGGGCCGCGGCTCGTGGCGAGCCGAGCTCGACACCGGCGCGGAAGTGGAGCTGGGCCGCGGCACCGACGACGAGGTGCTCGCGCGCACCGAGCGCTTCATCGGCACGCTGACCCAGGTCACCTCTCGCTTCCAGCGACCGCTCGAATACGCGGACCTGCGGCACCACGACGGCTATGCGGTACGGCTGAAGGGCATCACGACGGTGATCCCGACCGCGAAGGAAAGAAAGAACTAGGGGCTCAGATGGCCAAGGAATACAAGGATCTGGTGGTCGGGCTGGACATCGGCACCGCGAAGGTGATGGCGGTGGTCGCCGAAGTGCTGCCCAACGGCGAGCTGCGCGTCGCGGGCCTCGGCGTGGCGGCAACACACGGGCTCAAGCGCGGCGTCGTCGTCAACATCGACGCCACCGTGCAGTCGATCCAGCAGGCGCTGAAGGAGGCCGAGATGATGGCCGACTGCAAGATCACCCGCGTCTACACCGGCATCACGGGCAGCCACATCCGCGGGCAGAACAGCACCGGCATGGTGATCGTGCGCGACAAGGAGGTGACGCCGGTCGACGTGGCGCGCGTGGTCGAGACGGCCAAGGCGATCAACATCCCGAACGACCAGCGCCTCCTGCTGGTCGAGCCGCAGGAGTTCGTCATCGACGGCCACGAGGTCAAGGAGCCGATCGGCATGAGCGGCGGCCGGCTCGAGGTCAAGGTGCACATCGTGACCGGCGCGCAGAGCGCGGCCGAGAACATCGTCAAGTGCGTGCGCCGCTGCGGGCTCGAAGTCGACCAGCTCGTGCTGAACCCGAGCGCGTCGAGCCACGCGGTGCTCACCGACGACGAGAAGGACCTCGGGGTCGCGCTGGTCGACATCGGCGCGGGCACCACCGACGTGGCCATCTTCACCGACGGCGCGATCCGCCATACCGCGGTGATCCCCATCGCCGGCGACCTGATCACCAGCGACATCGCGATGGCGCTGCGCACCCCGACCAAGGACGCCGAGGAGATCAAGGTCGAGTACGGCGTCGCCAAGCAGCTGCTGGCCGATCCGGGCGAGCAGCTCGAGGTGCCGGGGCTCGGCGACCGTGCGCCGCGCATGCTGTCGCGCCAGGCGCTGGCCGGCGTCATCGAGCCGCGCGTCGAGGAGATCTATTCGCTGGTGCACCAGGTGATCCGTGAGAGCGGCTACGAGGAGCTGCTGTCGTCGGGCATCGTCGTCACGGGCGGCGCCGCGGTGATGCCCGGCATGGTGGAGCTGGGCGAGGACATCTTTCTGAAGCCGGTGCGCAAGGGCATTCCGACGTACCACGGCGCGCTCTACGACATGGTCGCCAATCCCCGCTCGGCCACCGTGATGGGGCTGCTCGAGGAGGCGCGGCTCGCCCGCTCGCGCGGCATGCGCGCGGCGCAGCAGGCGGGGTCGGTGAAGACCCTGTTCGGGCGGGCGAAGGACTGGTTTCTGGGGAATTTTTGAAGCGAGGCACGCGATGGCAGACAAAGAACCGTTCGCCCTGAGCCTGTCGAAGGCTCGGGCTGAGCTTGTCGAAGCCCGCGTGCTCTGCCACGCAAGCCCTTCGACAGGCTCAGGGCGAACCGGCGGAGGAACGCACGGCCCTCCCCAGGATTCGAGACCGACAACCCAACGACCTAGGACCCCGGCGCCGCCGGGTCACCAAGGCGAACAACACACCGGTTGGGAACTGACGACAGACATGGCAACTGCATTGAAGGAGTAATCAAATGGCTATCGAAATGATCGAGGAATTCGACCTGGGCACGCAGATCAAGGTCATCGGCGTCGGCGGCGGCGGCGGCAACGCGGTCGACCACATGATCGCCCAGGGCGTGCAGGGCGTGGAGTTCATCTGCGCCAACACCGACGCACAGGCGCTCAACCGCTCGGCGGCACATTCGCTGATCCAGCTCGGCACCACCGGGCTCGGCGCGGGCGCGAAGCCCGAGGCCGGCCGAGCCGCCGCGGAGGAGGCGGTGGACCGCATCCGGCAATCCATCACCGGCGCCAACATGCTGTTCATCACCGCCGGCATGGGCGGAGGTACCGGCACCGGTGCTGCGCCGGTCATCGCGCGGGTCGCCAAGGAGATGGGCATCCTGACCGTGGGCGTGGTCACCAAGCCGTTCGACTTCGAAGGTGCGCGCCGCATGAAGGCCGCCGACACGGGTCTGGCCGAGCTCGAGGCGAACGTGGATTCGCTGATCGTCATCCTCAACGACAAGCTGCTCGACGTGCTGGGCGATGACGTCACGCAGGACCAGGCCTTCGCGCACGCCAACGACGTGCTGAAGAACGCGGTCGGCGGCATCAGCGACATCATCCACGTGCCGGGCCTGGTCAACGTCGACTTCGAGGACGTGAAGACGGTGATGAGCGAGCCGGGCAAGGCGATGATGGGCACGGCGATCGCGCAAGGCCCCGACCGCGCCAACAAGGCCGCCGAGATGGCGGTGGCGTGCCCGCTGCTGGAAGGCATCGACCTGTCCGGCGCGCGTGGCGTGCTGGTGCTGATCGCGGCCAACCGCAACACCTTCAAGCTGTCGGAGAGCCGCAATGCGATGAACTGCATCCGCCGCTATGCGGCCGAGGATGCGCACGTCATCTACGGCACGGCCTACGACGAGTCGCTGGGTGACCAGCTGCGCGTGACGGTCATCGCCACGGGCCTGTCGCCGCAGAAGCGCCAGGCCGCGCCGATGCAGGTCGTGCACAGCGCCCCGGTGCAGATGCAGCGCACCGGCACCGACAACCTGCCGATCCTCACCCAGCCCGTGCAACCGGCCCCGGCGCACGACTACAGCCAGCTCACCACGCCCAGCGTCTGGCGCAACGGCCGCACGGCCGCCGCCAAGGTCGATGCACTGGCGAGCAATGGCATGGACGAGATCGAGATCCCGGCGTTCCTGCGCAAGCAGGCGGACTGAGGTGCTGGGCAGCGGGTGGGCGAAAGTCGGCGTGCGGGCACGCCGGCGGCGATCAGCGCCGCCGCGTGAGCCCGCGCCCACCCTACGTAGAATCGCCCCCATGCTCGCCCAACGCACGCTCAAGTCCCTCACCCGCGCGGTGGGCCTGGGCGTGCACGGTGGACAGCGGGTCGAGCTCACATTGCGGCCCGCGCCGGCCGACACCGGCATCGTGTTCCGCCGCGTCGACCTGCCGACGCCGGTGCAGATCAAGGTCGATGCCTTCGCCGTCACCGACACTCGCCTGGCCACCACGCTGACGGCGAAGGACGATCCGGGCGGGCCCGCGGTCAAGACGGTCGAGCACTTCCTGTCGGCCTGCTCGGGCCTGGGCATCGACAATCTCTTCGTCGACATCACTGCCGAGGAGATGCCCATCCTCGACGGCTCTGCCGCCTCGTTCGTCTTCCTGCTGCAGAACGCCGGCATCGAGCTGCAGGACGCACCCAAGCGCTTCCTGCGTGTGAAGAAGGCAGTCGAGATCCGCGAGGGCGAGGGTGCGTCGCTGAAATGGGCGCGGCTGGAGCCCTTCGAGGGCTACAAGCTGACCTTCGAGATCGAGTTCCACCATCCCGCCGTCAACCAGACCGGCCAGCGCGTCGTCTTCGACATGGGCTCGGGCCATTACAAGCGTGAGATCGCGCGCGCGCGCACCTTCGGCTTCACCAAGGACGTCGAAATGATGCGTTCGCGCGGACTGGGCCTGGGCGGCAGCATGGACAACGCCATCGTCGTGGACGACTACAAGGTGCTGAACGACGGCGGCCTGCGCTACGACGACGAATTCGTGAAGCACAAGATCCTGGACGCCATCGGAGACATGTACGTCATCGGCCATCCGCTGATCGCCGCGTACACCGGCTACAAGTCAGGGCACGCGCTCAACAACAAGCTCGTGCGGGCCGTGCTGGCCGACCCCGGCGCCTACGACATCGTCACCTTCGACGACGCATCGCGTGCGCCCGCCGGACTCGCCGACCTGGCCCCGGCGTGGTGACCATCGCCGATGCTCGTCTTCCGCTGGCTGATCCTGCTGCTGCTGGTGGGCGGACTGCTCTGCTTCGCGATGTACATCGGCACGGGCCAGGCCCGCTGGCGCGCCCTGGGCGTGACCATCGTCAAGTGGACGGTGATCGCCGCGCTGGGCTTCTTCGCGGTGCTGATCCTCGAACGAATGGCCTGACCGCATGAGCGTCTTCCGCTGGATCATCGGTGTCATCGGTGGGCTGCTGGCCACCGGCGCGGTGCTCGCCTTCGTCATCTTCATCGTCACCGACATCGATGTCTGGATCAAGCGTGCGCGTGCCTGGCGCCGCCTGGCGTGGGCCATCGCGCTGTTCTGGTTCAACGTCGAGATCTGGCGCAGGGTCGCCATCGTCATCATCAACTGGGTGTAGACGTCGGGCGCAGGCCGAGAAAGTCCACCACGTCGGCCAGGTGCGCATCGGCGAAGTCGGCCAGCGCGTGGTCGCCGCCTTCGAGCAGCTTGATGCGGCAGCCGGCGTAGCGCGTGGCCATCTCGCGCCAGTCGAGCACCTCGTCGCCCTTGGCAATGATGGCCAGGTAGCGCTCGGGGCGCGTGACCTCGGCCGGACGCATTTCCCGCAGCGCATCGACGAACTCCGGACGGAAGAAGAAGCGCTCGTCGCCGTGCCAGGAGGTGATCTCGCCGATGTAGGCCGCCAGATCGCGCGCCGGCTCCACCGCGGGGTTCAGCAGCACGGCACGGCAACCGGTGCGTTCGGCGACGATGGTCGCGTAGAAGCCGCCAAGCGAGCTGCCGATCACGGCCATGCGCTCGTGCGGCCAGTGGGCGACGCCATCGAGCATCGTGCGCAGCGCTTCCCCGGGCGAAGGCGCAAGCTGCGGGCACCACCAGTGGATGTCGGGCCGGTGGGCCCGGACCCATGCCTGCATCTGCCGTGCCTTGGTCGACTGCGGCGAGGAGCGAAAGCCGTGCAGGTAAAGCAGGTGAGTGATGGCCGAATGCGAGGCTGTCATGGGGCGCGGCAGCGACCTGCGTCAGCGCCCAGCCGCGGCGTCGCGCCTGCCGAGCGCATCCAGCAGCTTGGCATGGATGCCGCCGAAGCCGCCGTTGCTCATGCACAGGATGTGGTCGCCCGGCTGCGCCGCCGCCACCACCCGCTCGACGAGCTTGTCGACGCTGTCGCACACCACCGCCTGCGGGCCCATGGGGGCCAGCGCCTGCGTGGCGTCCCAGCTCAACCCGCCGCTGTGGCAGAACGCCAGGTCGGCCTCCTCCAGCGACCACGGCAGCTGCGCCTTCATCGCGCCGAGCTTCATCGTGTTGGAGCGGGGCTCGAACACCGCGAGGATGCGCTGGCGTTCCTCGTGATGCGCGCTCTGCAGCGCGTCGATCTTGCGTCGCAGTCCGTTGATGGTGGTGCGCATCGCCGTCGGATGGTGCGCGAAGTCGTCGTAGACGCGCACGTCCCCGCGGCCCAGGCGCACGGCGCCGCGCAACTCGAGGCGGCGGCGC
Organism: Piscinibacter sp. XHJ-5; assembly: GCF_029855045.1. Lineage (GTDB taxonomy): Bacteria > Pseudomonadota > Gammaproteobacteria > Burkholderiales > Burkholderiaceae_C > Albitalea. Next base: position 1,191,380 of record NZ_CP123228.1, read on the forward strand.
ACGTTCTCGAAGCTGCCCAGCGCCCGTGCCGCGGCGTCCGGCGCCACGCCGACATGCTCGGCGGCCGCGATCGCGGCCAGGGCATTCATCTGGTTGTGCTCCCCGAGCAGCGACCACTCCACGCGTGCGATCTTCATGCTGCCGCGCAGCACGTCGAACGCATGCGGCTCGCCGCGCGAGCGCAGCTCGCCGGGCGCTTCCTTGCGCGCGCCGAAGCGGATCACCTCGCTCCAGCAGCCCATCGCGAGCACCCGCTGCAGCGACTCCTCGCGCGCGTTGACGACCAGGCGGCCGCTGCCCGGCACGGTGCGCACCAGGTGGTGGAACTGGCGCTCGATGGCCGCCACGTCGTCAAAGATGTCGGCGTGGTCGAACTCGAGGTTGTTGAGCACCGCGGTGCGCGGGCGGTAGTGGACGAACTTGCTGCGCTTGTCGAAGAACGCGGTGTCGTACTCGTCGGCCTCGATCACGAAGCTGCTGCCGCTGCCCAGACGGGCCGACACGTCGAAGTTCATCGGCACGCCGCCGATCAGAAACCCGGGCGCCTGGCCGGCCTTCTCCAGGATCCAGGTGAGCATGGCGGTGGTGGTCGTCTTCCCGTGCGTGCCCGCCACCGCGAGCACATGACGGCCGTGCAGGACGTGCTCGGACAGCCATTGCGGTCCGCTCGCGTAGGGCAGGCCCGCATCGAGGATCGCCTCGACGAGCGGGTTGCCTCGCGTGACCACGTTGCCGACGACGAACAGGTCGGGCTTGAGCGCCAGCTGGTCGGCTCCATAGCCTTCGATCAGCTCGATGCCCAGGGCTCGAAGCTGGTCGCTCATCGGCGGATAGACGTTGGCGTCGCATCCGGTGACCTTGTGCCCGGCCTCGCGCGCGAGGGCGGCGAGGCCGCCCATGAAGGTGCCGCAGACACCCAGGATGTGGATATGCATGCGCCGATTCTAGGAGCGGCATCCGCGGCCTGGGTGCTGTGCGAAGGCGCCCGATCGGCTTAACGTCGCGCGATGACGCCAACGCTTGCCTCGTTCGAGTCGCTGTCATGGATCGTTTCGCATCCGTACGCCTATCCGGCGCTGGAAGTGGTGCACATCGCGGGCATCGCGCTGCTGTTCGGCAATCTGGTCCTGTTCGAGCTGCGCGTCTGGGGAATCGGCGTGGCGCTGCCGGTCGATGTGCTGCAGCGGGTGGCGCTGCGCACCTCGCTGGTCGGCTTCGGCATTGCCGCGGCCAGCGGCGGCGTGATGTTCGCGAGCCACCCGGGCGAGCTGCTCGCCAATCGTGCCTTTCTGGCCAAGATGGGCTTGCTGGTCGCGGCAGGGGTCAACGCCGCGGCGTTCCACGGGCGCGGCGGCAGCCGCCGCCTGGATCGCGTCGCGCGCCTGCAGACCGCGCTCTCGCTGGGGCTTTGGCTGGCGATCATCATCTGTGGCCGCTGGATCGCCTATCTGTGAAGGAGCGTTCATGCAACGACGACAGTTCATCGTGATGGCGGCCGCGGCGTGCTGCGCGCACTCCGCGCGGGCGCACCACGGCTGGAGCAGCTTCGACCAGACCAAGCCGCTCTACCTCGAAGGTCGTGCCGTGAAGGTGTCATGGCGCAATCCGCACGTCGAGCTCGATCTCGAGCTCGACCCTCAGCTGCGCTTGCCCGACGATCTGGCGCGGCGGACCTTGCCGGCGCAGTCGGCGTCGGTCGACGGTGCGGGCCTGCTCGCGGCGGCCAGGCTGCCGGCACGCAGGGACAAGGTCTGGCACATCGAGCTCGCGCCACTGACGCGCGTCGAGTCGTGGAAGCTCGACGAGATCAAGCCCGGTGCGCAAGTGGGCGTGCTGGGCTACAGCTTCCCCGGGGAACAGGGCAATGCGGTGCTGCGCGCCGAATATGTCTTCGTCGGCGGCAAGGCCTACGGCATGCGCTCGTCGCCCGCCTGAAAGGCTGTCTCAGACCTTCAGCGCGTCGCGTGCCGCCGCCAGCGTCGCCGCGATGTCGGCCTCCGTGTGCGCTGCGCTGACGAAGCCGGCTTCGTACAGCGCCGGCGCGAAATACACGCCGCGCTCCAGCATGGCGTGGAAGAAGCGGTTGAAGCGCTCCTTGTCGGTGGCCATCACGGCGCTGTAGTTCTGCGGCAGCGAGTCGGCGAAGAAGAAGCCGAACATGCCGCCTTCGCAGTCGCCCGCCATCGGCACCTGCGCTTCGCGCGCCGCGGCGAGCAGGCCGTCGACCAGCGAGCGCGTGCGGCGCGCGAGTGCATCGAAGAAGCCCGGCTTCTGGATTTCGCGCAAGGTGGCCAGCCCGCAGGCCGTCGCCACCGGGTTGCCGGACAGCGTGCCTGCCTGGTACACCGGGCCGAGCGGCGCGAGCTGCTCCATCACCGAGCGCCTGGCACCGAAGGCGGCGAGCGGCATGCCCCCGCCGATGACCTTGCCGAACACGCTGATGTCCGGGGCGAAGCCGGGGATCGCCTTCGCGTAGAGGCCTTGCGCGCTCTCGAGGCCGACACGAAAGCCCGTCATGACCTCGTCGAACAACAGCAGCGCGCCGTGCTGCGTGCACAGCTCTCGCAGGCGCCGCACGAAAGGCACGCCGGCGCGCACGAAGTTCATGTTGCCGGCGATCGGCTCGATCACGACGCACGCGATGTCCGCGCCGTGCAGCGCGAACGCCTCCTCGAGCTGAGCCGGGTTGTTGTACTCGAGCACCAGCGTGTGCCTGACCACGTCGGGCGGCACGCCGGCGGACGTGGGATTGCCGAAGGTTGCCAAGCCCGAGCCGGCCTTCACCAGGAGCGAGTCGGCATGGCCGTGGTAGCAGCCCTCGAACTTCACGATCTTCTGGCGGCCGGTGGCGCCGCGCGCCAGGCGCAGCGCGCTCATCGCCGCCTCGGTGCCCGAGCTGACGAGCCGCACCTGCTCCATGGAGGGGACGAGCTTGAGGATCTCCTCGGCGAGCTCGATCTCGCGTTCGGTCGGTGCGCCGAACGAGAAGCCTTCGCTCGCGGCCCGCTGCACGGCCTCGAGGACCGCGGGATGGCCGTGGCCGAGGATCATGGGCCCCCAGGACCCGATGTAGTCGATGTAGCGCCGCCCCTCGGCATCGATGATGGTGGCGCCTTCGGCCCGGGTGATGAAGCGCGGCGTGCCGCCGACGGCGCGAAATGCGCGTACCGGCGAATTCACGCCGCCGGGGATCACGCGCTGCGCGCGTTCGAACAGGCTCTCGTTGCTCATCGGCTCAGTGGATGTGGCGGCTGCCGGGCGCTTCGCCTTCTTCCGGACCGCCCTCGGCGCTCGGCTCTTCTTCCTCGCCGGGCGGCAGCGCCCAGAAGAAGCGGTCGGGGATCACGTTGCCCATGCCGGGACGGAAGCCCGCGTCGAGTGCCTGGTCGAGAAAGGCCAGCGATTCGCCGACCGCCATGTGCAACTCGCTGCCGGCCGCCAGCAAGGCGGCCAGCGCCGCCGACAGCGTGTCGCCGGCGCCGACGAAGCTCACCTCGAAGCGCTCGAATTTCTCGCCGGTGATGGCGCCCTGCGCCGAGGCCAGCACGTTGTCCAGGAACTGGTCGGGCAGCGGAACGCTGGTCACCAGCACGAAGCGCGTGCCGTGCTCGGCCGCCGCCACCGCCAGCTCGCGCGGCGAGGCCGGCCGGTCGTTCTCCCATTCGGGCAGCAGGAAGTCGGTCAGCGTCTGGTGGTTGCCGACCAGCACTTCGGTCTGCGGCAGCACCAGCTCGCGAAACGCGTCGAGGTAGGCCTGCTGCTCGTCCTCTTCGACCCACGAGAGGTTGGGCATGTAAGCCACGAGCGGCACATCGGGATAGTCGGACAGCACCTCCGCCACCGCGCTCACGCCCTCGGCCGAGCCGAGGTAGCCCACCTTCCAGGCGGCGATGGTGACGTCCTCGAGGACGCTTCGGGCCTGCTCGACCACGACCTCGGGGTCCAGCGCGTGGTGGTCGAACACTTCGGCGGTATCGCGCATGACCACCGAGGTGACGACGGGCAGGGCGTGTGCACCCATCGCCGCGATGGTGGCCACGTCGCCCGCGACGCCGCCGGCGCCGCTGGCGTCGCTGGCATTGAAACTCATCACGCAGGCCGGCGCGGGCGGGTCTTGCAGGGGCTCGTTGCCGGTGTCGGTGGATGGGTTGTCTGCGGTCATGAAAAGCGTCCGAAATTGAGGCGCACCCGGCGCGATCCGGACCGGTTTTCAGTGCGGAAGCGACTTACAGGAAAGTGTGAGGTATGTTGCGTAGGTGCCTAAAAAGCTTTGCCTTTTTGTCGTTTCGGCTCGCTACAATTCGCCACCATTGTAGTGAAGCCTGACTCACAAAGTGACTGAACCGCGTACCTGGATGTGCCTTATCTGTGGATGGATCTACGACGAGGCGGCCGGGGACCCGGAGCATGGTATCGCTCCGGGCACGCCATGGGATGCGGTGCCGATGAACTGGACCTGTCCGGAATGCGGCGCCCGCAAGGAAGACTTCGAAATGGTGCAGATCTGAGCGTACCCACGAGGGCGGCTTCGGAAACTGATACCCACGTCGTTAGGAGAATGCTCAGTGAGCATTGAAGCCCCCGCCAACGCACCGGGCGTGAAGGTGCTGGTCATCGATGACAGCAACACCATCCGCCGCAGCGCGGAGATCTTTTTGAAGCAGGGTGGCTACCAGGTGCTGCTCGCCGAGGACGGCTTCGACGCGCTGTCCAAGGTCAACGACCACGAGCCCGATCTCATCTTCTGCGACATCCTCATGCCGCGGCTGGACGGCTACCAGACGTGCGCCATCATCAAGCGCAACGTCAAGTTCAAGAACGTGCCGGTGATCATGCTCTCGTCCAAGGACGGCCTGTTCGACAAGGCGCGCGGCCGCATGGTCGGATCGCAGGACTACCTCACCAAACCGTTCACCAAAGACCAACTGTTGCAGGCGGTGGAGCAGCATCGCCGCGCGGCGTGACTGATTCCACGGGAGTCGGCGCGTTGCGCGCCACGCTTCCCGAGTTAGCCCTTGCTAGCGCCCTGAACGTGTGACACTCGCCCCTTGCGCGTTGGGCGACGATAGAAGGACAGAGACGAAATGGCCACTCCCAAACCTCCCATCAAGAAGATCCTGCTGGTTGACGATTCGAAGACCGAACTGCACTTCCTGTCGGACCTTCTCGAAAAGCGCGGCTACACGATCCGCACCGCCGAGAACGGCGAGGAGGCGATGCGCCGCCTGGCCGAGGAAACGCCCGACCTGATCCTGATGGATGTCGTCATGCCCGGCCAGAACGGCTTCCAGCTGACGCGCGCCATCACGCGAGATCCGCGCTTCGTCAACGTGCCGGTCATCATGTGCACGAGCAAGAACCAGGAAACCGACAAGGTGTGGGGCATGCGCCAGGGCGCGCGCGACTACATCGTCAAGCCGGTCGACGCCGACGAGCTCGTCGCGAAGATCAAGGCCTTCGACTGACGAGCACCCCGGGTTCCCTGCGATGGCCAACAAGGAAGCACTGCGCGAACTTCAAAGCCGCTTGGCCGAGCGGCTGCAGGCCGCGCGCACCCAGGACCGCGGCAAATCGTGGCTGGCGGTCGAGTGCAGCTCCCGCGGCTTCCTGTTTCCGCTGAAGGAATCGGGCGAGATCTTCGCGCTGGCGCCCATCGTGCCGGTGCCGCATTCGCATTCGTGGTTCCTCGGCGTGTCCAACCTGCGCGGCCACCTGCACGGCGTGGTCGACCTGGCCGGCTTTCTCGGGGTGAAGGGCAACGAGCCGCTGCGCGAGCAGTCGCGCCTGGTCGCCTTCAACGCCTCGCTCGACATCAATTGCGCGCTGCTCGTCGACCGCTTGTCGGGACTGCGCAGCGAGCAGCAGCTCACCGCGCAGACCGACGTCGCGAGCGGCCCGCGGCCGCCTTTCGTCGGCGCGCGCTACAAGGACGAAGGCGGGCGGACGTGGCAGGAATTGAACCTTGCCGCGCTCGCTGCGGACGAGGCGTTCCTGCGCATCGTCGGCTGATCGAGTCGATAACCGGATTGACCCAGTAGTACGGAATGACGGGCCGGCTCTCTCCGGCCCGAACACATCGGATAGAGCGAACGAGGAACACCATGAGCTTCCTGAACAAGATCAAAGGTTGGGGCCAGGATCGCAATGCGTCCGAGTCGACGCAGGCCGCGAACCAGCAGGACGGGTCGTTCGACGACGCTTTCGCTCAGCACGGCAACGTGCGCATGCCCGACGCCGCCGGCACGATGCCGCTCGAGGTGCCCACCTTGCAGCAGGGCGGTCATGCCGACTCCTCCATCATCACCGAAGCGGCCCCCTCCGAAATGGCCGACTTCAGCGAGACCCGCATCCAGGCCGGCGAAGCCGCCAACGACATCGGCAGCGGCCTGCCGCTGATCGGCCACCGCCCGGTTGCCGACCAGCAGAAGATCCTCACCGGCATCGTGGCCCTGGGCCTCGCGGGGCTGGTGGCCATGACGGCGATCTCGCTGAACTCGGCGTCCAAGGGCGCCGCACAGGTGGGTGCATCGGGCCAGGCCCTGATGCAGTCGCAGCGGCTTGCCAAGTCGGTGTCGCAGGCGCTGATCGGATCGCCGCAGGCCTTCCCGGAAGTGCGCGAGAGCACCGAGGTGCTGGCGAAGAACGTGCGCGGCCTGAAGAACGGCGACGACAACCTGTCCGCCGCCCCGGCCGGCGTGCAGGAAGCGCTCGACCCGCTGCTGCCGCTCGTCGACCGCGCCGAGAAGAATGCCAACACCGTCATTGCGCAGCAGAAGATCCTGACCCAGGTGGGACAGGCGCTGCGCGCCATCAACCGCCAGTCGTCCGACCTGCTCGAGACGGCCGAGACCATTTCCTCGCTCAAGCTGCAGCAGGAAGCCTCGCCGGCCGAGCTGTCGGCGGTCGGTCAGCTGGTCATGCTGACGCAGCGCATCGGCAAGTCGGCCAACGAATTCCTGACGATGGAAGGCGTGAGCCCCGAGGCCGTGTTCCTGCTCGGCAAGGACTTGAACTCCTTCCGCGAGATCGCGCAGGGCCTGTCCGACGGCAACCAGGAGCTGCGCCTGCCGGGCACGAAAGACCCGCAGACCAAGGAGCGCCTGGTCACGTTGCTCAAGCAGTACGAAGAGACCCGCACGCAGGCGGGCGCCATCCTGGGCAACCTGCAGGGCCTGGTGTCCGCGCGCGAAGCGCAGTCGGCGATCATTGCCGATAGCGAGCCGCTGCGCAAAGGCCTGGAGGTCGTGCAGGAGCGCCTCGGCTCCGAGACTGGTTTCGGCGGCCTCTCGCTGCTCGCGCTGGTCCTGTTCGCCTCGTTGATGGCCGCCGGCGGCGCCGGCTTCCTGAAGCTGTACGTGCGCGACCAGGCCCAGCGTGCCGCGCTCGCCGAGCAGCAGCGCCTCGAGGCCGAGCGCCAGGAGCAGGAGGCCAAGCGCGTGAACGACGCCAACCAGGCCGCCATTCTGCGGTTGATGAACGAACTGCAGACGGTCGCGGAAGGCGACCTGACGCAGCAGGCGACGGTGACGGAAGACATCACCGGCGCCATCGCCGACTCGGTGAACTACACGGTGGAGGAGCTGCGCACGCTGGTGTCGCAGGTGCAGGGCACAGCCGGCCGCGTGACGGAGACGATGCAGCAGGTGGAAGCCACTTCCACCGAGCTGCTGGCCGCCTCCACCGAACAGCTGCGCGAGATCCGCGACACCGGCGAGTCGGTGCTGCAGATGGCGGGCCGAATCAACGAGGTGTCCGCGCAAGCGCAGGAAACGGCCCAGGTCGCGCGCCAGTCGCTGGATGCGGCCGAGACCGGTCTGCGCGCGGTGCAGAACACCATCGGCGGCATGAACTCCATTCGCGACCAGATCCAGGAAACCTCCAAGCGCATCAAGCGGCTGGGCGAGTCGTCGCAGGAGATCGGCGAAATCACCGAGCTGATTTCCGACATTACCGAGCAGACGAACGTGCTGGCGCTGAACGCGGCCATCCAGGCCGCCTCGGCCGGTGAAGCGGGCCGGGGCTTCTCGGTGGTTGCCGAAGAAGTGCAGCGGCTGGCCGAGCGCTCCGGCGACGCGACGCGTCAGATCGCCGCGCTGGTGAAGACCATTCAGACCGACACCCAGGACGCGGTGGCCGCCATGGAGCGCTCGACGCAGGGCGTGGTCGAAGGTACCAAGCTGACCGACGCGGCGGGTGCCGCACTGGGCGACATCGACCGCGTGTCGCGCCAGCTTGCCGACCTGATCGCGCAGATCTCGAACCAGGCGCTGTCGGAAGCGCAATCCGCCAACGTCGTGGCCGCAAACATCCAGCACATCTTCGCGGTGACCGAGCAGACCGGCGAAGGCACGCGCTCCACGGCGCAGATGGTGCGCGAGCTGTCGAAGACGGCTGAAGAACTGAAGCAGTCGGTGGCGCGATTCAAGATCGACTGACGCTGCGCGGGCGCGGTGTCGTGCCCATTGCGTCGCCAACGCTGACCTGAATACCAAGGGCACTGATGGAAAGCACCCGCAACACCGAAGGCACCGGCGACGATCTGAGCGCCCTGGCCTGGGTCCAGGAAGAACTGCGCCGCTCGCTCGACGCCGCGCACAAGGCGCTGCGCCGCTTCGTGAAGGAAGCCGAGGCGCTCCACGGCTCCGACGTCGACGTGGTCGACCCGTCGGTGCTGCGCACGGCGCGCCAGCAGATCCACCAGGGTGTCGGCGCGCTCGAGCTGGTGGGCCTGCCGGCCGCCGCCACGGTGCTCCGCGGCTGCGAAGCCGCGGTGCAGCGCTTCGTCGCCAAGCCGCACAAGCTCACCAGCCAGCTCGTCGACGACCTGGAGCACGCGTCGTTCGCGCTGCTCGACTACATCGCCCGCATGCTGGCCGGCAAGCCGGTGTCGCCGCTGGCCATGTTCCCCCAGTACCGCGCGGTGCAGGAAGCCGCCGGCGCCGATCGCGTGCATCCGGCCGACCTGTGGCCGACCGACTGGCAGTGGCACGAGCTTCCCGGTATCGGCAACGTCGCGCCTCGCTTCCCCGACGCCGCGACGCGCGCCGTGATGGAGCAGCAGATGCTGCCGCTGATGCGCGGCAGCGCGCCGTTGGCCGCCATGCGCATGAGCGACCTGTGCGAGTCGCTCGCCGCCGGGTCCATGTACCCGCACACCGTGACGCTGTGGCGCCTGGCCGCAGCGGTGTTCGAGGCGCAGGCGCAGGGCCTGCTCCAGTCCGATGTCTTCGTGAAGCGCATCGCGTCGCGCCTGCTGGCGCAGCTGCGCATCGTCGAACGCGGCGACGCCGACGTGTCCGAGCGCCTGGCCCAGGACCTGCTCTTCTTCTGCGCGCAGGCCGCATCACCCGGCGATGGAAAGAAGGCCCCGCGCCTTGCTTCGGTGCGGCAGGCCTACGGCCTCGCGTTCCACACGCCAGTCGAGTATGCGGCCAGCGTGCTCGGCAAGTACGACCCGGCATGGGTCGCCCAGGCGCGCAAGCGCGTGTCGGCGGCCAAGGAGTCGTGGTCGGCGGTGGCCGGCGGCGAGATGCATCGCATGAGCGGCTTGACCGAGCAGTTCTCGCTGGTCGGCGATTCGCTGAAGCGGCTGTTCCCGCAGGGCGAGACGATGGCCGCCGAGCTGCAACAGGCCGTCGCGACGACGCAGCAAGGCGGCGCCGCCCCGAGCGCGCCGCTCGCGATGGAGGTCGCGACCAGCCTGCTGTACGTCGAGGCTTCGCTCGAGGACGCCGAGTTCGACACGCCCGAGCAGGCGCAGCGCGTCACCCGCCTGGCCGAGCGCATCGCGTCGGTGCGACAGGGCGGGACACCCGCCCCGCTCGAAGGCTGGATGGAGGATCTGTACCGCCGCGTGTCCGATCGCCAGACGATGGGCAGCGTCGTGCAGGAGCTGCGCGTCTCGCTGTCGGAGGCAGAGAAGCTGATCGATCAGTTCTTCCGCAATCCGGCCGACCGCAACGTGCTCATTCCGGTGCCCAACCAGCTCTCCGCGATGCGCGGCGTGCTGTCGGTGCTCGGCATGGAACAGGCCTCGGCAGCGCTGCTGCGCATGCGCGACGAGGTGGACGGCATGGTGTCCACCGAAGTCGATCCGCAGCGTGTCGCGCAAGCCGGCGTCTTCGATCGCCTCGCCGGAAATCTGGGCGCGCTCGGCTTCCTGATCGACATGCTGAGCGTGCAGCCGCAGCTCGCGAAATCACTGTTCGTCTACGACGCCGCACAAGGCACGCTGAGCCCGCTGATGGGCCGCACGGCCGAGCGTGTGTCCGCCGAGACCGCCGCACCGGCGGCGGTGGAGGCGCGCCTGATCGAGCAGGCGCAGATGCTGGCCTTCAGCGCGGTGCGTGAAGACGTGCCGGTGGAAGAGGTCTCGCGCGAGCTCGAGAAGCTTTCGCAGGAAGCGCAGGCCGCCGATCAGCCGGCGCTGGCAGCCGCGGTCAGCCATGCGCAGGAAGGACTGCTGCAGGCTCACGGCAATCTCGACGACATCGCCTCGGTGCGCGGCGAGCTGTCCGAGGCCCTGGTCGACTTCGTCGCCACGGCCACCGGTCCGGTGGGCCTGGAGCCCGCGCCGGCGCCTGCCGTCACGCCGCCCGCTGAAGCCACGATCGACCTCGCCGAAGACGACGAAATGCGCGAGATCTTCCTCGAGGAAGCGCGCGAGGTCGTGCAGGCCGCGCAGGCCGCCGGCCGCGATCTGGCGGATGCGCCGACCGACCTGGGACAGCTCACCACGGTCCGCCGCGCGTTCCACACGCTCAAGGGCAGCTCGCGCATGGTCGGCCTGAAGGCCTTCGGCGAAGCAGCGTGGGCGTGCGAGCAGCTCTACAACGCTCGCCTGGCCGAGCAGCAGCCGGCAGACGAGGAGCTGCTGAAGTTCACCGCCTGGTCGCTGGACTACCTCGGCGGATGGGTCGAGGACATTGCCCGCCGCGCCGACGGCGGCCGCGACCCCAAGCTCATCGAAAGGGCGGCGCTCGCGCTGCGCGAGCCTTCGGCTGCTGCTTCCACGCCGGCGCCTGCTTCCGCCGAGCCGCCTGCGCAGGCCTTGCCGGTGCCCACGGTCGAGGAGGCCGCGTTCGAGCTGCCCCTGCTGCCCGAGGTGATCGAGGAGGTGGTGCCGGCCGCGCCGGTCATCGAGCCGATTGCGTTGGCGCTGCCGGCGGATCTGCCGAGCGCCGAGGACCTCGACCTCACGCTGCCGCCCGCGGCGCCGGCCGCCGCGCCCGCAGAACCGGTGGCGTTCGAGCTCGACCTGTCCAAGTTCGACTTGCCGTTCGATGCGTCGCCCGCGCCGGCGGTCCCGGCCGAGGCGCTCGATATCGACTTCGGCGCTCCGCAGATGTCCGCGCCATTCGAGGCGCCGCCGGTCGAAGCAGCTGAATCGATCGAGCTGATCGACATCGACCTCGGCGGCTCCGCGCAGCCGCCGGCCTCGTTGATCCAGAGCCTGTTGCCGTCCGCTTCCGATGCCACCGCCGAAGGCGTGCTGCAGGAAGGCATCGATTCGTCGGAAGAGATCGCAGCGCCGGCCGAGGCACCGGCCGCGCCCGCCGAAGCCGCCGCCCCGGCGGAAGAGGAGCAGGTGAAGGTCGTCGGACCGCTGCGCATCGGCATTCCCCTGTTCAACATCTTCCTCAACGAGGCCGACGAGCTGTCGCGCCGCCTGACCACCGAGGTCGCCGAGTGGGCGATGGAACTGCACCGGCCGGTGGGCGAGACTGCCATCGCGCTGGCGCACTCGCTGGCCGGCAGCTCCGCCACCGTGGGCTTCTCCGACCTCTCGCAGCTGTCGCGCACGCTCGAACATGCCCTGATGCGCACCGAGGCGATCGGCCACGGCACGCAGGACGAAGGACGCCTGTTCGTCGATACCGCCGAGGAGATCCGGCGCCTGCTGCACCAGTTCGCCGCCGGCTTCCTGAAGGAGCCGTCGTCCGAGCTGCTGCATCGACTGGCCGACCACGAAGTCAGTTCGGCGCGCCGCCTGGATGCGGTGTCGGCAGAGAGCGGTGCGGCCGACCTGACCGAGGTGGACATCCCGATCGACGCCGCGGCGGAGCCCGACGTCGATGCGACCGTGCCTTTGCATGGTCCCGCCGTGGCGCCGCAGGGGCAATCCGCAGCGGCCGCGTTCGTTCCACCCGCTGTGCCGGAACCGCTGGTGCTCGAGAGCGGCTTCGGTGGGCTGGGCGCCGCCGAGTTCAAGCCCTTCACCGCGTTGCCGGTGGAGGCCGTGCGTGCGGCCGCGGCGCCGGCGCATGAGGTCGAGGACATCGACGACGACATCGACGCGGTCGATGCGGTCGATCCCGACCTCTTCCCCATCTTCGAGGAAGAGGGCCAGGAGCTGCTGCCCAAGCTCGAGTCGCAGCTTCGCGATTGGGCGCGGCGTCCGGGCGAAACGCAGCACGCGTCGGCGTGCATGCGCACGCTTCACACGCTGAAGGGCGGTGCCCGGCTCGCCGGTGCGATGCGCCTGGGCGAGATGGCGCACCGGCTGGAAACCGCCATCGAGGAGCTGCTGCGCCAGGAATCGCCGCACGCCTCCGACGTCGAGGCGTTGCACAACCGCTCCGACGCGCTGTCGCACACCTTCGAAGCGCTGCGCAAGCGCGATGCCGCGGCCTATGCCGAAGCCGTTGCCACGGTCGAAAGCCAGATGGGCGGCCTCGACGATGCGGCCGTGCCGGTGGTCGAAGCCGCACCCGAGCCGGTGGCCGAAGCCGCCCCCGAGCCGGTGGCCGAGGCACCGGTCGTCATCGAGCCGACCCCCGCCGAGCCGACCCGCACCGAGCCGACCGCTGCCGCCGAAGAAGCGGTCGATCCGACTGCCGAAGAGGCGCCTGCCGCGCCGCTGGTGGCCCTCAACCTTCCCGAGATCGACTGGTCTCGTTTCAGCGGCCACAGCGCTGTGCCCAAGCAGGTCGCCGCCGACCGCGCCGCGGCCGCCCAGTCGGCGGTGCGGGTGCGTGCGCCGCTGCTCGACCGTCTCGTCAACCAGGCCGGCGAAGTCTCCATCACGCGCTCGCGCATCGAGGTGGAAGTCAGCCAGATCAAGGGTTCACTGAGCGACCTGACCGACAACCTGGAACGCCTGCGCCAGCAGCTGCGCGACATCGAGCTGCAGGCCGAGACGCAGATGAGCTCCCGGCTGGAGGCCGCCAAGGCCGCGGCCCAGTCGTTCGACCCGCTGGAGTTCGACCGCTTCACGCGCTTCCAGGAGCTGACGCGCATGATGGCCGAGTCGGTGAACGACGTGGCCACGGTGCAGCGCACGCTGCAGCGCACGCTGGAAAGCACCGAGGACGAGCTGGCGGCGCAGGCGCGGCTGACGCGCGACCTGCAGGACGATCTGCTGCGCACCCGCATGGTGGAATTCGAGGGCCTGTCCGATCGCCTGTACCGCGTCGTGCGACAGGCCGCCAAGGAGACCGGCAAGCACGTGCGGCTGGACATCGTCGGTGGCTCGATCGAAGTCGACCGCGGCGTGCTGGACCGCATGACCGGCGCCTTCGAGCACCTGCTGCGCAACAGCGTCACCCACGGCATCGAGTCGCCGGAGCAGCGCACCGCGGCCGGCAAGGACGCCACCGGTTCGATCATCGTCTCGCTGAGCCACGAGGGCAACGAAGTCGGCGTGGAGTTCCGCGACGACGGCGCCGGCCTGAGCCTCGATCGCATCCGCGACAAGGGCGTCGCGATGGGCCTGCTGGAGCCCGGCCAGAGCTACAGCGATGGCGAGCTCGCCAACCTCATCTTCACGTCGGGCTTTTCCACTGCCGACAAGGTGACCGAGCTCGCGGGCCGCGGCATCGGCATGGACGTGGTCCGCGCCGAAGTCAACGCAATGGGCGGACGCATCGAGACCGCCACGGCCGCCGGGCAGGGCACCAGCTTCAAGCTCGTGCTGCCGCTGACCACCGCCGTCACGCAGGTGGTGATGCTGCGCGTGGGCGACGCCACGGTCGCCGTGCCTTCCACGCTGGTGGAGATCGTGCGCCGCGCCAAGCCCGAGGAGATCGAGCAGGCCTACAGCACGGGGCAATTCACCGTCGGCGACCGCGCCCTTCAGTTCTTCTGGCTTGGCTCGCTCCTGCAGCTGTCGGCGCGCAGCACGGAAGCGGCGCAGCGCACGCGCCAGGTCGTCATCATCCGAAGCGCGCAGCAGCGCATCGCGATCCACGTGGACGAAGTGCTTGGCAACCACGAAGTGGTGGTGAAGAACCTCGGGCCACAGCTGTCGCGCATGCCCGGCCTGGCCGGCATGACGCTGCTGGCTTCCGGTGCCGTCGCGCTGATCTACAACCCGGTGGCGCTGGCCACGCTGTACGGCGCGCAGGCCCGTGCCGCCACCGTGGCAGCGCTGCACGCACCGACACCCGAACTGGCGCAGCCGGTGGTCGTGGAGACCGCGCGGGCGCAGTCTCCGCTGGTGCTGGTGGTCGACGATTCGCTGACGGTGCGCCGGGTCACCCAGCGTCTGCTGGTGCGCGAAGGCTATCGCGTCTCGCTGGCCAAGGACGGCCTGGATGCGCTGGAGCGGCTGGCCGAGGAGAAGCCGTCGATGGTGCTGTCGGACATCGAGATGCCGCGCATGGACGGCTTCGACCTGGTGCGCAACATCCGCGGCGATGCTCGGCTGCGCGACCTGCCCGTGATCATGATCACCTCCCGCATCGCGCAGAAGCATCGCGACTATGCGGCCGAGCTGGGCGTCGACCACTACCTCGGCAAGCCCTACTCCGAAGAAGATCTGCTCGCGCTGATCGGACGCTACACTGCCCACGCCCAGGCCGTCTGACGGCGCTAGAAGAAGCAGTGCAACGAACTTCATGTCCGAACTGGTCGAGCATCTCGCGGAGTTGACAGGGTTTCGCGACCGTGACGTCCTCGACGTCACGCTCGCCGGCGCATTCCGCGATTTGCTGCACCCCCGCTCGGTCGCGATCTACCGCATGGTCGGCGACGGCGACAACAAGCGCTGGCTCACCCGGGCTCGACTGAGCGAGAGCGACGCGGTGGCCACGGCCGACCCGGTCTGGGTCGATCTCGACAGCCTGCCCGCGCTGTCGCAGCACCCGGCCCGCTGCGAAGCCCTGACGGGGCAGACCGTGGTGACGCACGAAGGCGGTGCCGGCCTGGCGGTGTTTCCCCTGGCCACCGACCGCGAGGTGGTCGGCGTGCTCGAGCTCGTCACGGAAGGTCCTCTGCAGGCCGAGGCGCAGCGCATGGTGTGCAGCATCCTGCGCATCTACCGCAATTTCCAGGGCCTGCTCGACTACAGCGAACGGGACACCCTGACCGGCCTGCTCAATCGCAAGACCTTCGACGAGAGCTTCCTCAAGATTTCGTCGATGCTTCCGGCGCCGTCGCCCAGCAACGACCCACGCCGCGCCGCGGGTCCGGGCAGCCGCTACTGGCTCGGCATGATCGACATCGATCATTTCAAGACCGTCAACGACAGCTACGGCCACCTGATCGGCGACGAGGTGCTCCTGCTGTTGTCGCGCCTGATGCGAAGCAGCTTCCGCTTCCACGACCGGCTGTACCGCTTCGGCGGCGAGGAATTCGTCGTGCTGATGCGCTGCGACACCGATACCGACGCCAAGCGCGCCTTCGAACGCCTGCGCTCCAACACGCTGGCTTACTCTTTTCCCCAGGTCGGGCACATCACCGTCAGCATCGGCTTCTCCGAGCTGCGCTCCGGCGACTCGCCCAGCTCCGCGATCGAGCGCGCCGACAAGGCGGTCTACTGGGCGAAGACGCACGGCCGCAACCAGGTGCAGAGCCACGCCGAGCTGATCGCGCGCGGCGAGCTCGAGGTCTCGGAGAAGATCGGCGACGTCGAGCTGTTCTAGCCGACGACGGCGTAGCGCTGCAGGGTTCTCTCCCGCGCCTCCTCGTGCATCACGATCGGTGGCGTATAGCCGTCGACGGCCACCCCGGCCTCCCATGGCGCATGGACCAGCGTGTCGGGCAGTGATGCGAGCTGCGGCAGGTAGCGCCGGATGAACTTGCCCTGCGGGTCGAAGCGGCGGCTTTGCAGCACCGGGTTGAAGATGCGAAACCACGGCTGCGCGTCGCAGCCGGTGCCCGCCGCCCACTGCCAGCCGCCATTGTTCGACGCGAGCTCGTAGTCGATCAGGTGATCGGCGAAGTACTGCTCGCCGCGGCGCCAGTCGATGCCGAGGTCCTTCACGAGAAAGCTCGCCGTCACCATGCGCAGCCGGTTGTGCATGTAGCCGGTGCCGTTGATCTGCGCCATCGCCGCGTCGACCAGCGGATAGCCCGTTCGGCCCTCGCACCAGGCCGCGAACAGCGTGTCGGCGCGCTGGCCTCGCTCCCAGCGGATCGCGTCGTATGCAGGCTTGAAGGCGCGGCCGACGACGTGCGGATGGTGGTGCAGCAGCTGCTGGTAGAACTCGCGCCAGATCAGCTCCGACAGCCACACTGCCGCGCCGCGCGATCCCGCCTGCATGCGCTCCCAGGCCTCGCGCACGAGCCTGCGTACCGAGATCGTGCCGAAGCGCAGGTGCACGGACAGGTAGCTCGGCCCCTTCCGCGCCGGGAAATCGCGTGCGGTGTCGTAGTCGTCGATGCGGTGCAGGAAGTCGACGAGCAGCGCATGGGCGCCGTCCGAGCCGGCCGGCAGCCGCAGCGCGTGCAGGTTCGTCGTCTCGAAGCCGATCGCCTGCAGCGTGGGAGGCGGCGCCGCGAGCTCGGGCGGTACCGCCGCCAGCGCCGAGGCATGCCTGGCGACCGTGTGGGGCTCGAGGCGGTAGGTATCGAGCTGCTTCAGCCAGGCCTTCTTGTAAGGCGTGAAGACGCTGTAGGGGCGACCGCCGGCCGTCAACAGCTCGCTGCGCTCGAACACCACGTGGTCCTTGCTCGTGTGGAAGGCGATCCCGGCGTCCGCCAGCGCGCCGCGCACCGCGGCATCGCGTTCGAGCGCTGCGGGGTCGTCGTCGTGGTTGGCATAGACGGCCTGGACTTGCAGCATCCGCGCCAGGCGCGGGATCTCCTCGCGCGCGACGGCGTGGCGGACGATGAGCCCGGCGTGTCCACCCTGCGCCGCGGCCAGCGCCGCGATCTGCGCGTCCAGGTCGGCGAGGCTGTCGACGATGAACTCGACGCGCCGGTCCGCGCGCAGCCCGCGCTGCAGCAGCGGATCGAGGATGTGTCGGTCGAGCACGAACACGCACCACACGCGGCGCGCGGCCCGCAGCGCATGCGACAGCGCGGCATGGTCGTCGGCACGCAAGTCGCGGCGAAACCAGACCATCGCGGCACCCAGCGCATCGTCCATGCCGTCCAGTCTGCCGCAGGAATAAAATGCGCGCATGTCCTCCGGCGGTATCAACCTCACCAACCACTTCCTGA